>NZ_JBEPPK010000006.1:0-288364 GCF_040547285.1 Hymenobacter sp. UYP22 | reverse complement strand
GAGTGAGTGAGTGAGTGAGTGAGTGAGTGAGTGAGTGAGTGAGTGAGTGAGTGAGTGAGTGAGTGAGTGAGTGAGTGAGTGAGTGAGTGAGTGAGGCTGAAGCAATGTGTTGTTTTGTTCGCCCTGGTCTTCGACATGAGCAAATACTCCTAACGCCCGAGCCAAACGCCAGGGGCTGTGCGCTTCTCAGAAGACGAAAAAGACCGGATTGCTTTGCTAGGTCTCCTCGTAATGACAAATCCTCCACCAGTTCACCGCCGCACTCCCTAACTTTGGGGCAATGTTTCGATTGACTGCTGCCGGCCGTTTCCTCCTTTTCTTGTTTCTGAGTGCTTTTCTGCTGGCTCCGCTACGGAGTCGCGCCACTGATGTGCCCCCCAAGCGGGAGTTGCGCGGCGTGTGGATTGCCACGGTGGAGAATATTGACTGGCCCAGCAGCCGCAGCCTCACGCCCGAGCAGCAGCGCCGCGAGTACCGCCGCATGCTCGATGACCACCAGAAAAGTGGCATTAACGCCGTGTTTGTGCAGGTGCGGCCCGCTTCCGATGCCTTCTACCAAAGCAGCCTGGAGCCCTGGAGCAAGTGGCTGACGGGCACCCAGGGCAAAGCCCCCACCCCCCTCTGGGACCCGCTGCCCTTCCTCATCGACGAGGCCCACCAGCGCGGGATGGAGTTTCACGCTTGGTTCAATCCCTACCGGGCCACCATGGACACGGTGACGCGCCGCCTAGCCACCAACCACCCTTACCGCCGCCACCCCGAGTGGTTCATGCGTTACTCCGGCAAGCTGCTTTATAACCCCGGCCTGCCCGAGGTGCGCCAGTACATCAACCAGGTTATTCTGGACGTGGTGCAGCGCTACGACATCGACGGGGTGCACTTCGACGACTATTTCTACCCCTATCCTGAAGCGGGACAGGTGATTCATGATGAGCAGGCCTACGCCCGCTTCAACCCCGACAATCTACCCGTGGCCGACTGGCGGCGGCAAAACGTGAACATTCTCATCCGCGACCTGCACACCTCCATTCAGCAGGCCAAGCGCTGGGTGAAGTTCGGCATTTCGCCCTTCGGCGTGTGGCGCAATCAAACCTCCGACCCCAACGGCTCGGCCACGAAGGCATTCCAGGGCTATGATGGGCTGTACGCCGATGCGCTGGAATGGACCCGCCAGGGCTGGATTGACTACGTGCTGCCCCAGTTGTACTGGAGCACCGGTTTTCGGGTGGCGCAGTATCCGGTGCTGGTGGAGTGGTGGGCCCGCAATGCCAACGGCCGCCACGTGTATATCGGGCACGGGGCCTACCGCATGTTGGAAAGTACCCGCTCCGACTCGGTATGGCGCAACCCACGCGAGCTGCCCCGGCAGGTGCGCCTGAACCGCACGTTTCCGGCTGAGGTGAACGGCAGCGTATTCTTCAGCTCGAAGTCGTTGATGGCTAATGCCCTGCACACTACTGACTCTCTGCGTCAGCACGAGTTTCGGTACCCGGCGCTGGTGCCGGCCATGCCCTGGCTGGATGCCGTGCCGCCCCGCCCGGCCCAGCAGCTCACCGCCTCTACCCAGCTCACGGTAAACACGCTCACCTGGCAGCCCGGACCCGTCGCCGCCGACGGCGACAAGGCAGTTTACTATGCCCTTTACCGCTTTAACGAAGACCAGACGCCTACCCCCGATGACCCCCGTAACCTGCTGGCCCTCATTCGGCCCCAGATGGGCGGCAAATTGCAGTTTCAGGATACCACGGCCCGGTTCGGCAAGGGTTACGCTTACTACCTCACCGCCTTCGACCGCCTGCACAATGAGAGCCGGCCTATTTCGGTGCGCACCACAGGCCGCCCCGCCGAGGTGGTAGTAGCACAGCAGGCTCCCCCCATACCGATACCCGCTCCCGCACCGGAGCCCCAACCAACCACGCCCCCGGTAGCCACCACGCCTCGCCCGACCCCTCCACGCCCAACCACGGTCAATACCCCTACCAAGGTGAAAGTGAAAACCAAGCCGAAGCGCCGGAGCCTTCTGGAACGCATATTTGGCCGGCGCTAAGTATGGTAGCTCAGTAAGCGTTGCTATAAAAGCAGAAAAGCCTCTCCTATTATCTAGGAGAGGCTTTTTACTGCAATTAAGAGGCTGCTTACAGCGTCCGGTACTCGAACTTCACGCGGCCGGTAGAGCCGGCGGCGCTGCTTTTGATGCCCGTAATGCGCAGGAGCATCATCTCGCCGGTGCCCCGCACGCGCACGGCGTATACGTCGTTGACGGCTACGGTACCCAGGTCGGCGGAGGTGGTGTTCTGGAAGAGCAGCAGGCCAATGGCGTTGGCCGTAGCCGTGGTATAAAGGCCCGATGCTACCTGCGCCGGCGTAAGCTTGTAGTAGCGGGTGGTATTGGCCGCAGCCAGCGTGAAACTGGTAGTAGAAATACCCGATACAAACAAGTCCTTGTTGGCCACTGGGCCGGCGGCCGGTTCATTCAAGGCTGTTTTCAGGTTGAATGCCAACGAATCGGAAGGAGCCGAGGCGCCAAACACTACCCGGCCGGTTTTCAGGGCCGTAGCAAACGACGTAGGCCCCACAATGTTGATGGGAGCGGCCGTGAGCGTGGTAGTGGTGTTCTGGGCGTAGGCTACAAACGAGTAGGTGAGGGTCTGGCCATTGGAGCCGGCCGGCACGGGCGCATTCACCGTGACGGTAGTAGCCGCCCCGGCCGAAGGGCCGCGCACTACCCCGAGGCGCTTGGGCGCATCAGTACCCACCCGCGCAAAGTAGGTAAGGCTGTCTACTGCTTTGAATAAGGTAGCCGTGCTGCCAGCGGTGGGGACCGTGGCAATACCGCCCTCATTCAGCAGAATAGAATACCCCAGAATGTCGCCGGAAGACTGCTGGGTGGCGCTCAGGCCGTTGCGGTAGGTTACGGGCGTAGCCGAAAACTTGAGCGTGGGCGAACTAGCCGACAGATACGTGAAGCGGCGTAGGCGCTTGCTGCCGTCGGCAAAGTTCAGGGTCACATCTACCCGCACCGGGGTTTTGTTGGCCAGCGTAGCGGGCACCGTGTAAGGTACAGTCTGGGTGAAAATCTGCGGAGTGCCGTTGTACTGCCCATTGGCCGGGTAAGTACCCACCACTGCTGAGTCCTGCTTGTTGATTACCTGGAACACGGTAACGTCTTTCAGGTTGTCGCCTTGATTAAAGGCCACAATTACCGGTACCGTTTCGCCAGGGGCATACTTGGTAGCCAAAGCCCCGCCGACGGTGGTAATGGAGCCAAAGCCGGCTTCGTCCTGCAAGGTGTAATGGTCGTCAAACTCTTCCTTTTTACAGCCGGCTGTAGCCAGGCCCAGGGCCAGCAGCCCGGCCAGCCCGAGGGGCTGCCACAGGCGGGCGGCAAAAAGAGAACTATGTCGTGTCATACTAGAGAGAAGTAAATAAGAGAGAAAACGGAGGCTAAGCCTCAGGGACGGTCCCACCACAGGGGCTTGCCAACGTACTCGTCGTTGGAGCTAGCCATGGCCTCAGCAAATAGCTTGGCTACGGCTTGAGGGTTGTAAAGCACCTCGGTAGCGCCCGGCAGCATGCGGCGCGGCCATCGGTTTTTGAACTCGGTTTCTTTGGACAGGGCAGCGTTGACGTTGGTGCCAGTTGGGTAGCGCAGGTTGGGGTAAATGACGGGGTCGTAATCCAGGCGGCGCAAATCCGACCACGACTCCGGGTTCAGGAACATAGCAATGTACTTCTGCTCCATGATGCGCTTGAGCGTCAGTTCCGAGGTGGTCTGGGCCACGGCGGCGCTGCTCAGGTAGGTTTCAATCTGGGCCCCGGAAATGAGCGGGAAGGAAACTGGCGGCACGGAGTTGGTGCCGCCCACGCCAATTTTGGCTATGTGCGCCCGAATGCCTTCCCGGTATGCCGTAAGCGCCCGGTTCAGGTTGCCGGCCCGGAACGCTGCTTCGGCCTCAATGAACTTGATTTCGTGGTAGGTGAGCACCTCAAAGTAGCCTAAGTCGCGGGCGTACCAGGAGCTGTAAAAGTCGGTGTAGCCGTTCACCACGGTGGCCGCCGCGGATGTGCCCACACCGGGGTCGGCGCCGGGGCTGCCGGCCGTGGCCATAATGGTCAGGCGCGGGTCTACCACGCCGGGGTAGGCGGCACCCGCGGCATTACCATTCAGGTACTTGATGATGTTGGTGGAGAAAGTAGCCGTAGAAAAGTTGTTGCGGGTGGTCCCGAAAATGTTGGTGGTACCCGTAAGCGGGGCCACGGCCTGGATGTACTGCAACTGGGCGTCGTCGGCCGTGGAGGTCAGGCTCTGATCCACCAGGGCCAGCACTTTGGCCGGGTCGTAGGAGCTTTTCTTGGTGAGGTGGTTGAGCTGGCGGGCTTTCAGGCCATTGGCAAACTTGATCCACTTCTGGGTATTGCCCTGGAACAGAATGTCGCCGGATACGCTGGGTGAGGTAATGTACAGGGGCCGGAAGTTTTCACCGGCTGGCTTCTGCATCAGGGCAATGCCCTCGTCGCAGAGCGTGTTAATGGTGGCGTAAATCTGCTCCTGAGAGTCGTACTTAGGAGTGTAGTTCTGCGCCCCTAGGTAGGCCTCCGAGTACGGAATGTCGCCCAGCATATCGGTGGCGTGGGCCAGCAGCATGGCCTGCACAATTTTGGCCGCCCCAATGTAATAGGGTGAGCCTTCTTCTTCCGCCGCTTTGGCCAGGGTGGGGATGGTGCCGCCCGAGTAGAAGTAGCTGTAGTTGAAGGTATTGGTGCTGTTGGCGTTGGTCAGAATGAACTGATCGGAACCCCCGATGGGCGACTTGCGCACCACGTATTGCGTGAGGTAGGGCGTTACCAGGGAGGTGAACATCTGGGTCTGGATGCCCTGGGAAATAATGCCGGGCAGCAGGAAGTTCGGAGTGGAGGTAACTGGGTTGTTGGGGTCGGTATTGACGTCGAAGAACTTGTCGCAGGACGTCATCACCCCGCTGCTCAGCGCTAAACCCAGCAGCAGCATATATTTTTTCATCACTTGAAGTCGGTTGATTGGTGCTCGTTGTCAATTATCAGCTATTCGATGTCAGCCTAAATGCTGCATGAACAGCTGATAGCCAGCAACTAATAGCTAGTTAGAAGTTCACGCGCAGACTCATGTCTACGCCCCGGGTGCGGGGTACTCCGCCGTAGTCGAAGCCGCCCGAGCCGCCCCCGCGCACCCCGGCCCCGGCCGAGGAGGTTTCTGGGTCACCGCCCGAGTACTTGGTGAACAGCAGCAGGTTGCGGCCTGTCACCGACAGCTCCACGCCTTTCACTGATTTAGAATCAGTAAACAGTTTGGCGGGCAGCAGGTAGGTCAGCGTGGCGTAGCGTAGCCGCGACCAGGAACCATCCTCAATAAAGGGAGTGCCAATCACGCCTAGCACGTTCTGGTAGTAGCTCTGAGTGAGCTCTACCGGGCGCGTATTTGGTACGTAGGAGCCATCCGTCTGCCGGATTACCCCCTCAAACACAGCCGTTTTGTAGCGGTCCAGCGTCCGTTCGCTCTGGCCGGTGCGGGTGGCCAGCCAGTCGTTGCCATTCACCACTTTACCGCCCTTGCGGAAATCCCAGAGGAAGGAGAAGGAAAGCTCCTTATAGCGTAGCGTGTTGGTAACCTGCACCGTGTATTGGGGCGCGCGGTTGCCGGCGTACACAAAGGTGCTGGTGTTTACCAGCGGGTAGCCGGTAGTGGGGCTGATGAGGATCTGACCATCGGGAGCGCGCTGGTAGTCCAGGGCGCTGATGGAGGAAATAGCGTAGCCGGGGAAGGCACCGCCCCGGGCCACATCCACCACCCAGGCATCCGACTGGTACACCTCCGTGAGGAAGCCGGGTAGCTTGTTGGCTTGGTTGCGGTTGGCATAGTAGTTGGCCACTACATCCCAGGTAAAATTGGCCTGCTGCACGGGCGTGCCACGCAAGGCAATTTCCAGACCCTTATTCTCCACGGTACCGCCGTTAATGTACTGCAGAATAAAGCCGGTGGCCTGACTTACGCGCGGGGCAATCAGCTGGTCGCGGGTGGTTTGCTGGTACACGTTGGCCTCCAGGCCCACACGGTTGCGCAGAAACTGCAGGTCTACCCCAAACTCGATGGCGCGGGTGTGCTCCGGTACCAGGTTGGCGTTGGATCCGTAGAAGCCGTTGCGGAAACCACCCCCGATGTAGGTGCCCTGGGCCAAAGGCGAATCCACGCGGTAGGGGCCCGTGTCTTTGCCCACATCCGAGATGGAGCCGCGCAGCTTGCCGTAGTTCAGCCAGGGGTTCTGAGAGAGGCCCAGCAGCTGCGTGAACTCCCAGCCCACGGAGGCCGCGCCGTAGTAGAACACGCGGCCGTAGTTTTTACCTTTGCCGGGGCGGGGCAGGGTAGAGGTCTGGTCGCGGCGCCCGTTCAGCTCCAGGCTTACTTGGTTGAAGAAATTAACATTCAGGCGGGCGAAGTTGCCCACTAGCCGCCGCTCCGAGTTGGTGGTGAGGGCGTTGCGGTTAACCGTGTTGTTGATGGACGGTACGGCCGGGTTGGGGTTCTGG
Organism: Hymenobacter sp. UYP22; assembly: GCF_040547285.1. Taxonomy (NCBI): domain Bacteria; kingdom Pseudomonadati; phylum Bacteroidota; class Cytophagia; order Cytophagales; family Hymenobacteraceae; genus Hymenobacter; species Hymenobacter sp. UYP22. The sequence continues at coordinate 281,803 of NZ_JBEPPK010000006.1, read as the reverse complement.
AAAATCAGGCCTAGGTTGTCCACAATTTCCGAGCGGCTCACGTCCACCATGTTGCCCAGCACCAGCGCCCCCCCAATGTTGTCGGTAAAGTCGTGCTTGAAGGTGAGCAGGGTGTTGGAGTTGAGCAGGCGGCTCAAGGTGCTGGTTTCCGAAATACCGCCGTCTTGGTTACCGGTGAGCGAGGTGCCCACGGCCCGCACCGAGCGGTCCTTCTGGAAGTACAGGTCGGTGCCACTAGTGTTTGACAGGTTCAGCCACTTGAAGATGTCCAAAGAAGCCTGAATACTGCCGATAAAGCGGTTGTTGCGGGTGGTCTGGGGGTTGCGGTAAATGGAGAAGTAGGGGTTGTCGGCGTCGTTGGCCGAGGTAGCCGTGCCCAGCAAGCGGCGGCGCGTACCGTCGGGATTGAGGTACACGCGGGCATCGTCGTTGCGGGGCCAGTTGAGCAAGCTGGTGTAGAAACCGCCCGTGCCCCCAAACAAGCCCGGCCCCTGAATGGGCACCGTGCCACCCGAGTTGATGTACTGGGTGGAGCCCGTCAGGCTCAGCTTTTCCGAGAGTTTGGCCGAGCCGCCCAGGCGCAGTGTGGTGCGCTCGTAGCGGCTGGTGGGCACAATGCCATCGGTGGTATTGCGCGAGGCCGAGAAAATAAAGGAGCTTTTCTCCGAGCCGCCCGACATGGTCAGGAAGTGCTGCCAGCTTTTGCCCTTCTGAAAAAAGTCGCTCAGGTTGTTGTACACGGTTTCGCCGGGCTGAAACTGGGGCCCGAAGGAGGAGCGCACGGCGGGGTCGAAGGTGCCGTTGGTGCCCTGCTTGTAACGGTCCTGGAGCTTGGGCAACTGCCGTACCTCATCCACCGAAAACTGGGTGCGGTAGCTGATGGTAGTACGACCGGCGGTGCCTTTTTTGGTGGTAATGATAACCGCGCCGTTGGCGGCCCGCAGCCCGTAAATAGCGGCGGCGGCCCCGCCTTTCAGTACCGTGAGCGAGGCAATATCCTCGGGGTTCAGGTCGCCCACACGGTTCTGGCTGGCCACTGAGCGGCCCAGCAACCCGTTGAAGCCTGAGCCCCCGCCCGGAGCCGTGCTTTCCGTGAACGAGGAGTTATCCATAATCACCCCGTCAATCACAAACAGCGGCTGGTTGTTGCCATCCAGGGAGTTACCGCCCCGGATTACAATGGCAGCACCCTCGCCTGGCGCCCCACCCGACGACGTAATGCTTACGCCCGCCACCTTGCCCTGCAAGGCATTCACGATATTGGTCTGGCGGGTTTCCACCAACTCCCCGCCCTGCACCTGGGGGGCGCTGTAGTTCAGCTCGCGCCGCTCCTGCTTGATGCCCATGCCCGTTACTACCACCTCGCTGAGGCTCTTGGAGTCGGGGGCCAGCGCGATGTTGGCCGTGGTGGCATTGCCCACACGAAACTCCTGGGGAGCGTAGCCGATAAAGCTGAACACCAGCGTGCTGCCAGCGGGTACATTCGAGAGGCTGTAGCGGCCGTCGGCTCCGGTCTGGGTGCCAATGGCCGTGCCTTTTACCACCACGTTTACGCCGGGCAAAGGCTGACCATCATTGCCGCCCGTTACCACACCCTGCATGGTTGTGGTGGCCTGCTGGGCCCATACGGCCGGGGCGGCCAGTAGCAGCCCCAACGATAGGGAAGAGGACCATAGTTGTTTTTTCATACGCAATAGAGAGGTGAGAGAAAAGGAAGGAAACGGCACACCCAACGCGCCCGAGAGGGCGCGCGGCAGTTGGACTATGGCGGGACAGGTGGAGGGTGGGTGGGAAGCGGGCCAGCAAAAATCAGCTAAGGCCGAGGCAACGCACCAGGACTGTGGAAGGCGCTAGGTGGGAGTGGGAAAGGCAGAGCGGAAGCGGAAACGGAGCGGAGAAGCGTGTGGAATTCAGCTAAAACTAACAGTTGTTGTACAGTGAAACAACTATATATGGTATTTTTTGAAGGCTGTACCGACATTCAATCAAGGCAAACTTCTGGGCAAGTTGGCAGGGTCAAGTTGCGGTGCAGAAGCAACAAAACTCCGCCGGATACTGCATCTTGCCGGGAATTCCGCCCTCCGATTCCCGCACGTATGCAAACCACTACGCAGGCTGCCCATGCCACCACGGGTACCACGCCCCTGGCCGAAGCCTCCCAACCCGGCCGCCTCACGAGCCTTGATGTGTTTCGGGGCCTTACCGTCATGGCCATGATACTGGTGAACAACCCCGGCGACTGGGGCCACATCTACGCCCCTCTGGAACACGCCCACTGGCACGGCTGCACCCCCACCGACCTGATTTTTCCCTTCTTCCTGTTCATTGTGGGTGTCAGCATTACCTATGCGCTGGATGGAGCCCGGCAGCAGCCCGCCACCCACGGCCGCACCATGCTGCGGGTGCTGAAGCGGGCCGCCATTCTGTTTGGGTTGGGTCTGTTTTCGGCCTTGTTCCCGAAGTTTGAGTTCAGTACGGTGCGCATACCCGGGGTGCTGGCCCGCATTGCGGTGGTGTTTCTGGTGTGTGGCATCCTGTTTCTGAAAACCAACCGCAGGCAGCAAATTGGGCTGCTGGCCTTTATCCTGATTCTCTACAACGTGCTGCTGCAGCTGGTGCCCGTGCCCGGCTACGGCCCGGCCAACCTGGAGGCCGGTACCAACCTGGGCGCTTGGCTTGACCGCACGGTGCTGGGGGAGGCTCACCTCTGGAAGCAAAGCCGCACCTGGGACCCTGAAGGCCTGTTGAGCACGCTGCCAGCCGTGGGCACTGGGCTGCTGGGCCTGCTGGCGGGGCAGTGGCTGCGCCGCCGGGAAGTGGAGCCGGCTACGCGGGTGGCCTGGCTGTTTGTGGCGGGCGGGGGCTGCGTGCTGCTGGGCCTGGTCTGGAACGGGTGGTTTCCCATCAACAAAGCCCTCTGGACCAGCTCCTACGTGCTGTACGCCGGCGGGCTGGCCCTGGCTATGCTGGGCGGGCTGTACTGGCTGGTGGATGTGCAGCAGTACCGCCGCTGGACGCTGCCAGCCCTGGTGTACGGCGTGAATGCCATTACCGTGTTTTTCCTCTCGGGCCTGATTCCGAGGCTGCTGAATATGGTGCAGGTAACCGACGCTGCCGGCGAGAAAGTGGGCCTGCGTACCTGGCTGTATGATACGCTGTTCGTGCCCTATTTCAGTCCCATTAATGCTTCCCTGGCCGGGGCGCTGGTATGCGTACTCATCTGGTTCGGGGTACTCTGGCTGATGTACCGGCGCAATGTCATCATTAAGGTGTAGTAGGTGAATCAACAAAAACAGAACGTCATTCCGAGCTTGCCGAAGCATTTCGCGTGCTGACGTTGTGCTGCTATTGTCATGCTGAGCTTGTTGTGCGTCTGGCAAAGAACCGACGCATCTTTGCCGCTTCGGTGAGCTACCGGCACAACGTCAGCACGCGAAATGCTTCGGCTACGCCTCTGCATGATGTTCTATTACAACTACAACCAATCCACAGAATGCGCGCTGATAAACCCGCCCGCCTGCTTTCCCTGGATGTTTTTCGGGGGCTGACGGTGCTGCTGATGCTTTTGGTAAACAACGCCGGCGACTACACCCAGTACTACCGCCCGCTGGCCCACGCGCCCTGGCACGGCTGTACCCCCGCCGATCTGGTGTTTCCGTCCTTCGTGTTCATCATGGGGGTGGCGCTGGTGTACGGGCTGGCGGCGGTGCGCCCGCAGCCAGCGTTGCACCGCGCTACGCTGTGGCGGGTGGCCCGCCGCACGCTGGTGTTGCTGGTGCTGGGCCTGCTCATCGGGCTGATTCCCTACTTCTACTTCACTTCCTTCCGAATTCCGGGGGTGCTGCAGCGCATTGCTTTGGTGTACGGGGCCTGCAGTGTGCTTTTCCTGAAAACTACCTGGCGGCAGCAACTCTGGCTAGTTGGCGGGCTGCTCGTGTTTTATAACGTGCTGCTGCAGCTGGTACCGGTGCCCGGCTACGGCCCGGCCAATCTGGAACCGGCCACTAACCTGGGGGCCTGGCTCGACCAGCGGCTGTTCACCGTCAACCATATGTTTCTAAAAGACAAAGGCTGGGACCCGGAATCCTTGCTGGGCACGCTCCCTACCATTGCCACCGGGCTGCTGGGCGTGCTGGTGGGCCAGGGGCTGCACCGCCCCGCCCCCGACCGGGCCAGCAAAGCCGCGTGGCTGTTTGTGGGCGGCAGCGGACTGGTGCTACTGGGCCTTGTCTGGAACGGGTGGTTTCCCATCAACAAAGCCCTCTGGACCAGCTCCTACGTGCTGTACGCCGGCGGCATCAGCGTGCTGGTGCTGGCGGGATTGTACTGGCTGGTAGATGTGCAGCAGTGGTGCGGGGCTTGGACCCGGCCGCTGGTGGCCTGCGGTAGCAATGCGCTGCTGGTGTTTTTCCTGCCCGAAGTGCTGGAGCGGCTGCTTACCCGCCTCAAGCTGCACCACGCCAATGGCACCCTGTTTTACGCCCGCGACTGGCTGTACCGCACCTTCTTCACGGACCATATTGCTAACCCCTACCACGCCTCCCTCGCCTACGCCGTGGCCTATACTGCCGTGTGGGTGGGCATTTTGTGGGTGCTGTACCGGCGGCGAATTTTCTTTACCGTGTAGTGGCGGCCAGCTGCCGGTGCGAATTTTCCGTACTTCGAGTATGAAATATTCTTGGATCCTGACCGCCGCTCTGGCCCTGACTGCCACCGTGGCGGAGGCGCAAACGACTACCCCCACTACCGCCGCTGCTCCAGCCAAAACGCCCATATCGGCTAGCCAGCGCAAGGCGGCCGAGGAGCTGCTGGCGGCTTCCAACTCCGAGAAAAACCTGACGGAATCCATCGACCGGATGCTGGCTTCACAGATTGAGCAAAACCCCGGCATGAAGGCCGTGGAGCCTGAGATGCGCGCCTACATCACCAAATACATGAGCTGGAATGCCATGAAGGAAGATATGGTGCAGCTCTACGCCCGCGAGTTCACCGAAAAAGAGCTGAAGGAGCTGGCCAAATTCTACCAGACGCCCATCGGCCGCAAAACCATCGACAAAATGCCCCAACTGATGACCGCCAGCATGGAAATCGGGCAGCGCCGCATGCAGGAGCACTTGCCCGAGCTGCAACAGGCCATTGCCGAGAAGATGAAAGAGCAGAATCCGGGAGAAGTGAAGTAAACCGTCAGTTGTACGTACCAAACCGTTTGTCATCCTGAGCGTAGCGAAGGACCTTATTACGCCTGAACGAGGCGTTGTTACGGTTTTCGTTCAGGCGTAATAAGGTCCTTCGCTACACTCAGGATGACGATTTATTATTCAGTCCCAGCAATTAGCTACCACTGGTAGCCGTCAAAATCCTTGCGGAGCTGGGTTTTGAGGAGTTTGCCGGTGGCGGTGTGGGGGAGTTGCTCCACGAATTCCACAGCCTCAGGCACCCACCAGCGGGCTACCTTGCCGTCGTAGTAGGCCAGGATTTCTTCCTTGCTGAGTTCCTGGTCGGGCTTCTGGACTACAATCAGCAGGGGCCTTTCGCTCCATTTGGGGTGGGGCACGCCAATAACAGCAGCTTCAGCCACGGCGGGGTGCCCGATGGCCAGGTTTTCCAGCTCGATACTTGAAATCCACTCCCCACCCGATTTAATAACGTCCTTGCTCCGGTCGGTAATCTGCATGAAGCCAGCCGGGTCGATGGTAGCTACGTCGCCGGTGCGGAACCAGCCGTTTGCAGTAAGCTGGCCGGACTCGGTGCCGAAGTACTCGGCCACGATGAAGGGCCCGCGCACCAGCAGGTCGCCGAAGGCCACGCCGTCGTGGGGTAGCTCCCGGCCTTCGTCGTCCACAATCTTCATATCCACCCCAAAAATGACGCGGCCCTGCTTGGTCTGGATGGCGAACTGCTCGTCGGGGCTGAGGCTGAGCTGCTGGGGCTTGAGAGTGCACACGGTGCCCAGGGGCGAGGTTTCCGTCATGCCCCAGGCGTGGCGGATGGTGACACCCAGCTCCTCATCGAAGGCTTTTAATAATGCCGGTGGGCAGGAGGCCCCGCCCACAATCATCTGCCGCAGCGAGGAAAACCGCCGCTGCTTTTCGCGCATGAAGGTGAGCAGCCCAAACCAGATGGTGGGCACCCCGGCCGTAAACGTGACGCCTTCCGTCTCGAACAGCTCGTAGAGGCTGGCCGCATCCAGGCCCGGCCCGGGCAGCACCAGCTTACAGCCAATCATGGGAGCCAGGTACGGAATGCCCCAGGCGTTGACGTGGAACATGGGCACCACCGGCAGAATCACGTCCCGGGCCGAGCAGTTGAAGCAGTCGGGCAGGGCGGCGGCGTAGCTGTGCAGCAGCGTGGAGCGGTGGGAGTACAGCACGCCCTTGGGCTGGTCGGTGGTACCGGAGGTGTAGCACAGGGAAGACGCCGTGTTTTCATCGAAAACGGGCCACTCAAACGCGTTGTTTTCCGCCGCCAGCAGGTCTTCGTAGCAGCGCAAACCGGGCAGGGTAGTGGTTTCGGGCATGTGGGCCCGGTCGGTCAGCAGCACCCAGGCTTCCACAGTAGGGCAGCTGGGGGCCAGCTTTTCCACCAGCGGCAGGAACGTGAGGTCGAAGAACAGCAGCCGGTCCTCGGCGTGGTTGATGATGTACACCAGTTGCTCCGGAAACAGCCGCGGGTTGCTGGTGTGGCACACCGCTCCCGAGCCCGATATGGCATAATACAGCTCCAGATGGCGGTGCGTGTTCCAGGCCAGCGTGCCCACCCGGTCACCGCTCCGGATGCCTAGGCGGTGCAAGGCGTTGGCCAGCTGGCGGCTGCGGCGGCCCAGGCCGGCGTAGGTGGTGCGGTGCAGGCCGCCTTCGGGCAGGCGGCTCACAATTTCCGTGTCGGCGTGCCATTTTTCGGCGTGTTCCAGCAGCCCCGCAATGCGCAGGGGGGTGTTCATCATGAGGCCTAGCATAGGGCAGGGGGGTAGTGGGTGGCACAGTGCAGTAAGCTACTGAGAATATAGTAGTTTAAAGGCCTTAATCCAGTCGTCTTTTGCTATGCATATACGTCGATTTTTATCAGTTACTTGTCTACTGGGGGCCCCCTCGTTTGGTTCGGCTCAGGCGCTGCATGAGGGCGACCAAGTACCAGCTTTTACGCTGGCCACGCTCAACAGCCCGCGCCCAGTGTTTAGCTCTGCAGCGGTGGCAGGCAAGTTGCTCATTCTGGAGTTCTGGGGAACCTGGTGTAGCCCCTGCATTCCGGCGCTGCTGCACCTGGATTCTTTGCAGCAGGCGTTTCCGCAGCAGTTGCAGGTAGTAGGGGTAGCCGCCGACCCGGAGGCGCGGGTACGTACGTTTCTACAGCGCCGGCCGGTGCATATTCCATTAGCTGCGTTGCTCGACGAGCAGGCACTCCTGTACCGGTACTTCCCGCACCGTACCGTGCCGCACACCGTAGTCATCGGCCCCGATGGTAAAGTGCTGGCTATTACCAATCCCAAGGCCATTACGCTTACGGTGATACGGCAATGGCTAGCAGGACAGAGTGCGCCGGTTGAAGCCAAACACGATGAGCTGCGGAACCCACTGAGCTTTTTTCCGGCCGATACGAGCACGCGCTATGCCTTGCGGGTTCAGCCGTATTTGGTAGGGCTGGGCAGCCAAATGCGTCGTGACCAAACTCCCGGGTTACGAGGCCGTCGGGTTACCTTTATCAATACCAGTCTGCAAAATCTGGTGCAGCAAGCGTACCAGGTGTCGCACCTGCGCGTGCAAAATCAGCTGCCCGCCAGCCGTACGTCATATGAGCCCGCCAACTTGTTCTGCCTGGATTTAATCGTGCCGCCCGCGGAAAGTAGACAATTATTCAATCGGCTGAGGCCGGAACTTCACAGCCGGTTTGGGCTGCACGTTTCGGTGCGCCCTGAAAGCCGGCCAGTATACGTGTTGCGCCGGCTTGCAGCGGCTGCCTGGCCCGAATCGAACAAACCGGAACAGGCTTCTTGGTCCGGCAAAGGCCTAGAAGCAGAAGGTAGTAGCGTAGAAGTGCTGCGGGAGTTTCTGGAGAATATGGCGAGCAAGCCCGTGGTAAACGAAACAAACCTGGCAGGTCATTACGACATCAAGCTGGCAGTGCAGCCTGAGGATAAACTGCCCGAAGTAAAGCTGAGCTTGCAAAAGATGGGCTTAACCCTGGAAGAAGCTACCCGCACGATTGATGTAGTGTATATGGCCGAGCAGAAAACCCCCTAGGCACTACCTAAAAACAACAGCGCCCCGACCAGAAGGTCGGGGCGCTGTGCTTATTCCTCTTTCGGAACGGTGCTTTCCACTTCCTGCTTCTGCGGCTGCCGGACGCTTTGCAATGCAATCTGCAGAATACCGCTGCGCACGCTCAACTCCGTGATTTTGTTGTTGCGACGGGTGGGGTTTACGCGGTTGGTGAGCACCACGCAGGTAATTTCCTCCTTGGGGTCGACCCAGAAATAAGTGCCCGTGAAGCCGGTGTGGCCGTAGCTCTGGGGCGAGGCCAGCGGGGCCGAATTCACGGTCGGGTTGGTGGCGGGCCTATCGAAGCCTAAGGCGCGGCGGTTATCGGGGCAGAACTGGCAGCGGGTGTACTCCTGCACAGTTTCGGCTTTGAGAATTTGCTGCCCGCCGTACTTGCCATTCCAGGCGTAGAGCTGCACCAGCTTGGCCAAATCAGTAGCCGAGCCGAATAGGCCGGCGTGGCCGGAAAGGCCGCCCAGCAGGGCCGCGCCCTCGTCGTGCACCGTGCCGTGGAGCTGGCCGTGGCGGAACAGGGAGTCGTATTCAGCGGGGGCAATCCGGCTGAGCGGGAAGCGGCGGGTGGGGTTGTAGCCCAGCGTGGTAGCGCCCAGCGGCTGGTAGATTTCCTGGGTCACAAATTGGTTTAGGGGCTTACCCGACACCCGTTGCACAAAGCGCGGGTACAGGATAAACGACAAATCGGAGTACACGTAGCCCGGCTTCTCGTTCAGCGGCGACTCGGCAATGGCCTTCACAATGCGCTCCGGAAAGTCCTTGCGGGCCCACAGGCGCGGGCCGGCCGGCAGCGGAAACCGCGCCGACGAATCGGGGCGGAAGTAGCGGCGGTTTAGCTCCGAGGGCTGGGTAGTGGATACGACTTTGGCGTCCGGGCTTTTGCCGAAGATGGAGTTAAAGAAACCTCGGGGCTTAGTATAGTCCTTCCAAAACGGAATCCAGGCTTTCAGGCGGGCCTGGTGGGTAAGCACGTCGCGCAGCTTCAGGTCCTGCTTGTTGGTGCCTACCAGCTCCGGAAACAGCTGGCCCATCGTCATATCCGGATTGAATTTGCCCTCATCCTGCAGCTTCATCAACGAAGGCAGCGCGGCCGATACTTTGGTCAGGGAGGCCAGGTCGTAGAGGTCGGTGCTGCGGACGGGGCGGGCGGACTGGCCGGCGGTGGGGTAGTTGTGGGTGCCGTAGCTTTTCTGCAGCACCACCGTGCCGCGCCGGGCAATAACTACCTGCCCACCCGGAAAGGCCCGGGAGGCAATGGCCAGGTTCATCAACGAATCGACGCGGCTTTCCAGGTTGTTGTTCAGGCCCACGGCCTCGGGCTGGCTGTAGCGCAGCCGAATGCCGCCCTGGGTAGCCAGGCCTGTTCCGTAAGCATATCGGTCGGAGATGGTAACGGGCAACTTCCCGCTGGCCGAAATACCGCCGAAAATTACCTCGGCAGCTACTTCCTGGGCGTTCTTGCTTTCCTGATACGCCATTACCACAGCATCGGCGCGGTCCAGGTCGCGGAGCTTGGCGGCGGCGTAGGCCGAGCCGAACACCGACACGATAAGCCGCTGGCCCTTGCCACCCAGCTCCCGCAGCAGCACGTTGGCCTCGGGGCTTACCCCGAAGTTAGTGGCAGGCAGGCGGCCCAGGTTGTTCACCCCAATCAGCACGGTGTTGTAGGCCCGCAGGGTTTCGCGCATCCGCGTCAGCTCATCCATGGTGGGCGTAGCGGGCAGCCAGAAGTGGCGCACCGGCGCATAGTCGGCCACCATGCGCTGGAAGTCGGTGGTATCCTTGGTGCCAATGGTGAGCGTGGCCAGGCGCAACGTATCGAGCCGCTGCAGGGGCAGCAGGCTGCGCTGATTACGCAGCACCGTTACGCTCAGCTCCGAGAGCTGGCGGCTAAGGTATTGGGCGTGGGGCGTATTGAGGTCGGCAGTGAGGCCGCGCAGGTTGATGGGCCGGTACTGGTTCAGGCCGGCCCACTGTTTCAGGGCCAGCACCTTGCGGCAGCGCCGGTCAATGTCGGCCTGGCTTAGCTCGCCCCGGTTGATGGCCTCCCGTACCATGCGCAACGCCAGCGGAATGTTCTTGCTGAACTCCAGAATATCGTTGCCCGCCACCAGCGCCCGCACGTCGGCATCACCGGGCGGGTATTTGCTGATGACGCCCTTCATGTTCATGGCGTCGGTGAAGATGATGCCTTCAAACCCTAGCTTCTGCTGTAGCAAGCCCTGAATAATAGGTTTGGAAAGGGTGGAGGGCAGGCCCGTGGTATCGAGGGCCGGAATGTTGAGGTGGGCCACCATCATCCCCCCAATGCCGCGCTTAATCAGGCTTTTGAAGGGGTAAAGCTCCAGCGTATCAATCCGCTTCCGGTCGATGCGGAGCAGGGGCAGGGCCAGGTGGGAGTCGGTGTCGGTGTCGCCATGGCCGGGGAAGTGCTTGGCTACGGCCAGCACGCCCGCATCCTGCATGCCCTTCATGTAGAGGTAGCTTTTCTCCGTTACGCTTTCCCGGTTTTCGCCCCAGCTCCGGAAGCCAATGACGGGGTTAGCGGCGTTGTTATTCACGTCAATTACCGGGGCGAAGTTTACGTGCATACCCAGGCGCTTGAACTGGGCGGCAACTTCGGCGCCCATGTCATAAATGAGCTGGTTGTCGCGCACTCCGCCCATGCTCATCTGGTAGGGGAAGCGCACCACGCTATCCAGGCGCATACCTACGCCCCACTCGGCGTCCATGGCTACCAGCAGGGGCACTTTGCTCTGGCTTTGGTAGCGGTTCAGCAAGCGGCTCTGGCGCACCGGCCCGCCCTGGAAGAAAATCAGCCCGCCGATGCCGTATTGCTGAATCAGGGTCGAAATGGAGTCCTCATCGATGCGTTTCCGGTTGGAGTAGGCCGCCACCATAAACAGCTGCGCCACCCGCTGGTCGGGCGTGAGTGTGCGCATCACCGAATCAACCCATAGAGAATAGAATTCTTCCTGCTCAAATGGAACTGGAGCATTCTTTCCTCGAAAAATTCTTGGTGGAACAAATCGATTTTTACCACTTACCGCCACTGCGGTAGCCGAGGTAGCTGGCGTAGCGCGGCGTGGAGCGGGCGCCACGGGGGGCGCTTTGCGTACCGGGGCGCGGCGGGCTACGGTATGGGTAGTTTTGCGGACTGGGGATTTTTTGCGGCGGCGCTGGGCCGAGCCGGAATCGGGGCTGAGCAGTACCAGGGCCAGCAGCAACAAGGAAAAGAAGCGCGAAAAGGACAAAACGGCGGAAGGCAAAAAGTGAGGTGACGAAGTTAGCCGAACTGCGCTGGAACCGGCGCATAGATTCCGGGCCGGCGCGGCGGATTAGCGGTTCAATTTAATTTCTTCGGTGTAGAATACCTTTCCATCGTCGCCGCGCAGAGAGGCCGTAACGCGCAGTTGGCGGCCGTGAGGGCGAAACTGGAACAGGGCGTAGTGCTTCTGATTCACCAAGGGACCTACCCGGTACTGGTTAGGCTCACTGGTGTTGTGGGTGGCAGGGTGGGTGAGGCCGCTGGAGGTTATTTCATACACGGGTTTCTTCAGGCCCGGCACCGGCACCCGGGATACTTCGCCAATGTGCCGGTCGCCGCTGATGAGCAGAACGCCCTTGGGCCTGGTATCCTTAAGCAACGTGAGCAGGCGCTGCCGGGCTACCGGGAAATTGGCCCACTTCTCGAACCGGTGCTGGTAGGGCAAAAATTGAATGCCCGAGGCAATGATGTGGGCATCGGCATCGGAGCCGGCGAGCTGCTGCCGCAGCCACGCCCACTGCGCTTCGCCCAGCACGTCGCCGGTGGGGTTGGGGTGGTACACCAGGGCCGAGTCACGGAACAGCGGGTCCTGGAAATACCGGTCGTCCAGCAGAATTACCTTCACCTTCTTCTTGCCCACGGCATACGCATACGAGGTATAAATTCCTTCCTGCTTCCGTCGGGTGCTGTTTTGAGGCTCTTGCAAAAAGTCCAGGGCAATCTGCTGGTTTTGGGCCTTAAAGGGGTAATTCTTGTCGCCGTCGTTGCGGCCGTAGTCATGGTCGTCCCAGGTGCCAATCACCTGGGTGCCCTGCTCACGGAGGTGGCGGTAACCGGGCTGATTGAACTGGGCATCGTACTTGGCCCGCAGCACTTGGGGGTTATCAGAGTCGCCGTAGATATTGTCGCCCAGCCACACCCACACGGCTGGTTTATCTTGGGCAATATCATCCCACAAAGGCTGGGGTAAATCGTGACGGTTGCAGGAGCCGAAAGCAATTCGCAGCTCAGAAGCGGAAGCCGCAGATTGCGCCCGCGCTGCCGGCTGCTCCCCCAGCAGGCCCGCCGCCAAGAGGCAAAGCAAGATTGTTTTCATGGGCCAAAGATGCGGCCCCAGAAGCGCAACGCTGCGTTTAGCCCCTAAAAAAACCGTTGTAGTTAGCAGCGTTGGTTACTTTTTTTCGTTTTGCTGGTTACCAGCCTATGTCAAAGCGCCGCCCTACCGACCAACCTCCCCATTTCAGCTCCGATGATGCCCGCTTGCTAAAAGGCATTGCCATTGGTATCGGCTGCTCCTTTCTGGTGGGCATGCTGCTGCTGGTGCTAGTTGCGTTTTTCGGGTAATTGGGCCAGAGAAATCGGTTAAGAAACAGCGGGGAAGTGTAGCAGCACCATATACTTGGCAACGGCTACATTTCCCCGGCGGGCTGCTACTGCGCGTGCTAGGCACGGCAGCACAGATTAAGCATTAGCGTCTGTTTTGAGTTGGGGCCTTCTTTACCATGGAGCCGAAAGCGCCCTTTTTCTCGAAGGCGCTAACCACTTCCTCCTCGGCGGGGGTGCGCTTCACCACCGGGTTGTCGGCCCAGAACTCGGGGTCGTAGGGCTTGGCCCGGATGGCGTCCAGGTCCCGGTCGTTGAGGTTGGCGCGGGCGTAGGGCAGGCTCTGCACCTTGGAGCTCTGCTCGAAAAAGTAGGTAAACGAGGATACGTTGATGGCCAGCGGGGCTTTACCGGGCTCGGTCAGGTTGGTATTCAGATTCATCTTCATCAGCTCCAGCGGAGCCACCTCACCCTTGCCATTAGTGGATCGGAAAGTCATTTCGATGTCGAGCTTCGCATCCTCAAACTTCTGGCGGGGGTTGTTGGTGCTGCCCGTGAAGCTGGGCTGCGTCATGCGGTAGCGCACTACCTGATACGTTTCAATATCAATCCAGATGGTGCCCTGGGAGCGGTATTTCACCTCGGGCCGAGTTTCAAAGTTGATTTCCGCTACGCCGCCCGTGGAGTCCTCCCCAACAATACCCTTCAGCTCCAACAGGTAGGTTTTCTCCACGTTGGGGCTCATCAAAGCCAGCGAGGTAGTGCTATCCTGGCTGGGGTCGAAGAGGCCAAACTTGCGGGTATATACCGAGAAGTTGCTCAGGTTGATGGGGGCCTGCACGGCGGCGTAGCGGCCCTGGGCCAGCGTGGTGCCCACAATGCGCGCCGGGTTCGACTTTACATTCCACACCACTTCCTGCAGCTCCGTGGGCTGGTTGTCGATGCGGGTAATCTGACGGTAGAAAGCCTTGCCGTAGTAGTTGCGGCGGTAGTTGCGCTGCAAATTGCGGAAAGCCCGGTCTACCAGCTGAAACGGAAAGCTGGCCACTTTCACCTCGGGCAGCACTACGGTGGCCTCCGCCAGCAGAATATTCAGGGGCTCGGCCGCCGAGGTAATGCGCAGGGTGTCTTTTACGTGGTTCAGCTCCGAGAACAGCAGGGTGGTAGGCAGTTGCTTAACTACCAGCGTAAACTCGCCCTCCAGGTTGGTGGTAGTGCCGTTGGTAGTGCCGGGCACGGCCACGCTGGCAAAGGGCAGGGCCTCCTTGGTGTCTTTGTCGCGCACTACGCCGCGCAGCTGCACCTGGGCTTGGGCCACGTGGGCCAAACTAAACAGGATCAGCAACAGGCCGAAGAAGCGAAAAACCGGGGCTTTGCGGAAGGAAGGAGCGGAGCGGAGAGCAAACAGCATACGGGTACAAGCGGGTGAAGCGGCGAAGTGGCCTTCTGATGAACGTGCACCGGACCCAAAACCGTGCCCACTTGCACAAAAGTAGCCCCGAAACGCAACAGGAAGCTACCAATCCGGGTAAGTAGTTCTACCTTGGGCCTGGCTGGCTTCCTGCGTGCCGGCCCATATTCCTTGTCCACTGTTTCTTCTCTTCTACTCTCATGCTGAAGCGAGATTTCCTGAAAAATGCCCTGCTCACGGCTGTGGGCGCGCTGGTGAGCCCTGCCGTGCTGGCGGCCGCCCACGAAGAAAACCTGCTGCGCGAAGCCCGGGCCACGCCCATGGCCGATGGCCCCTTCACGCTGCCCGCCCTGCCCTACGCCTTCAATGCCCTGGAGCCGCACATTGACTCCAAAACCATGGAAATTCACCACGATGCGCACCATAAAACGTATGTATCCAAGCTGAATGAAGCCGTGGTAGGCAAGCCCGAGGAGAAGATGAGCCTGGCCCAGCTGCTGGCCTCGGCCAGCAAGCAGCCCGATGCTATCCGCAACAACGCCGGCGGCCACTGGAACCACTCGTTCTTTTGGCAAATCCTCTCGCCCAAGGGCGGGGGGCAACCCACTGGCGGCCTGGCAGCAGCCATCAACAAGGACTTCGGCTCTTACGAGAAGTTTACCGAGGAATTCACCAAAGCCGCCACCGGCCGCTTTGGCTCGGGCTGGGCGTGGCTGATTCTGGATAGGAAAGCCGGCAAGCTCATGATTACCTCCACGCCCAACCAGGACAACCCCCTGATGGATGTGGCCGGCATCCAGCGTGGTACCCCCATTCTGGGCCTTGATGTGTGGGAGCACGCCTACTACCTCAAGTACCAAAACAAGCGCCCGGACTATATCAAGTCGTTCTGGAACGTGGTAAACTGGGGCGAGGTAAGCAGCCGCTACGACGAAGCCCGCAAAGGCTAGCACCTGCAGTATCCAGCTACCGAACACGAAAAAAGCCACCCCGTTTTGGGGTGGCTTTTTTCGTGCTGCTACGGGTGGCTACTTTGCATTCACGGTACTCAGGGCTTTTTCAATGCGGGTGTTAATTAGGGCGAATAGCTGCTGCAACTCAGCCGGCGCGTTGCCCTCAGCCCGCACCGATTTCTTGGAGCCATCCGGGTAAGTAATGGTAAGTCCGGTAGAAGGCATATCAGAAGCACCACTGGTATACTCGGCGTTAAAGCGGCGGAACTGCCGGGCCTCGGCGGCCTGCATCATCTCCTTCACCACGGCTGCACCAAGCTGCACATCATAGGTACCTTCTACGGGCGCGTATTTGAAGCCCTCGTAGTGCATGCGGCCATCGGCATAAATCTGGGCCGTGAAGTGGGGGCATTTACCGAAGCAGGGCGTTTTGCCAAACGTAAGTACTGGTACGGCCTGCACGGGCGCGTTAGAAACAGGCAGACCATCCGTGGTCGGGGCCGGTAGGCTGGCAGGTGCAGTGGGCACGGCCGTAGCAGCAGGTACGGAACGATTTACCGTGCAGGCCGGCAAAGCAGATAACTCCAACAGGGTAATAAACGGAGCAAGTAGGAAAGCACGCATACCAACGCAGGAAAGTGAGGAGGGGAAATATAGGTAAAACCCTATAGCCAAACTTGGTGCCAGAAAAAACGCCCCGCAGCCAACAGGCCACGGGGCGTTTTCAGCAAACGTAATGCAGCGGTAGCACTAGGGGCGGCGCGTTTTGCGGGGTTTCTTTGGCGAAATATCCGAAGCACCCGTGCCGGGCTCCACATCCGTGTCGTCGTCGTTGGTGGTGGCAGTGGCGGCGCGGCCACCCTGGCGGCTCTGTGCTTCTTTTTCCTGGGCGGCCTTCATGGCATCCTGCAGGCGGGCCGCAAAGCCGGTAGGCTTCTTGTCTTTGTTCTTCACCTTGTTGGCTTCCAGCTTGGCGCGCACTTTGGTGTCATCCACGAAGCGGCGGGTAATAGCTTGCTGGGCCATGGTTACCAGGTTGGATACCAGGTAGTACCACGTCAGGCCGGCGGCGAAGCTGTTGAGCACGAAGAAGAACACCAGCGGCATCAGGTAGCTGTAGAACTTCATGGGCCCCTGCATGGCAGCCGGGTTGCTCTGGTTGCTCTGATAGGTCATGGCCAGCGTGGAGATGGTCATGAGCACCGTAAACAGGCTGATGTGGTTGCCCAGGAAGGGCACCGTGAAGGGCAGCTTGATCAGGTCGTCGTAGGTGCTCAGGTCGTGGGCCCAGAGGAAAGGCTGCTGGCGCAGTTCAATGGCGTTCGGGAAGAACTGGAACATGGCAAACAGAATCGGAATTGTCAGCAGCGTGGGTATGCAGCCGCTCAGCGGATTCACGCCCATGCTCTGGTGCAGCTTCATGGTTTCCTGCTGCTGCTTCACCTGATCGTCGGGGTACTTCTCCTTGATGGCGTCCAGCTCGGGCTTCAGCACCTTCATCTTGGCCTGGCTCTCGTAGGTTTTGTACGTGAGGGGCCAGGTTACCAGCTTAATGAGCACTACCAGCAGCACAATGATGATGCCGTAGGAGCCAATGAACTGCTCCAGGAAGTGGAACACGGGCAACACCACGAAGCGGTTTACCCAGCGGAACAGGCCCCAGCCCAGGTACACGTTCTGGTCGAAGTCGGGAGCTACTTCCTTGAGAATGTTAAAGGAGTTGGGGCCGAAGTAGAAGCGGAAGTTTGCCTTTCCCTGCTGCACATCGGCGGCCGGAATAGCCAGCGTTGAGGTCAGGGTTTTAATGTAGGTCGTATCGTTCAGGTCAACGCTAGAGTTCAACTGACCTGAGCTGAACTGGTTGTCAGCAATGATACCGGCCACGAAGAAGTCGTGCTTGTGCGCCACCCACTTCATGGGCTCCGCTACCTTAATTTCCTCGGGCGTTTCCGATGTTTCGGCCAAGGCCGTATGCTCGCCGGAGCTTAGGTAGCGGTTGATGGTGGTATGGTTACGGTTCTGCTTGCGGTCCTGCTCGGTCTGACGCACGTTATCCACGAAGGTGAATGTGAGCGGCTCCTGAGCTACGGCCCCCGACAAGCCATTGAAGCGCAGGTTGTAGCTCAGCTCGTAGCTGTTGGCGGGCAGGGTGTAGGTCTGCTCAATCTGCCCTCCAGCCACATCAGCCACAAAGCGCAGGGCGTTGCTACCCTGGGGCTCGGCCCGGAAATACAGGTCGGAAAGCTTTACTTGCCGCCCATCGGTGGTGCGGAAGCGGGTATCCAACTGGGCACTTTTAGCATCAAAGAGGTCCAGCGGCCGGCCGAAGAACGTTTTATACTTGTTGAGGCGCACGGCCTCCACGCGGCCCCCTTTCGAGGAAAGCGTTACCGTCAGCAGGTCGTTTTTCAGCTCCGTAGCCTGGGCGGCGCCCTGAGCGGCAGCGGCAAACGTGCCCAGCTGCCGGGCCAGCGCCACCGAGTCGGGGGCGGCGGGAGTTGCTTTAGCTACGCGGGCCGCAGCCGTGGTGTTGGCCGGAGCTGCTTTTTTCGGCTCTGGCTTGGGCGCAAACTGAAGGTAAATCAGAAGCAAGGCGGCCATCAAAAAGACGCCAATTGCTGAATTTCTGTCCATTTAAGTAATGGTGAAGCAAACAAAATGAGAAGCAAGGCAGCTAGCAAAAATCTGGCAGCCCTGGCGTAAAGGTCGGAGTTGTCAGGCGAATATTTTTCGCCCAGGCTTTTTGTCAGTAGATTAAATGCCAACCGCCCGTCATTCTGAGCCCAGCGCAGAGTCTTATAACGTCAGCACGAGCCGTTTTTGCGGTTGTCGTGCCCCCGTGATAGAACCCTCGGCTGGTCCCAGGATAACAGGCGGTTTCGCGTTACCTGCGCTACCCCTTTCGGTACTGAATGGCCGCTTTCACAAAGCGCACAAACAGCGGGTGCGGGTTTTGCACGGTGCTTTTCAGCTCGGGGTGAAACTGGCCGGCCACAAACCAGGGGTGGTTGGCCAGTTCCACTACTTCTACCAGCCCGGTTTCGGGGTTGCGGCCCGAGGCCAGCATGCCGGCTTCCTCGTACTGCTTCAGGTACTCGTTGTTGAACTCGTAGCGGTGGCGGTGCCGCTCACTGATGTGGTTGCGGCCGTAGGCTTTGGCGGCCTTGGAGCCCCGGCGCAACTCACAATCGTAGGCCCCCAGGCGCATAGTGCCGCCTTTCAGCGTCACGGTTTTCTGCTCCTCCATCATGGCAATAACGGGGTTAGGCGTCTGGGCGTCCATTTCGGTGGAAGAGGCATCCTTCAGCCCCAGCACGTTGCGCCCGAACTCCACCACGGCCACCTGCATGCCCAGGCAAATCCCGAAGAACGGGATGTTGTTTTCCCGCACGTACTGCACGGCGGCAATCTTGCCCTCGAAGCCCCGCTCGCCAAAGCCGGGCGCTACCAGCACTCCATCTGCGCCGTGCAACTGCTGGGCTACGTTCTCGGCGCTGAGGTGGTCGCTCTGAATGCTGCGCACCGTTACCTTGCACTCATTCTGGGCGCCAGCGTGCACAAAGGCCTCAATAATGGATTTGTAGGCGTCGGGCAGCTCTACGTATTTGCCTACCAGCGCAATGGTTACCTCCTCGGTAGGGTTTTTCAGCCGGCCCAGGAATTCCTTCCACACGTCCAGGTCGGGCAGGGCCGCGCCGCCTTGCAGCTTCAGCTTCTTGATAACCCGCTCATCCAGGTGCTCTTTCAGCATCAGCAGCGGCACCGAGTAGATGCTATCCGCATCCAGGCTCTCAATAACGGAGTTGATGTTGACGTTGCAGAACAGGGCAATTTTGCGGCGCATTTCGGCCGGAATCGGGTGCTCGGAGCGGCACACCAGAATATCGGGCTGCAGGCCGGCGCTACGCAGGTCGCGCACCGAGTGCTGGGTGGGCTTGGTTTTCAGCTCCCCGGCCGCCTTCAGGTAGGGCAGCAGCGTAAGGTGAATAACGAGGGACGAGTTTTCGGGCAATTCCCAGCGCAGCTGCCGTACCGATTCCACGAAGGGCAGGCTTTCAATATCCCCAATTGAGCCCCCGATTTCGGTAATTACCACGTCGAACTGCCCGGTTTGGCCCAGCAGGAGCATACGGCGCTTAATCTCATCGGTGATGTGCGGTACCACCTGCACGGTTTTGCCTAGGTAAGCGCCTTCCCGCTCCTTGGTAATCACGTGGTCGTAGATGCGGCCGGTGGTGACGTTGTTGGCCTGGGAGGTAGGCACGTTCAGGAACCGCTCGTAGTGGCCCAGGTCGAGGTCGGTTTCGGCCCCGTCGTCGGTTACGTAACACTCGCCGTGCTCATAGGGGTTGAGCGTGCCCGGGTCGATGTTGATGTAGGGGTCGAACTTCTGGATGGTGACCCGGAAGCCGCGGGCTTGCAGCAGTTTGGCCAGGGAGGCCGAAATGATGCCTTTGCCCAGCGAGGAGGTAACGCCGCCCGTTACAAAAATGAATTTGGCCGTAGTGGCAGCCGCGGAAGTGGAATTTCGGTCTGGCATAACGGGAAACAAAGGTAGGCTATATCTCCGGCCGGCCGGGCTTGCAGGTTGTTTTTTTTGGCGTAAGGCAACAGAATAAATAGATATGACTTAGCAGTAGTCAGCCGGATTTCAGCCAGGAATATCCAAAAAAACCGGAGCCCCGCACCCCCGAAAAAGGCTTTCTATTGCCTTAATTTGGGGGTGCGGGGCTCCGGGTGCGGTATAAGTCGCGGCGCTTGGGGGCCGGTTATCTGTTGCTCGTGCTGTCTTCCTTCAGAGCGGCCGAGCCGGTGATTTGCTCCACTGGGCCGGCAGTAGCCAGTTGCAGGCGCAAGGTGTCGGCGTCGGCGTCCAGCTTCGGCCGAATCTGATCGAGGGCTAGGCGCATGGCCTTCACGTCGGAGAGGCGGGCCGCTTTCGATTGGCTGTAGCCGTGGTACATGGCCACGCGCACTTTGCTGCGGCCCGTGCCGGTATAGGTGCCAATTACTTCGCCCTGAGCATTAATAATTTGCACCTCGGCCGTAACGTTAGTGCGGTACCACTCCAGCGGAATACCCAGCAAGCTAGGCGTCATGAGGGTAATCATCTGAAAGGCCTGGAATACGTGGCCAGTGCGCTGCTGCTCGGCTTTGGTTACCGTGAACTTGGCATAACCGTAGCGCACAGTATCTTCCTGGGGCTCAGCTAAGTGGTAAGAAAGCTCCTGGCGGAACACCTTGCTGGCGTCATCGGGTAGGGCTCCTTCGCTTTCAGCCATGCTTAGGGGGCCAGGCTCCACTACCGCCTCCAACTTAGGCAGCCGACCCAACGCCACCGAGTTATTGGAGCGAATAGTTTGGAAAACGGCTTTTTCTGTTGATTTACAGCCCGTAAGACCCAGAAAACCCAGCAGGCACAGGAGGGAAGCGGAACGGTTCACCATAGAGAGTGGAATGTGTAAGTGAGGCTACTAATCAGGAAGGAATCCAAAAATAACCACGTAACACGCGCAAACGTGCTTACGCAGACGGAATTACGCAAAAACTCGGTGAGTGACCTAAAATCAGGCGTTCAGCCGACACTACATGCCACGCCACAAAAACATTCCCGCCCCCAGAGCTGGAAGCGGGAATCCCAAAAAAGGAAACTAGTCTTTGCCAGGCTAGTGAGCGTGCTGAGCCAGAGTGCTGTCGGCCTCCGCCAAGTCCTGCAACGGCTCGGGGGCCACGTAATTGTCGATAAACTCCCCTTCCCAACGGGCTACTACGGCCGTAGCCAGGCAGTTACCAATTACGTTTACGGCTGTGCGGGCCATATCCATGAGGGCATCAATTCCCAAAATAATAAACACGGGCCAGGAAGGCAGGTTGAATGAAGCCACCGTAGCCAGCAGAATAACCAGGGAAGCCCGCGGCACGCCCGCTACGCCTTTGGAGGTGAGCATGAGCGTGAATACCATTACCAGCTGTTGCCCAAAAGTCAAATCAACGCCGGCAGCCTGCGCCACAAAAATGGCCGCCAGGGAAAGGTAGAGCGTGGTACCATCCAAGTTAAAGGAGTAGCCCGTGGGCATTACGAAGGCCACAATGCGGCGGGGGACGCCAATGCTTTCCATGGCTTCCATGGCCCGGGGCAGGGCCGCTTCGGAGGAAGTGGTGGCGAAGGCAATGCTCACCGGCTCGGCAATGGCCTGCACGAAGCGCTTGAGCGGAATGCGGGCAATGAGGGCAATGGGCACCAGCACCAAGAGCAGGAACACGAACAGGGCGCCGTAGAGCGTGAGCAGCAACTTAAAGGCGTTGAGCAAGGGGGCAAAGCCCATTTTGCCTACTGTGTAGGCCAGAGCGCCACCCACACCCAGGGGAGCAAAGAACATGACCACGTTGGTGAATTTGAACATCACCTCCGAGAGGCTTTCCGTCCATTGCAGCATGGGCTGGCGGTGTTTCTGGTGCACCATGGCCAGCCCAATGGCGAAAATGATGGCAAACACCACCACTTGCAGCACCTGCCCCTCGGCTATGGATTTGGCAATATTCTCGGGGAAGATGTGCAGGATAATATCGGCGGTAGACTGCTTCACCGTGGCCAGCTGCTCAGTGTCGGCGGCAATACCGCTGCGGTCTACGCCTTCACCAGCCTTGGTTAGGTTGATGGCGGCCAGCCCGATGAACAAGGCAAACGTGGTGACGATTTCAAAGTACACCAGCGCCTTAAGGCCCATTTTGCCTACCTTTTTCAGGTCGGCGTGGCCGGCAATACCTACTACCAGCGTGGCAAATACCAGCGGCGCAATGATGGTTTTTACCAGCCGCAGAAATACGTCACTGAGTACTTTCAGGCCCACGGCCTGCTTGGGGAAGTCGTGGCCGATTTCAGCCCCTACCAGCATGCTCACCACAATCCAGAAGGTGATGGAGCGCCGCTGAACGGCCAAGGCAATAAGGCCGACGAGAGCCAGCCAGCGGACCACAAACGCCACCATCGGGTCGAGGGCGGGGGGCGTTTGGGCGGCTAGTACCGTAAGTACGGCCGCTACCAGAAACAGGATAAGTACAAGGAGCGAGAGTCGCGAAAACTTCATGCGCGGCAGTTCAGGGAAAGAAAAACAGTGGGAACCGGACAAAGATAGGTTTATCGGGGCTGAGAACTGTACCCGATGCCGTAGCTTGGCCCAGTGGTTAGTAAATTTCCCGCTTAGTGCCGCCTACCAAGCAGCTGGCCGCCAATTTTTTGCCGTTCTAGCAGTTCCCACCCATGCTCACCTGGATCCTCACCACCCTGCAACTGCCCCTGCGCTACACCTGGAAAATATCCCGCAACTCCTCCACCTTCAAAACCAACCTGCTGCTGACGGTAACCGGCGGCGGCTGGCAGGGGCGGGGCGAGGCGGCTCCCAACGTGCGCTATGGTGAAACCCCCGAGGGCCTGCAAGGGCAGTTTATGCAACTCCAGGCCGCGGGCCTAAGCCAGTGCGAGACAGTAGAGGAGCTAACCACTTTCCTTGCCCAGCACCAACCGGCGCACGCGTTGCGGTTTGCACTGGAGTCGGCATTTGTGCACCGGGAGGTGGCCCGCACCGGCCAAACGGTACCTCAATGGTTGGGTATACCGGCCCCAACTGCGGCAGTAGGCACGGCGGCTACCTTGCCCATCATGGAGCCCGGCGAGGTAGCGGGTTTTCTCGAAATGCAGCAACTCAGCCGCTTTCCGCTGCTCAAAGTGAAAGTAAACCGGGAGGGTGCCGTAGAGCTGCTACGCGAAGTGACCCGCCTGTTACCCGGCCACCCGCTCATTGTGGACGGTAACGAAGCCTGGGCCGACGCCGACAGCCTCCGCCAGAGCTGGGAACAGATTCTGGCGCTGCCGGGCCTGAATGTGCGCCTGCTGGAGCAACCCCTGCCTGCTGCCTGCGCCGCCGACTACCGCGCTTTGAAAGGCGAGCTGAACTGCCCAGTTTTCGCCGATGAATCGGTAACCGATGAAGCTGACTTTGCCGACATAGCCCGGCAGTTTGATGGGGTGAATATGAAGTTAATGAAAGCCGGTGGCTACCTCAATGGTCTGCGGATTTTGCAGGAAACCCGCGCCCACGGCCTGCAAACCATGATAGGCTGCATGGTAGAAACTTCGCTGGGCATCTGGTCGGCAATGCAGCTGAGTGCACTCGCCGACGTGTGCGACCTGGACGGCATTATCATCGTGCGCGACGAGCCGTTTGGGCTTGTGCACGAGCGGGAGGGAAGGCTGGTGGAAGGAGTATCCAACAGGTAAGCTCCGTCCGGAACGAAGCCAAAGAGCCCGTTATCCTCGGCTGAGGATAACGGGCTCTTTGGTTTTGTAGGGCTTCTCAATCCATAGGTAGCTACTTCATTTCCTGCACCCAGATATTGCGGAAGCTGAGCGGGGCACTCGGGTCGCCGTGCGACTGGAGCTTGATGGGCGCGGCGCCGTGGGCCTCGTACTGGGGCGGGCCGATGTAGCGGGTGGGGCCGGCCAGCGCCACATTCTTCTGCACCGTTACGCCGTTGAACTCTACCGTTACGCGGGCCGGGGTGTTCACCGTACCGTCGGCTTTGAACGTGGGAGCCGTCCACCACACGTCGTACGACTGCCACTCGCCGGGCTTGCGGCCGGGGTTGGCCAATGGAATGCGCTGCTTGTAGATGCTGCCCGCCATACCATTCACATAGGTCGGGTTCTGGTAGGGGTCGAGGATTTGCAGCTCGTAGCCCAGGTCGCCTTTGCCCAGGGAAGCCAGGAATACGCCGCTGTTGCCGCGCACCTGGCCCTGGCCGGTGATGTCGGCGGGCACGCGCCACTCCAGGTGCAGGCGGTAGTTGGTGAAGGTGCGCTTGGTTTCGATGTTGCCCTTGGGTTTGTCCACCGTCAGCAGGCCATCGGCCACCGTCCATTGGGCTGGTTGGGTGCGGTCCTCCGTCGACACCCATTCGTTCAGATTCTTCCCATCGAACAGCACTACAGCTTTGGCCGGGGGCGGGGTGGTTTTCAGTTTGCCAACTACCGTTTTCGGAATGGGCTTCCATACTTCGGTATCTTCCGGCTTGCCGGTTTGTTGGGCGCAGGCGGCCAAAGTGAAACCTGTCAGGAAAGCGGCAGTCAGGAGCGGGAGTTTCATGGGATGCAGTGTTGAGACGAGAGGTTAGGCTACCAAGGCCTAGCATTTTATTGTCATTCCGAACAACGTAAGGAATCTGGGTTTACCGTTTAAAGAGGTACTCAGATTTCTCACTTCGTTCGGAATGACAAATAGAGAAATTCGGGCCAAACCATACTACACGTCGCAGAGCTGCACGGCCTGGCGCAGGGAAACGAGCTTGTCGGATTGGGTAGGAATGAACTCCTGGGCCACGTAGCCTTTGAAGCCGGTGGCCTGGATAGCGCGCATGATGGCCGGATAGTTCAGCTCTTGGGCGTCGTTGAGCTCGTGGCGGCCGGGCACGCCGGCAGTGTGGTAGTGGGCAATGTAGCGGTGGTGCTCGGTGAGGGTGCGGATAACGTCGCCCTCATCAATTTGCATGTGGTAGATATCATAGAGCAGCTTGAAATGCTCGGAGCCCAGGCGTTTGGCCAGCTCCACACCCCAGGCCGTCCGGTCGCACTGGTAGTCTTTGTGGTCGATTTTGCTGTTGAGCAGCTCCATTACCAGCACCACGTTGTGCTGCTCGGCCAGCTTTATGAGCGGCTTGAGCCCGGCTACGCAATTGGCCCAGCCCTGCTCATCCGTCTTGCCCCGGCGGTTGCCGCTGAAGCAAATCAGGTTGCGGTACCCGGCTTTGGCTACCTGCGGAATCATCTCGGTGTACTGCTTCTGCAAGCGAGCGTGAAACTGCGGGTCATTGAAACCGTCGACTAGGTTGATTTCCGCGCCGTTGCACATGGGCGAATCCAGCCCGTACTTCTTCAAGGTGGGCCATTCCTGAGGGCCAACTAGGTCAATGCCTTTGATGCCCATTTCCTTGGCGGCGGCGCACAGCTGCTCCAATGACAAATCAGAGAAGCACCAGCGGCACACCGATTGGCGGATATTTCCTTTCAGGGCGGCAGGCATAGAGGTGCGTTTTTCATTGGGCGTACATGCCTCGGCCAAGCCGATGGTGCCCACGGCGGCGGTAGTGGTCAGCAGCCCCTTCAGGGCGGCGCGGCGGTTCCAGGCGGTAGCCATAAACTCAGAATGTAAGAGATGAACCGAAAGGCGGTCATGCAGAGGCGCAGCCGAAGTATCTCGCGTGCTGACGTTGAGTTATCATTGCAATGTCAGCACGCGAGATGCTTCGGCTGCGCCTCTGCATGACGTTCTAGTGAGCGTTGGCCAGGTGCGGAGCAGCGTCAGCACCGGCCCTTTCGGTGGGAGCGGTGTTGCGCTCCTTGAATAGCAGCAGAAACAGCGTCAGCACGGCGGCGGCAATACCGGCCGGAATCAGCCAGATCATGCGCCAGTCGTGGGCCCCGGCCGTGAGTTGGTACTGGTCGAAGATGCGGCCCGAGAGTAGGGTGCCGATGAGCATGCCCACGCCGTAGGTAGCCAGCGTGATAAAACCCTGGGCAGAGCTTTTGAACTGCTCGCCGGCCAGGTTGTCGGTGTAAATCTGGCCCGTCACGAAGAAGAAATCATAGCAGATGCCGTGCAGCACAATGCCCGCAATCAGCAGCCAGTAGCCGTTTTCTCCGCCGCCGTAGGCAAAGCACACGTAGCGCAACACCCAGGCCGCCATGCCAATGGCTAACATTTTCTTCACGCCCAGCTTGCTGAAAAACAGCGGAATAGCCAGCATGAACAGCAGCTCCGATACCTGCCCTAAGCTTTGCACGCCGGCGGCGGCCTTCATGCCTACCTCGTTGAGGAAGGGGTTGGTGAAGCCGTAGTAGAAGGCCAGCGGAATGCAGATGGCAATGGAAGCCAGGAAAAACGTGAGGTAGGAGCGGTTTTTCAGTAAGCCAATTGCATCCAGCCCCAGCAAATCACCCACGGAACTGGACTGGCCCTTTTTCACCGGGGGCGTGGCCGGTAGCGTGAAGCTAAACACACCCAGCAAGGCCGAGGCCCCAGCCGCCATCAGAAAGGTAAGCTGCAGACTGTTGCTCTGTTCCCAGTTCAACCAGCCAATGGTCAGGCCGGCCACAATCCAGCCCAGCGTACCCAACACCCGGATAGGAGCAAACTCCTTCTGCGGGTTCTGCATCTGCCGAAACGCAATGGAATTCACCAGCGCCAGCGTGGGCATGTACAGAATCATGTAGGTGAGGATGCTGGGGTAGAAGCTGCCGAAATCCGGAGCCTGGGAGGCCCGCCACAACAGCACGGCCCCGGCTAGGTGCAGCACGCCCAAAATCTTCTGGGCCGAGAAAAACCGGTCGGCAATGAGCCCCACGATGAACGGCGCCACAATAGCCCCAATGGATTGGGTGAGGAACGCTACGCCCACCTGCGTGCCCGAGGCCCCCAGGTTGCGCAGCAAATATGTGCCCAGCGTGACAAACCATGCGCCCCAGATGAAAAACTCCAGGAACATCATGAGGGACAGTTTTACCCGGATTGTAGAGGTCATAAGCAGGTGGGCGTGGGATTGGGAGTTGGGTAGCTAGTTATCATTCTGAGCGAAGCGAGGAATCTGGATTTACCGTGTGACGATGCACCCAGATTCCTCGCTTCGTTCGGAATGACAATGTTTTACTTCAGGCTCAATATGTAGCGGGTCATTTCCTCGGCGTCTTTTTGGGAGAGGCCGGGGTGGGGTGTCATGGCTACGTCGCCCCAGTTACCGCTGCCGCCGGTTATGATTTTCTTGGCCAGCATGGTCACGTTGGCGGGCGTGTTGGGGTACTTGGCGGCTACATCCTTATAGGCCGGACCCAGCAGCTTTTCATTGTCGCGGTGGCAGGTGGTGCAGTCGGAGCCGGCAATGAGTTTGGCACCGTCAGCGGCGGGCGTGCCCGTAGGCGTGGTACCGATTTTGGTGGCGTTGGTATCTACCTGGGGCTGGCGGGCCACGGCGCTGAGGTTGGCACCGGTGGTGCTGTCCTGGGCGGTTTCGGCTTCGTCGGCGAGGGTGTAGGACTCCTTGGCAGCAGGCTTATCGGACTCGGAACCGCAGGAAGCTAAGCCGGCGCAGAAAGCAAGGAGAAGAAAGACGTTTTTCATGAGTGAGTTCGGAAAGGTTAGAGGCCGAGTAGCGTCTTGTTGCGGGCCGCGTCGATGCCGGAAGCAGCAAAATCATCGAAAGCTTTATCGGTGACGCGGATGATATGATTCTGAATGAAGGGTGCGCCTTCGCGGGCTCCGTCTTCGGGGTGTTTGAGGGCGCATTCCCACTCCAGCACGGCCCAGCCGGGGTAGTCGTACTGCGTGAGCTTGCTGAAAATAGCGTTGAAATCTACCTGCCCATCCCCCAAGGAGCGGAAGCGGCCGGCGCGGTCTACCCAGTTCTGGTAGCCTCCGTACACGCCCTGACGGCCATTGGGGTTGAACTCGGCATCCTTTACATGGAAAGCCCGAATCCGCTCGTGGTAGATGTCGATGTACTCCAGGTAATCCAGGCACTGCAGCACGAAGTGGGAGGGGTCGTAGAGCAGGCAGGCGCGGGGGTGCTGGTCTACTTTCTCCAGGAATAGCTCGTAGCTCACCCCATCATGCAGGTCCTCGCCGGCGTGCACTTCGTAGCACACATCCACGCCGCACTCGTCAAACACGTCCAGAATGGGCCGCCAACGGCGGGCCAACTCGTCAAAACCGGTTTCCACGAGGCCGGCCGGGCGTTGGGGCCAAGGGTACATGTAGGGCCAGAGCAAAGCCCCGCTGAACGTGGCATGGGCCGTGAGTCCCAGCCGCTGCGAGGCCTGGGCCGCGTACTTCAACTGCTGCACGGCCCATTGCTGGCGGGCGGCGGGGTTGCCCCGTACCGCCTCGGGTGCAAACCCATCAAACAGCTGGTCATACACGGGGTTTACGGCTACCAACTGCCCCTGCAAGTGGGTGGATAGTTCGGTGATTTCTAAGCCTGCTGCCTGCACCGTGCCTCGTACTTCGTCGGCGTAGGTCTGGCTTTCGGCGGCCAGCTTCAAGTCGATGAAGCGGCTGTCCAGGGTAGGCATCTGCACGCCCTTGTAGCCCAGGCCGCCCGCCCACTCACAGATGCTGGCGAGACTGTCGAACGGGGCTTGGTCGCTGATAAACTGGGCCAGAAAGATGCCGGGGCCTTTAATGGTTTTCATGGGTAGCTACACGGTAAACTCGGTCCACTTCTGCGTGGAGCGGCCCGAGGCAATAACGGTTTCGATGAAGGCCATGCCCCGCACACCGTCCTCGATGCTGGGGTAGTCGTGGGCTTCGGCTGGGGCGGGGTGGCCGGCTTGCTCGGCCAGCAAGGTGAGGGCGAAGTTGCGGTAGAGGTTGGCAAAAGCTTCAAGGTAGCCCTCGGGGTGACCGGCCGGAATGCGGCTGTTGTGGCGGGCGGCGGCGCTGAGGTAGCCCGCGCCCGTCCGCCGGATTTCGGTGGGCCGGTCCAGCCACTTTACCAGCAACGTGTTGGCGTCGGCCTGCTGCCAGTCGAGGCCGCCTTTTTCCCCGTAAATGCGCAGGCGCACGTTGTTTTCCTCGCCAGCTGCTACCTGGGTAGCTACCAGTACCCCACTGGCCCCACTGTTCAGGCGAAGCAGCACGGCCCCGTCATCATCGAGCTGGCGGCCGGGCACTACCGTGTTGATGTCGGCGCACAGCTGGGTTACCTGCAGGCCGCTCACGTATTCCAGCAGGTTGAAGGCGTGGGTGCCAATGTCACCCATGGCCCCGGCCACGCCGCTGCGGGCAGGGTCGGTACGCCAGGCGGCTTGCTTGTTGTTGCCGCCTTCCTCAAAGTTGCTCAACCAGCCCTGCGGATACTCCACGTACACCTTCCGGATGGTGCCAAGGGCTCCGGAAGCTACCAAATGGCGGGCTTCCTTGAGCATAGGGTAGCCGGTGTAGGTGTGCGTTAGGCAGAGCTTGCGGCCGGTAGTGGCTACCACTTGCTGCAACTCCTTGGCCTCCGCTAGGGAAAACGTCATCGGCTTGTCCAGCACTACATCAAAGCCGCTTTCCAGGGCCAGCTTGGCCGGCGCAAAGTGCAGGTGGTTGGGCGTTACGATGCTGATAACCTGCACCCGCTCATCTGCCGGCCGCTGGACTTCCCGTTCAATTAGCTCCTGATACGAGCCATACACCCGCTCCGCAGCCAAGCCCAAGTCCTGCCCGGTGGCTCTTGATGTTTCGGGGTTGCTACTGAAAGCACCAGCGGTCAGCTCATACAGGCCATCCAGGGCGGCCGCCATGCGGTGCACCGCCCCGATAAACGCGCCCTGTCCCCCGCCAATCATCCCCAGTCGTAGTTTCATGCAGTTGTTGGTTTAGTTGTTGGTTGTTTGTTGTCAGTTGTTAGTTGCGGCTTTTGAAAATGTCCCTGACAACTGACAACGAGCAACTAACAACTCAGGTAGTAGCCCAGGCCCGGTCACCTTTTTTATAAGGTACGCAGCCGTCGTATTTGCCGGGAACGGGCAGGTAGCGCAGGGCTTTGGTGGCGCCCACTTCGGAGGTGAAGTAACCCAGTAGCGTCAACTCCTTAATCATGCGGAAGTAGTGGTTAGGCTGCTCCGGCGTTTTGGTTTTGGCGTAGTTTTTCTGCTCCGCATCGATGGTCGTAATCAGGGCCGTGCGCTGGGTGGTGTCCAATTCCATAAACCCTTTACTGTACTTCTGCTTGGCGGCATCCTCCAGCTTGGTCAGTCCCTGCTTGAAGATCTGCTGGTCGTCGGGCTTGTAACAGTCGCGCACCATTACGGCCATAAAGCCGCCCACATCGGCAGCCTTGGCTCCCGGCGACTTCGTGGTGGGCAGAATGGTGTCGCCGACTTCGTTCAGGTAGGCTACCTGCTCGGCAGTCAGCACGGCTGGCAGCTCTTTCGGAGCAGTAGTCGTGGTTTTCTTGGCGCTGGTTTTTTCCTCGCTGGGCGAGGAGCAGCTGGTCAGGAAATAGTCGCCCCCAATAACGACTCCGCCCATCAGCAGAGCTACGCGGGCCAGGGCATCACGTCGGTTCATCATCGTTGGTAGGGGCTAGATATTCTGTTTTTTGAGCTCACTCACGGCGTGGTCTACGGCGCGGGCCGTGAGGGCCAGGTACGTCAGGGAAGGGTTCTGGCAAGCGGCCGAAGTCATGGCGGCGCCGTCGGTTACATACACGTTGGGGGCGTCCCACACCTGGTTGTGCTGGTTGAGCACCGAGGTTTTGGGGTCCCGGCCCATGCGGGCGGTGCCCATTTCGTGAATGCCGCCACCCAGGGTGTAGCCGTTGTTGTAGGTGCGCACGTTTTTGAGGCCCGCTTTTTCCAGCATTTCCTGGGCATCGTTCATCATGTCCACCCGCATCTTCTGCTCGTTGTCCCGGATGGTGGCGTCGATGGCCAGTACCGGCAGGCCCCACTTATCCTTCTTGGTTTTGTCGAGGTAGGCGCGGTTGTCGTGGTAGGGCAGGGTTTCGCCGAAGCCGGTGAGGCCCATCGTCCAATTACCGGGCTCGGTGAGGGCGTCCTTGAAGTCGCCACCGATGCTAAGCTCCGCCACGTCGCGGCCCCAACCTTCCCGGCCGGCTCCGCCCTGGTAGCCGAAGCCACGCAGGTAGTCGCGCTTGTCGCCAAACAGGTTGCGGTAGCGGGGTACATAAATACCGTTGGCGCGACGGCCGTAGGTGTATTTATCCTCGTAGCCGGGCATTTCGCCGTGGGCGCCCGCTCGGAAGTGGTGGTCCATGAGGTTGTGGCCCAACTCCCCGCTGCTGCTGCCCAGGCCATCGGGCCACACGTCCGTAGCCGAGTTCATCAGCACCCAGGCCGAGTTCAGGGCCGAGGCATTCACAAACACGATTTTGGCGAAGAACTCGTAGGTCTGGTTGGTTTCCGCGTCCAGCACCTCCACGCCCTTGGCTCGCTTGGTGTCCTTGTCGTAGATGATTTTGGTAACGATGGAAAACGGCCGCAGCGTGAGGTTTCCGGTCGCCATAGCCGCCGGCAGAGAGGCTGACTGCGTGCTGAAATAGGCCCCAAACGGGCAGCCCAGCCAGCACTTGTTGCGGTACTGGCAGTTTACGCGGTTGTTGTGGGGCTTGGTAATGTTGGCCGTGCGGCCAATGACCATGTGGCGGTCCTTGAAGTTTTTGCGGATGCGGGCGGCCACATCTTTTTCCACGCAGTTCATCTCCATGGGCGGCATAAATTCGCCGTCCGGCAGCTGGGGCAGGCCGTCCCGGTTGCCGCTGATGCCCACAAACTTCTCGACGTAGCTGTACCAGGGGGCCAGGTCTTTATAGCGGATGGGCCAGTCCACGGCCGTGCCATCCTTGGCGTTGGCCTCGAAGTCGTACTCGCTCCAGCGGTAGCTCTGCCGACCCCACATCAGGGAGCGGCCGCCCACCTGGTAGCCCCGGAACCAGTCGAAGGGCTTCACCTCCACGTAGGGGCTTTCCTTCTCCTTCACCCAGAAATCCAGGTTGCTCTCGTTCAGAGTGTAGTCCCGGCTCAGCACCGGGTAGTCCTTAATCATCTGCTCGGTGCGGCCGCCCCGGTGGGCAAACTCCCAGGGGTTTTTGTTGGCATTCACGTAGTCTTTGATGTGCTCTACGTTGCGGCCCCGCTCCAGCATGATGGTTTTCAGGCCTTTTTCGGTCAGCTCCTTGGCAGCCATGCCGCCCGAAATGCCGGACCCGATGACGATGGCGTCATAGGTGTTCTTTTCCATAAGAAATGGGTGGGAAGTGTGGGAAGCGAATGGCAGCCGGCTACACCAGGTTGCGCTTGATGTGGGTAATGCTTTGTTGAATGCTGTCGAAGGGGGAGCCGGGCGTTTGGTCCTGCTCCACGAAGAAGTATCTCATGCCCGCCACCTTGGCCTGGGCAAAAATGCGCTTGAAGTCGATGCTGCCGTTGCCTACTTCCGTGAAGCTGTGCTGGGGCGTTTTGTCCATGTCTTTCACGTGCCAGAGCGGGAAGCGGCCGGGGTTCTTCTTGAACAGCTCCACCGGGTCGTGGCCGGCTTTGGTAGCCCAGTACAGGTCCAGCTCCATTTGCACCAGATTCTTGTCGGTTTCCTTGAGCAGAATATCGTAGGGTAGTTTACCGTTCTGGGCGGCAAACTCAAAGTCGTGGTTGTGGTAAGCCATCTGAATGCCGGCCTTTTTGCACCGCTCCCCTGCCTTATTCAGGCGCTCGGCCAGCAGTTTATAGTGGTCCAGGTCACCACGCTCCGAGTCCAGTAAGTAAGCACATACCATATACTTAATGCCTACCTGGGCGGCATCGTCCACAGCCTTATCCCAGCCATGCAGAATGGTGCCCTGAGTGGCTTGGCCATTGTTCTCCTGCTCCCCCAGCAGGTAGTGGCTGCTGGGCATAATGAGGCCATTCTGCTTCAGCACCTTGGCAAAAGCGGCCGGCTCCATGCCGTAGAATTTCTGGTTGCCGGTATAGGTAGCGCCTTCTACCGAGTTGTAGCCCAGCTTGGCTATCCGGGCCAGCGCGGCGGCGGGGTCCTGTTGCATGGCGTCGCGCACGGTGTACAGCTGTAAACCAATGGTGGAGGGCGACTTTGCCAGCAGGGACGGGGCCGCCAACACGCCTGCCGAAAGCAGGGCAGCGGATTTTACAAAAGCACGACGGGATGTCATAGGAGCAGTTGAGGATGGGAAATCGGATGGGGTGATACTGTAAAGATTCAGTGTCCAGCTTCCCGGCTTATGCTCAAATCGTGCAATGTGCGTTCAACTTGAAATAAATATGTAAGTGATTAATATAAAGAAGATTAGAGGTATGTTGATCTTCGTTTTGTCAGATTTTTACTCAGGATACGAACCGTAGGTGCACAATTATTTCAACTCACTCCAGCCTGATGGCGGGCCCGAAACTCGGACGGAGCCATTCCGTAGCGCGCTTTGAAGCTGTTGGAGAAGTAGGAGTGGGAGGCGTACCCCACTTCATAGGCCACGGCTGTTACGCTGAGTTTTTCTGCCCGTAGCAACTCGCAGGCTTTTTTCAGGCGTACACTCTGGATGAAGTCGGTGATGCTGGTGCCGAGCACGGCTTTCACTTTCCGGTAGAGCTGCATGCGCGAGAAACCCAGGGCGTGCGCCAGCTCCTCCACCGTGAGGTCGGTGCGGGTTAGGTCGGCTTCCACTTGCGCGGTAAGGGCCGTAATGAACGCCTGATCGGGGTTGGGCGCTTCGGTGGGTTCCGGGAGCGTCAGCAGCTGCCGGCTGAGGTGCTCCCGCTGCCGGGAGCGGTTGGCCAGCAGGGTGCGCACACTCTCCAGCAAAAAGGCCGGGTTGAATGGTTTGGTCAAGTACACATCAGCTCCGGCCTGCACGCCTTCCACCTGCTGCTCGGGGGCGTTGCGGGCCGTGAGCAATATCACTGGTACGTGAGACGTACGCCAGTCGGCGCGGAGGCGGGCTACTACCTCCAGCCCGCTCAGGCCGGGCATCATTACGTCGCACACTATCAGGTCCGGAATTAGCTCCAAAGCCAGCTGCAACCCCGCCTTGCCATCGGCCGCCGACTGCACCCGGAAGTGAGGGCGCAGCTTGCGGGCCACAAACTCGTTCACGTCGGCATTGTCCTCAATCACCAGTACCAGCGCCTCTGCTTCGGCGGCCGGCGCATCTGCCTCAGTGGTGGGCAGGGCCAGCGGCTCATCTACGGAGAAGTTGAGGGGTTCGGCCGCGTCTGGGCTGTGCAATTCCGCCGGTAGTTCCTGGGGTAGGGTAACGGTGAAGGTGCTGCCCTGGCCCAACTGGCTGCTAAAGGTGAGCTGGCCCTGGTGCAGCCGAACTAGGCCTTGCGCTAGGGCCAGCCCCATACCCGAGCCTTTGCCCGTAGCCGGCTGCTCGCCCTGGTAAAACCACTCGAAAATATGCGGACTATCCTGGGGGCGGATGCCGCGGCCCGTGTCGGTAACTTGTACCTGCAGGCTGCGGCCTTCCTCTGCAAACTGCACGCTTACCGTAATCTGTCCGCCGGCGGGGGTGTATTTCAGAGCATTGGAAAGCAAGTTCAGAAACACTTTGTCCAGCACGTTACGGTCGAGCCATGCCGGCAGTACGGGTTCCATAGGCTGAAATGCCAGCGCTACCCGCTGCACCCGGGCCGCCGGTTCAAAAGCTTCCACCAGCTCCCGCACAAACGCCACTAAATCGTCGGGCCGGGCTTGCACAGCCATTTTGCCCACCTCAATCTTTCGGAAATCGAGCAGCTGATTCACCAGCTGCAGCAGGCGCTGGGTACTGCGCCGGATCAGGCCCAGGTCGTGGCGCTGGGTGGGGAGCAGGGCAGTGCTGTTGCGGCCGGTCAGCATTTCCTCCACCGGGCCCATAATCAGCGTAAGCGGGGTGCGTAGCTCGTGGGAGAAGTTAGTGAAGAACCGCAGCTTGGCTTCCGTTTCCACGCGGGCCTGCTCGGCCAGAGCCGCCAGCTGGTTGCGTTGGGCCCGTATTTCCTCGTTCTGGGTGCTAAGCTGGCGGTTAATAGCGTCGTTGGCCTCATTCTGCCGCACCAATTCCTGATTGATGGCATCGTTGGCGGCATTCTGTCGGGCCAGCTCCTGGTTGGTGCGGCGGTTGTTGCGGGCTGCCCGCCAGGCGCTGGCCCCCAGGCCAAGGGCCGCCGCCAGCGTAACCAGCAGGCCATAGAGCACAGTGCGCTGACTGGCAAAAGTGGCCTGCAGGGTGCGCAGCAGGTGCTGTTGCTGCTCAATACCCGCCTGCTGGCTGGCTAGCTTAGCGGCCTGCTGCTGCAAGGTGAGCAC
The DNA here is from genome assembly GCF_040547285.1 of Hymenobacter sp. UYP22. Taxonomy (NCBI): domain Bacteria; kingdom Pseudomonadati; phylum Bacteroidota; class Cytophagia; order Cytophagales; family Hymenobacteraceae; genus Hymenobacter; species Hymenobacter sp. UYP22. Next base: position 246,728 of record NZ_JBEPPK010000006.1, on the reverse strand, counting down.
GTTGGTTGAGTCAATAACAATCGTGCCCAGGATGTTTTCCCGCTCGTACGCCTGGTGCTGCAGAATTTTTAGCGCCACCCGTATAGCTTCCTCCCCACCGGGCGAGTAGAATAACGAAGCGGTACTGCGGCCCTGCTGCACCATTTCCAGCCCGTTGCCTTTGCCTGCCAGACCATCTATGCCAATGATGCGCACATCGTCCCGGCCCAGCCGCTGGCAAACCTCATGGGCGCCCTGGGCCATCAGGTCACTGTGCGCGAAGATGAGTTGGGTTTCGGGGTACTGCTGCAGGAGTTTGGTTAGAGCCGGCTGCGGCAAGGTAGCACTCCAGTTGCCTACAATGGTGCCAACTACGCGCATATGAGGATACGCTTGCAGGGCTTGCGTAAACCCCTGGTGCCGCTCCCGAGCAACGGACGAGGGAGTGCCCGTTATTTCAATTACGTCTCCCTGCTGCCGGAGCAGCTGCGCGGCGTAGCGGGCGGCCGTGGCCCCAGCACCATTGTTATCACCACCCACGTAGGCAGCGTAGTGGGACGAGTTGGTACGATGATCCAGCAGAATGACCGGTACCCCGCGGCGGTACGCCTCCTCGACGGAAGCCGACAGCGCCTGCGGCTCATTGGGTGCTACTATAAGTACGTCGGCGCCGGCATCCAGCAAGTCGTGGATTTGCTGCTGCTGCTGCCGGCTGTTGCTCTGCGCATCCCGCACCATAAACTGGATTTCGGGGTGAAATGCCAGTTCCCGCTGCATACCTGCCAGCATGGCCTGCCGCCAGTCGCCGGAACTCACGCTCTGCGAAAAACCAATGCGGTAGGTGGGCGACGGAGTAGGGGAGCAGCCTGCTAGCCAGCTCAGCAACCCCAGCAAAAGCCCTAAACGACACAAATAGGCGAAGCGGAGCACGCGGGCAGTACAAGTTAGAGGATCGGTGTGCACCCCATCCGGGGGCTGCCCCAAGGTACTGAAATGCTGAGTTGGTTGAGGCTCGGGCCAGAAATACAGACTTGGCAATAGCTTGCTTGGTATAGTTGGCCGGTACCCACTACATAAAAACTCCTCGCCCGGAGCAAGTGCAGCGGACGAGGAGCAGATGAACGGAAGCAGAGAGGGTTATTTCAGCTTCGCATCAATGGCCTGAATCTTCTGGTCGAGGGCGGCGGTATCGGTGGGGCGCTGGGCATTGGTACTCAGCAGGCTGATTTTCTGGTTGAGCAGCTGAATCTTCTCAGCCATCAAGCTAATCTTGGTGTTCATCTCCGTCAGGCGGGTTTCCATGGCGGCGGGAGTGGCTGGGGCCGGGCGCGGGTCGGTGTAGGTGTTGAACTGCGCAGTAGCCGGCACCGTGTTGTCGCCGCGCGACTGCGCGGCGCTGCCCGCCGTGGCAAATACAATTTCACCCGTGGGGCGCACGTAGTCGCCCTCTTTTAGCGTGGTGATTTTGCCACCTGGCAGCTCTACAATGCCGCTTTTGGTGTTGATTTTGGTGCCGTTTGAGAGCAGTACGTTGCGGTTAAGGGGCTGAGGCTGGCGGCCGCGCATGTGCACTACCTCGCCATTCTGCATCACAAACCGGTCGGAGGGAGTGGTTTCTACGGCTCCCGCCACGGTGCGCGAGCTGCTTTGGGCGGTAGCAGCTCCCGCGCCGCATAGCAGCAGGGCCAGAAGGGGCAACAGTATTTTTTTCATGGTAGTGCGGTGTAGGGTGGAGACTGAGCCTACGTACGCACCACGTCGCGGTGGCGTTTGCAGTTGGGCACACTAATTGCCCTAAGCGCTGCCAGATTCTGCGGCCGTCTTCTAATTTCGCAAAAAAGAAAGAGAATTATGTTTGCACATTAAATGTATGTACATATATTTGCAACGCGTTCTGTAACCTTTGCCGCCCTACATGAAAATCGAGGAGGAAATCAAGCAGCCTACATTCAAGGATAATTACCAGAAAGCGCTGATTAATCTGGTGTTTACCGCCGGGTGGTTGCAGCAGCAGCAGAGCAGCTTGTTCAAGAGCCACTCCTTAACGCTGCCGCAATTTAACATTCTGCGCATTCTGCGGGGGCAGCACCCTAAGCCGGCCACCGTGAACCTGCTCATTGACCGAATGCTGGACAAAACCAGCAACGCTTCCCGCATCGTGGACAAGCTGGAAGTCAAGCAACTGGTTACCCGCACCGTGTGCCCCAGCAACCGCCGTGCCGTGGATATTTGTATTACGGAGGCAGGGCTGGCCCTGCTAAACCAACTGGACCCCGTGTTGGAACATCAGCGCAATGGCCTGCAAAACCTGACCGACGAGGAAGCCGCTCAGCTTAGCGACTTGCTCGATAAAATCCGCAACTGACGGTTTCAGTTATTCAATTTCGCTTTTCGTTTCCCTTTTTTCTTTTTTTCTGTCATGAAAAAACTGTTTATGCCAGCCCTGCTGGTTGCTGCCCTGTTTGCTGTTTCACCTGCCTCGGCCCAGAAAAAAGTTACGCCTGGCTCCGAGAAAGCCGCTTCGCAGTCGTACGCGCTGCAGCCGCAGCTGAGTACCCTGGGCTGGGTTGGTAAAAAAGTAACTGGCCAGCACAACGGTAACGTACAGTTCAAAGATGGCACGGTACTGGTGCGCGGCAGCCAGATTGTGGGCGGCACGTTTGTGGTAGATATGAACTCCCTGAAGGTGGAGGATATCAAGGAGCAGGAGTACAATGGTAAGCTGGTGGGTCACCTGCGCTCCGAGGACTTCTTCAGCATCGATAAAAATCCGACCTCCACGTTCAAAATCACCAGCGTAACCCCGCTGAAAGGTGACGCCAACGGCAACAACGCCACTGTGGCCGGCGACCTGACCATCAAAGGCATCACCCAGAAAATTACCTTCCCCGCCAAAGTAGGCGTGAAAGGTGGTGTAGCTTCGGCCAGCGGCACGGCTACCATCGACCGGACCAAGTTCGACATCAAATACGGCTCGAAGTCGTTCTTCGAAAGCATCGGCGACAAAGCCATCATGGACGAATTCACCATGAGCTTCAACGTAATTGCCAAGAAGTAATTTCGGATAGCATTATCCGTAAAAAAAGCCCTGTTGCGTAGTGCAGCAGGGCTTTTTTATGTATTCAGAAGCAGTGAGAGGCTACTGCCCGCCGTTGGATGGTGCGGGGGTAGCAGCCGGAGCCGTTGCCGGTACGGTAACCGGAACCGAAGCGGCACTGGTGCGAAGCACGAGCTTGAGCGGGGCCACATTCATTTCCCGGATAGGCACAATGCCGTACACCGTTTCGCCGGGCCGGATTACTTTGTTGGTGAGGTCAAAGCGGGCAAACTCGTTGCGCATGTTCTTGTTGGCCATGCTGGCGCCCAGCATGTTGCCGCCGGCAATGAACGGGCCGGTAGGAATGAACGTGGTGTTGTCCTGCACAACGGTGCCATTCACGGAAGAAGTACTGCCAACGTTGAAATTCAGCAGTACATACAGTAGGTAAATAGCTACGCCCTGCTTCAGGTCGCTGGCGGCCTGCACGCTGGGTACGGGTATGATGGGCCGGTCACCGAACGTCAACTCCAGGTCGCGGGAGAAGTTCAGGTCGGTGCTGGTGTTATTCTTCACCTTCACGGCTACTACCTGGTAGCCTTGTTTGCGCTCCTTTTTAACGTACTTTTTGTTGGCTCCATTGGCGAGCAGCGCGCTGTACCGGTATTCGAACTCAACCGGAGCGCCCGCCTGCGTGGCCGCCTGGTAGTTGCCGAGGCGGTCGGGCCGAATGGCATGGTAGCTACCAGCGCAGCTGGAGATGGTGGCCGCTACGGCTGCAGCGGCGGCTAAACGAGTAAACTGTTTCCGCATAGGAATAGAATTAGGGGAATACTTGCCAGAATACCAATTTGGTATCCTGGATAAAGCTAGACAGGAAGAAATAGTATTGCGAAATAAAGATGGATAATTAATGAATTATCCTGTTAAAGTGCCGGCTTCATGCAAAACCTTTTTGCAGCTTCGTCGTTATGTGCGCACCTAATCCGGTAACACCAATTCCCGAGGTAGTTCAAATTTAAGGCTGCGGCTTTTGCTGCGGGTGTGCAGTTGTTGCAGGAAGTCATCCAGCTCCGCTTTGTACTCCAGCCACAGGTCTTCGTGCAGATTATTGAGGATGAGTTGGGCCGTGCGGGCTGCCAGGCGGGCCGTGCTGGTATAGAAGCCCGCGTACACACTTTCAAACTGGCCGGTATAGTTTTCGAAAATGTGGCGCAGCGTGTACAGGTTCAGGTCGATTTCTAGGCGCTTATCTTTGGTGATGCGGCGGGCCCGGGCTACCTCCTTCGTGGCCTTGCCTAAGGCTTTGGTAAGGCTACGGTTGAGCAGGCGGCCGGTAGCTCCCACAGCAAACAACTCATGAATCTGGTCGGAGGCCTGCTCGAACACGGTTTCTGTCGTTACATCGGGCAGGAGTTCAAAGCACAGCGTATCATACAACTCCGCGTCGCGGCGGGCGGCCCGCAGGAGCAGGGCTTCTTTTTCCTTATCGGTGAGTCGCTTGAGGGCGCGTTTGAACTCGGCGGATGGAACGGGCATGGAAGGCAGGCGGAAAACGGATGCAGGCTAAAAGTACGCTATATACGTAGCGCCACAAGATGGAGTACGACGGGCCGTACCAGGTTGTACTAACCTCACCTGCGGAATCCGGGCCGGCCGCAGTGCGCCGGAATGCCCCCGCAAACAATATTCTGCACAGCTAAGGAAGGTATCCTCAACAGGGCATGCTGTCAGGTAGTTATCGCACGCCGATGCTGGGCGGGCCTTTCGCCTTTTTGCCGGTTTTTGCGTAATTTTGCCCTATGAACAGTAACCCGCAAATCGAGTACGACGAGGACGTACTGCTCCTGGAAGAAACCATTGATGTGCGCGACCTGGTGGTGTACAACGATGACATCAACACGTTTGAGCACGTTATCCGGACGCTGATGGATGTGTGCGGCCACCAACCCGAGCAGGCCGAGCAGTGCACTCTGCTGATTCACTACAAAGGGCAGTGCACGGTAAAGCACGGCGGCTACGACGAGTTGGCCAGCATGTGCACCGCCATTCATGACCGGGGTATTTCGGCCGATGTAGTATAAGGGAGTATCCTCTCAAAAAAATCTGTCATCCGGCGCTTGCCAAGGATTTATCGGGGCCCGTCTGGTGTTACCATTCGTACTCCCCGCTATACCGGGCAAGCCCCGGATGACAGTTCTTTTACCTCTTCCCGACCTGAATGGAATTTCCTTCCAAACTGATTGAAAACGCCGTTGGCGAGTTATCGAAGCTGCCGGGCGTAGGCAAGAAAACTGCCCTGCGTTTGGCGCTGCATCTGCTAAAAGCTGAGGCCGACAGCACGGCTTCCCTGGCGGAGGCACTGGCCAAAATGCGCTTTGAAATTCGCTACTGCGACACGTGCCACAATATTTCCGATACGCCGGAGTGCGCCATCTGCGCTAACCACCTGCGCGACCAAAGCACCGTGTGCGTAGTGTCGGACATTCGCGACGTAATTGCCATTGAAAACACGGCCCAGTACCAGGGCATGTACCATGTGCTGGGCGGCGTAATCTCGCCCATTGAAGGCATTGGCCCTTCCGACCTGACCATTGACTCGCTGGTGCAGCGCCTCAGTCGGGAAGGTTCTGAAATCAAAGAAGTTATTCTGGCTATCAGCCCCACCATGGAAGGCGACACCACCGCCTTCTACCTCTCGCGCAAGCTCCGCGACCTGCCGGAAATCAACGTCAGTAGCATTGCCCGCGGCATTCCCATGGGCGGGGAGTTGGAGTACGCTGACGAAATTACCCTGGGCCGCAGTATTGTGGAACGCCAGCGGCAGGCGCGGTAAGCTGTCTGCTATATGTCCTTTAAAAAAGCCCGCCGCATTAATCTCGGCGGGCTTTTTTTGTCTTGCTATTCAAAGGTTAGGGGAAGAGACATGCCAATGAAGGAGGTTAGCTGAGCAGTAGGTTGAGTTGGTGTTCCAGATCCGCCAGGGGCACCATAATATCGTGGCTTACATTGGTCCAGTGGTTGTTGGTTGGCCCCACCCGGTAATCAACCAAAAACTGGTAGTGCAGATGAAGCGCGGTGCACAGGTAATAAAAATAGTTGGGCCGGTAGCCGTCGTAGCAAAACTCTAGCACCTTTGTGCCCGGTTCGCACCATAGTAGGTTGGTGAGCCCGGCCCCGTGAGGCGTTACAATAACGGCGGCCTCCTGAAACAACTCAATTTGGGCGCTAACGCTACGGGGCTCATCCTCGATGATTTCAAAGCCATGAGCCTGCAATAACGCCCGGACTGGTTCTTCATTCAGTACCCGGCGGCGGCCCCCACGCGAAATGTACAACCGGCGCCAGGGCGGCCCCGCTGTCTTTGGCCGTCGAAACCGTGCCCGCAGCAAAGCTAAATCCCCTAAGCTAGATGACCAGGAAGGCTGGCTGTTGGCCACCAGAGCACAGTCGGTGCGCAATTCCGTGCCCCATAGCGCGGCTGTATCGATGATGTTGGCGGCCGGAATACCGAGAAGTGCCAAAAAATCCTTCTCAAATTGAGTATGCAGTAAGGGGTAGCATACTTTGGCCTGCTGCCAGATGCCCGGCCCCAGTGCCCGCTCAATACGGCATAATTTAGCTACCACAAACGTGGTGTAATCGTAGAAGCCACCCCACAAATGCGGCCACGGTGCCACCACCAGTGGGTAATGCACATGCCGGCGCTTGAAAGGTGAATCGAGCAAGCCGGCTGTGGCGGTAAAGTCGAGGTCGAGCAGGGTCCGGCCATTGATCAGTAAGCCACCCGTGCGGCACACCACTAATGACCGAATATCGTGTTGGCCAGTACACACCTGCCACACGTAATCGGGGGCAAAGGAACGCACTTCGGGCGTGTGCTGGGCGCTGCCTCCATTAGCTGCCCTGATTCCGCTCAACTGCACCGAGGGGTGTTGCTCCTCATATAGGGCTTGCCCTTGTAGCAGGGCGAAGCTAGCGGACTGGCTTAGCGGGGCCCGCCAGATTTGCTTGGATACCGTTAGAGCAGCATTCTTGAGCAGTACTTTGGTATCACTGGCAATTCTTTTTAACGTCATGGCAAAGGAAATAGGCAACGGCTGACGGCAGCTGGCAGAGCTTTCATTATTGAGTTAAATATATAATCATTTTGCTATTATTTTGAATAAAATTAATTATTAGATTGTGTTTGTCCGAGTTGAATCGTACCGGCCGTGTATGGTGCTGGTACCGAATGGGGTAATGTTCAGCCCGACGTAGAGCTACTAGTGGGCTTGGGACCACGAATAATTGCCTTGCCCTTGCGACGGGGAGAGTAGTGAGGGAGGTTATTCGTTACTACCTTTCACCGCCCATTGCTCCTGCATTATCCATCTGTGACGCCTGCCTGCAAGCTTTCCGTCGTAATCGTCAACTACAACGTCTGCTACTTTCTGGAGCAGGCGCTGCTGTCGGTGCGGCGGGCGGTGGAGAAGCTGGGTGAGCCGGTAGAGGTGTTCGTGGTGGATAACAACTCCGTCGATGGTTCGGTGGCTATGGTTAAGGCCCGTTTCCCCGAGGTCATTCTTATCGAAAACCACGACAACCCTGGCTTCAGCAAGGCCAACAACCAGGCCCTGCGCCAAGCCAGCGGCCAGTACCAGCTCCTGCTCAACCCCGATACGGTAGTGGAGGAAGACACCTTCCGGCGGTGCTGCGAGTTCATGGACGCGCACCCGCAGGCCGGGGGGCTGGGCGTCAAGATGCTGGACGGGCAGGGCCGGTTTCTGCCGGAAAGCAAGCGGGGCCTGCCCACGCCCTGGGTGGCATTTTACAAGATTTTTGGGCTGGCCCGGCTGTTCCCGAGGTCCAGGCGGTTTGGACGCTACCACCTGGGCTACCTCAGTCCCGAGCATACCCACGAAATTGAAGTGCTCAGCGGCGCTTTTATGTTGATGCGCAAAACGGCCCTGGATGCCGTGGGCCCGCTGGATGAGGACTACTTCATGTACGGTGAGGACATTGACCTTTCGTACCGGCTCACCCAGGGCGGCTGGAAAAACTACTACCTGCCCACCACCCGCATCATCCACTACAAGGGTGAAAGCACCAAGCGCACGAGCGTGAACTACGTGTTCGTGTTTTACCGGGCCATGGTCATTTTTGCCCGTAAGCATTTTGCCCCCGAGCGCGCGGGCACGTTCAGCTTCCTGATTAACCTGGCCATCTGGCTGCGGGCCGGCGCGGCCGTGGCTCAGCGGCTGGTTACCCAGGCGGCCCCCATTCTGCTGGATGCCGCGCTGCTGTACGCGGGCATGTATTTCCTGAAAGAGTACTGGGAAGACAACCACAAATACGTGCCCACGGCCTACCCGCCGCAGTTTATGCTGCTGGCGGTGCCCGTGTATATTGCCGTATGGCTGCTGGCCGCGTTTTTCAGCGGCGCCTACGACCAGCCCACCCGGGCCAGCCGCATCGTGCGGGGCGTGTTTCTGGGCACTGTCTTGATTTCGGCTTTCAGCAACTTTCTGGATGCTTGGCGCTTCTCCAAAGCCCTGATTGTGCTGGGGGGCGTGTGGGCCACGGCGGCCCTGATACTGCGGCGCATGGCCAGCAACTTCCTGCGCTACCGCACTTTCAGCCTTGCCCGCCAGCAGCAGAAAAACGTGGGTATCGTGGGCTCCTGGGAGGAAAGCCGACGAGTGCGCCAGCTCCTGGAGCAGGCCGCCGTGCCGGCCCGCGTCATCGGCTACGTGGAGCCCCAGGCCGCTCCGCGCTCTGCACCTGCTGCCCCCGACGACCTGCTGGGCGAAGTACGGCAGCTGGAGGACATCATCCGGATTTATGGGCTGAATGAGCTGGTGTTTTGTGGCCGTGACCTGCCCGCCAGCCAGATTATCGGGCTGATGGTGGGCCTGCCCCAGCACCCGCCGGTAGCCTACAAAATCCTACCCCAGGACAGTGAATACATCATCGGCAGTTCCGGCAAAGATTCGCCCGGCGACTATTACGCTCTCGACATTACCCTGAACCTGTACCGGCCCCAGCAGGCGCGCAACAAGCGGGTGCTGGACTTTGCGCTGGGCGCGGGGTTGCTGATGTTGGCTCCGGTATTGGTGTGGCGGCAGGAGCAGAAAGCCGGTTTTCTGCGCAACTGCCTGCGCGTAGTAGCCGGCCGCAGTACCTGGGTAGGACTGCGCTACGCTACCAGCCCCCGCCGGCAGGCCCGCGCCGTGCTTTCCCCCGCCGATGCGGTGCAGGCCGCAGAACCACTTACAGAAGCCACCCGCCAGCGCCTGGAGCTGCTCTACGCCAAGGACTACGAGCCCTCCACCGACGTACGGGTGCTGTGGCAATGCTTCCGCAAGCTGGGGCGAGAGGAAATAGTAGGGTAGGAGTTGGAGTAGTACTGTCATCCTGAGCTTGCGAAGGACCTTATCACGTTTAGGACTACCAGCTCATGCGTGATAAGGTCCTTCGCAAGCTCAGGATGACAGTGCCATTTCAACTCATACCCTCGCACCCCCTTACCCTCACACCCCCTTACCCTCACACCCCCAAAACCCCCTACCCCCAGACCCTTACACCCCGACAAAACCTCCGTACCTTCCGCTTACCTTTACGGCCCACCCATTTCTCCCTTTATTCCCCAAGTTCATGTCGGCTGACGCTACTACTTTCGCGCCCCTCGTTCTATCTGACCGCATCAACGCCATGCAGGAGTCGCAGACCATTGCCATGGCCAAGAAGGCCCGGGCGCTGGCCGCCGAGGGCGTGGACGTAATCAGCCTGAGCTTTGGGGAGCCGGATTTTCAGACGCCGCAGTACATCAAGGATGCCGCCAAGCAGGCCCTGGATGAAGGCTACATTTTTTACACGCCCGTGCCCGGCTACCCCGAGCTGCGCCAGGCCATTTGCGACAAGCTGCAGCGCGACAACCAGCTCAGCTACAAGCCCGAAAACATTGTGGTGAGCACGGGGGCCAAGCAGGCCCTGGCCAACGCTGTGCTGGCCCTCATCAACCCCGGCGACGAAGTGCTGGTGCTGGCCCCGTATTGGGTGAGCTACGAGGAGATGGTGAAGCTGGCCGAAGGCACCACCGTGCAGCTGATGGGAAGCCTGGAAAACGATTTCAAAGTAACGGCCGAGGAGCTGGAAGCGGCCATTACGCCCCGCACCAAGCTCATCATGTACTCCTCGCCCTGCAACCCCACTGGCTCGGTGTTCAGCCGCGAGGAGCTGGCGGCCTTTGCCGAGGTAGTGGCCCGCCACCCCCAGGTGTACGTGCTGGCCGATGAGATTTACGAGTACATCAACTTCACTGGGGAGCACGCCAGTCTGGCCCAGTTTGAGGCCGTGAAGGACCGGGTAATTACCGTCAACGGCTTCTCCAAGGGCTACGCCATGACGGGCTGGCGCATCGGCTACCTGGCGGCCCGCAAGGAAATTGCCGCCGCCTGCGAGAAGCTCCAGAGCCAGATTACCTCCGCTACCTGCTCCATCACCCAGCGCGCCGCTTTGGCCGCGTTGCAGGGCGGGCGCAGCTCGGCCGATGAAATGGTGGAAGCCTACCGCCGCCGCCGCGACCTGGTGCTGGAGCTGGTGAAGGACATTCCCGGTTTCCGCACGCCCACGCCCAGCGGGGCCTTCTACATCTTCCCCGATGTAAGCGGCTACTTCGGCAAAACCACGCCCACCGGCGAAACCATCAGCAGCGCCGCCGACCTGGCCCTGTACATGCTCAACGATGCCCACGTAGCGGCCGTGGATGGCGGCGCATTCGGGGCTCCCAACTGCATGCGCTTCAGTACCGCCGCCGCCGATGAAAAGCTGCGCGAAGCCTTTATTCGCATCAAAAACAGCTTGGCGAAACTGCAATAGACCCCCTAAAAGAACGTCATTCCGAGCGGAGCGAGGAATCTCGCGTGCTGATGATGCAGACTAACTCTGACGTCAGCACGCGAGATTCCTCGCTCCGCTCGGAATGACGTTTTTGTGGCATGTCCGATCAAATGGGCCTTATTTCTTCCGGTAGGTTACCTTTGCGGCCTCTTACCTTGCACACGCCGTAATGCCCGCTGCCGTTCCCGCTTCGCTGTCCGAGTTATTCGCCGCTTTCAACCGCCTCACCGTGCTCATTGTGGGTGATGTGATGATGGACGCCTACGTGTGGGGCAAAGCCGCCCGCCTCTCGCCGGAGGCCCCGGTGCCGGTAGTAAACGTGAGCCGCACCGAAAACCGCCTGGGCGGGGCAGCCAACGTAGCCCTGAACGTGCAGGCCCTGGGCGCCACGCCCCTGCTGTGCGCCGTGATAGGGGAGGACCAGGGCGGCGACCAGCTGCTGGAACTACTGCACACCACCGGGCTATCGGCCGAAGGCATGGTGCGCTCCGGCCACCGCCCCACTACCGTAAAGCAGCGCATTCTGGCCCACGGGCAGCAGCTGCTCCGCATCGATTCGGAAGTGGAAACCAACCTCAACGCCGAGGAAAACGCCCAGCTCACTGCCCGCTTCGAGCAGCTGCTCAGCCGCGCCGACGTGGTGATTTTTGAGGATTACGACAAAGGTGTACTGCAGGAAATTAGCATTCAGCACTTCATTCAGCTGGCCGGGCAGCACGGCGTACCCACCGTGGTGGACCCCAAGAAAAAGAACTTCTTGGCGTACCGGGGCTGCACCCTGTTCAAGCCTAATCTGAAAGAACTGCGCGAAGGCCTGAAGCTGGAGTTCGACGAAACGGATGCCGCCCGACCCCAATTTGAAGCTGCTGTTACTCGCCTGCGCGAAGTGCTGCAGCCTGAATCAGTGCTGGTAACTCTCTCCGAGCGGGGCGTGTTCGTGGAAAATGGCCAGCTTACCCGTACCTACATTCCCGCCCACCTGCGCACTATTTCCGATGTATCGGGTGCTGGTGACACCGTTATTAGCATTGCGGCCTTGTGCGTAGCGCTGCGCCTGTCCGCCCCAGCCACGGCCGCGCTGGCCAACCTCGGCGGCGGCCTGGTCTGCGAGCAGGTAGGCGTGGTGCCCATCGAAAAAACGCTGCTGCTAAAAGAAGCTGAGCGGGTTGGACTAGAGCTTGATGCCTAATACCTTGGCCCTTCGGCAGTAGCGCGAACTTTGTAGTTCGCGCCCCCGCGCCATTCGGACGGGCTTACCGGCGCAAAAACGCGAACTACAAAGTTCGCGCTACTGCTACGCCATTCAGAAAACGATAGAAGGACTTAGTGCCTGGCCTCTAACGAAAAAAGGCCCCGCCGTAACCACGTCGGGGCCTTTCTCATACATTCAGCTCTAAGCTCTAAGCGTAGCGCTATACTCTTTCACTGTGTTGATGAACACCTTCACGTTGTCGGGGTTGGTGTCGGGGTAGACGCCGTGGCCGAGGTTGGCAATGTGGCGCTGGGGGCCGAACCGGTCGAGCATGGCAATGGTGGCGGCGCGTACTTGCTCGGGGGAGCCGTAGAGGGCGCAGGGGTCGAGGTTGCCTTGCAGGGTTTTGTCGCTTACCAGAGGGCGCACGGCGCGCGGGTCCTGGTTCCAGTCGAGGCCGATGGTGCGGCAGGGCAGCTGAGCGAATTCCTCCACGGCCCAGAAAGCGCCTTTGGCAAACACCGTCACCGGAATATCGGCCGGCATGGCCGCGCAGATTTCGGCAATGTAGCGGGTGCTAAACTCCTGATAGTGCGCGGGCGGCAGAATTCCAGCCCAGGAGTCAAACACCTGAATGATGTTGGCCCCGGCTTCTACCTGCGCTTTGAGGTAGGCAATGGTGGTAGCGGTGATTTTACGCAGCAGGGCGTGGGCCAGCTCGGGCTCGGCATAGAGCATGCGGCGGGCCTTGCTGAAGGTTTTGGAGCCGTGGCCCTCCACCATGTAGGCCAGAATCGTCCAGGGGGCACCGGCGAAGCCGATGAGCGGCACCCGGCCGTTGAGGGCGCGCTTAGTTACCCGAATGGCTTCCAGCACGTAGCCTAGGTGTTCCTCGGGGTCGGCGATGCGCATGCGCTCCACGTCGTGGGCCGTTTTGATGGTTTCCGGGAACAGGGGGCCGCGGGCTTCCACCATTTCGTAGGTGAGGCCCATGGCCTCGGGCACCACCAGAATATCGGAGAAGATGATGGCGGCATCCACGTCCAGCGCGTCGATGGGCTGGATGGTTACTTCGGCGGCGAGGTCGGGGGTTTCCACCAACTCTTTGAAGCCGCTGAGGCGGGCGCGCAGGGCGCGGTATTCGGGCAAAATGCGGCCGGCCTGGCGCATGAGCCACACGGGGGTGCGCTCAGTGTCTTCGCCACGGGCGGCCCGGAGGATAAGGTCGTTCTTCAGCATAGGAAGCGCAAAGATACGCCTACTGCTCAGGATTGCAGAACTATCTAAGCCAGATGAAAAATAAGCTTCAACTGCTGTAGCGGTAAATAATAATTGTCTTCCTATCAGCCAAAAAGCCAATGAACTGATAGGCATGTTGCACAGAACTGCCTTTTGAATACCTCTTTGCGTAGGACTCAGTGGTGACATTCCCAGCAACTTTGATGAATGAATCACTCCTAACAGGAATGTCAGTTGCTAAGGAAGTGGCAGCGAAGGAAGAATCTTGTGCGATGCGCTGAAGAATAGCTTGATATTCTTGGGGCGATACTTCAACCAAGGCACAGGCACTGTAGTCGCCGTGCTGGTCTGGGTAACTGGCATCTTTGGTTAGAATTTCGCCGGATTTAGGGAAAGGTAGCCCAGCTATGTGCTGGAATTCCTTTTCGTAGAACTCATCCGTTGGATAAAAGGCTGTGTACACAAAGTAGCTTACTACTAATAAGCCGCAACCTAGTAGGCCTGCGAAGATTCTCGCTGCTTTGCGTTTGCCTTTCTTACGAAAGTGCCAATAAATATTCCAACAAATACCGAAGGGTATGGACAGAATAAGCAGGGCAAAAAAACCGAATAGTAGTACGCCCATTTAACCTACCTACTCAGCCCCGGAAACAGCGCCACAATGGCCGTAGCCAGGAAATTCACCCCAATAGCCAGCGTCAGAAAGCCCATGATGCGGGCCAGGGCCGCCATGCCGGGCCGGCCCAGAAACCGCGTCAGGCGCAGGGACGACATCAGGATGATGTAGGCCGCCAGGGCTACCAGCACAAAGCCCAGAACAATCAGGCCCATATCCGGGATGCTCAGCTTTTTGGTGAACAGACCGATGCATACGGCCATGGAGCCGGGGCCCGAAAGCATGGGCATGGCCAGGGGCGTGAAGCTGATATCGTCCTTGTGCATACTTTCCTCCAGGGTCGCTTCCGATACCTTGGCTCGGTTGCCGCCCGGCGTCAGCAAATCGAAGGCGGAGCGCATGAGCAGGATGCCGCCCGCAATACGCAGGTGGTGAATGTTGATGCCGAAGAAATTGAGCACGTACTGCCCCGCGAAAAACGAAACCGTGAGTACGCCCACCATGTAGAGGCAGGCTTTCAGGCCGATGTTGGCGCGCTCAGCGGGCGTGTCTTCCTCCGTAAGCGTCAGAAATACCGGCATGGCCCCGAAGGGGTTGACCACGGAAAACAAGGTGGTGAAAGTGGCAAGCAGAATTTCCATCGGCGGGGCAGTAGGCAGCGGGTAAAGGTACGAGCCTTTGAGAATCAGCAAACAGGGAAAATGCTATGTTTAAGGTCCCAACCAGGGTGGCAGCCGCGCGTAGAAGCCAGTCCAGGTTGGGGGCCGCTCCAATATTTCTCTCCTAAGTAGTATGACCACCGCCGTTCCCACGCCCAATTCTGATTCCGTACCCTCCGACACTCCCCTCGTAGGCATACTCATGGGCTCCCAGTCGGACCTGAAAATTATGACCGCCGCCGCCGAGCTACTGCGGCAATTCGGGGTGCCCTTTGAGCTCACGCTGGTATCGGCCCACCGCACGCCCCACCGCCTGGTAGAGTACGCCGAAACGGCCCGCAAGCGGGGCCTGCGCGTGCTAATTGCCGGTGGGGGCGGGGCCGCCCATTTGCCCGGCATGGTGGCCTCCTTCACTACACTGCCCGTTATTGGGGTGCCCATCAACTCGGCCACCTCCATCCACGGACTCGATTCTATCCTGTCGATGCTGCAGATGCCGGCGGGAGTACCGGTGGCCACCGTGGCGCTGGACGGGGCCGCCAACGCCGCCGTGCTGGCTACCCAAATGCTGGCCCTCAGCAACGCCCGCCTGCAGGATGCGCTGGAAAAATACCGTACTTCGCTTAAAGACAAAGTAATGCGCACCATTGAAGAGTTGCGTAAAGGCGGCCTCAACGACGATTAGCGGCCCATTTGCTCGTCCCTGCTCTGTTTTCTTCTCTCTCCCTCCGTCCTTTTCTGTCCCTTGCCCGACTTCGACTCTCTTCCTCTCTGGCTGACCCTGTTGCATGGCCTAACGGCTATATTGGCCCTGGCGGCGCTGGTGGCTACTTTGCTGCCCCTGCTACGCCAAACGGCGTGGTGGATTCGGGTGTTTGATTTTCCGCGCTTGCAGATTGTGGGTGTATTGCTGGTTGTAATTCTGGGTGGGCTGGCGCTGGGCTGGGCCGAGTTGCCCGGTTACTACGGCCTGGGGCTGCTGCTGACCCTGGCAGCCGCCGTGGTGTACCAGGGCTTCCGGATTGTGCCCTACACTCCGCTGGTGAAAAAGCAAGTGGGCGACAGCACGCTCAAGGATGGAAAGCGTCATTTGAGCCTGGCTATGATGAACGTGCTGCAGTTCAATAAGCAGGGCAAACGGGCCCTGCAGGTGCTGCAGAAAGTTGACCCCGATATTATTATGGCCGTGGAAACCGATGAGTGGTGGTATCAGCAGCTCAAGCCGCTAGAGGAAACCCACCCCTACACCTGCCACGAACCCCTGGACAACACCTATGGCCTGTTGTTTTTCTCGCGCCTGAAGCTGGAAAACTGCGAGATTAAGTACCTGCTGGATGATGATGTGCCCAGCCTGCACACCCGCGTGCAGCTAGCCGATGGCCGCACCTGGGTGCAGGTGTACGGCCTGCACCCCAAGCCCCCAGCGCCGGCCGAGTCTAAAACCAGTACCAAACGCGACGCTGAGTTGCTGCTGGTGGGTAAGGCCATCGACCAAAAAGACGAGCCTACCATTGTGTTCGGGGATATGAACGACGTGGCCTGGTCGCACACGTCGGAGCTGTTTCGGCGCATCAGCGGCCTGCTGGATCCGCGCGTGGGCCGGGGCCTGCTGCCCACCTTCCACGCCGATTATTCCCTGCTACGTTGGCCCCTTGACCACGTATTTGTGTCGCCGCACTTCAAGGTAGATGACATGGAGCGGCTGCCCTACGTGGGCTCCGACCATTTTCCCATCTACATCAAGCTTAGCTACGAGCCTCACGATAAGGAGGAGCAGGAGGAAAACTGCGAGGAAGCTGATGCCGGTGACCACGAGGAAGCCGTTGAGAAAATCCAGGAAGGATTTGAGGAAGAAGACGAAGAAGAAACCGACGAAGCAGCCAACCCCGGCGAGAAAAAGGAGCTGACTACGTAAAAACCGGCTCAATCTGCTCTAAACCCGATGCTGCCAAACCGCTTGCCCGTTACCCAGGCAAGCGGTTTGGCAGCATCGGTTTGTACGGGCCGTGGGCCGCGAGCTGGGAAGGAGCTGGCGCCGGCCAAAAAACTACGCACCGCGGGCGGAAAACCCGCCGCTTATGTCCTACTTGCGGTAGTGCCCGGCGTAAACCGCGCCCCTTATCCTGTGTTAGTGGCCCGCTTTGGGTTCGTGACGATGACGTTAGCAGAATTTATCGAGGAAATATGGACGGCGGGCACCTGCACCGTGAGCCCTGCGCCCATGCCGGTTGAGGAGGAAAACGAGTTGGCGGCCCTGGCCTGGCTGCAGCGCTGCTACGCGGAAGATATCCGGCATCAACCGGCGCCCATGCCCGCCTTTGAGGCGGCGGCCGCCCTTTGGGCCGCGCGCTTCCTTTACCGCGCTGTGCAGCTAACGGTGCTGCGCGAATTGGATGATACGGCCGTGCGCGTGTGGCTCCAGGAGTTTCCCGGCCTGGGCACCCCGGAAGCCCAGTATTCCGCCGATTTGCTGCTGCGCCACCTGCCCGATTTGCTGCGGCTCTGCCAGGGTCTGGCTCCGGCCGATGCCCTGGTACTCCATCTGCAGGCAACGCTCGTGCGCTGGCCGCTGTCGGCGGTAGGGGCGAAGCTGCCCGACCTGCCCGACCCCGCCCCCGTGCTCGGCCACCCTGGCCTGCGCCTACTGTACGCCGACCGGCTACTGGCCATCCGCGACCTGCCGCTGGCCCGCCACCCCGCCGCCCGGGAGCTGCTGCGCGAAGTGCTGGGCCAATTTGCCCCCGACCTCTGGCCCGAATTTCATGCTTTACTCAATGAGCCAGTAGAATCAGTAACACGAACTTTGTAGTTCGCGCCCCCGAATGGCTCTCGACAAACAGGCTTCAACATAATTACCTACCCAGACGGCGCGGGGGCGCGAACTACAAAGTTTGCGTTACTGAGCAGCCGCCCTTTCCGAGCCTATCCTGCTCTCCCTTATATGATGAATACAACGCTGACTGAAGAATGGCGGCTGGTTGACAAGCTCAACGACGTGAGTCGTCACCTCAAAAGTACTTTTGTAGGTAAGGAAGACATTGTGGACCTGCTGTGCATTTGTCTGGTAGGCCGCGAGAACCTATTTATGCTGGGGCCTCCCGGTACGGCCAAAAGCGCCCTGGTGCGCGGGTTGGCCCGGCTCATTCACGGCCGCACTTTCGAGTACCTGCTCACCCGCTTCACCGAGCCCAATGAGTTGTTTGGCCCCTTCGATATCCGCCGCCTGCGCGAGGGCGACCTGGTGACCAACACCGAAGGCATGCTCCCCGAGGCTAATTTCATTTTTCTGGATGAGCTGCTGAACGCCAACAGCGCAATTCTCAATAGTCTGCTGATGGTGCTCAACGAGCGGGTATTCCGCCGGGGCCGCGAAACCCGGGCCCTACCCGCCCTGATGGTGGTGGGGGCCAGCAACCACTTACCCGAGGACGAAGCTTTGCAGGCCCTGTTCGACCGGTTTCTGGTGCGGGTGCACTGCGACTACGTGGCCCCTGACCAACTCAGCGACGTGCTGGAAGCCGGCTGGGCCCTGGAGCAGCGGCCCGCGGCTACCGCCGAAGCGCCTACCATCACGGCCGAGGAAATCCTGCACCTGCAGCGGGCCATTCCGCTGGTGGACCTACGGGCCGTGCGCCCGGCTTACGTGGAGCTGATTGGCCAGCTGCGCAATGCCGGCGTGCCCGTGTCGGACCGCCGGGCCGTGAAGCTGCAGCGGCTGCTGGCCGCTAGTGCGTTGCTGTGCCAGCGCACCGTGGCTACGCCCTCCGATATGTGGGTGCTGCGCTACATCTGGGACACTGATGAGCAACGGGAGCTAATTGCCGGTATGGTGGAGCCCGTGGTGGCCGCCGACGAGGAGCCCCGCCGCCACCCCCGGGCCGCCGGTACCGCCCTGCCTGATGCCGACACGCTGTTCCGCGAAGCTACCGAGCTAACTGCCCGCTGGGACGACCCCGCCACCACCCTCGCCGACCGCGCCCAGCTCAAAGACCAGCTCCGCCACCTGCACGGCCGCTGCCAGTGGCTCGGCAATGAGGTGCAGCGGGCCTACGTGCAGCAACCCCTGGACGCCCTCTGGCAGAAAGTGCTGCAGGCATGAGCCCCGAGCTGATTCTGGTGCTGCCCGCTGCCCGCCACGCCGCCCTGGCTACTGTGCGCGACCAGCCTGGCCTGCGATGCGCCCTCGCCCCCGATGGGCGGCTATGGCTGCGCGGGTTGCCCGCCGCTCCGCCGCTGCCGGTGCAGCAGCTGCCCGCCGAGGCCCGCTACCACCTGGGCCCGGCCGGTCAGCTGTTTCCGGTGGGCCGCGCCACGCCCACCAGCCAGCTGCCACTCGACCTGGCGTGGCAGCCCGTGCGCACGTTCGCGCCTCTTACGCTGCCGGTGGCTGCGCTGCCGGGCCAGTTGCCCGCGCCCACCCCGGCAGCGTTGGTGTCCCTGCCTGATTCGCGGCCCGGGGCGGCTATCCTTACCACTCTGGCCGCCTGGCAGCAATACGCCGAAACTGCCCCCGCTATCCGGCTGCAGCCGCTACAGTTTGCGGTGGCTGGCCCCCGGCGGGTGCTGGTGCTAGGCACGCCGCTACCGCCCGTGCCGGGGCTGGAGCTGTGGCAGCACGGCCGCCTGCTGCTGCCCGCCGGCCTAGGCTTTGCAAGCGAACTGGTAACCGCGCTGGTGGTCAGTCGCCTCAGCCCGGATGCCGACTACCTGCTGTTTAACTCTGATGGCGGCTGGGAGCGGGTACCCGAAGCCAACCTGGTGCCTGCTACCCGCAGCGCCGTGCGCCTGACAACTGCTGCTCTGCATGGCTGAATCCGAAACCCTTGATGTTGTGCAGCTGGCAGTGCGCTATTTCAGCACGCCCCAGGGCTACTTCTGGCGCTGGGCCGAGCGGCAGGAGGTGGTGGAATGGGCGGATGGCGCTACCATTGGCTACCGCGCTGAGCTGGCGGAAGTGCTGGAGGAGCTGGCCGCCGCGCACCTGCCTACGCTGGGCAGCGTGCTGCTGGTAGTAGCCGCCTGCAACCCCGGGTGGGAGTCGTCAGGTGGGCCGGGTATATTGAGTGGCTTGGTGCAAAGCTTAACCGCCAGCCCGGAAAATCAGGACCAGGCGGGTGAAATGCAGCACCACCTGCGCCACGTGCTGCAACTGCTTACGATGGTGAGTCAGCTACCCGCCGAGCTGCGCACTGGTTCTCGCAAGCACTATCTGTTGCGGGAGCTGTTTCGTACCGAAGTGCCGGGTTTGTGGCCTGCTACCATGCCGGCCGCCGTGCGCGAGTGGGCCAGCGGCCGGCTTGATGCGGCTATTGCCGCCCGGCAGGTACCCCTGAGCCTGGGCCGCTACAAAGCCGATTTGCTGTACCTGGCCCAGGCCGCCCGCCGCTTTCCCGAGGCCGCTCAGTTGGAACTCCGCCTGCGCACTGGCCTCAACCAACCGCCGGCTCCGCTCCAGCTGCCGGCCACTGTGCCGGAGCCGGCGGCGGAGTCCCTGGATTTGCTGGATGAGTTGGCCGAGGATGCGCGCACGGCGGGCGTGGCCCGGCTGGCCCGGCGGCTGAGCATGGCGCTGCGGATTCCGCGCCACGCTCACGGCCCCGGCGACCAGCCATTGGGCGGGGTGGCCGACGTCACCAACCGCGGCAGCTTCGACCGGCTGCTGCTCAGCGAACTGGCCCACGACGACCTTACGCTCACGGCCCGGCTGGTAAACAACGAGGCCCTGTACCTGCGCCGCGAACAGCCACCCCACCCGGAGCCCCGGCCCCGCGTCATCCTGCTCGATAGTACCCTGCCCATGTGGGGGGTGCCCCGGGTGTTTGCTCTGGCCGCCGCGCTGGCCTGGGCCCGGCATACTCCGCCCGGGCAGCGCCCGGCCCCCGCTTCGGCCTACACGCTGGGTGGGGAAGCTGCCGCGCCGGTTGAGCTGAATACGGCTGCCGGGGTGGTAGCGGCGCTGGAATGCCTGGACGTGGCCCTGCACTGCGCGCCCGCGCTGGCCGCGGCCGTAGCCGCTGCACCGGCTGCTGATCTGCTGCTCGTCACCGAAGCCAACCAGTTGCACGAGCCGGCGCTGCTACGGGAATTGGCCGCCGCGCCGCCGCGCTTTCTGCTCACAGTAGCGCGCAGTGGGGAGATGCAGCTGTTCGAGTTCCGCCAGGGTCACCGCCATCTGCTCAGCACCACCCGCTTTGATTTGGAGGAGCTGCTGTTTGCCCCACTGCCAATGCGGCCCGGCAAGCCGCGGCCGCCGCGTACGCCGGGGGCTGGCTGGTGGCCGGCGTTCATGGAGCTGCAGCCCGCTCCGCTGCGGCTGCCGGCTCCCGCCGTGCGGCCCCGGCCTGCCAACTCGGTGCTGGTGCCCAACCTGGGGGCGTTGGTGATTACCGATACGCATCGGGCGCTGTACTGGCCCCGTAAAGACCGGGGGGCGGTAGAGCTGCTCACCGGCGTGGAAGTGGGAGAATACCGCTTCGGGTCGGATGGGCGCACGGCCTTCTTCCTGCTGGTGAGTCGGCCCAGTGAGCAGCGGCTGTGGTTTTACCGTCTGCCGGTGCATGGTCAGGCGGCCGGGCAGGTAGTGGTGGATTTATCGGCGGAAGTGCGCGGGCTCACGATGACGCCCTACATCACCTGGCGCGACCAAACGGTGGCGTTGTGGGTAAATGGCCGCTTTGTAGTGATGGACTGCCTTACGGGGACTATTACTGAGCGCACTCCGGCCGCCCCGCCCGTTAACGACGGGCAGCCCAACTTCCACCAGGGCGGCTCCATCAAAAAGCACATCAACAATGGCTACAACACGCTCCAGCGCATCGCGCGGCTTGGGATTACGGCGCAGGGTGGGCTGGCTATTGAAGGCTATCTGCTGAAAATTACTGCGGACGGCCACTTGGTGCTGCACCAGCGCGTCAGCAACTGGAAGTCGGCGGAAACCGGGTATGCCACCAGCACCGACGAGGATATTCAGCCCCACCCCGACAACCCGCTGGTAACGCTGCGCCGCTTCCGGTGGGCCGATGGGAGCGAGGCGCTGGTCGACTCGCGCGGGCTGTTGCACCTGCGCAGCGCCGACCCCGCCGTGCCCGAGCTGACGCTGGTGCTGGCCCTCGGCAAGCCCCTGGCCGCCTGGGCCGCCGATGGCAGCGTGAGCGGTGCGCCCTACTTCAGCAACCGCACCGGCACCGAACCCTACGCCGACCCCGTTGCTCCCCGGCTACTTCCACCGGAAGCGTTTGATGCGCAATACCTGCAGCCATTTATTGAGCATATTCGCCGCCAGGAATGAAGGTGATTTTCATCAAAACGAAGTAGAAGCGCATTGTTTTGAGCTTTCCTGGCAGATAACCCGCTCCGCGCATTACAAAAGAACCTCAGTTACACTGAGACGCAACATCTGGCGTCTTCCCATCTTGCTAATCCACTTCACCTTCTATGGCTATGCAACTCTCTCTTCGGCCGGCGGCCGGGCCCCTGCGGCCGGCGTGCGCGGCGTTTCTGCGGGGGGCCGATGCCGGGGCCTGGCTGCGGGAACTGGGCCGCTGGCTGATAGCCCCCGCTGATGTAGTCTGCTACGTGGTGCCCGAATCGGTGCGGAGCCGGCAGCCGGCGGGGTTGCTGGTGGTGCGCCGGGCCGGGGAGGTGCCCGCCGACTGCCTTGAGCCCTATGGCATAGTGGCCGGCCGCCTGTTGGTGCCCGTGAATGCCGAGCTGTGGCCTGCCACTACGCCCGAGGAGCTGGCGGCCACGCTGCTTTGGCCCCGGCAGCTGCTGCACCCCAGCATTGGGTTGGTAGGGTTCAGTGGGGAAGATGAAATTAGCCTGGAGGCCTTGTTGACCTTGCCGACGCCCCACGCTACGGCCTGGAACCTGGCCCGGCCCGGCTCCCCGCCGCCGCCCCGGCTGCGGGCCGTGCGCGTAACCCAGCCGCCCGCCAACGAGCTGCTCAGCCACCTGCGCGACACCATCGGCAGCCAGCCTCTCTCCAATATTCCGAAGCCCGACGAGGCTACTACGCCCACCCAACGCCTGCTCGACAGCCTGGGCCGGGGTGCGCTGAAAGTAGGGCTGAGTCTCACGAAAGGTCTGGCTGGGGCCCTTGGTGGGGTGGGGGCCGGGTTGGGCGCCGGGTTGGGCGCAGCACTTGGCGCGTTTGGTGGTATCGGCAGCGGTAGTAGCGGAGGCGCCCCAGGCAGCCCGGCCGGCCCTGGCCCTCTGGAGCAGCTACAGAACTGGCTGCAGCACAACCTCGACGGTCTAGAGCAGAAACGCCAGAACGAAGTGGAGCGGCTGCTGCGCATGTTCGGGGAAGATATGGAGCTGGCCCTGCAGTACGCCATTCCGCTGGGCGGCCCCTACCTCAACCGGGGCGTGGCCCCACCGTCCGCTTACCTGGGCCCGCGCAGCACCCGCTTCAACCTGAGCCAACTGGGCGGTGGCACCCGCGTGGACAGTTGGGATGTGGGCAACTACGAGCAGCAGCTGCGTCAGCAGTACCGCCAGGCCGCCGAACAGGCCCGCCAGGCCGGCCGCCACGAGCAGGCCGCCTACATCTATGCCCACCTGCTGGCCGACTACCACCAAGCCGCCAAAGTCCTGGAGCAGGGCCAGTATTACCGCGAAGCCGCCGCCCTCTACCGTGACCATCTGGGCAACCTGCCAGGGGCCGCCGAGTGCCTGGAACGGGGTGGACTGCTGCTGGAAGCTGCCGAGCTGCGCGCTCAGCTGCTGCACCACGAAAAAGCCGGCGACCTGTACCAGCAGCTCCAGCAGCCCGAAACGGCAGCGGTGCACTACGAGCGGGCCGCCGCCACCTTCCTGGAGGCCCACAACCACCCCGAAGCCGCCCGCCTGCTGCACCGCAAGCTGGATAGCCCCACCCGGGCTCAGGACGCGCTGCTGACCGGCTGGCTGCAGAATCGCCAGGCTGAAACCTGCCTGCAGCACTACCTAGCCGTAGCCGCCACTCGCCCGGAGGTGGATTTGAGCACCGAAATTCGGATGCTATATCGGCAGCACACCCGGCCGGCGCAGCACGGGGCGTTTCTGCAGGTGCTGGTGAGCGTGCAGCAAACTGCGCCCGAGGTGCAGCCAGTGGCCCGCGAACTGGCCTACCACATCATCAGCACCGAAGCCCAGGCCGGCCAGCCCAAGCACCTGTCCCTGCTGCACCACTTTCAACCCACCGACCGCCTGCTTGCCACCGATGCCAGTCGCTACCTCACCACGGCCCGTACCCGCCCCGTCGCCGCGCCAACTACCGCGCCGCCCGCGTCGGAGCATCAGCTGGATGCCCGCATCAGTTGGTACCAGGCGGTGGCTCACCGCAACCAGTTTCTGGCCCTGGGCCTGCTTGATAACCGCCTGCACCTGGCCCGCAGCAACTGGTACGGCCACGTGGAGTACTTCAGCTGGCCCGATGAGTTATCCGATGATGTGCGCCCACGTATGTTTCTAGATGCCTTCCACTCCACCAACGTGGTGCTGCACGGCCACGACGGACTGGCAACCCAGTATTTGGCTAAAAGCAAGCATTTCGATGAGGCTTTGCTGGTTGTGTGTCCCCGGCTGCCAGCTGATCCTATCGGTATCGGTCTGCTTCCAAATGAAGAATTGGTAGTGCTGAGGCAGGACGGGGAAGGAATTCAGGCACAGTATTTCTCCATTCACGGGGTACCTGGCAAGGAGTGGGTGTGCAAAGAATCACAAGGAATATCACTGGATTTGAACCGTTACGAAGTTGCTCCCGTGTTCCACCGTGAGGACAGTTACTACAGCTATTGGGATGACAACGTATTCCGAGTTGGAAAAGAAACCATTGTCGTTCTGGAGGTATTGCCCAACCCCGTAGAGCAACTGCTATGCGGACCTACCACTGAACTGTTCGTACGAGCAGGCGATGAAATAACGGTATTTGAAAATTGGAATGACGAATCTAGTTCGAGTAAAATGTCAGACGTCAGTGATGTTCATGAGATGAGTCTGGTCGGAGCTGGTCGACTGGCCTTGGCTTCGACAGTTCATGCTATTGTGTATACTCACGACGATAATGAGGAGCAACTATTTCATTCCTACCAAACCGAAACGCCCATCGTCGCCATCTTATCTACCAACAACCGCCGCCAGTTTGCGCTGCTGGAAGCCAACGGCCGCCTCACCCGCTGTGCTATTCCCGCAGAATAGCCGGCCGCGCCAGACTGCTACAGCTCCTCGTACAGCCATGCCATCTGGCGGCGACTGACGGCGGCCGGCAATAGCTGCATCAGGGCATTGCGCAACTTTGCTAGAACTGGATTTTCGAGTTGGCCAACGCGGCCTAGTTGCCAGGAGGTGCGCACGATACGGGCGGTTCGGGCGCGCCGCTGCTGCTCAAACGCGCGGAACGCCGCCGCTATATCCGTGGGAGCAGCACGTAGGCAGTGGGCCAGTACGGCGGCATCCTCTACGGCCATGCCCGCGCCCTGGCCCATGTTGGGCGTGGTGGCGTGGGCTGCGTCACCCAGGAGCAGTACCCTGCCCTGCGCAAAGTGGGCCAATGGAGGCAAATCCTGAATATCGTTCCAGAGCAGCTGGTGGTCTTCCGTGAGGGCCAGCAGCTGCGGTACCGGCTGCGCAAACGCCTGAAACTCGCGCTGCAAATCGGCGGGTAAGTAGGCCTGAAACTGCGGGTTGCGAGGCTGCGGGCTGTTCAGGCAGGCAAACCAATATACCTGTCCGTTACCCACGGGTACGTAGCCAAACCGCCGCCCGGCATCTCCCCACACCTCCGCCGATTCGCCCGCGGGCAAGTTCAACTGCCGGGCATCCACAATGGCCCGCCAGCAAGTATAGCCAGCGTAGCGCGGCTCCGATTTCGGCCAAAGCTGCTTGCGCACTCGGGAGTGAATACCATCGGCCCCAATCAGTGCATCGGCGGAGGCGGTGCTGCCATCGGCAAAATGAGCTGTTACGGTTGTTCCCTCGGTAGTTAGCCGTTCGAAAGAGGTGCCGGTTTGGACTGTGCTGGCCGGCAGGTGTTGTAACAAAACCTGCTGCAGCCTGGCCCGGTGAATTCCCAGGTTATCAAACCCAACTGCCCGAGTAAGCGGGGTAGTATCGGCGCGCTGCAGCACGCGGCCGCGCTGGTCGAGCAGGTTGAGGAGCCTCACCGGCGTACCGTGGGCGTGAACCGCTGCATGCAAGCCCAACTCATTCAGGGCACGCATAGCATTGGCTCCCAGCACCAGCCCAGCGCCCACTTCCCGTATTTGCGGGGCAGCCTCGAACACCTGCACGGTGTGGCTTTGCTGCAACAGGGCATGCGCCGTAGTCAGCCCACCAATACCCGCCCCAATTATCAGAAAATGCGCCATGCATTGCGTGATTATGCCTCCCCGAGTTGCCTGGCGCACAAATGCGTCGCAAGCTACAATAGACCGGCGGTTGAAATTAGATAAAACATTGTTCAGCTGTCGGATTCAAAGGTTTCTTAGTAACTACGTAGCCTTTTTGTCACCCACAGCTCCCGAAGCTGACCCATACTTTTTTGCTCCTTCTATGGCGTTTTCCTCGCACCGTACACGCCTATACTTTGAAAACCCGGTTGGCCGCCTGCTGGAAGTGGAAGCCCCCACTAATTGTGCGGTGGTCCAGTACAAACCGGGCAAGCGCAATTTCGAAGAACTGCAGGCATTTCTCACGCACACCCGCCACTTACTGGTTTCCCGCAACTGGTACAAAATCCTGAACGACCAGCGTGAAATGACGGCTTTCACCGAGCAGGAACACGTCTGGATTGCCGAAAACTGGCTCGACGTCCGGCCTGATGGTGTCCCGCTGTATCACGTGGCCGTGGTCCTCTCGCACGACGTATTCGCGCGCTTGTCCATGACCCTGATTATGAACGAAACGCGCGAGTCGGGGCTGGTGTATCGGCTGTTTGAGGATGAAGCCATGGCCCGGGCGTGGCTGCTGCAACTAGATTAACTCTCGAGGTCGGAACCAGCAGCAACTTTATCTAGGCTGTTTGGACAGTAAGGGAGCCTACATAACGCCACGTCATGCAGAGCCGGAGGCGAAGCATCTCGCGTGCTGAGGTTGTGCTAGTAACTTCGACTTCAGCATGCGAGATGCTCCGCCTCCGGCTCTGCCTGACGTTCCGCTTGGTAGTAAGAAGCGTTACTGTTCACGCAGCCTAATGCAAAAAGGCCCGCAGCAACTTGCTACGGGCCTTTTTGTGGCTGTACTGCATCTGCGTTATCCGCAAAATCAGCACCATCTGTGATTTACTTGCCTACTTCTTCGTAGTCCACGTCGGTCACGTTGTCGTGGCCGGCACCTTGCTGGCCGTTGCCGCCGGGCTGGCCGGCACCGCCGAAGGGGTTGCCACCCTCCGCGCCGGGCTGACCCTCGGGGCCGCTCTGGGCGTACATTTCCTGCGAGGCAGCCTGCCAAGCAGCGTTGATGGCGGCCATAGCCGTATCAATCTGGCCGAGGTCTTTGCTCTCGTGGGCTTTCTTGAGGTCAGCCAGGGCAGTTTCTACGGCCGTTTTGTTGCCGCCGCTCAGCTTTTCGCCGTACTCCTGCAGCTGCTTCTCGGTCTGGAAGATCATCGAGTCGGCGGCGTTCAGCTTCGAGATGCGCTCCACTTCAGCTTTATCGGCTTCGGCGTTGGCAGCAGCCTCCTGGCGCATGCGCTCAATATCAGCATCCGACAGGCCCGAGGAAGCTTCAATACGGATTTTCTGCTCCTTGCCGGTGCCTTTGTCCTTGGCCGTTACGTGCAGGATACCGTTGGCATCAATATCGAAGATTACTTCAATCTGCGGCACGCCGCGAGGTGCGGGCGGAATCGAATCGAGATGGAACTTACCGATGGTGCGGTTCTGCGCAGCCATCGGACGCTCACCCTGCAATACGTGGATTTCCACGCTGGGCTGGTTGTCCGAAGCCGTCGAGAAGGTTTCCGATTTCTTGGTCGGGATGGTGGTGTTGGCTTCGATAAGCTTGGTCATAACGCCGCCCATCGTCTCGATGCCGAGGCTCAGGGGGGTTACGTCGAGCAGCAGCACGTCCTTCACCTCACCGGTCAGTACACCGCCCTGGATGGCAGCGCCCACGGCTACTACTTCGTCGGGGTTAACACCTTTGGAAGGCTTCTTGCCGAAGAACTTCTCTACCTCTTCCTGGATGCGCGGAATACGGGTCGAGCCACCTACCAGAATCACGTCGTTGATGTCCGAAGTGCTCAGGCCAGCGTCTTGCAAGGCTTTTTTCACCGGCTCCATCGAGCGACGGATCAGCGAATCGGCCAGCTGCTCGAACTTAGCACGGCTCAGCTTCACCACCAAGTGCTTGGGGCCCGAAGCCGTAGCCGTCACATACGGCAGGTTAATTTCAGTTTCCGTCGACGAGGACAGCTCCACTTTGGCTTTCTCAGCGGCTTCTTTCAGGCGCTGCAGGGCCATGGCGTCCTTGCGCAGGTCGAGGCCTTCATTCTCGCTGGCGAAAGTCTCGGCCAAGAAGTTGATGATAACCTGGTCGAAGTCGTCGCCGCCGAGGTGGGTGTCACCGTTGGTGCTCAGTACTTCGAATACGCCGTTGTCCAGCTCCAGAATCGAAATATCGAACGTACCACCGCCGAGGTCATACACGGCTACTTTGTGGTTCGAGTGGTCTTTGTCGAGGCCGTAGGCCAAAGCAGCGGCGGTAGGCTCGTTGATAATGCGCTTCACATCGAGGCCGGCAATGGCGCCAGCTTCTTTGGTAGCCTGACGCTGGGCGTCGTTGAAGTAGGCAGGAACCGTAATAACGGCTTCGGTTACGGGCTGGCCGAGGTAGTCTTCGGCCGTCTGCTTCATCTTCTGCAGCACCATAGCCGAAATTTCCTGGGGCGTGTACTGCCGGTCGCCAATTTTCACGCCGACCGTGTTGTTGGAGCCGCTACCCAGGGCGTAGGCTACGTTCTTGGCTTCTTCGTTCACTTCCGAGAAGTTACGGCCCATGAAACGCTTGATGCTCTGGATGGTGTTATGCGGGTTGGTAATGGCCTGACGCTTAGCCGGGTCACCTACCTTACGCTCACCTTTACCGTTGTCGAGGAACGCAACAATCGACGGAGTCGTGCGGCGGCCTTCGCTGTTCGGAATTACCACCGGCTCGTTGCCTTCCATTACGGCCACGCAGGAGTTGGTGGTGCCGAGGTCAATACCAATTATTTTTCCCATGTTCAGGAGTATCGTTAGGGTGTTGAGGTGTCAGATAGAAAGAGCGCCGAAGCACTCACGCCGGGATAGTTACAAGACGCGTACCAGCCCGAAAAACGGCCTCTGTTCGTGACAGATTGTCATTTTGGGCAAAGCTGGGCCGTTCTTTCCGGACGGACTGACTTCTACGGAAAAATTACCGTTGAGATTTCCTGACAGGCGGGCAGGAGCACATTGTACTACTCTCTAGTTATCTTACATGACTAGTATAGACTAGGTCGGTGCTGAACTGGTGTTCCTCAATTGTTACTTCGATTAAATCACCTATTCCCGCAACAGCAACTACTGATTCCAAGGACGTAGCTTCCAGCAAGCTAAACGGCTCGAATCCTCTCTCATCTCCTACACTGTAGGAGCTTGTACTTTCTGGATTAGGGAAATCAATAATGCGAAGCTGACTTTCCGTGACAAGCATAGCATGAGCTAGCCGCCAGATTAGACCTTCGTAACCCTTGAGCGGAATGTAAACCTTGTATTCAAGGGTATCATCTTTCTGTTCTGGTAAAAGAGTATCCAGGAAATAAGATAGTATTTCAGACAAATTCATAGGCCCACCAGATGCCATAAATTTATAATCCTCAATATGCCAAGTTACCCAATTGGTCGGTGAACGTTCTTCTACAGGAATATTAGGGAGCACAGCTTTTTCAAGACAAGTATCCTGTAAATCAATTATCACATACCAACCCGGATTGTCCAGAGTAGCAATGGAAACCCCATGGTCATGCTCCCAATCACCGTCACAGTTGATTGTGTACCAGCATTGAATTCGTTGTAGTATGTCCATAGGCGAATTAACGAGCATAGTTATCAATGAACCCCGCCACCGTGTGCTCCCAAAGCGCCTTATGCTTCCACCAGTACGGCTCGTGGCCGGAGCCGGCAAAATCCAGCCGCTGCTTGGGGCCCTGCAATGCCGCAAAAATGGCATCGGTTTCCGGACGGGTCACGCGCGCGTCGGCGGTGCCCCAGAGTAGCAGGGTAGGGGTAGTGACGCGGGCGGCGTAAGCGGTGGCGTCAAGGTCAAAGGCCCAGAAATTATTTTCCACCCCGCCCCAGAATACCAGCAGGTTGGCCATTGGGAAAGACGGGACGTGCATGGAGCGGAAGCGGCTCTGGGCGGTTTCGAGCATAGAGCCGTAAGGACACTCCAGTACGTTGGCGGTGGGTCGCACGCCCAGTTCGGCTTCGGCCCGCAGTGTGGCCACAGCCCCCATGGAGTTGGCGTAGATGAACACCGGGCCGGGCCGCTGTTGGAGCCAGCGCACCACCGTAGCCACGTCGGTGGCTTCGTGGTGGCCCACGGTGCACACGGTGCCCTCGGAGCCGCCGTTGCCCGCAAAATCGATGAGCAGCACGTTGTAGCCGAGGCGGCGGAAATGGGTGGCTTCGGTCAGGAGCTTGCCTTTGGAGCTGGTGTAGCCGTGGAATAGCGCCACCGTGCCGCGCGGGCGGGCTACCGGGCCGTACCAGCATTCCAGGCGCCCATTGGGACTGCGCAGGTACAGCGTGGCGTACGGGAAATCGGGCCGCTGCTGGTTGACGGGCTTGGGGTTTTTGATGCCAGTAAGCAGCACCCCCAGCTTTTGCAGCGGCGTCAGCTGCTCGGGGTTATTGGTGTGCGCTCCGGCCTCCGTGGTGAAGTGCGTGAAGCGCCAGGCGTGGAACGCGGCTACCACGTTCAGGCCCGCAAACAGCACGGCCGCCAGCACTAATGTGCGGCGGCCGTAGCGTAAGAGTTGTTGGCTACGCATTAGCCGCGCCCAGGGCGTTTGCCACCAGTCGGGCCGGGCTTGCGGCCGGGGCTGCTGGGGCGCCCACCCGGAGCCGCCGGACCCCGCCCGGTAGGCTTAGCACCGGGCTTACGGCCGGGGCCATTGGTGGCCGATGGTTTTCCGCTGCTTTTGCCACCCGTTGGTTTGGGCGTGAAAGAAGCCGAACCTGCTACCCGGCCCGCGCCCCGGCTGCCGGCTGCGCGTTTGCCGCCTTCAGCGGTGGGTTTGGCGGTGTTGCCACTGCGGTTGAAGCCGCCCGTGGGAGCCGGCTTGGCGCTGGCTGGCCGGATGCCGCCGGGCCAGTACTCGGAGCCTTTATTGGGCGTGCGGAAGGTGCCGGCGGCGGCCGTCTGAGCGGCCATATCCTCGGTAAGGGCTTGGACTTCCTTTTCTGTCAATTCGCGCCACTGGCCGGGTTGGAGGTCGGCCACTTTGAGGTCGGCCAGCTGCACGCGCACCAAGCGCAGGGTGGGGAAGCCCACGGCGGCCGTCATCTTGCGCACCTGCCGGTTCATGCCCTGCGAAATCCGGATTTGTACCCAGCTGGTGGGAATAGCAGCCCGGAACCGCACCGGCTTGCTCCGCTCCCATAGCTCAGGGGCTTCGGGCAGCAGTTCGGCCTCGGCGGGGGTGGTGAAGCCGGTTTTCAGGTCTACGCCGCGCCGCAGGGTTTCCAGGGCCTCCTCGGTGGGCACGCCTTCCACCTGCACCCAATAGGTTTTTGGCACCTTGAAGCGGGGCTCGGAGAGGCGGTGCTGGAGCTGCTTATCATCGGTGAGCAGCACCAGGCCTTCGGAGTCGTAATCGAGGCGGCCGACGGGGTAGATATTGGGTACGGATACGAAGTCCTTGAGCGTTTGCCGGCCGTTTTCGTCGGTAAACTGAGTCAGGACTTCGTAGGGCTTGTTGAGCAGAATGTAGCGCATGCGGGGTGTGGGCCTTCCGGCTCACCATCAAATGTAGGCGGCAAAGGTACGGCTACTTCCCGGCCAACCGCTTGCGCCGGAGGCTTTCGGCTACTAAGCTGCGCACGGTGCCGTTGGGCCGGGCCACAAACTCCCCGCTGTCCTGCACCATGATGCCGTTGCGCATCTGGTCCCGGTAGCTGTGGTACACCAGCGTGCCAATGCGTACCGAATCGGCCGGCGTAGGGGCGGGCGGAGCCGGCAGGTTGTTGATGCGGGCCATATCGGCCAGGTACAGCAGCGAATCCCGCTTGGTGTAGGGCCGGAACCGGAATTTCTCGCCGAAGTAGTTACTGGGTTCGGAGGCGCGGGTGCGCACGAAATCCTGCACAGCCAGCTTGGCCTTGTCCTCAGTGGTTTTGGAGCAGCTGGCGAGCAGAGCCGCGGCCGGCAGCAGAAGTAAGCAGAAGCGGTTCATATGCATAGTCAGTGAAATCAAACGAGTATATCCCTCAGGCCGCTACACCCCGCCGGAATATTTGCGAGTGGCCCACTCCACCGTCAGCAGGCCCAGCAGCAGGAAAAACAGCCATTTCAGGTTAATCAGGTCCTGCAAATCCTCCTGCTCGTACAGCACCGGCTTGTAGTTGGCCTTGCGGATATCCTGGGCCAGCTGCTGCAGCTGCTGCGGAAAATACAGCCGCTGCCCGCTGCGCCGGGCCACCTGGGCCAGCAGGTTGTGGTCGGCTTTGGATTGCGTGGCTTCCAACTGCTGGGCCTGCACCAGCACCTCGCCCCGGACCTGCTGGGGCTGACCGCCCAGCGTGGCGCGGGCGGTGTAGCGGTACAGCCCGGCCGGCAGCGGCCCCAGGTGCAGCGGGGCCCCGTCTTCGGTATTGGCAAACGTGAAGGTGCGGTTTTTCTGCTGCTCGTCGGTGAGGGTAAGGGTGATTTGCTGATTATAGATTCGCTCGAAAATGGCGTTGTAGGTTTCCGCCCCAAAAGTCACGTCATCCTGGGTATCGAAGGCATCCTGGGTGGGGTACACGTCGAGGCGCTTCTTGTTGGCGTTCTGGGTGAGTAGCTGCAACGTGCGTAGCACCAGCCGGTCGTAGGCCTCGGGCCGGTCGTCGTGCTCCACGGCTTCCTGCAGCCGCCACTGCCAGCTGCCCTCCGTGAGCAAGGTGGCCTGGCGCTGGGCCGGCGTGCCCCCGAAAACCAGCAGCGGCTTCTGGGTTTTCACCCGGCCCACCTGTTGCCACAGGGCCACCTCGGTACCCCCGCCCACGCGCACATCCCCAAAGGGTACCGCCGCCGGTGGATAAGCCGCAAACCGCCGCAGGGCATCTTCCTCGAAGGAAAACCGCGCGAAGCTGGCATTCGGTACGGGCGTGACGTCGTCGGTCTGGCTGCCTCGGGGCGTGACGGTGAGGCCGGTGCCCAGGGCATTGTAGGCCCCGAAGTTGGTTTGGGAGCCCAGCACGTATAGGGCCGGTACCCG
The DNA here is from genome assembly GCF_040547285.1 of Hymenobacter sp. UYP22. Taxonomy (NCBI): domain Bacteria; kingdom Pseudomonadati; phylum Bacteroidota; class Cytophagia; order Cytophagales; family Hymenobacteraceae; genus Hymenobacter; species Hymenobacter sp. UYP22. The sequence goes on along the minus strand of NZ_JBEPPK010000006.1, from coordinate 213,701 downwards.
GCGGGCTTTCACCTGGGCCAGCACCTCCGCGCCCACGCCGCTTTGCGCCGGCAGCTGGTGCAGAATGGCCACGTCGAAATCCTGGTTTTTAAGGGGGGTGATGCCGGGCAGGTAGGTAGTCAGGTCGAAGTTGTCGTTCTGCTGAATGGCGGCGCGCAGGGCCTTGAGGTCAGGGTGGGGGGCGGCCCCGGCCAGCAGCACCCGCAGCTTGCCCTTCACCACATCGAGGTAGGCAAATTTCTGGTTGTTGAGGCGAGTGAACTCGCCGGGCAGCTGACTAACGACTACCTCGTAGCGCCGCTTGCCGGGGGCCGGGGCCATGAGTAGGAAGGTGGTTTTCACGCGGCGCTGCCCGGCGGGGAGGCGTACCTGCCGGGTTTGCAGCACCCGGCCGTTTTCGCGCACCTGCACCGTGGCCGTGCTGCCCGCGTACCCATCGTAGCCGATTTCGGCCTCAATGGGGAACTGGTTGCCGCTGAAGGCCACGCGGTTGTAGGTAAGTGCCGGCAGGCTCAGGTCCTTCTTTGGGATGGTGTCGCCCACGCCCACGGCGTAAATTGGGAACGGGTAGTCGGCGAACTGCGGGGCGCGGCCCTGGTTGACCAGCCCATCCGAAAGCAGCACCACGCCCGCCAGATTGCGGCCCTCATAGCCCTCAGCAATACCGCTGAGCAGCCCATCCACATCCGTAGCCGCCACCTGAAACCGCACCGAATCGGGACGGGCCGGTGGGGTAGGACTCAGCGTGCGGGTTTCCACGTTGAAGCCCTGCCCGCGCAGCTCCTGGGCCAGCTGCTGCAAGCCCTGCGTGGCCTGGCGCAGCACCGCCGGGGGCGTAAACAGGCCCACCGACTGGGAGTTATCCAGCGCCAGCACCAGCGTGGGCTCCTGCCGGGTGGTGGTGGTGGATTTCAGGAAGGGGGAAAGCAGCAGGAAGCACAGGAAGCTCACCACCGCGAAGCGTACGGCCGCCAGCGCGTAGTTCACGCTTCGGCTCCACGGAGCTTTGGCCGAGTACAGCAGAGCCGCGTAGCCCAGCCCTGCCAGCAGGCACAGCGCAATAAACCAGGGAGAAGCAGATAACAGCAAAAGCCGACAGAAATCAGGTTAGAATCTAAGAACCCCGGATAGTCCCGCAGAGTTGCGCCCCGCCCCGGGGCCGGGTAGCGAAGGTAGCAGGTTGCGGCAGGAGATGGTAAAACGAAACCCACCGCCGCTTACCTTAGGGCAGAATCAAGCCCACGATATGCTGCAGAAGATAGTTCCCGTTTTGTTTGTACTGGCATGCGCGGCGTTTGTGCTGTTGCCGAAGCTGCTTCCGCCGCCAAGTCATCAAGCGAAGGATACAGTAAGTTCGGAATTACGCATTAGCAACCTAGGCTTCGATACCCTAACCTTATATGCTCATTACTCAGAATGTGGCGAATGGGGAGGACACCGCGAAATAATTCATATTTATATGAGCAAAAAAGCCCGACGTGAATCTCCCGACTTCTCGCGGTGGAAAGGGCCATTAGCTGCAACATGGCTCCTGGACACTATCGGTTGCTCTTACCGGCCTGATAGAAAATATATCGAGCAGGCAACGGTCCAGCTCACAGCCGCACAAGAGGCCGACGTTTTACGCTACGTGCAAGAACTTACTATCCGCAGTTTTAAGTATGTACCACCATCTCATGGAGGAAATGCTTTTTCCCTACAACACAATGACACACACATTCGACTTTGTCCAGCTGATGATTGGAGCAGGTTTAGGCAGCTACGGAACCAACTCTTCATGCCTGCTAAATGACAGGTGTTTTTACTACTGCCCTGTCAACTAATTGACCAGTATTAAGCTATCATTTTCGCACACAGCCGCGCAATTTCCAGCTCCTCGTTGGTGGGCACCACCAGTACCCGTACCCGGCTGCCGGCTGCCGATAAGTCGCGGATGCCGGGGGCGCGGCGGGCGTTTTGCGCTTCATCCAGCGCAATGCCCAGGAAATCCAGGTTGGCGCACACCAGCTGGCGCACCAGCGCGTCGTTTTCGCCCACGCCGCCCGTGAACACCACGGCTTCGGCCCCGTTGAGGACGGCCAGGAAGCTGCCGAGGTACTTCTTGATGCGGTAGGCGTAGAGGTCGTAGGCGAGGCGGGCGCGCGGGTCGCCTTCGTTGAGTTGGCGCGTGATGTCGCGCATGTCGTTGTGGCCGGTGAGGCCGAGCATGCCGCTTTCCTTGTTGAGCAGGTTCTTCACGTCGTCGAGCGAGTAGCCCAGCTGCTCTACCAGGTGGAAAATGACGGCCTGGTCGGTGTCGCCGGCGCGGGTGCCCATCACCAGGCCGTTCATGGGGCCGAAGCCCATGCTGGTATCCACGGCGCGGCCGGCTACGGTGGCGGTCATGCTGCAGCCGTTGCCCAGGTGCACCGTGATAACGCGGGCGTCGGGCTGGCCCAGGTAGCGCAGGGTTTCGCGGCTCACAAACTGGTGGCTGGTGCCGTGGAAACCGTAAGCGCGCAGTCCGTGCTCGGTGTACAGCTCCTCGGGCAAGGCAAAGCGGTAGGCGTGGGGTGGCAGCGTGCTGTGAAACGCCGTGTCGAACACCGCCACTTGCCGGGCCTGCGGAAATAGCTGCTCGGCCACCTCCATGCCCAGCAGGTTGGCCGGGTTGTGCAGCGGAGCCAGCGGAAACAGCTCCCGGATGCGGGCCTTCACCTCCGGCGTCACCAGCGTCGGCTCCCGAAACTCCTCGCCGCCGTGCACGGCCCGGTGGCCCACCAACTGCACATCGGCAGGGTTTTGCAGCACGCCGGTTTCGGGGTCAGTGAGCAGGCGCATGGCTGCCTCTAGGCCGGTGCGGTGGTCGGGGATGGGCAGGGTGTGGCGCTCGGTGTGCTCTTGGCCGTCGGGTTGCAGGGTGGTGTGCGTGAGCTGGCCATCAGGCAGGCCGATGCGCTCCACCAGCCCGCGGGCCAGCGGCTGCTCCTGCGGCCAGCGAAACAGTTGGTACTTCAGCGAGCTGCTGCCGGAGTTGATGACGAAGATGTGCATGGGGAATGACAAGGAGAAATCGGAGCTGATTGGGAGTGCGGCAGAACACCGGGTCGTCATGCTGAGCTTGCCGAAGCATCTCTACCGGCTTCCTCCTACATTTAATCTTCTAAATCAATAATGATGTCAACCTACCTATATCCTGCAGAGCTAAAAGCGCGTGTCCATCTAGGAAAGGAAATTGAGCAATGGCTGTCCTACGTGCAAGAAACTGAGTACAGCTATATAAGGTGGTTATCCATCAGCAAAGATGGAAATCAGTTCACCGTTACCTACTTCGAATCCGTGGATGAAGGTGACGAAGATTTCTATGACGTTTACGAGTTTTCTGCACTGGACTCGGATGAGTTTCCTGATGGAGCACTCAATGAGTTCAATTCAGTGGAAGATGCTGTTGCATTTGCGGTTGAAACCTATGGAGCGTCAGCTGATAAGTTTTTGGCAAGTGGAATGATCCAGGACGAATACTCCAAGCATCGGCGTCAGAACTCTTTGTAAATCCAACGAAGCGGTAGAGATGCTTCGGCAAGCTCAGTATGACGTGCTATAGTAAGATGCGGGGACGCGAACTACAAAGTTCGCGCTACTGTGCCGCCGACTCCTTCTTAGCCGGCAGCATCTTCTTCACCAGCCGTACTACCTGGTCAACCAGGAAACCCAGTCCTATGCCGCCAATGGCGCAGGCCAGCACGCCGGCCAGCCAAGCCAAAGCTGGTACGCCGGCCAGGGAAGCTTTGAGCTGCTCCAGCAGGTGGTGCAGAAACGGGATGCCGTGCGCCACAATCTCGAAGCCTACCCACAGCATGGCGGCGGTGCCCACGTAGCTCAGGATGCTGAGAAACTTCGGCATGAACTTCACGAGGCCGCGGCCGAAGCTTTTGGTGGCGGCGCTGTTGTCGCCCTCGGCCAGATGCAGGCCGATGTCGTCGGCCTTCACAATCAGCCCCACGAAGCCGTACACCGCCACCGTGATGAACACCGCCACGGCCAGCATCACGATAATCTGGTTCACGATGGGCTGGTCGGTTACCTGGCTGTAGGCAATGGCCATGATTTCGGCCGACAGAATGATGTCGGTGCGGACGGCGCCGGCCACGCGCTGCTTTTCCAGCTCCTCGGGCGTAATGGTTTCCAACTGCTCGGTTTCCGCATGGGCCTCGGGGTGCTTGCTGAACATGGAATGCACCTTCTCGTAGCCCTCGTAGCACAGGTAAGCCCCGCCCAGCATCAGGATGGGCGTAATGGCCCAGGGCGCGAAGTAGCCCAGCACCAGCGCCGCCGGCGTCAGAATCAGCAGCTTATTGAACAGCGACTTTTTGGCAATCTGGTAGATGATGGACAGCTCCCGGCTGGGGTCGAGGCCGACCACGTACTTGGGCGTCACGGCCGTGTCGTCAATCACGATGCCCGACACTTTGCCGGTGGTTTTGGCCACCTGCGCCGGCACATCGTCCAGGCTGGCGGCACTGACTTTCACTAAAGCCGAAATATCATCTAGTAAGGCAAAAAGTCCGGAGGCCATGTAGGTTGATTGGGTGAAAAAAGCAGAGTTGTAAGCGTGCAGCCGGCCCGCGTGCCCGGGTTATCGGGCGGCAGGCCGCTGCAAAGGTATCCGGAGCAGCTGTACGTTGACTGCCGGCCCAGCGCCGAAGTTCAGCGGGCCAGCTGGTACTTAACGACTGCGGGGGTACGCCATGCTAGTACGGTTTACCCGCAAAAAGGACGTGTGGCGCAGGTAGTTGGTGGCTGGTACCGATATTCGCATTATTCAGGGCTTACTCAGCCACAGTAGTAAGAGGCTTGTTAAAATAAAATGTTAGTATGGAAAGAATACTTGCAGAATTATCAGATGGGATTCTAAGCACAAACCAAGTTTCTAGTATTCTGGATAACCCGAAAGAATTTCCCACTGCCTTGATTGAGGAACTGTCGATTGAAACTGCTTTAAAATACTGGAAGGGGAAAATTAGCTATGAGGCAGCTGATTGTATTATGAACAACCTTTACTCATTTTGGGTAAATGATGATTATTTCGTTAAGACGTATCCCTTCACAGCTGTGGCGTGGGAATGTTTCGAAGCTTTTGATGCTGGCGAATATCATAGAGCCAATGACGACAAGAGTATTAGCCCTGACATAAAATATACAAGGCCGCTTATTGAAGAATTATTAAAAAGCAGAATGCTGATAGGATAAGCAGTTTACAATGTGTGCTTTACGTCATTCTGATATGCAGATTTGAAGCTGTGTACCCTAATTAAATATCGGCCATTATGCAACTTGATAAATATCAGCTTAAATCGGAAGAAGAGTTAACTCGCTTTGAATTTATTAGTGAAGGGCCGAACGGGGCCATCCGCAAACTCATTGAATTTCAGCGCACCACCGCTCCCGATGTGTACAACCTCGCTTTTGGCGACAAGCATCCCGAAACTGGGGCTATTGATGATCTTGCTGTTTCCGACAACAGCGACACCAGCAAGATTCTGGCAACCGTAGTAGCGGCAGTTTATGCGTTTCTTGAACGTAACCCAACTGCTTTTGTGTATGCTCAGGGAAGCACGATGAACCGGACGCGGCTTTACCGGATGGGCATCAACCGCCACTACGACCAGATGCAGCGCGACTTTTACCTGTACGGTCGTATCGGTGAGGACTTCCTGGACTTTGAGCCGCAGGTAACGTATGAGGGTTTTCTGGCACAGCGCAAACTTTCCTAACTTGTACCTTATGAAAACGACGCAACCGCTAAACCTGAAAAAGTGGAATTTCATCACCATTGACCCCACGCTCAACGCATATCGGGACCAGGTGATGTTTCCTCAAAAGCTGGAGCAGGCCAACCAGGTATTGAAAACGGCCAAATTGCCGCCGAACAAAAACCGCCCTTAACCTGGCCCTGGCGAAGTTAGGCTGAAAAGCAGTTGTCAATGTAGCCATAGCGCAGGCATATGGTCGGCGCAATACGGTTTCCCGTCTGTCTCAAGCCCTGAAACCGTCACTCAAAAAACCAAAAGGTCCCGCTGCTTCGCCTGAAGCAACGGGGCCTTTCTGCGGCTGCCGAAACTAGCCCTGTGCCTGAATGGCCGTCAGCAGTACCGTGTTGTAAATGTCGTCGACGGTGCAGCCGCGGCTCAGGTCGTTGACGGGCTTGTTCAGGCCCTGCAGCATCGGGCCGATGGCCAGGGCCCCGGTTTCGCGCTGCACGGCTTTGTAGGTGTTGTTGCCGGTGTTCAGGTCGGGGAAGATGAGCACGCTGGCCTGGCCGGCTACCGGCGAGCCGGGCAGCTTCTGCTGGCCCACGGCGGGGTCTACGGCGGCATCGTACTGGATGGGGCCTTCCACCAGCAAATTGGGGCGGAGCTGGCGCACAAGCTGGGTGGCCTGGCGCACCTTGTCCACGTCGGCGCCCTCGCCGGAGGTGCCGGAGGAGTAGGACAGCATGGCCACCCGCGGCTCGATGCCGAAGCGCCGGGAGCTGTCGGCCGAGGAAATGGCAATTTCGGCCAACTGCTCGGCGGTTGGGTTGGGGTTCACGGCGCAGTCGCCAAACACCGCCACCCGATCCGGCAGGCACATAAAGAACACCGACGACACCACCGACACGCCCGGCCGCGTCTTGATGAACTGCAGCGCCGGCCGAATGGTGTGCTGCGTGGTGTGCACCGCCCCCGACACCATGCCGTCGGCGAGGCCCTTGTACACTAGCATCGAGCCGAAATACGATACGTCGGTCATCAGGTCGCGGGCCATTTCCAGGGTCACGCCTTTGCTGCGGCGCAGCTCAAACAGCGTTTCGGCGAAGTCCTGAAACAGCGCGGAGCGGGCCGGGTCGAGCAGCTGCACGCGCTGCGGGTCCAGGGGGCGGCCGAGGCGCTTAGCGGCGGCCAGAATCTGGGTTGGGTCGCCGAGGATGGTGAGGCTCACCACGTCCTGCTCCAGCAGGCGGGCCGCCGCGCGCAGCACCCGGTCGTCGTTGCCCTCGGGCAGCACAATGTGCTTGCGTTGGCTGCGCGCCCACTGCAGCAGCTGGTACTGGAACATGTGCGGCGTGAGGCCGCGCGGCGCAAACGTGCTGAGCTGCTCCAACAGGCGCGGCGCATCGAGGTGGCGCTCAAACGTCTGGATAGCCAGCCGTATTTTCTTGGTTTGCTGCGGTCCGATGCGCGCCTGAATGTTGCCGATGCGGGTGGTGGTCTGGAACGTGCCCGACTCCACCAGCAGCATGGGCACGGCCACGGGCAGGCCCTCAATCAGGCGCAGCACCGAGTCCTCGGGCCGGTAGCCGCTGGTGAGCACCAGCCCCGCCACCCGCGGGTAGCTGGCCGACATATTGGCCTGAAGGGCGCTCAGAATAAGGTCGGCCCGGTCGCCGGGCGTGATGATGAGCACGTTTTCCTCCAGGCGCAGCAAAAAGTTAGGCACCTGCATCGAGCCGTTGATGAAGTGGTCGACGGGGTTGGCCAACTGGTCGGCCCCGAATAGCAGCTCCCCGCCCAACTGGTCGTGGATTTCCTGCATGGTGGGGCTGCGCAAAGCCGGGCTTTCCGGAATAAGGGCCAGCTGGGTTTCGGGCGGAAGCTGGTCGCGGAGCAGGGTGCGCACCTCGTCCAGCTGCGCCGGAGCCACGCGGTTGAGCACCAAGGCCAGCACCTGCACCTCACTTTCCAGCGCGTCGCGCCGGATGGAAAGCGCCGCGTTGACGAGCTGCTCCACCGTTTTGCCCAGCCCCGAAATCAGCAGTACCACCGGCACGCTCAGGTTGCGGGCCACCTGCCAGTTGAGGTCCAACTCCAAAGCCAGGCTGCTGCCCACAAAATCGGTGCCTTCCACCACCACAAAATCGTGGGCGGCTTCCAGCTGCTTGAAGCGGTGGATGATGGTATCGAGCAGCTCCCCGGCGCGGCCGCCCTCCACCATGCGCAGGGCTTCCTGGCCGGTGTAAGCGTAGGTTTCGGGGTAGGCGAGGGGCATCTGGAAGTGATGCAATACGGTCTGGATGTGGTAGTCGGGCTGGCCGTCGGCGAGGGGCGTGATGATGGGCTTGAAGTAGCCCACCCGCTGCGCCTGCCCCAGCAGCAGATGCACCAGCCCCAGCGTCACAACGGATTTGCCGCTGTACGGCTCAGCAGTGGCAATGAAAACGGCTTTGCTCATGGAGTAGTCAGAGGTAGTCAGAAGCGCTTACGGATGCGGCGCAAAGTAAGGCGGGATTGTCCCGGTCCGGCGGCTCTTTCAGCCGTCGGGCCGGTTACCGCGTGCACGAAGTGCCGGAACGACTGAGGTAAACAACATCTGCTTGCGACGACCGGTCCGACGGCTGAAAGAGCCGCCGGACCGGTGGGGCCGTATCACCGCTGCAGCACCTTCACCAGCTCCGGACTATCAAACATGGCGACGGGGGAAATGACCGGCTCGTTTAGCGGAAGGCGGTTGCCGTACCGCTCCCGCAGCTTCTGCTGCACGGCGGGGTGGGAGAGGTCGAAGTCGCGCAGCTGTTGGAGCTTTCCGATTTCGCGGCCGGTGGCCTGCTGGTAGGTTTTCCAGAGTAGTTCGGAGCAGTACAGCCGTTCGTTGCTCCAGCCGAAATACAGGTCGTAGGGGCGGCCCTGGTACTGCAGGCCGGTGCGCCGAAGGCGGCGCAGGGTGGCGGGCGTGAGTATCTGGTCGGCGTCGCGCAGGCACTTCACTACAAAGTGGCTGCCCCGGCCGCGACCAATCCACTGTTCCAGCGGGGTGAGGCGCACCGGCTGCACGGCCTCCAGCACCTGCCACTCGCCGCCCTGCCGCAGCAGCATGCCGCAGTGGCTGTACTGGGAGTGGGTAGCTAGCTGAATTGCCTGGCTCTGGGCCGAGCGGGAGGTATGAAAAATCAAATCCCCCTCACGTAGCTGCAGCGAAATGGACAAAATCGTCAGCTCGCCCCGGTGCCGCCGCTGAAACCGACTAAACCGATGCTGCAGGTGCGTGGCGGCCATAGCGGCTACAATCAACAGCAGGGCCAGCGCAATAGATAAGGGACGGCGCATGTGCTTTCAATTATGAGCTGCCGGGGCAAGTGTATCTGCTCTTACCGCCTGTTGGGTTGTTTGCTCCTGATTAAAGAGCTGAATTCTTGCAAGTACGGTTTCCCGCTGCGCATAAGGTCTGTATAGTTACAGCCCAATCCAGAGTAACGTGGATAAAAGAAAAACCAGAATTGCGGTCAGAGACAAAAAGTAGAGAGCCCTCTTCATATTGTACTACTCCAAAAGCATCATGCTGGGCCTGTCGAAGCATCTCTACCGTGCAGCTATTATTCGGTAGAGATGCTTCGACAAGCTCAGCATGACGTTCAATGAAGTATGTTATTAGCCTTAGGTCAGCATGCCGCCATCTACCTGCAGTACCTGGCCGGTGATGTACGACGAATCGTCGGAGGCCAGGAAGGCGGTGGCTTTGGCAATGTCCTCGGGCTTGCCGCCGCGCTTCAGCGGAATGGCCTTGCGCCACTCATCCACCTGCTTAGGGTCGAGGGCGTCGGTCATTTCCGTTTCGATAAAGCCGGGGGCAATGGCGTTGCAGCGGATGTTGCGGGAGCCCAGCTCCAGCGCCACCGATTTGGTGAAGCCGATAATACCCGATTTGGAGGCCGCGTAGTTGGCCTGGCCGGCATTGCCTTTGATGCCGACTACCGAGGTCATGTTGATGATGCTGCCGGCTTTGGCGCGCATCATGGGCTTGGTGGCCGCCTTGGTGAGGTTGAACACCGACTTCAGGTTCACGGCAATAACCTGGTCCCACTGCTGTTCGCTCATGCGCATGAGCAGGCCGTCCTGCGTAATGCCGGCGTTGTTCACCAGAATATCCAGCTTACTGAATTCAGCCACTACGTCGTCCACCAGCTTCTCGGCTTCGGCGTAGATGGAGGCGTCGGAGCGGAAACCTTTCACCTTGGAGCCGTGGGCTGCCAGCTCCAGTTCCAGCTGCTGGCCTTTCTCCACGCTGGAAAGGTAGGTGAAAGCCACCTGAGCGCCCTGTTGGGCGAAATACACCGCAATGGCGCGGCCAATTCCTTTGGAAGCACCCGTAATCAGGGCCACTTTTCCGTCGAGCAGTTGAGTCATGAGGGCGAAGATAGGGGATAGAAGCTGTTAGCTATCTGCTGGTAGCGATTCGCTTTTTCAGTTCACCGAATACTACCCGCTTTGCCGTAGCTTGCGGCCCTATTCTCTTCCATAAGCTAGCAGCCAACAGCCACTAGCTAGTAGCTCAAAATGACCGATATCTGCATTCTGGGGGCGGGGCCAGGCGGGGCCACGGCAGCTCTGCACCTCGCCAACGCCGGCCACCATTGCCTGCTGCTCGACAAGGCCACCTTCCCCCGCGACAAAGTGTGCGGCGACGCGCTCAGTGGTAAAGTCATCAGTGAGCTGCGCCGGATAGGCGAGGAGCTGCCGGCCCGTTTCGCGGCCGAGCCTATGCAGCTGCCCAGCTGGGGCATTGATTTCTACGCCCCCAACGGCCGCCGCCTGGCCGTACCGTTCAAGCCCCGCTACAACCCCGCCCTCGACCAGTCTGCCGGCCACATCAGCAAGCGCATCCACTTCGATAACTTCCTCATCGAAGAAGTGCGCCGCCGCCCCGAAATCGACTTCCGCGAAAACACCGACGTAGCCCGCCACGAGCACCTGCCCGATGGCACCTGGCGCCTACTGGCGGCCGATGGTCAGGAAATTGCCACCTGCCGGCTGCTGTTGGTAGCCAACGGGGCGCAGTCGCACTTTGCCCGCGTGGTGGGCGGCCACGAGCTGGAGCCCGAGCACCATTGCGCCGGCCTGCGCGCTTACTATCGGGGCGTGCAGGGCCTGCACCCGGATAACTTTATCGAGCTGCACTTCATCAAGGACTTTCTGCCCGGCTACCTCTGGGTATTCCCGCTGCCCAACGGCGAGGCTAACGTGGGCGTGGGCATGCTTACCGAGGCCGTATCCAAGAAGAAAGTGAAGCTGCGGGAGCGGCTGGAAGAAATGCTGCACACCCACCCGGCCCTGAAAGACCGATTTGCCACCGCCGAGCGGCTGGGCCCGGTGCGGGGCTTCGGGCTGCCGCTGGGGTCCAAGCGCCGCCCGCTCTCGGGCCCTAGCTACCTGCTGCTCGGCGACGCCGGTTCCCTCATCGACCCGTTCAGCGGGGAAGGCATCAGCCACGGTATGGTATCGGGCCGCCACGCTGCCGACTGGGCCGCCCGGGCCCTGGCCGCGCAGGATTTCTCCCCGGCCTTCCTGAAAGGCTACGATGCGGCCGTGTACAACCGCCTCTGGCAGGAGCTACGCCTGAGCCGGGCCATGCAGCGGCTGTTGAACTACCCCTGGCTGTTTAACTTCATTGCCAATCGCGCCGCCAACAACCCCACCCTGGCCGAAACCATCAGCAACATGTTCCTCGACCTGGACCTGCGCGAGCGGCTCCGCCAGCCCAGCTTTTACATGAAACTGTTGTTGGGCAAGTAGTCGAACGTCATTGCGAGGCGGAGCCGAAGCAATCCTGCCTTTTCGCGGCGTAAAACGCAGAAAAGCAGCAAGCCCCTGACATCCGCGGAGGCGTCAGGGGCTTTTGAGTAGAGGAAGAGTTGGTGCTGCGGAAAAGGAAAGATTGCTTCGCTCCGCTCGCAATGACGGGCATACATTCGGGTGCTTCGTCCTCGCAATGGCCGTTACTTCCCGGCGTAGCGGCGCAGGCTCTTTTCGGCTTCCGGGTTGAGCTGGGTAGCTTTTTCCAAGTCGGCTTTAGCCTCCGCGGGCTTGTTGATGGAGGCGTAGCTAATGCCCCGGTACTCATAGGCGTCAGCATAGTTCGGATCGATGCTGATGGCTTTGGCGAAGTCCGGTACGGCCCCTTTGAAATTGAACAGCTGCATTTTGGCCGCCCCCCGCCCGAAGTAGGCCTCCTTATCAGTAGGATTGTATTTCACCGCTTTGCTGAAATCCACAATGGCGGCGCTGTACTCTTTCATTTTCAGGCGGTTCAGGCCCCGGTTATAGTAGGCCTCAGCACTGGCTGGCTTCAGGCGCAGGGCCGAGTTATAATCGGGCATGGCATCCTTGTAGTCCTTGAGGTGGCTTTTGGCCTTAGCCCGAGCCAGCAGAGCGTCAAAATCCCGGGGCTTTACTTTGAGCTTTTGATCTGCTATCCGGATATCTTCCCGGTAATCAGCGTTGGTTTTGCGGGCGGCTGGCTCTACAGGCAACGGTACGGCTGGGGACGCCGAAGCCGTGGCAGTGGCCAAGGTAGGCCGTGACGCCGAGTCGGCGCGCTGGGCCAGGGCAGTTTCCCGGGCGGCATTGCGGGCTGAGGAAGTGGGGCGTTCCACATCGGCGGTAGTGCCTCGGGCACAAGCCCCCGCCAGGAAAAGGGTAGAACCAGCCAGCAGGGAAAGTAGGGGTAATTTCATGAGTATGAAGAGGAAATCCAGTCGAAAACAGGTAGTTGGCTGGCAGCCAATGGCCCTTGTACGCGCCGGTACCGGCAAAGGCTGAGCTAGGGCACAAAATTTTGTCGTGGTTGGTTGCCCTCTGTTCCGGAGTGCAGCGCGGCGGAGTAGCGCGGCCTGCCTATCTTTGCCCGGCCCTTGCCCCGGCCCAGCCGCTGCGGGTGGTTCTTCTTTCCTCACCTTCAATTGAACACAATATGGCATTGCAATACGACCTGGTCGTTATCGGCAGCGGCCCCGGCGGGTACGTAGCCGCTATCCGGGCTTCGCAGCTGGGCTTGAAAGTAGGCGTGGTGGAGCGCGAGTCGCTCGGCGGAATTTGCCTGAACTGGGGCTGTATTCCTACCAAAGCCCTGCTCAAGAGCGCCCAGGTATTTGAATACCTCAACCACGCCAAAGACTACGGTCTGTCGGCCGAGGGCGTTGGGTACGATTTCGGCGCGGTAATTCAGCGCAGCCGGGGCGTGGCCGATGGCATGAGCAAGGGCATCAACTTCCTGTTCAAAAAGAATAAGATTGATGTGGTTTCCGGCACCGGCAAGGTGCTGGCCGCCGGCAAAGTAGAAGTAACCAAAGCTGACGGCGGCAAGGAAACCGTGGAAGCCAAGAGCATCATTCTGGCTACCGGCGCCCGTTCCCGCGAGCTGCCCGCTCTGCCCATCGACGGCAAGAAAATTATCGGCTACCGCCAGGCCATGGTGCTGCCCGAGCTACCCAAACGGCTGGTAGTAGTGGGTTCCGGCGCCATCGGTGTGGAGTTTGCCTACTTCTACCGCACCATGGGCTCCGAGGTAACGGTGGTGGAATACCTGCCCCGCATCGTGCCCGTGGAGGACGAAGAAATAAGCCGCCAGATGGAGAAATCTTTCAAGAAAATCGGCGTAAACGTGCTGACGTCGGCCGAAGTAACCAAGGTGGATACCAGCGGTGAAGGCTGCAACGTAACCATCAAAACCGCTAAAGGGGAGCAGCAGATTGCCTGCGACGTGGTGCTGTCCGCCGCCGGCGTAGTAACCAACCTCGAAAACATCGGCATCGAGGAGCTGGGTATTAAGGTGGAGAAAGGCCGCGTACTCGTGGACGACTTCTACCAGACCAACGTGCCCGGCGTGTACGCCATTGGCGACATCGTGCCTGGTCCGGCGCTGGCGCACGTAGCTTCCGCTGAGGGTATTATCTGCGTAGAGAAAATTGCCGGCCACCACCCCGAGCCGCTCAACTACCAGAACATTCCCGGTTGCACCTACGCTTCGCCGGAAATTGCCTCGGTAGGCCTCACCGAAGAAGAAGCCAAAAAGCAGGGCTACGATATTCTGGTAGGCAAATTCCCCTTCTCGGCTTCCGGCAAAGCCTCGGCCGGCGGTGTGAAGGACGGCTTCGTGAAGGTTATTTTCGACAAGAAATACGGCGAGTGGCTGGGGGCCCACATGATTGGCTCCAACGTAACCGAAATGATTGCCGAAGTGGTAGTAGCCCGCAAGCTCGAAACCACCGGCCACGAAATCATTAAGGCCGTACACCCGCACCCCACCATGAGCGAGGCTGTAATGGAGGCCGCCGCCGCTGCCTACGGTGAGGTAATTCACCTATAGCTTCACAGTAAACTCTGCATAGCAAAAGCCCCAGCCGATACATCGGTTGGGGCTTTTACTATATTTATGCATCTACTCACGTATCCTCTTTCAGCTATGTTCAAACTCCCTTCCTTTACGGCTCTCTTCCTTTGTGGCATCGTTGGGCTCGTTGCCTACATGGGAGCTACTATTTGGACCCTTGAGCATCTTTATGGTAATACCGGCAAGACGCTAGTTAATATTATGACTTTCGTGCGGCTGCTCGGACTATTCATTACGGTAATAACCCCGCTGCTGATGTTGCTAAAGTTTTTTCGGCGTCTGGACAAACAAGCCTAACGCAGTAATGATATAAAATGCGTACCGCCCCGTTCTGTTACTACAAAACGGGGCGGTGATGCGTTATGCCATATTTCTGGGGGCAGAGCTACACTTGCTGCGCATACTTCTGCTTGATGAAGTCCAGCATACCTTGGCTGTGCGTATCATCAGTTTTGGTAGCTTCCTGTTTCCAGAGGGCTTCTACCAGTAGCAATAGTAGCTCCGTTTCTTTGTCAGGATCAGCGTACCCCAGCTTTTTAAAGGCTTCGCGCAACAGGGCCGGCACAGGTTTCATAAACCGCTCATGCTGCTGCCGGGCCATTTCCGAGTCAGCCAACCGGTACTGCAGCTTCCAAAAGTGCGGTTCGGCCTGCACTAGTTTAAAGGGCAACTCGATTACGCTGTAGATAAACGCCAGCGGATTTGGCTCGGCCAGACCGCCCCGGTTATCCTCAATAATGCGCTTGTAGCCGTTTCGGATTACAAACTCCAGTAGTTGATCTTTGGAGCCGAAGTGTTTGAAAATCAGTGCTTCAGATACTCCGGCGGCTTTGGCAATCAGCTGGGTAGAAGTATTTTCGAAGCCCTTGTCCCCAAAGAGCTGCAATGCTACGTCGGCAATGTGCTGTTTGCGGTTTGTCATATAACGGTTGGTTTAGCGCGGCGAAGGGAGGCAAAAGCAAGAGGCACCATAGTACCAGCGAAGCCGCAAGTTCGGGCTCTATCCGCTAAAAACGCATTTTTTTTCAGAAAAGCAGCATGTTTTCCGCAAGACCCTGGCAAGCAGTCAAACAGAAGCCGGCCGACTCGGGAGTTCCGAATCGGCCGGCTACGTGGTTTCCGAAGACCTGCTGGCGAAAAAGCCGGGGGCAAAATCGCGCGATTTTCGAAAGGGCCGGCTGAGGGTGGGAGTTCAGCCGGATAAATAGAACGTGGGAATTGTTGGTCGGTAACTAGTGGGAGTCGTTACCGTCAGTGGGACAATATTACACAATGATTTTGAAACCAGTAAGTATTGGCTTACTTTTTTATGTGAGTAATCACTCACCAAAACCAAATAATAAATTATTTATTTGATTATCAGTGTTTTGAATACAATGTACATAATTTTGTCATTGTCATGGTAACTGCGTGTAGGCAGGACTAGGAGAGTTGAAGGTGCACTTTGGTAGCGTCTGTGCACAGAGTGCTATAATGCCGGAAACAAGTTGAGTGGCTCTTTCAGTTGGCGCAAACAGCGACGCTATTAGTGGGCACTAATGAGTGGGCTTGCTTGCCGGAACCGCACCACTTTCGCTCTGATTTCCTCTACTCCCACGTTGTGGATGCTGCCCAGATGAGTAGTTTGAAATTCTTTGTGGGGCACGTAACTCCTGTCTTCCACGGCCAGGCCTACCTGCTTGTAAGCTGTGCGGAAAGGGGTGCCCGTCTGGATGAGCTGGTTGATATTTTCTACCGTGAACACGGCATCGTACTTGGGCTGGTTGAGCAAATCCGGCTTGATGCGCAGTTGCGGCAGGGCAAACAGCACGATGTCGAGGATGTCGAGAAACTGCATCATGGGCTCGAACAGAATTTCCTTAAGAATCTGGAAGTCACGGTGGTAGCCGCTGGGTAGGTTACTGGTGGTCAGCATCAGCGTGTTAGGCAGGGCCTGTAACGCATTACACCGCGCCCTGATCAGCTCAAATACGTCGGGGTTTTTCTTGTGGGGCATGATGCTGGAGCCGGTGGTAAACTCCTTGGGTAACTCCACAAAGGCCAAATCCTGGGAGTTATAGAGCACAAGGTCATAGGCCATTTTGGCCAGAGTGGCGGCCATACCGGCTAAAGCGAAAGCCACAGTTTTCTCGGTTTTACCGCGCAGCATTTGTGCCCCTACACTACTTACCGCCAAGTTGCCAAAACCCATTTCCTGGGTAGTCCGCAGCCGGTCGATGGGAAAGGAGCTACCGAAGCCGGCGCCGGAGCCCAAGGGGTTCTGGTCGGCTACGGTATGGGCCGCCTCAAACAGGGCCAAATCCAGCAGCAGGTGCTCGGCGTAGGCTGAAAACCACAAGCCGAAGGAGCTGGGCATGGCGGCTTGGAAGTGGGTGTAGCCAGGCATCAAGTCGGTTTTGTGCGCTTCGGCTTTTTGCAGCAACACCTCTACCAACTCCAGGGTGCGGGCGGCGGTGCGCTGAGTGTAGTCTTTGAGAAAGAGCTGAATGGCCGTGAGTACTTGGTCGTTGCGGGAGCGGGCCGTGTGAATTTTCTTGCCCGCGTCGCCGTAGTACTCAGTCAGGTAGGCTTCGATTTTGGAATGTACGTCCTCAAAATCCTCGTCGATGGTGAAGGTGCCAGCTTCCACTTGCGCCGCCAACTCCGCCAGGCCTTGCTGCAACTGCTGGTTTTCCTCCACGGAAATCAGGCCCGCGCCGGCTAGCATATTGGCTTGGGCCTTGGATGCCTGCACGTCAAACTGCGCCAGGTACATATCCAGCTCCCGGT
This sequence comes from Hymenobacter sp. UYP22, assembly GCF_040547285.1. Classification (NCBI taxonomy): domain Bacteria; kingdom Pseudomonadati; phylum Bacteroidota; class Cytophagia; order Cytophagales; family Hymenobacteraceae; genus Hymenobacter; species Hymenobacter sp. UYP22. The sequence goes on along the minus strand of NZ_JBEPPK010000006.1, from coordinate 196,811 downwards.
CCCGGCCCACCGTGAACCGTTCAATTTTCTCATCGACGGCAATGCCTTTATCCCAGATTTTCATGTTCAGTTGTTGCTAGAAAGCTAGTTCCCCTCCTTGGAAAGGAGGGGCTAGGGGTGGATGATGGTGACAGAACGAGTGCTAAAGCTAATTCATAGATTTCCAGAGCTGTTCAACGATTGTTAACCACCCCTAGCCCCTCCTTTCCAAGGAGGGGAACTAGCTTATTTATAGCTCTAGCCCGTCCAATAGCTCGATGTAGCCCCGCACGCCGGCCCGGATTTCGCTGAGCAGGATGTACTCGTCGGGGGTGTGGGAGCGGGCCGAGTCGCCGGGGCCGATTTTCACTGTCGTGAAGGGCATCATGCTTTGGTCGGAGAGGGTAACGGAGCCGAAGGTACGGCGGCCCAGCGCCACCCCACGCTGGACCAGCGGGTGCGTGAGGGCAATACGGGAGGAGTTGAGATGGGTGGAGCGGGGTGCCACATCGGACTGCACGTGTTGGCGTACCAGTTCCACTACTTCCTGGTTGGAGTACAGCTCGTTAGTGCGCACATCCACCACGAACGTGCACTGGTCGGGTACCACGTTGTGCTGGGAGCCGGCCTGAATTTGGGTAACCGTCATTTTCACCGGCCCCAGCAACTCCGAAACTAACGGAAAGCGGAAGTTTTCTATCCACCGGATATCGGCTACGGCTTTGTACAAGGCATTTTCGCCTTCCTCCCGGGCAGCGTGGCCGGTGCGGCCATGGGCTACGCAATCCAGCACCACCAAGCCCTTTTCAGCCACGGCCAAGTCCATCTGCGTCGGCTCGCCTACAATGCCTAAGTCTATTTTCGGCAGCAGTGGGAGTAGCCGCCGGATACCGTTCACGCCGGATACTTCCTCCTCGGCCGTAATAGCGCAGATGAGATTAAAGGGCGGAGCAGTTTTCTGGTTCTCAAAACACAGAAACGTGGCCAGCAGACTCACCGCCGAGGCCCCCGCGTCGTTGCTGCCCAGGCCGGCCAGTCGGTCGCCTTCCACCACAGCTCCAAACGGGTCGTAGATCCAGGTGCTGCCGGGCTTCACGGTGTCATGGTGGGAGTTAAGCAGGATGGTCGGTTTGCTGGGGTTGAAATGCTTCGACACGGCCCACACGTTGTTGGCGTCGCGCTGCACAGCTGCGCCTTGCTGCGTCAGAAACTCCACTAACAAGTCCGCCGTGCGGTCTTCCTCCCGCGAGAAGGACGGCGTGCGGATTAGCTCCCGCAGCAAAGCAATGGCCTCCTCTGCCAACTGTTCGATTAGCTCCGGCATAGAATGGTTTTTACCAGCTCGTTAATGCGCAGCGCGTTTTCAATTACCACCCGCTCCACGCCGGCATCCAGCGCGGTAAAGGCGTTATCCAACTTGGGAATCATGCCGGCGGCAATGATGCCCTCGGCCTTCAGCTGCTGATATTCAGTGGCGGTAATCTGCGGAATTACCGAGCTGTCGTCGTGTACATTGCGCAGCACCCCGTTTTTCTCGAAGCAGAAGTGCAGCTCCACCGCGTAGTGCGGGGCTAAAGCGCGGGCTAGGGTACTAGCAATAGTGTCGGCGTTGGTGTTGAGCAACTGGCCGTGGCCATCATGCGTGATGGCGCAGAACACGGGTGTAAGGCCGCTTTCCAGTAGTTGAGACAGCAGCTGGGTATTGACTGCATCGGCGGGCAAGTCGCCTACGAAGCCGTAGTCGATATCCTTCACCGGTCGTTTTACGGCCCGAATGACGTTGCCATCGGCCCCGGAAAGCCCCAGGGCATTTATGCCGGTGGCCTGCAACAGGCTCACTACCTGTTTATTGGTTTTGCCGGCGTAGAACATTGTCACAATATCCAGGGTAGCTGCATCGGTAATGCGCCGGCCCTGCACCATCTTTGGTTCAATGCCCAAATCTGTAAGCATCTGGCTGGCGCCTTTGCCCCCACCGTGCACCAGCAGCTTGCGGCCCGGCACCTGGGCCAGGGCCGTCAGGAACTGCCGTAGCTGGGTGTCATCATCGATAATACCACCACCAATCTTAAAAATTTTCAGGCCTTCGCGCATACAATCACAGGGGGAGAAAAATGGCCGTAGCAATTCAGCAATGGCCAAATTGAGCACTTGCACTACCGGGGCTTCTACGGGATGCTGCCAACGGCGGAAGTTTTTTTTGCACTTGAGGCCACAAAGTTTCCAAAAAAAAACATCTAGTTTTGCAACGATTTAGCGGTTTAAACGATTTAAACCGTGAAAACACTCCCTCGCCCTTCTGCGGCACCCGTCATGATTCAACTCTCTTCTATTGCACTTCTGCGACGACCTAGACTGGTCGTGCGAATCATGCCAGCTTAACCGCTGGCTGCAATAGTACGTCCGGGTTCTGCCTCTACCGCGAACCGACGCCGGGTCCTCCTACCGGAGCCCACCCCAAGAGAATCTTCACGAATCAACAGACCCTAGTCCGAGTGTAATTTCCAGTGCGACTTCTTCCGGCCCCTGCCGGAACGCCCCACTTCCCAGCCCAACGGGCCCACCTGCCTTCCGGGTTTTGCTGCTTCCGGCCCCACCGCCGCAGCGCACTGCAGCCCCGTCTGCTCCCTTTCTTTTCGTCTTTCCGAGTCTGTAGCCGTATAACAACGGCCACTAACCGAGTCCTGACCATGATTTTACGAGTCGCCAATGCTGCCGATGCGCAGTATGTGGAAACCCTCTGTCAATGGTATGCCGAATCCGCCAAAACGCGCGGGGTGGGCATTGCCAAGCGTGATCCTAACTATCTGGTAAAGAAGATGGAAAAGGGTGACTCTATCATTGCCTTCATCGACGACCAGCTGGCCGGTTTCTGCTACATCGAAACTTTCGAGGATGCCAAGTTTGTGGTGAACTCGGGCTTGATTGTGAATACCGAGCTGCGCAAGGAAGGCCTGGGCCGTGCCATCAAGCACCGGGTGTTTGAGTTGTCACGCACCAAGTACCCGGCCGCCAAAATCTTCGGTATCACCACCTCCGCGGCCGTGATGAAGATCAACAACGAGCTGGGCTACCGCCCCGTGACGTTTCCGGAGCTAACGCAGTCGGACGACTTCTGGAAGGGCTGTTCCAGCTGCAAGAACTACGGCATCCTGATGGAAAATCAGCGCAAAATGTGCCTCTGCACCGGTATGGTGTACGACAACCTGAACGACAAATTCAGCCAGCAAACCATCGAAATACTGAGTCAGGAGCAGTAATATGATGGGTTGCGCTCCGGCGCGCTCTATCTGACTTGCTTCACTTCTCGCTTTCTTCACCTTTCATTTTCTCATGTCTCAGAAAAAGGTAGTTCTCGCCTACAGCGGCGGTTTGGATACGTCCTATTGCGTTGTGTATCTGACGAAAGAGCTGGGCCTGGAAGTCCATACGGTTATCGTTAACTCGGGCGGTTTCTCACAGCAGGAGTTGGCCGAAATCGAAAAGCGCGCCTATGAAATGGGCTCCAAGCGCCATGAGGTAATCGACGTGACTGAGCGGTTTTACCAGGACTGTCTGCGCTACCTGCTGGCGGGAAATATTCTGAAAAACGATACTTACCCGCTGAGCGTGAGTGCGGAGCGCATGTTCCAAAGCCTGGCCCTGGCCGAATATGCCCGCGAAAACAAGGCCGACTACATTGCCCACGGCAGCACCGGTGCCGGCAACGACCAAGTGCGCTTCGACGTGGCTTTCTCGGTGATTTCGCCCAACACGGAAATCATTACGCCCATCCGTGACCTGGGCCTCTCGCGCCAGCAGGAAATTGAGTATCTGCAGGCCAACGGGGTGGAAATGAGCTGGGAAAAGGCCAAATACTCCATCAACAAAGGCATCTGGGGAACCAGCGTGGGCGGCGTTGAAACCCTGACCTCACGTCAGGGTTTGCCGGAATCGGCCTGGCCCACGCAGCTCAGCAAAACCGAGCCCCAGGAAATTAGCATCACCTTTGAGGAAGGCGAGCCGGTAGCCCTGAACGGCGAAACCATGAACCCGGTGGATCTGATTGTGGCCCTGAACGAGCTGGCCGGCCAGTATGCCATCGGCCGCGACACTCACGTGGGCGATACGATTCTGGGCATCAAGGGACGGGTAGGTTTCGAAGCACCCGCGCCGCTGATCCTCATCAAAGGCCACCACTTGCTGGAAAAGCACGTGCTGAGCCGCTGGCAGCTGCTACACAAAGACTACATCGCCAACTGGTACGGCACGCTACTGCACGAGGCCCAGTACCTCGACCCGGTGATGCGCGACATGGAGGCTTTCCTGGAGTCGTCGCAGGCACGGGTATCGGGCACGGTGTACGTGAGTTTGAAGCCCTACCAGTTTGAGTTGCTGGGCATTGAGTCGGACTTTGATATGATGCAGTCGAAGGTGGCCACCTATGGGGAGGAAAACAACGCCTGGGACTCGCGCGACGCGAAAGGCTTCATCAAAATCTTCAGCAACCAGCTGCGGATTCACTCTTCTTTCAATGAATAACCAGGAGCCGTTTAACGAGGGTGGTCCGCAAGGGTCGTTCAACGAGAGTGGTTCTACGACTTTAAGTCGTAGGACCACTTCGGACACGCCCGCTGGGCTGAAAATTAAGGCGGGTATCGTCGGGGGGGGCGGCTACACGGCGGGGGAACTGCTGCGGATTCTGCTGCACCACGAGTTCGTGGAACTGGGCGGCATCGTAAGTTCCTCCAACGCCGGCAACCCCATCTACCAGGTCCACGACGACTTGGTAGGTGAAACCGACCTGGTGTTTGTCTCGGAGCTGGCCGGTGATGAAGACGTAGTTTTCCTGTGCCTGGGCCACGGCAATTCCAAGGCCTGGCTGACGAAGCACGAACTGCCCGAAACCACCCACGTCATCGACCTCAGCAACGACTTCCGCCTGGAAGCCGATGCCGAGTTTGAAGGTCGGGAGTTTGTGTACGGGCTGCCGGAGCTGAACCGGAGCCGCATCCAGCAGGCCCAGAGCATTGCTAACCCTGGCTGCTTCGCCACGGCCATTCAACTGGCGCTGCTGCCGCTGGCCCAAGCCGGCAAGCTCATGGACGACGTGCACGTGTCGGCCATTACGGGCAGCACGGGCGCGGGGCAGAGCCTGTCGGAAACGGTGCATTTCTCCTGGCGCACCAATAACGTGTCTATCTACAAGCCGTTCACGCACCAGCACCTGGGCGAAATAGGGGAGAGCCTGACGCAACTACAGCCGCAGCTGAAAAGCGCCATGCACTTCATCCCGTACCGTGGTAACTTCAGCCGGGGCATCTTCGCCAGCGTCTACACGCCATCGGACCTGACCCAGGACGAAGCCCGCGCGCTGTACCAGCAGTTCTACCAGGATGCGCCGTTCACCACGGTGTCGGATAAGGAAGTGCACCTGAAACAGGTAGTCAACACCAACAAGTGCCTGCTGCACGTGCAGAAACTCGGCAAGCAGCTGCTCATTACCTCCGTTATCGACAATTTGGTGAAAGGCGCTTCCGGCCAAGCCGTGCAGAACATGAACCTCATCTTCGGCCTGCCCGAAACGACGGGGCTGGGGTTGAAGGCCGGGCTGTTTTAACTGATGCCAATGGTGCGGGTGCCCCAGGGCTGAAGCCCTGGGCTACGTAGCGTCCGGCCGCTTTTCCTACTTCGTTTTTTCGCTGACTAGCCCAGGGTTTCAACCCTGGGAACACTGGAATTACCGCAACAACTATGGAGCTTTTCAACGTGTATCCGCTCGTCAACATCACGCCTGTGAAGGCGCTGGGGGCGAAACTTTGGGACGACAAGGGCCAGGAATATCTGGATTTTTACGGTGGGCACGCCGTTATCAGCATCGGCCACAGCCACCCGCACTACGTGCAGCGCCTTACTGAACAGCTTGGCAACATTGGCTTCTACTCCAACTCGGTGCAGATTCCGATTCAGCGGGAGCTGGCCGAAAAGCTGGGGCGGGTGTCGGGCTACGAGGATTACACGCTGTTTCTGTGCAACTCCGGGGCTGAGGCCAACGAGAATGCGCTGAAGCTGGCTTCCTTCCACACCGGCAAAAAGCGCGTGGTAGCTTTCAAAGGTGCTTTCCACGGCCGCACCAGTGGCGCGGTAGCCGCCACCGATAACCCCAAAATTGTAGCGCCCTTCAACGCCGACCACGCCATTTCCTTCGTGGAGTATGACTTGGCCGCAGTAGAGCAAGTGCTGCAGGGCGGCGACGTGTGCGCGGCCATCATCGAGCCCATCCAGGGTGTGGGTGGTATCATCATGCCTTCCGATGAGTTCCTGCAGGCTCTGGCCGCGTTGTGTAAGCAGTACGGTACGCTGCTGATTGCTGACGAGGTGCAAAGCGGCTACGGTCGCAGCGGCAAGTTCTTCGCCCACCAGCACGCCGGCATCCGGCCCGATGTTATTTCGGTGGCTAAAGGCATGGGCAACGGCTTTCCCATCGGTGGCATCCTGATTGCGCCCGAGTTGAAAGCTTCCTACGGCCTGCTGGGCACAACTTTCGGGGGTAACCACTTGGCCTGCGCCGCCGCGCTGGCCGTGCTGGAAGTCATCGAAAACGAGAACCTGCTGGCTCACGCTACCGAAATGGGCGACTACCTGCGCACGGAGCTGGAAGCCCACGCTGGGGCCGAGGAAATCCGGGGCCGGGGCCTGATGGTAGGCATCAAGTACGACTTCCCCATCAAGGACCTGCGCGACCAGCTGCTCTCAGAGCACCATATCTTTGTGGGCAACGCTTCCGACCCCACGGTGCTGCGCCTGCTGCCCCCGCTCAACATCACCAAGGCCGAAGTTGACCGGTTTTTGCAGGCGCTGTACGCATTAATTCCGGCCGAAGTGAAAAAGTAAACGACCTGTGGCCTAACTTGCAGCCCCAATGAGTAGCACCCTGAAGCTCCCGAGCCACGCTCCCCTTCTGATAAGCTGCCCGCTGCCATTGGTGACTCCTGCGCAGCAACCGGCCGGTTCTTTCCCCGAAAGAACAGCCTCCCCCTTTTCCTTCCAGCAGTTGTGCCCGCCCGACTTCCCGATGCCCGACATCTGGAAGTGGCAGGGCGCGGAACCGATTGATTTACCATCCCTCGTTTCCGTTTGGCTCAAGTCCTCATTCGGCTGGAATAGACCTCAACTAGTTGGTTCTGTTCCAGCCGAAATTGTATCCGGGCGGTTACAGCCCCACCCCCGGCCCTCTCTCCTTGATGCGGAGAATCCTCTGGGAGAGGGGTGCGTTCTGACAAACAACGACCTCGTTACTATCGTCTGGCTCCCCCTCTCCCCACGGAGAGGGGGCCGGGGGTGAGGCGCACCGCAGAAAATCAATAACAGAGTAAACCCTTTTTTCGCATAGCAGAGTGGAAAACGCTAAATCGGTAAAACTCGTCCTCGAAGACGGTACTGAAATTCAGGGCCAGTCCTTCGGCGCCTTCACCTCCGCCGCGGGCGAGGTGGTATTCAGCACGGCTATGACCGGCTACCCCGAAAACCTCACCGACCCGTCCTTCGCCGGCCAAATTCTGGTGCTGACCTACCCTATGGTGGGCAACTACGGCGTACCCGGCGAGGAACTGTACGAGTCGATTTCGAAGATTTTCGAATCGGATAAGATTCACATTGCCGGTCTAGTGGTGAACTACTACTCCGAGGAGCACAGCCACTGGAATGCCGCCAAGAGCCTGGGCGACTGGCTGGCGGAGTACAACATCCCCGGCATCTTCGGGGTGGATACCCGCATGCTCACCAAAAAGCTGCGCGAAAAGGGCGCCATGCTCGGCAAAATCGTGGCCGAGGAGGACGTGCCCCTGCACGACCCCAACCTGGAAAACCTGGTGGCCCAGGTGAGCCCCCAGGGCGTGCAGCACTACGGCACGGGCCAGCACAAAATCGTGCTGGTGGACTGCGGCACCAAAACCAACATCATCCGCTGCTTCTTGGAGCGCGACGTGGAGTTGATCCGCGTGCCCTGGGACTACGACTTCACCCAGCTCGACTACGACGGCCTGTTCTTGAGCAACGGTCCCGGCGACCCCAAGATGTGCACCGCCACCATTGGCCATTTGCAAACCGCGCTGGGTCAGGACAAGCCCATCTTCGGCATCTGCCTGGGCTCCCAGCTGATGGGCCTGGCCGCGGGCGGCGACACGTTTAAGCTGAAATACGGCCACCGCAGCCACAACCAGCCCGTGAAGCTCACCGGCACCCAGCGCAGCTACATCACCAGCCAAAACCACGGCTTCGCGGTAGATACCGATACACTGCCGGCCGACTGGACGATGCTGTTCGAAAACCTCAACGACGGTACCTGCGAAGGTATCAAGCACAAGACCAAGCCGTTCTTCTCCACCCAGTTTCACCCCGAAGCCGCCGGTGGCCCCCAGGATACGGAGTTCCTATTTGACCAGTTCCTAGACGAGGTAGAGAAGTACAAGAGTAATGCTGGGAAAAAATAGAACGTCATGCTGAGCGGAGCGCAGCGAAGTCGAAGCATCTCTACTGCTTCGTTGAAAAAGTAATGAATTCTAAACCAAGCTTTTCAAATGCGCCATATTGATTTACCTGAACGCTGGAAGAATAAGGTTCAGGCTTATTTGACTGCGAAAGGCGAAACCAAATACAAGACATTAAGTGCCTCCGATTTCTCGGCATATAGCACTGTCAAAATCACATTTGAGGACGAATCAAAAGTTGAGTTCAAGTATGCTTTCGTTATTAAAGCTCCTGAATTTGATGAAGTAGGCGTATTCACAGAGCATTGCGGCTATCATCTTTTCCCACTTTATGAAGGATTGGAATTGGTTGTGGAAGAAGAGGATTAAGAAGGCTTCGTTTGATTTTCTAAAATCACCAGCATGTACGTCTATATCCTGACAAACCCCACCCAAACCGTCCTCTATATCGGCGTGACGAACGACCTCCCGCGCCGCCTGTACGAGCACAGCAGCGGGCGGGGCGATGCCGGGAAGTTCACCGGTCGGTATCAGGCGGACTTGCTGGTGTACTTTGAAATCTGCCCTGATGCTACGCAGTCCATAGCGCGGGAAAAGCAGCTGAAAGGCTGGACCCGAGCGAAGAAAGACGTGCTGATTGCCGCGTTCAATCCAACTTGGCAAGCCATTGATTTAGAAACATGGGCCGGCTGACCCCAACGAAGTGGTAGAGATGCTTCGGCAAGCTCAGCATGACGTACTGCCCCACATAACCCCATCATCTAACTTCGCCCCCTCAAACGCACTGTTCACATGCCAGAAAAACGTAGCGGCATTCCAACTTGGGGTTACTTGCTTGCAGGGCTGCTGGTCTTTGCCTTGTATTATGGCAGCAAGCGGTTGTCGGGTGAGGAGGTGATGCGGTTTGCGCTTGGGAAGAAGTCGGAGATAATGCTCTCGGCCATGGGACGCAGTAAGGTGTCGCCCCGGATTATGCGCCGTACCGGCAAAATCGTTTCCCGCAAGTTTGATGTGGGCGACCCAGGCCCTAAGGAAGACTCCATCACGTTTCGCCTCGTCCTGAAGGGAGAAAAAGCAACGGCTACCATCCGGACCAGGATGATGAAGCAACCTTCGGGCGAGTGGCAGATGGTGAAGAGTGATACCGCCTTTTCTGAATAGCATGGTGAGCACTGGGTCAGAAAAACGTAGAGGCTTCCCAACCTGGGCCTACCTGCTGGTTGGGGCGCTGGCTTGTGCGGCCTTCTATTTCGTGAAGAACATGGGGCAGCAAACGATTTTGAAAGCTATGCTGGGAGAGCCGGCTACGCTGCTGAACAAATCCATGCAGTCGGCCCGGGTGTCTTCCCGAATAACGGACCGCACGGGCCCGATAACCGCCAAAAACTTCAAAGTGGAGAACCTGAGCGCCACGAAAGACACCTTGCTTTTTCGCTTCCTGCTGGACGGGGAGCGGGCGGATGCTACCGTGCGGCTCTGGATGTCGAACCGGCCTTCCGGCAACTGGAAAATCGTGAAAAGCGACACCACCTTCTCCCAATAAGCCCCACCCCGAACTCCACCACCGGCCCTAATTGGCCTTGCACGACTGCCTTCGAACATAACCGCCTCCGCGGCCTGTTACCCTAACCCCTAGAATGGAAAAACCACAGAAAGTTCTCATCCTCGGTTCCGGCGCGCTAAAAATTGGCGAAGCCGGTGAGTTCGATTACTCCGGCTCCCAGGCCCTCAAGGCGCTGAAAGAGGAAGGCATCCGCACCATCCTCATCAACCCCAACATTGCCACCGTGCAAACGTCGGACAACATTGCTGACGACGTGTACTTCCTGCCCGTGACGCCCTTCTTCGTGGAGGAAGTCATCAAGAAGGAACAGCCCGATGGAATTCTGGTGGCCTTTGGTGGCCAGACGGCCCTGAACTGCGCCGTGGCTCTGTACCGCGCCGGCGTGTTCGAGAAGTATAACGTGCAGGTGCTGGGCACGCCTGTGCAGAGCATCATCGACACCGAGGACCGGGACATTTTCAAGGAGAAGCTCGACCAGATTGGCGTACTCTCGGCCCGCAGTGTGGCCGTAACTACTATGGAAGATGCGCTGGCGGCGGCCGAGAAAATCGGTTTTCCCATCATCGTGCGGGCGGCGTTTGCGCTGGGCGGCCTCGGTAGCGGCTTCGCCAACAACATGGACGAGCTGCGGACCCTAGCCCAGAAATCCTTTACTACGTCCGACCAGATTCTGGTGGAAGAGTCGTTGAAGGGTTGGAAGGAAGTGGAGTACGAAGTGGTACGGGATGCCTATGATAACTGCATCACGGTCTGCAACATGGAGAACTTCGACCCCATCGGTATTCACACCGGGGAGAGTATCGTGGTAGCCCCTTCGCAGACCTTGAGCAACCGGGAGTACCACAAGCTGCGCAGCATCGGCATCAAAACCATCCGCCACCTCGGCATCGTGGGCGAGTGCAACATTCAGTACGCCCTCGACCCCGTATCGGAGGATTACCGCGTAATTGAGGTGAATGCCCGTTTGTCGCGCTCCTCGGCGCTGGCTTCCAAGGCCACGGGCTACCCGCTGGCGTTTGTGGCCGCCAAGCTGAGCCTGGGCTACTCCCTGGCTGAGCTGAAAAATAGCGTGACCCAGACCACTTCGGCCTTCTTTGAGCCGGCCCTGGACTACGTGGTGGTGAAGCTGCCGCGCTGGGACTTGGGCAAGTTTGAGGGCGTGAACCGGCAGATTGGCTCCGCTATGAAAAGCGTGGGCGAGGTTATGGCCATCGGTAAATCCTTCGAGGAAGCCATCCAGAAAGGTTTGCGCATGCTGGACACCGGCAAGCGTGGTTTCGTGGCCAACAAGCCCGAGCAGGTAGACAATGCGACTATCGATAAGCTGCTGAGCGAGCCAAATGAGGAGCGCATCTTCGCCATCAACCTGGCGTTTGAGGCCGGCTATACGCTCAACCAAGTGCACGATCTGACCAAGATTGACCACTGGTTCCTGCAGCGCCTGTATACCATTTTTGAGCTGAGCAACCAGCTGGCCGCCAAGCGTGGCAGTGGGCTGAATGCCCTGGAAACTGACCTGCTGCGCGAGGCCAAAAAATCAGGATTCTCGGACCAGCAAATTGCGGTGAAGATGCTGGGCGAGGGCGACGTGAAAGCCGACGAGCTGTTGGTGCGGGCCCGCCGCAAGGCCCTGGGTGTGTTGCCCGTCATCAAGCAGATTGACACTTTGGCGGCCGAATTTCCGGCCAAAACCAACTACCTCTACAGTACCTACCACGGTACCGAAAACGACCTGCAGCCGGAAACCGACAAGTCCATTGCCGTGCTGGGCTCGGGCGTGTACCGCATTGGTAGCTCCGTGGAGTTTGACTGGTGCGGCGTAAACGCCGTGCAGACGGCCGCCGAAGAGGGGTACAAAACCATCATCATCAACTACAACCCCGAAACCGTATCCACCGACTACGACGTGTCGGACCGGTTGTACTTCGAGGAGCTGAGCTTTGAGCGGGTGATGGACATCCTGGAATTCGAGCAGCCGGAGGGCGTAATTCTGAGCACCGGCGGCCAGATTCCCAACAACCTGGCTACCCGTTTGGCCGACGCCAAAGCCCCCATTCTGGGCACCGCCCCAGCCCGCATTGATGAGGCCGAGAACCGCCACAAGTTCAGCAGCATCATGGACGAGCTGGGCATTGCCCAGCCCCGCTGGAAGGAGTTGACTTCTCTGGAAGCCATGTTTGAGTTTGTGGGCGAAGTTGGCTACCCCGTGCTGATCCGGCCGAGCTACGTGCTGTCGGGCGCGGCGATGAACGTGGTTTCCAACGCGTTTGAGATGGAAGCTTTCCTGCGCGCCGCTTCGGAGGTAAGCGCTGAGTACCCAGTGGTAGTTTCGGAGTTTGTGCAGGATGCCAAGGAAATTGAGCTGGACGCAGTAGCCGATAAGGGCGAAATTGTGAGCTACGCCATTTCCGAGCACGTGGAGTTTGCCGGCGTGCACTCCGGCGACGCCACCATGTACTACCCGCCCCAGAAGGTGTACGTGCGCACCATCCGCCGGCTGAAAACCATTGCCGAGAAGATTGCCAAGCGGTACGAAATCAGCGGGCCGTTTAATATCCAGTTCCTGGAGAAGAGCGGGGAAATTCGGGTAATTGAGTGCAACATCCGCGCCTCGCGCAGCTACCCCTTCGTGTCGAAAGTATCGGGCAATAACCTGATCAAGAAGGCCACGCAGGTACTACTGGGTAAGAAAGTGGCGCGCGACGAGAGTGAGCGGGTATACGACCTGCCCTTCGTGGGCGTAAAGGCCCCGCAGTTCTCCTTCACCCGCCTGCCCGGCGCCGACCCGGTGCTGCGCGTAGACATGGTGAGCACCGGCGAGGTGGGCTGCCTGGGCGACACCGCCGAGGAAGCCCTGCTGAAGTCGATGCTGAGCGTGGGCTACAAGATTCCGCAGAAATCGGTGCTGATTTCTGGCGGGCCTATCAAGTCGAAGGTGGCCCTGCTGGCGGCCACCGAGATGCTCGTGAAGAAGGGGTACACCATCTACGCCACTCAGGGTACGCACCGGTTCTTCGCCGAAAACAACATCCCCAGCTCCCTGCTCTTCTGGCCCGATGACCACGTGGAGCCCAACGTGCTGACTTACCTCAAGGAGAAAAAGATAGACCTGGTCATCAATATCCCCAAGAACCTCTCGAAGGGCGAGCTGGACAACGACTACAAAATCCGCCGCACCGCCATCGACTTCGGTATCCCGCTGCTCACCAACGCCCGCTTAGCAAAAGCCTTTATCCAAGCCTTTTGCAAGCTGGAAATGAAGGACCTGAAGATCAAGAGCTGGAACGAGTATAAGGCGATGTAATCGTTAGAATGAGGAACCCAGACCGTCACGTTGGGACAGACTCAGCGTGACGGTCTTTTTACTTTCTTATGCATATGGAGTGGATAGTTAAAATGACCAAAGCCGCGCAAGGCCATAGCTATGTGCTTAAGACCTCAGAGCTACAGCAGATCCTAGCTGATGCAGGTATACATTGTGCCATTCAACTTACTTACCATTCGTCTCATCAACCTCAGAGTGTGACTCTATTGGACTGTCGTTATTGGTTATCCAATGCCAGAGTTCCTTACGAGCGTTTTTACATCTCTACTACTAGCGTTGCTTTTGAGAAGAGAAAGTTGGCAAGCGAACTGTTGGAAATCCAGGTGTTTCCTGCACTAGTTAAATGGATGCAGGAGATAGTAAAGCAACCTGAAAATTCAACATTCATTCGCCATGATATGGCATTCAGAGCTTCGTTAGTTCACGACCAGTTGTCAATCACACTTCTATGAAGCACTTGCTCGAAGTCCCTAATAGACCTGTTACTTCAGGTATCTCACGCACCTTTCTCAAATGAAAAATTTCACCTCCTTCGCCGATGCGGGCGACTATAAAGCTCTGTTGCAGCAGGCCCTGGAAATCAAAGCCAATCCGTACGGCTACCAGCACGTCGGGCGCAACAAAACTGTTGGGCTCATCTTCTTCAACCCCAGCCTGCGTACCCGGCTCAGCTCGGTGAAGGCGGCCTACAACCTGGGCGCGCAAGCATGGGTGCTCAATGCCGGCGCTGATTCCTGGACGCTGGAAATGGCCGATGGTGCGGTGATGAACGGCGGTACCCAGGAGCACATCAAAGAGGCTATTGCCGTGATGAGCCAGTACTGTGACGTGCTGGGCGTGCGGACTTTCCCCACACTCAAGGACCGCGAGGCCGATTACAGCGAGGAGGTCTTCAACAAGATTCTGAAGTACGCCACCGTGCCGGTTATCAGCCTGGAAAGCGCCACGCTGCACCCGCTGCAGTCGTTTGCTGACTTGATTACGGTGGCCGAGCACAAGAAAAAGGAGCGCGTGAAAGTGGTGCTGACCTGGGCCCCGCACGTGCGGGCCCTGCCCCAGTGCGTACCCAATTCCTTCGCCGATTGGTTTTCGGAAGTGGACTGGGTGGATTTCGTCATTACGCACCCTGAAGGTTACGAGCTGGACTCCAAGTTCACGAAAGGCGCCCGCATTGAGTACGACCAGAAAAAGGCCCTGGAAGGTGCCGACTTCGTGCAGGCCAAGAACTGGAGCAGCTACCAGGACTACGGCCAGGTCATCAGCAACGACCCCGCGTGGATGCTCACGCCCGAGCACATGGCCGGCACTAATGGCGCCAAATTCCTGCACTGCCTGCCCGTGCGCCGCAACGTGGAAGTATCGGATGCCATTCTGGATTCGCCGAACTCCTTAGTGATTCAGGAGGCCGGTAACCGGGTGTTTTCTATGCAAACGGTGCTGCACGAGTTGTTGAAATAATAAGCTGGTAAGTAGTTGGTTGTGTTTGGTATATGCTTGGCAGTCAGCGGGGTTATATAGTGGAGGTACAACCCGATGGCAAAAGCTGCGTTAAAGGCTCTACAAAAGACAGCCGTGCGGTTGACTTTAAGTAGTATCATTCACCCAAATCACCTGCTATGAAAAAGCTACTTGCCATTGCCGCCTTGTTGGTAACCGGAGTTTCGGCCGCTAATGCCCAAACTACCACTACGCAGTCGACTACCACCACGCAGCCCGCGCAAACTACCACTACCACGGTGCCTATGCAGAACCAGACGGTACCTGCTCAAGGCACCATCAACCAAACGGTTACTACGCCTGCTACCACTACTACCACGGTAGAAACGCAGTCGACTACCACCGATACGTATCGTCCGGCCAAACCCACCTCGGATGTGAAAGCCAAGGACAAGCGCAAGAAGTCCAAGATGAAAGCTGACAACTAGTAGCTGCTCAGCTCTGTTGCAACTGCCCCCGGTAACACGTTTGCCGGGGGCAGTTTGCGTTTGGCAGTACCGCTTTGCCAGGTCACAACAGAAATGCCAACTGCTTGCCCAAGGTATCTTCCGGAGTTTCGAGCGAGGATAGGGACACACCCAGCAGCCGTACTCCCTTGGGTAGGGGAAGCAGAGCCGTCAGCAGCGCGTGGGCTACCTGCTGCATCGTCTCCAGGTTTGGCAACAGGCCCAATAGCGTGCGGCTGCGGGTAATCTGCTGAAAGTCGGTGTATTTAACTTTGAGCGTGACGGTACGCCCCCGCAGGCCGGTGCGCTGGCAATGGCCCCACACCGCTGCCAGGCACGGCTGCAGGCCAGTAACAAGCTGCTCGTGGGTAAGCAAATCCTGCTCGAAGGTAGTTTCGGAGCCGATGGACTTGCGCAGGCGGTCGGGCACCACGGGGCGGTTATCCTGGGCACGGGCGATGTGGTAGTAGTGGGAGCCGGCCTTACCGAAGTGCTGACGCAGGAAGGCCTCGGTCTGCTGCCGTAAATCCAGGCCGGTGAAGATGCCCAAGCCGTTGAGGCGGGCGGCCGTAGCGGGGCCGATGCCGTGAAACTGCCCCACGGCCAGGCCCGCCACAAACGCCAGACCCTGGCTGGGTCGGATGACGAACTGTCCGTTGGGCTTGCGGTAATCGGAGGCCAGCTTGGCCAGAAACTTATTGTAGCTGATGCCCGCCGAGGCCGTCAACTGGGTTTTTTGCAGAATCTCGGCCCGGATGGCTTCCGCAATGCGCGTGGCCGAACCCAGGCCCCGTAAGTTTTCGGTTACGTCAAGGTAGGCTTCATCCAGGGAGAGGGGCTCGATGAGGGGTGTATACTCGAGGAAAATGCCGCGAATCTGCCGCGACACTTCCTTGTATACCTCAAAGCGGGGTTTCACGAAAACCAGGCCCGGGCACTTGCGCACCGCCACTGCCGACGACATGGCCGAACGGACGCCGAACTGTCGGGCCTCGTAGGAGGCCGCCGCTACCACGCCCCGTTGCCGGGCCCCACCCACGGCCACGGGTTTCCCGCGCAGCACCGGATTATCGCGCTGCTCCACGGAAGCGTAGAACGCATCCATATCGAGGTGAATGATTTTGCGGGTTTCGGCGAAGTCCACGGAGGGGTGGGGGATGAGGCCCCAAATTTCGGCAGGAAGCGGCGGAAAACCGTGTTTTCAGATCGGAAAACAACGTAGTCCGAGTACCTGCCCTGCGCCGGCTTAACCCTGGGCTGCTTCCAAAGGCTCCGCCGCGGGTGTAGGCCGGGGCTTCCGGCTTACTAAGAACACGCCGGCAAAAATCAGCAGGGCTTGCAGGCCTCGGGTGAGCGTGAGAGTATCCTTACCCAAGGCCACGGCAATGCCCACGGCCAAGGCGGGTTGCAAGTAAATGTAGGCGCCCAGCAGGGCGGGGGAGGCGTATTTCAGGGCCCAGTTATTGAGTAGGTAGGCTAGAATGGTCAGGCAGATAACCATGTAGGCAATGGCCGCCCAGATACCGGGCGGGAAGCTGCCGTAATCGGGCTGCTGTACCTGCTGCCAGCCGGCCGGCACCGCCAGGAAAGCCCCCACCAGAAAAATGCGGGCCAGCACCGTAAATGGGTGATACTTGCGCATCAGGGGCATCACCAGCACCAGGTAGCAGCCGAAGGCCGTGGCATTGAGCAGGATAAACACGTTGCCCAGCAGCCCATCCTGTCCGCCAGCCGCCACCGGCCCCCGGCTCAAAATAATACTGGCCGCCCCCACGCTGGCCAGCCCGATGCCCGCCAGGCGGGGCAGCGTGAGCCGCTCGCCCAGCAGCACCACCGAGGCCACTACCGTGACTACTGGCGCAATAGTCTGGATGAGGGAGGCGTTGATGGGGGAGGTGAGGTTGAGGCCCGCAAAGAACAGCAGCTGATTGAGCCCGATGCCCAGAATCCCACAGGCTACGGCCCGAAGCTGGTCGGCGCGGCCAGTAATGCGGTCCTGCGGAGCTACCAGGCGGCTTAGCACACCAAAAAATACGGTGGCGCCCACCACGCGCAGTAGCACTAACCCGAACGGCCCCATGTAGCGCGGCATCACATCCTTGGAAATGCTGTAGTTGGCGGCGTAAATAAGGGCCACGATAAACAGGGCGCTGTGCACCTTCACGGAATTCTTCATTGCCTGCGAAGGTAGTAGGGCGAACTTTGTGGTTCGCGCGGCTCCGTCGTCCGTACTACCACTTTTGCGCCGCCGCGCTCTGTTTTTCCGCCTACGCAAACCACCCGCTTCGCGCTACTACCGCCTTCTATGTCCACCGGTTCCCTGTTCGATTCCGACCCTACGCCCACTCCGCCGCCCTACGCCCCCCGCCCCGGGGCACCACTGGCGGAGCGCATGCGCCCCCAAACATTAACCGACTATGCCGGCCAGCAGCACCTCATCGGGCCCGAGGGCGTGCTGCGCCGCTACCTCAACGCGGGCCGCCTGCCCAGCCTGATTTTGTGGGGGCCGCCCGGCGTGGGCAAAACTACGTTGGCCAACCTGCTGGCTCAGGAGCTGGGCAAGCCCTTCGCCTCGCTCAGCGCCGTGAATGCGGGCGTGAAAGACGTGCGCGAGGTAATTGAGCGGGCCAAAAAGCAGCGGGGTACCGTGCTCTTTATTGATGAAATTCACCGCTTCAGTAAAAGCCAGCAGGATGCGCTACTGGGGGCCGTGGAGCAGGGCATCGTCACGCTCATTGGGGCTACCACCGAAAATCCCTCGTTCGAAGTAATTCCGGCCGTGCTGAGCCGGGCGCAGGTGTACGTGCTGGAGGCGCTGAGCAAGGAGGTGCTCACCAGCCTCGTAGACAAAGCCCTGGCCGAGGATGAGATTCTCAAGCAGAAAAAAGTGCGGGTGCAGGAGTACGGTGCCTTGCTGACCATTTCGGGCGGGGATGCGCGCAAGCTGCTGAACTTGCTGGATATTGTGGTGGAAGCCAGCCGCCCCGACGCCAAAACCGGCGAAATCATCATCACCGATGAAGCTGTGCAGCAGCTGGCCCAGCAACACCTGGCCCGCTACGACAAGGGCGGCGAAATGCACTACGACGTCATTTCGGCCTTTATCAAGAGCATCCGCGGCTCCGACCCTAACGCGGCCCTCTACTACCTGGCCGTCATGCTGGAAGGTGGCGAAGACGTGAAATTCATTGCCCGCCGCCTGCTCATTCTGGCCTCCGAGGATGTGGGCCTGGCCAATCCCAACGCCCTCATTCTGGCGCAAAGCTGCTTTCAGGCCGTTACGGTCATCGGCCTGCCGGAGTCCGATATTATCCTGGGCCAGACGGTGGTGTACCTGGCCACTTCGCCCAAGAGCAACGCCAGCTACAAGGCCATTCGGGAGGCGCGGGCGCTGGTGCGGCAGCAGGGCGTGCAGCCGGTACCCATTCCGCTGCGCAACGCCCCCACCAAGCTGATGGCCGAGTTGGGCTACGGCAGCCAGTATCAGTACTCCCACGACTACCCCGGCAATTTTGCCTACCAGGAGTTTCTGCCCGAGGCCCTCAGCGGTACCGTGTTCTACCACCCCGGCCACAACCCCGCCGAGGCCAAAGCCCAGGAGCGCCTGCGCCAGCTCTGGGGCGAGAAGTACGGCTACTAATACACACATCGGCCCCGCCTGTATTAGCAGACGGGGCCGATGTGCTTCACGTTCTTTGGCAGCTGCTACTTGCTGAGGGTGTATTCCCAGTGAAAGGTCAGGGTATTGATAATATCTCCTTGGTAAGTGCCCGAGATGCTCATGAGTTTGGCGTTAACCGCATCGTCAGGACCACCCTCAAAGTAAGAATGGTTGCCAAAGAGCCCGCCTTCCACTAATTGGCCGTAATTGGTTTCCAGCATCAGGCTTTCCACCACATCCCACTCGTAGCCGCGCACGTTGGTGATGTACTCGCCGGCCTGTAAGTTGATGCTGTTCTGCCGCCCACCCATTACGCCATATAAGGCAGTGGTGCCACTGCCGGCAAAAGTCAGGTTCAGGCCGCACAAGTAAGGATGGCTGGCGTTTGAGCAGATAGTGATTTTGATCAGATTATCTGCGCTTACATGGAAGGGAGTGCCGCCCGGGCGCCCCCCGAAAGTGCCCACGGCCACCTGAATTCTGTGGTCAGTAGGTTTCGTGGTTTTAGTGTAGTCCAGATACGGCCACAGATAGGATGGGGCCAGTATAGTATCCAGCTCGGCCCCGAACTTAGCCCGTACCTGGGCTTCGCGGGCTTGCTTGGCGTAGGTAATGTTGGCGTGGCTGTTCGGGTCGCCGGTGGTTGGCTTGCGGTTGCTGTATTCTGTTTTGCTCCGGTCCATACGCCAGCCATCAAACTGGTCCACCACCCAGTCTTCCCGGTGAAACTCGGTCAGACTATACCTGTCGAAATCGTAATCCTTGGTATATTCTTTGGCGCCCTGCTGGATGTGACCCAGGCGCCAGGCCATAGCCCGTTCGCGGGCCCGCTCTACGCCAGCGCTATAGTCGCGGATGGCTTCCTGCAGGAACCCCAGTTCTTCTCGTTGGCCATTCTGCTGCTCGGCCAGCGGCTTATTGGGGTGCAACTGTGCGTAGCCCTGTACCATTTCGGCCCGCAACACCATAACCAGCGTCCCCCAGGTAGGCAGCATCGACAATACCGTGACGCCTTCGTAGTCGCGAAGAAAATCGTCTTCGTCGCCCGTTGCTTCCGAAATGGCCGCAATCAGCTTGCTTACCTTGTCATCGGGCTGGGTGGTATTCATAAACTCTTTCGTCTTCTTGCGCAGCCCGTTCAGGTGTCCGTGCAGCCGCTTCAGGTTGTCCGCCTGCAACAGGGCTTTCACCCGCTGCTCCACGTACTGGGTCATCTGGTTCCAGAAGTCCTGGTCGTGGCCATCGGGCCACACAACGCCCAAAGCTGCCTTGGCCCCACCCCCCACTGTAGGAATTAATCCGGTGAGTCCTAGCAGCACATCACGCATCATGTCGCTGTACTTCCGAAAGGTGAGCGACTGGTCGGACATATACTCGAGTGAAGCGGGTACTATCCGGAACAACTGATGGTCGCGGTTGGAGGCAGGGGCCAGCTTGCCCAGTTTCAGGGTTTCTTGCCCGTGGCCGGCGCCGGGTACTTCCAGTACCAGCCCCCCGGCGTGCACCGGCCGCAGGTAGTAGTAGCCGTTGCCGGCGTGCAGAAAGCGGAAGCGCTGGTTGGTGGTGTCCTGGTTTAGCCACTGAATCAGGGCTGCACCTTCGCCACTGGTGGGGCCGCCGGCAGTGGCCCAGTACAGGCCGCTGTAGGGCAGGTACACGAGATATTCACCGGTACCATTTTTTTTCAGCTGAAACTGCTGGGCCGGATTATTCACGTAAGCTTCTTGCTGCTGAATGGTGTTGCCTTTTTCCTTACGATGGTGCGTAGGCGCCAAAGGCAGGGTGCTGTGCTTGGGAATGATAATAAAAGAACGATCGGTAGGGACGGTGAGCGGCATACAGCTGATGGATAAGTGAAACGTGCCGCATGTTAGGTAAATAGTATAAGAAAAAAGCACTACGGACCAGGTTTGAGAGGTGGCGCAAGCTCGGCTATATATTCTGCCCACTCCACAATTTCACCCTTGCTACCTCCCGTTCCCGCTCCAAAGGGGGGCGTTGGTTGAATACCCGGTGCAGAGGGCGGAAAGGGGGTACTTTTGTTTCAGATACTTAATCTGCTACTTCCATGAGACAATTTTTTAAGTACGTGCTGGCCACCTTCACCGGCCTCGTGCTATTTTCCTTGCTAGGTGTAGTGCTGCTGGTGGGCTTCATTGTAGCTGCTGCTTCTTCCGATAAAGAAGTAACCGTGGCCCGTAACTCGGTGCTGGAATTGACGCTGGACAAGCCCATCGGGGAGCGGGAATTCAATAACCCGTTCTCGGGCTTCACGGGCGGGCAGAGCAGTTCCATCGGCCTCGATGAGCTGAAAGCCGCCATTCGTCGGGCCAAGAAGGACGACGATATCAAGGGCATCTTCCTGAACCTGGAGCTGGTGCAGGGCGGTATGGCCTCGCTGGAAGAAGTGCGCCAAGAACTGGTTGACTTCAAAAAAGGCGGCAAGTTCATTGTCAGCTACACCGATGCCCAGTCGGAAAAAAGCTACTACCTGGCTTCCGTGGCCGATAAGCTCTACCTCAACCCCCAGGGTACGCTGGAGTTCAACGGCCTCTCCTCGGAGACGATGTACTACAAGAACCTGTTCGATAAGCTTGGCGTGCAGGCTCAGATTTTCCGCGTGGGCTCATTCAAGAGTGCCGTGGAGCCCTACTTCCGTACCAGCATGTCGGACTCGGCCCGCCTGCAGACGGCTTCTTTCCTGAACTCGCTCAACGGCTCCATGCTGAGCGAGGTAGCCGCCGCCCGCAAAATAACGCCGGCCCGCCTCAAGGTCATTTCTGACTCCATGCTGGTGCACAACGCCGACGACGCCAAGCGCCTCGGGCTGGTAACCGACCTGGGCTACTATGACCAAGCCACCGACTATATGAAGGGCAAGCTGGGCGTGGAAAAGGACGACAAGCTGAGCCTGATTGACTTGTCGGACTACAAGAAGTCGGCCGATGAGGACGAGGGCAGCACCAGCGGCAGCCGTATTGCCGTGGTATACGCCGAGGGCGACATTGTAACCGGCAAGGGCGGCAACGAGAGCATCGGCAGCACCCGCTTCGCCGAGTCCATCCGCAAAGCCCGCCTCGACAAGAACGTGAAGGCCGTGGTGCTGCGCATCAACTCGCCCGGCGGCTCGTCCCTGGCCTCCGATATCATTTATCGGGAGGTGATGCTGACCAAGAAAGTGAAGCCCGTTATTGCCAGCATGTCGGACGTGGCGGCTTCGGGCGGCTACTTTATTGCCATGGGCTGCGACACCATTGTGGCCCACCCGACCACCATCACGGGCAGCATTGGCGTGTTTGGTGTACTGCCCAACATCGAGCCCTTCCTGCGCGCCAAAATAGGGGTGACGACGGACCGCGTAACTACCGGCAAATTCTCCGACTTCCCCACCATCACGCGGGCCCTCACGCCGTTTGAGCAGCAGCAGTTCCAGGAAGAAATCAACCGCATTTACGCCGACTTCACCAGCAAAGCCGCCCAGGGCCGCAAAATGCCCGTGGAGCGCCTGCGCCGCCTGGCCTCGGGCCGGGTATGGTCGGGCACTGAAGCCAAAGCCCGCGGGCTGGTAGATGTGCTGGGCTCCATGGATGATGCCCTGCGCATTGCCGCCCGCCGCGCCAATCTCAAAGAAGGCGACTACCGCATTCAGAAGCTGCCCCGCCAGAAAAGCTTTGCGGAAAACCTGTTCAGCTCGTTCTCAGAGGAGGCCAAGCTGCGCATGGTGAAGGACGAAATGGGCCCTATGTACCCCATGTACCAGCAGTACAAGAAGCTCTCGGAAATGAAGGGCGCTCAAATGCGCATGCCATTCGAGGTGCAGGTGCAATAAACAGCTGATTAGCAAGAGGCTGTCATTCTGAGTAGCGCGCAGGACCTTACCACAGTTGAACAAGTCGTAACTACGGCCGTTGTTTAGTTGGGGTAAGGTCCTGTGCGCTGCTCAGGATGACAGCTTTTTTGACCTTGCCGCTTTAAAAAACCACCACTCGACAACTGACACTACTCAATGAAAGAACTTCAGGAAGCCGCCACCTACCTTCGCCGTAGCTTACAGGGGTTTACTCCGCAGGCGGGCATTATTTTGGGCACTGGGTTGGGTGCGCTGGCCAGGGAAGTACAGGTGCAGCACCGCTTCAGCTACTCTGATATTCCGCACTTTCCGGTGTCTACGGTGGAAAGTCACGCCGGCGAGCTGCTGGCCGGTACGCTGGCCGGTAAGCGGGTGCTGGTAATGCGCGGCCGGTTCCACTACTACGAAGGCTACACTATGGAGCAGGTAGTGTTTCCGGTGCGGGTGATGAAGCTTCTGGGTATTCAGCACCTGTTTGTGAGCAACGCCAGCGGCGGCCTCAACCCCGACTACAACTACTCCGACTTGATGCTGCTGGACGACCACATCAACCTGCAGCCTACCAACCCGCTTATCGGCCGAAACCTGGACGAGCTGGGCCCGCGCTTCCCCGATATGATGGAGCCCTACAGCCCCCGGCTGTTGCAACTAGCCCAGGAAGCGGCCCAGGAGCTCAACCTTGGCCAGTACCTGCGCCAGGGCGTGTATGCCTCCTTACCCGGCCCCATGCTGGAAACGCCCGCCGAGTACCGCTACCTGCGCACCATTGGGGCCGATGCCGTGGGTATGAGCACCGTGCCGGAGGTTATTGCCGCCGTGCACATGGCCCTGCCGGTGCTGGCCGTGTCCGTCATTACCGATTTATGCGCCCCCGGCAAACTCAAGAAAGTTGACATTGCCGACATCCTGCGCACGGCGGCCGTAGCCGAACCCCGCCTCACAGCGCTGTTGCAGCGGGTGCTGGAAAAGCTGTAAACTGGTTTGCAGAAACGCATACAAAAAGGCTCACTACCACCTAGTAGTGAGCCTTTTTGTATGCACGGTTATCTAGAATCATCTACGGGTGGAGCCCAAACCGAATGCGCCCGGTTGTATTGTTCTTCCGACCTAGTGATAAACCACACCTTTCCGCACTTGTGCCTCTTGTGAGGGTTGCTAGCTGCTAAGTGCTATTGTATGATGATGCGCCGCCGCTGATAGTTGAGTACGGTAAATACGCCAATGCCACCTTCTACGGTGCTTTTGATGGCGGCAGGCTGCCCAAATGGGTTGCCATTTGCACTGCGTGCATCCTGCACCGACTGCAGAAACCGGTAGTAAGGCTGGTCGAGGTGGTACAGGCTTACAAAGATGGTGTCGTCCGCGGCAAAGTCGTAGCTGGTACCCAAGGTGAACTCCTGCCCGTTATTGAGGCGGTCATCGGGGGTATAGTCGACTTCGGGGGAGGTAGCCAGCCGGCCCTTGTGTATCTGCAGGCGGTAGTAGTCGGTGGTGGCAGCGGGGTCGCGGAAACGGGTGAGCACGTAAGCCTTGCGGAACTCGCCCTGCTTATCGTTGAACTTCCACTCCACCGTATCAATGGGCACGGTAGCGGGCATGGTGGCTTGGCCGGTTACCCGCCGGCCTTTCGAGTCGCTCACTTCCAGCTCAAACGTTTGGCCGGGCTGGGCCGTGAGGCGGCGCGTGCCGGTGTGGGTGTATGCCTTGCCAGTGCGGCGGTCGGCCCCCGGAGCAAATAGCAATTCCTGGCGCTGGCCGCCTGGCAACACCACAAATGCCTTCACATCGGTGGGCACCTGTAGCTCAGGCGCTGCCAAGTAGGGGCCCGACTCCGAGACAGTTATGCGCGGAACCTGGCCGTTTTCCAGGTAGGCTTCCACTACCAACTGCGGCGGGTAGGCGGGCAGCTCCACATCAATGTCTTTCTGCAGCCCGCATCCACCAAGCAAGCCCGCCAGTAACCAAGAGCCAATGAGCAGCCCACAGCGCCATTTTATGGCCGAAAGCCGGGAAATAAGAGAAGTACGCATTAGCTCAAGCTTAGAATTTGAAGTTATACGTAACCGACGGAATTACTGGGAACAGGGACACCTGCCGGGCCCGGTAGTTCAGCACTTCGTCCGTTTCCTCATTCTTCACTTGGTCGAAATACACGAAGTAGGGGTTACGGCGGTTATAGGCGTTATAGATGCTAAACGTAAGGTCCGACTCCGGAATCCACCGGTTTGGGCGCAGTTTCCAGACCACCCCAATATCCAGGCGGTTGTAGGGCGCCAGCCGGAAAGTGTTGCGCTGGGGGTAAATAGGCACGGCGGATACTTTCTCCCCGTACATATCCTGGAAGGCAAAGCGGCCCAACGGCAGCGTGGTGGCCTGCCCCGAGGTAAATACGAAGGAACCCGTTAGCTGCACCCGCTCCGAGAGGTTATGAATAACCACGGCCGTCAGGTTATGGCGTCGGTCGTAGGTGGGGTAGAAGGTGTTGCCGTTGTTGATGCCGGTGGTGCCGCGCTGGGGCGGAAACCGCCGCTTGGTCCAGGCCAGGGTGTAGCCAATCCAGCCGGTGGTGCGGCCCTGCTTTTTCTCCAGGTAGATTTCGTTGCCGTAGGCCCAGCCCTTGCCAAACAGAAACTCGTTGTCCAGGTCGGGATTCACGAATAGCTGAGCCCCATCCTTGAAGTCGATCTGCCGTTGCGCCCACTTGTAGTACACCTCGTTGGTGATGAGGTAGCGCCCGTCACCCAGCAGCCAGCTAATGCCGGCCGCTACCTGCTGGCTCCGCTGCGGCTGCACCGATTTGCGCGAAGGATACCAGATATCCGTGGGCAGTGAGGCACCCGAGTTGGTAACCAAATGCACGTACTGGTACATGAGGGCGTAACTGCTTTTTAACGACACGTTGGGGGTGAGGGAGTAGCGTGCCGCCGCCCGGGGCTCCAGGCCGCCGTACTGGTCGGAGCCCGACTGAAAGCCCGACAGGCGCAAACCGTACTCCAACTGCCATTTCTCGGAGGGCTTGTAGGTGTCGGAGGCGTACAGGGCTGCTTCTGCGCCGGGGTAAGTGGTACTGGAGCCCAGGGCCAGGCGGCCATCAGTGGAGCCGGCCTGCAGGCTGCCGGTACCAAAACGGTGCGTGGTGGCCGTTACCCCAAACTTCAGCGCGTGCCGGTCGTTGGGCAAGTAGTCCAAATCGGAGCGGAGCGTAAAGTCCCGGATGTTGGACGACAGGTTGAAGGCAAACTGATCCAGCTGGTTGCTGATCTGGTACTCGTAGCGCGTCACGGAAGCGGTGGTGTTCAGAAACAGGCGCGGCCTGAACACGTGGTTCCAGCGCAGCGCCCCGATGGCATTGCCCCAGTTGAAGCTGAAATCGAAACCGTTTTGGGAGTTGAAACCAAATACGTCGTTGCCCAGATAGCCCGATAAAAACAGCTCGTCTTTGTCGCCTAGCTTGTAATTGGCCTTGGCGTTGAGGTCGTAGAAATAGTAATCCGGGATGGGGTTGTAGTCGTCCTGGCCCTCGTTGAGCTTATTAATCTGGCGCGTAAACACATCAAAGTACGTGCGCCGCCCCGATACCAGAAAAGCACCTTTGCCCTTTTTGATGGGGCCTTCCACCGTTAGGCGCGAAGAAATCAGGCCAATGCCCCCGCTAACGCCCAACTTCTCGGGGTTGCCGGGCCGCAGCTTCACATCCACCACCGAGGAAAGCCGACCCCCGTACTGTGCCGGAAAACCACCTTTGTAGAGGTCCACCGACTGCACCGCATCGGGGTTGAACACCGAAAACAGCCCAAACAAATGGCTGGGATTATACACCAGAGCATCGTCCACCAGCACCAGATTCTGGTCGGCGGAGCCGCCGCGCACAAACAAGCCCGAGGTACCCTCGCCGCCGTTCTGTACGCCCGGCTTCAGCTGCAGGGTTTTCAGAATATCTACTTCCCCAAACAGGGCCGGTAGCAGCTTGGCTTCCTTGGCCGTGAGGCGGTCTACGCTCATTTGCGTAGTCTGCAGCTTCTGCTCCAGGGAGCCCCGGCCTTCCACTACCACCTCGCCCAGCTCATTGCCAGCACTGGTTAGCTGAAACGCTTGGCGTTGGTTGCGCGTCAGGTTGAGGGTGAGGGTCTGGGCATTGTAACCGATAAAGGACACCACTACCTGATGGCGGCCCTCGGGCAGCGTAAGCAAGTAAGCTCCCTGCTCGTCGGCGGTAGTACCTACGCTGAGGGCGGGCACTGCCACGGTAGCCCCAGGCAACGCCTCGGAGGTGCCCGTTGCCCGAATGGTACCACTGAGCGTGTATTGCACCTGGGCCCAGCTATAGCTGGGGCATGCTACCGACGCCACGCAAAAAACAACAAGCAAAAACCAGAACCTCATTCGACCCTCTCTATCCATGAGCCCGAAAGTACGGACGCCCAGCGTAAACGACTGAAAGAGCCGGGGAAGATAAGGGAGGTTGCATGGCGGCCAGCTCAACCAAGGCCTAGCGCAACACTCCTTGCAGCACCTGGCTGATTTGGGCCGCCGGCACTACCCCTGCCTGCCGCCATACGGGTTGTCCCTGGTGGAACAGGATCAGGGTAGGAATACTTTGAACTCGGAACTGCTGGGCTACAGCCTGGTTCTTATCCACGTCAATCTTGATGACTTTGAGCTTGCCCTGGTGCTGGTTGGCCACTTGCTCCAGAATTGGAGCCATGGTTTTGCAAGGGCCGCACCAATCGGCGTAAAAATCAACCAATACCGGCATGCCGGGGCTGCTGATCAACTCGGAAAACGACTTTTTAGGCATTGTAGCGCAGGCTGATAGTCCGGCAGTACCATTCTACCGGGTGATGGGTATACGGGTAGGCAGACAGATGGGTGCGGCCACCAGAACCGTTTAAACGCAGAAAAGCCCAGTGCTGCAACACTGGGCTCTCGTGAGCGGGTGAGTGTGGGTGAAAGAGGAGGGTTATTTTTTCCCCACCAAGGTAACATCATTTGCGACTTCAGAAAAGCCAAAGCGGCCTCCCACTACTTTTTTTCCGCCCACCTGGCACTCCCAGGTGTAGCGGCCCGGAGTGGCTTTGCCAGACTCGCCGCGTTCCGTTTTGAAGTATTCAGCCTCCGAGGCCTCTGAAGGGAAGATTACGTCAATGCCGTTCTGGCCTTTGGCGACCTGCTTAACCAGCGTGTATTCCTTGCCGGTATCCTGGTGAATCACCACAAATTTTGCGGTGTAGCCACCCAACTGGCCAAACTTATCCATTACCCCAATTTTTACATAGGCATCAGTGGATACCAGCCAGGTTTGGGCCTGGGCCTGCTTGGGCGAAAACACTACCAGGGCCAGCACTAAGCCAGCAGCTTGTAGCAAGCGGCGCAGAGAAAGAACAGGAGTAGAAACGCGCATAGAAAAACAGTAAGAATGTGAAAAATGCAGGATGAGAGAAACGCCCGTGAGAGTTGTTGTATTTTCTGTTTCATTGCAATTCACAGGTGCATACAGCTGAGGCGCAACCAAATATAAATGTTATCCGGTAACTACAATAAAATTTTGTTGTGGTTTTATGAATTTTCATCGTTGGGTGCAAAACCACAACTCCGCAGTGTGTCGTACATGATGGGCTGTAGCCATGCGTAAGAAACGAGCAGCGCCGTCCGATACTCCCTCGCCCAGTCCGGTTGTGGGGCAGTGCGGCTTATGCGAGCGGCAGGTGCAACAAACTTCCCGCCACCACCTGGTGCCCCGCGAGGAGGGCGGCCGCTACGGGCCCGTGGTGGAGCTGTGCCAACCCTGCCACAGTACCGTGCATTTGCTGCTGGATAATAAAGAACTGGCCCGCCACTACAATACCATAGAGCGCCTACGCGAAGCAGAGGAGCTGCAGAAATACCTGCACTGGGTGCGCCGCAGCCGGGTGGAGCGCATCAGCAACCGCCGGGCCCGGCGCTGAGCCGCCAAGGGTGCCCGGGCTGCTACCTTTGGCCACCCGTATCCGAATCATCCTCCCGTGAAAAAATTTGTGCCTTTCCAGCGGCTGCGTCGGCAGCCCACCATTGTAGTTGACAGCACCGGCCTGGGGGCCAGCCTCACGCTGGCGCACTGGCGCGGGGCCGCCACGCCCGATCTGCTGCGCGACGATACCAGCGCCGGCTCGGTGCTGCGGGGCCTGCACCAGCCTGCCACTTCGGGGATGGAGGCCGAAGCCGTAACGGCCAATCATTTTGATATTGACGGATTTGTGGGCGTGTGGGCGCTGCTGAACCCGGAACTGGCCCTGCGCCATGAACACCTGCTGCGCCTGGTGGCTACGCTCGGTGATTTTCGGGAGGTAGATTGGCAGGACCCGTTGGCCAACCACGCCCTGCAACTGGTGTGCTGGCTGAATGCCGAGGAAAAAGCCCGCTTCTATGAGCCCTTTGGAGCTCCTGCCCGGCGCCGGCGGGAGGATGAAGCCTCGGCCGAGAAGTTCGCCTGGTTTCTGCCCCGGTTTGCGCCGGTGCTGGCTGATCCGGAACTAGGGCGGGCTGCCTGGGAGCCGGAATACACGCGTGTGCAACAGGGGGTGGCCGTTATGCAGAGTACAGCCACCACCGTGCGGCGCTACCCGGAAATCGGGCTAACGGTAATACGCACGCCGGAGCCGCTGCCGTACTATGCGCTGTTCGGGGCCACGGCGGGTACTGATATGGTGCTGAGCCTGTATGATGAGCAGCGCTACGAGTTTGAGTACAAGTACACCACCTGGATTGACCTGGAAAGTCGCCCCACGCTGCCGCGCCTGCCGCTGGATGCGCTAACGGCCCGCCTGAACGCATTAGAAACTACCGCCCGCCGCTGGACTTTTGATGGCATTACGGATACCGGCCCGCTGCTGCGCCTGAGCGGCAAAAGTCTCACGAAAGTGCAGCGCTACGCCGACCCCGACCAGCGGCCCATCTATGCTTCATCTATCATACCGGAGCAGCTGGAAGCGGAAGTAGTGGCGTTTTTCCGGGCTGGTTACGCCGGTATTGAGCCGAAACGATATTGGAGCTGGGCTGAAATTCGAGAGGCAGGTCGAGTAGGAGAGGTTTAGAAACTAATGAACTGTCATTCCGAGCGAAGCGAGGAATCTGGGTTACCTGCTGTAAGATCAACCCAGATTCCTCGCTTCGCTCGGAATGACAGTTCTTTTTCAAACGACTAATTATACTTCTTGCCCGAACCCGAGTACCTGCAATGAGCTGACGCCTCCGGCACCCTTTTGCACGCTGATTTGAGTGCTGATGCGTTCTTTCAAACCTTCGACATGGGAGATGATGCCGATGGTTTTGCCCGTGCCCTGTAGTAGCTCCAGAGCCGAGAGGGCCACGTCCAGCGTGTCGGGGTCGAGGGTGCCGAAGCCCTCATCAATAAACAGCGTGTCAATCTGGGTGCGGCGACCGGCCAGCTCCGAGAGGCCCAGGGCCAGCGCCAGGCTCACCAGAAAACTTTCCCCGCCAGATAGCGAATTCATCGTGCGCACGGCCCCAGCCTGGTATTCATCCTGAATCAGCAGATCCAGGTGCTGCTCGGCGTTGCGCAGGATGCGGTACCGGTCGGTGAAGCGGTGCAGGTGGCGGTTGGCCAAATCCGTGAGGCGGGCCAGGGTGAGGCCCTGGGCAAACTCGCTGAACTTCTTACCATCGGCCGAGCCGATGACCTCGGCCAGCTGCCGCCAGCGGCGGGCTTCCTGCTGCTGTTTTTCCAGCTGAGTGACCAGCGCGGCATGGCGCTGCTGCCCGGCCTGGTGGGCGTTCAGGCGCTGCTGCCGCTGCCCCACCTGCTGGTGCAAAGCCGCGAGCTGTTCTCCGGCCGCCGTAAGGTAGTGGCTCACGGCTTCCAGGGGCTCAGGGGTGAGGCGGCGGTTTTCCTCAGCAGCCAACTGCTGGTCGGTTTCTTCGGCGGTTTGGGTGGCCAGATGTATGGCCTGTTCGTGGCGCTGCAGCTGGGATTGTACGGTAATGGCTTCTGCGTGCGGCAATAACAGGGCTGGTAGGGTAGTGGGGTCGGCGCTGAGGCCAGCTGCCGTGAGGGCCTGAGCTAGCGAAGTACGTCGGTCTTGCAACTCCTGTTGCTGCTGGGTGAGGGCCTGTTCGCGCTGCTGCAGCTTATCGGTGGCCACCGACAAAGCCGTGCGGTGCTGCTGCACTTGCTGGTCGAGGCGCTGGCGGTGCTGGTCGGCATGGAGTAGGGCGGTTTCCAGTTGCTGCCGGGCCAGGGCCACGTTGGGTTCAGCCAACAGCTCCTGGCGCTGCTGCTGCTGCCCCTGAATGGCAGTGTGCTGATCCACCAAGCCTTGCTTACGAGTTTTCAGCCAGGCATGTAGCTCCTGCTGGTCGGCTTCCGCTTTGGCCGCCTCCACGCTCACGCCCCCCAGCTCCAGCTGGGCGGTGTTGAGTTGGCGGGTCTTCTGATCATATTCCGTGATGCGCTGACGGGCCAATTCCATCAGGGCCTGTCCGTTCTCGTTGCCGAACGGCAGACCGAAGTACTGTGCTTGGCTTTGAATGGTGGCCCGCACGGGCAGCACCTGGTCTTCGGCATCGGCCAGCTCCCGGGCCAGCTTGGTGGCTTCCTCCGTGTAAGCGAGTTGCTGCTGAGCGGCGGCTTCGTGCCGGGTCTGGGCCTGCTGTACGCGCTGGTTGGCGGCGGTGAGTTGGTCCCGCAGCTCCCGTAGCGTGTACACCAACTGCTTCACCTCCTCGGCGGCGCTTTTCTCGGCAGTTTCGGGTAGTAGGTGAATAGTGGCAGTGGGGACAGCAGTGGGCTCCGGGCCCGTCTGCTCCAGCATGGTCACGTAGGTATTAAGCCGGTTGAACCGCGTGCCCAGGGCCCGAACTTGTTGGCTGAGTGCCTCTTCCCGCTGCAAGTCACGCTGAAACGAGTCTTCGCTCACGCCCAGCACGCCGGCCACGTAGGGGTGCTCAGTGGCACCGCAGACGGGGCAGGGCTTGCCGGCTTCCAGCAACTGGCGGGTGTCGGTGTGCGATAATATCAACTGCTGCATCTGCAGGCTGCGCCGCAGGTCATCCCAGTGCTGCTGCTCCCGCTCCTGCTCCTGGTGCAGGCTGTTTACGTGGTAGCGCAGGCGCTGCAGCCATTCATTGCGGGTCAGGCTGGCTTCCTCAAAGCGGGCAGTGTGCGCCTGAAGCTGCTGCCGCGCCGCCGCCGCCGCCTGCTGCTGGGTAGCGGCTTCGGTGGCGGCTTGCTGCTGGCGCTGCCGGGCTTCGTGCAGGCGTTGGCCCAGCTGGCCCAGGGTTGTTTTGAGACTAGCCCATTGCTGCAGATTAGCTGAAAGCTCGGGCAAATCGGTGGCCAGCTCGCCTACCACGGCGTTGAGTAGCAGCCACTTTTCCGCTTCCTTCACTTGCTCCCGTAAGGTGCCCGCCCGTTGGCCCGCTTGCTCAGCCGTTGCTTTCAGGCGCTTGCACTGCTCGTTTTTCTCTTCGTATTCGGCTTTGCCCTGCGTGAGTTGGCGCTGGCCCTCAGCCATCAGCAAATCCAGCTGCTCCGCCTCACGCAATTTAGGGTCCTGCACCTTGTAAGTAGCGCTGGCAGCTTGGTAGGCCTGTACCGCGGCCGTGTGGGCAGCTTCGGCGGCGGCGGCGGTTTGCTGCAGCTGCGGCAGCTGCGTCCGGAGCGTAGCAGTTTCCTGTTGCAGCTGGGTTAGCTGCCGCTCGGTTTGCAGCAGCAGGGCGTGGTCGGTGGCGAAGGGGGCGGCTTGCTGATGCAGAACTAGGCGCTGGCGCAGCGGGGCCAGGGTTTCGGCCTGCGTGGCTAGTTCCTGCTGACGCAGGCGGGTGGTGCGCAGCTTCTCGCGCAGCTCCTGCTGGCGCAGGTGCCACTGCCGGGCCTCGCGCCACTGCTCCTGGGTGGCGGTGGCTTGGGTAAGCTGCGCGTTGAGGTCCTGCAACTCGGCTTCCAGGTGCGCCACTTCCTCCGGCGACAACAACGTAACGCCCTCCAGGCCCTGGCGCAACTGGTCTACTAGCTGGGTTTCCTGCTTGGCCCGCTCAAAGGCCGCCCTCGAAATATCGGAGTACTTGCGGGTATCGGTAATCTTTTCCAGCAGCTGAGCCCGCTCCCCGGCCGGTGCTTTCAGAAAGCGGGTGAAGTCGCCCTGGGCCAGCAGCACGCTGCGCAGAAACTGCTTGTACTCCAGCCCGCTCAGCTCAGCAATGCGCGGCGGTACCTTCGACTTGTAGGTTTCCAGAAACGGCCAGGTTTCGGTGCCATCCTCGGCCGTTTTTCGCTCACTCAGCTCCATTCTGGGGTCCTGGAGCTTACCGCCGGGCTGCTTGCGGGCCCGGTACTGGCCCCACTTGCTACGGTACTGCTGCCCATTCACCTCAAACTCCACTTCGGCCCAACTCTCCCCGGTGCCGTGGCTCATCACGTGCTCGGGGCCGCTGCTTTCGTGGCGGGGCACCTGCCCGTAGAGGGCCAGCGTAATGGCGTCCAGAATGGTGGTTTTGCCCGCGCCGGTGGGGCCGGTTATGGCAAACAGGCCGGCGTCGGAGAGGGGGCTCAGGCTGAAATCAACCGCATGCTCCCCGTGCAGGGAATTGAGGTTGAGGAAACGGACGCGAAGAATTTTCATGCGGACACCAGGGCACCAAAGCGGAAACAAAACGGCCCGGACCCTGAAAAGTCAGGCGCGGGGCATCTACAAAGTTAACCACCCCCTGCCGCAATTCCGTGGAAACAGCTGCCGGGACTGGTAGCAAGGGTAGGGGAAGTTTCCGTTCTTGCGCCCTGCTGAAGCTGGCTTACCGGCTCCTTGCAGTATTCCTGTTACAAACTCAATTCCTGCAAAGGTTTTTTGCTAATCTCCTAGCTATATGCCATTGTATTTACGCGCAAAATTTCTATTGCTAGTCGGGTTACTGCTGCCCGTGGCCGCTTCGGCACAAACCCCGGAACATGCAGTAGTGCCTGGTACAAAAATCAGCCTAATTCCGCCCACTGGTTTCACGGCGGCCCGTAGCTTTAGTGGCTTTGAGCAGCCCGATGCCGCCGCTTCCATCATGATTTCCGATATACCGGGGCCGGTGCAGCAAATGAAGGCAGGGATGACGCCGGCCGCGCTGGCCACCCGGGGTATGAAGCTACTGCGCACGGAGCCGGTAACGCTCAACGGCACACCGGCTACTGTCCTGCACGTTACCCAGTCAGCCAACGGCTTACTGTATTGTAAGCAGATGCTCATGTTCGGGGATGCCACCCATACTGTACTGGTGGTGGGTACCTACCCCGATGGCGGCAAAACGGTAGAGGCCAACATCCGGCGAGCCCTACTAACAACGCATTATAACTCGCGCCTGTCTGACGATACTCCGGCGGCTGAATTTGGAGTAGACGTGGCCGGCACCGGATTACGGTTCGCCAAAAACCTGGCCGGCAGCCTACTCTACACTACTGATGGACAGGTAACACCCAAGGGACCCGATAAAGCCGTTGTAATAGTAGCTGGTTCCCTGAACTCGGTTGAGGTGGGCCCAAGTGAGCAAAAGGCGTTTAGCATCCAGCATCTGCAGCAGTTGCCCGAGGGCAAGCACAACCGGGTTCGGACTATCTCGCCCGTTACCGTTGACGGCCTGAGTGGATACGAAATAGTAGCCGATGGACAAAACGACAAACAGGTGCCGGAACTGGTGTATCAACTCACGCTGTTCGATGGCCCGACAAAAAAATACTATGCAGTGGTAGGCCTGGCGGAAACCCAGTTCGATACGCGTCTGGCCAGCTTCAAAGCCATTGCGCGGACATTTAAGCGCAAGGAAAAGTGAGTAGCTTCAGCCGCTTTGCAGGTAGGTTGCTCGGAGTGACTTTGCTAAGCTAGAGCCGTGCATACCGTTACTGTAAAAAACGGCCGCCGCGGCCGTACCACTCTTGTCTACTCACTGGTATTTACTGTAATAAGTTGCCACACCAGCTACCGGCTCACCAGCTCAAATACTTCCCCGTCGGTTAGCTCGTAGCGAATCAGGCCGTCCTGCTTGTCCCAAAAAAATGCCTGCAACTGCCCGCCGCCGTAGATGGTGGCGTTCTGGCCCTGGCGGAAAACGTAGGCCGCCGGGTAGGTTTTGCCGGTGGTGCTGAGGGTACAGGCCTGTTGCTGCAGCTTGGACGTAATCTGACCCTCCTTGGAAGCAGTCCGGCACTCCAGGCCGGCCACGCTAAACGACACATCGGCGGGACGCTTGGGGGTATTCTTGCGCAGGTTCACCACGAAGTCCCGGTTCTTTTCATTGTACACAGTGCTGGGCCGCAGCACAATTTGGGAGAAGATGGGCTGGTAGCGGCCCGATTCCATCCAGTTACAATCGGTGTTGGTGTGCCACTCCTGAGGCTTCAGTACCGTGGCCGTGGCCGTGTGGCCCCGGTTGCTGTGGAAGGTAAGCTGCTGCCCTTCGGTATAAGAGCCCAGCCAGGCGCGTTCCTCGGATAGCAACGCTATGGGCTGGCAGGTGATGCAGCCTGTAAGCAGCAGGGCAAGAGATGAGAGCAGCTTTTTCATGCACAGTAGGAGCTCGCCACAAAAAGGGTAGCTTGGGCATACGTAATTCACCCTATGATGAGGCATTACTTGTTGGAGACCCAGCTAGCGGCTTCCATTGCTGCTTGCACAACCATATTATGAAGCGAGATTCAAATACCCTTGACAAGCTAATTACAACAAACCGACTTGTTCCATTGATGAGCAACGCCAAATGGGTGAAACTGCTGCATCTACTTGTTGAAAACGCTACGCTTATAAGTGAGTGCCGGGTAAAGCTAATCTGGGAACAGGGAGCCGCAGAACGAAGGCTAGTATTTGATGAGAACACCAGCTACAGGTTCGATTATTACGATACAGCAATGGAAGCTATGGTAACAGGCACTCCACGGGGCTGGTATGATTACAAGGAGATAGAATGGCTGGATTTTCCTGGTATCACAAATACTGGAGAGATGATACAGGATGTAGAAGCTATACAAAGGCAAATTAAGAGTACAGGAAAGTTTCGGCTTGCAATAGAGGAAGGCAATCTGCGCCTGTACGCGTATCAGCGCCCTTGATCAGGTAGCGTTATGCTTACCTTCCCGCCTTCATTATTACTGCCGACACCTATGAAAGTCATGCCGCTAGCCGCGCTGCTCTTGCTTCTCACTGAGGCCTGCGCGCCGACGCGTCCCGCTCCCTCAGCCCAGCCGCCGGTGTCGCCGGAGCTGTACCGTACCATTGCCCGGCAGGACAGCCTGATGTTCGTGGCCTTCAACCAGCACGATGTGGCCACGCTGCAAACCTTCTTCGCCGAAGACCTGGAGTTTTACCATGACAAAGGCGGTCTGGCCAACTTCCAGCAAACTATGCAGGGCTTCCGAAATCTGTTCGATCAGAACAAAACCACCGGCCTCCACCGCCAGCTCGTGCCCGGTACCCTGGAGGTGTACCCCATCCACAACTACGGGGCCGTGGAAACCTACCAGCACCGCTTCTGCCACGTGGAAAACGGCCGCGACGACTGCGGCACCTTCAAGAATATGATGGTGTGGCGCTTAAAAGACGGGCAGTGGCAAGTGACGCGGGTGGTGAGCTACGGGCATTGACGAATCATCTTTAACTCTATTTTACGTTACTGCAGAAAATGAGGCGTAAACCTATGGTGTCTGGTAAAGAGTGACGTTATGGCTAAATCGGAAGTATGTATAGTTGATAAAGAAGGCAAAGAACTTCTTAGATTTTGCTATATCGATGGCCAGACTAAACGTGAGTATCTGCTGTATATCAAGCAACAAATAATTGCGGTGGTATTGGCTTTAGCAACAGATTATTCAACCTTTTCGCACGATGAAATTTTCGATTGCTTAGAATGCGTTGCGGAGAATGAATATCTGTTTTATATAGAGGTATTTGAATACCTTGATAGTCAAATAAAATTCTTTGATCAAAAAGAATGGACTACGCTAATATGCTTGGTACAAAGATTTATCAACTTATTAGCGCCAGGTTGGTGGCAAGAAATCAGGAGTAAGCATCAGTCGGATTGGTATGAATTACAACAAGATGCTACTCAGCTACTGAGTAGTTTCGGTATCGACTATCAGAATCCTATTGAGTATACTGAGCAGCACATGCAGTTCGATGTAATGCGCATTACTTGCTGAGTATAGCTTCCTACCTTACCAGCTTCAACGCTACCTCCTGAAGCTGATGCCCCGCCTTTCCATCCTTGCCGCGCTGCTCCTAGCAGCCGTTCCCACCCTTGCCCAGAAAGCCAAACCCACCGAAAACCTGGTGCAGTACGCCAAGCCGCTGGTAGGTACTGCCCGGATGGGGCACACCTACCCGGGGGCCACGGTGCCCTTCGGCATGGTGCAACTCTCGCCCGATACCGACACCATCGGCTACGAACTGAACGGCAAGTACAACCCCCGTGTGTACGAGTACTGCGCCGGCTATCAGTACGCCGACAAAACCATTGTCGGTTTCTCGCACACTCACTTCAGCGGTACCGGCCACTCCGATTTGGGCGACTTTCTGGTGATGCCCACCACCGGCCCGCTCCAGCTCAACCCCGGCACCGCCGACCAGCCCGAGCGGGGCTTCCGCTCCCGATTCTCGCACCAGAACGAGGTGGCCGAGCCCGCCTACTACCGCGTCAAGCTCGACGACCACAACATTCTGGCCGAGCTGACGGCTTCCAACCGGGTGGGCATGCACCAGTACACGTTTCCGCAGTCGGAGCAGGCGCACATTATCCTCGACCTTACGGCCGGCATCTACAACTACCCCGATAAGAACGTCTGGACGTTTGTGCGGGTGGAAAACGACACGCTCGTGACCGGCTACCGCCAGACCAACGGCTGGGCCCGCACCCGCACCGAGTATTTCGCCATGAGCTTCTCGAAGCCATTCGTGAGCTACGGCAGCCGCAACCTCTCCAAAAAGCAGGTGTACCGGGGCTTCTGGGGCCGCTTCGACCAGAGCCAGAACTTCCCCGAGCTGGCCGGCGAGCAGCTGCGGCTGTTCTTCGATTTCAAGACCACGGCGGGGGAGAAGGTGAAGGTGAAAATGGCCTTGTCGGGGGTGAGCACCGAGGGGGCGCTGCGCAACATGCGGGCCGAGGTGCCGGGCTGGGATTTCGAGGCGGTGAAGCGGGCGGGGCAGGCGCAGTGGCAGCAGGAGCTAAGCAAAGTGGTGGTAGAGTCGCCGAAGCGGGTGGACAAGGAGAACTTCTACACGGCCATGTACCACGCCGCCCTCAGCCCCACCACCTACATGGACGTGGATGGGCAGTACCGCGGCCTCGACCAGAACATCCACCGGGCGGAGGGCTTCACCAACTACACCACCTTCTCGCTCTGGGACACCTATCGGGCCCTGCACCCGCTCTACAATCTGCTGCAACCTCGGCGCAACGCCGATATGGTGCAGAGCATGTTGGCCCACTATGACCAAAGCACCCTGCACATGCTGCCCATCTGGAGCCACTACGCCAACGAAAACTGGTGCATGATTGGCTACCACTCGGTGCCCGTGGTAGTGGATGCTGTGCTGAAAGGCGTGGTGCCCGCCGACCAGGCCCAGCGCGCCCTCGATGCCTGTGTAACCACCGCTCACCAGCAGCGCTACGACGGCATCAACTACTACGAGCAGCTAGGCTACGTGCCCGAAGACAAAAGCGGCTCGTCGGTATCCAAAACCCTGGAATACGCTTACGACGACTGGTGCATTGCGCAACTGGCCAAGAAGCTAGGCAAAACGAACATCGAAGCGGAGTTCAGCAAGCGGGCCCAAAACTGGCAGAACGTGTACGACCAGCGCATCAGCTTCATGCG
The DNA here is from genome assembly GCF_040547285.1 of Hymenobacter sp. UYP22. Classification (NCBI taxonomy): domain Bacteria; kingdom Pseudomonadati; phylum Bacteroidota; class Cytophagia; order Cytophagales; family Hymenobacteraceae; genus Hymenobacter; species Hymenobacter sp. UYP22. The sequence continues at coordinate 158,180 of NZ_JBEPPK010000006.1, read as the reverse complement.
CCCCCGCCTCGCCGACGGCAGCTTCCGCCCACGTTTCGATGTGCTCAGCACCCACGACCAGGGCTTTATCGAGGGCAACGCCTGGAACTACAGCCTTTACGTGCCCCAGGACCCGGCTGCGCTTATCACCAAAATGGGCGGCGAGAAGAAGTTTCTGCCCCACCTGGATTCGCTGTTCACCATGCACCTGCCGGATAAATTCTTCGCCGAAACCGAGGACATCACCCGCGACGGTATCATCGGCAACTACGTGCACGGCAACGAGCCCGCCCACCACGTGGCCTACCTCTACAACTGGACCAGCCAGCCCTATAAAACCCAGGCCCGCGTCCGCATGATCCTGCCCAAAATGTACCGCCCCACCCCCGAGGGCCTCGGCGGCAACGACGACTGCGGGCAGATGTCGGCCTGGTACATCTTCTCGGCGCTGGGCTTCTACCCCGTGGCCCCCGGCTCCCCGGAGTATGCCCTCGGCAGCCCCGCTGTACACGGCGCCACCCTCAACCTGGAAAATGGCAACACCTTCCGTATCACCGTCAAAAACCAGAGCGACAAAAACGTCTACGTGAAGGAAGCCCGTCTTAATGGTCAGAAACTCACCCGCCCGTTCCTGCAGTACGCCGATGTGGTGAAGGGCGGGGAACTAGTATTTACGATGGCTGGGAAGCCGTGAGGCTAAAAATTGAAAAGGATAAATTTTATAAAAGTTTATTTATAATATCGGAAGCATGCCATATTATATAGCTCTTTTTCTGGCTTTATTTAAAACTCATACAATTAAACTTGACTTCAAGCCTACTGGTCAGATAGTAATGCTGCATTATAAAAATTCGGTAATTTATACCGATACTACTGCACTTATGTCTATGTATCATGAGCATGATAATGATACCACTTATGCGTTGCATGTAGCACAGCTGATAAGGCGAAGAGTGCGTCAGTCAAATAATGATACTGTATCATTTTCAGGAAGTTTTGTGCCTTTCGATAGTGATGATGCTGGAAATGAGGATTGGGCTATTGGTTGGGTGGTAAATCATTTGGTTGAACAGAATAGGGTGATAGTGTTCGATAAGCGAGGTCTTCCGGTAAAGAGCATAAAAGCGAAAGTAATAGGCCGTAAAAGTTGGAATAAGAAGTTAATAAAAATTTCATATGTTGATAAAGCGACTAAAGAAGAGTTATTCAGTGAAGGAATTTATTTAGAAAGATGGGAGCCTATATGGCGTTAATAATTTAAACCCAAATCACTTGTTAATAGAAGTATGGCCCAGCCACAAAACGAAACCCGAACCAAGCATCTACCATCACGCCCGAAGTGACAGGCATGGGCGTCTTCTTTTCTCCGACAATCCACAGAAAACGCGGGAGTGATATGCCAACAATCTGGGGCTGGAAGTCAACGACTGGGGTGCCACGTTTGAGTCGCGTAGTGTGGACAGGCCGGAGGAGGTGAACTCGCTGCAATGGAGCCCGTTCCAGACCGGCAGCGACTATTTCGCGCCGTCCACCAAAGGCTTCATGCTAAACTATCGGGTGCAGAACCTCGAAGGGCTGGTGGAGCAGCTGAAAGCCAACGGCGTGACGGTGCTGGACGATATTGCCAGCCACGACTACGGCAAGTTTGTGCACATTCTGGATGCCGATGGTAACAAGGTAGAGCTGTGGGAGCCTGGAAACTAGAAGTCCTGACGCAGCTTCCGAGCACGTACACGAGCATAAAATGCCCGCCCTACGCCGGAATGGGCGCGGGGCGGGCAGCTTAGTACTCCAACGAATTACTATTCGTTGCCGGTGAAGTTGGGGGTGCTGACGCCTCTGTTCTTGTTGCGGTTGTAGAGGTAGGCCGCGCCAGCGGCCAGCAGGGCACCACCCAATAGCTTGTTATTGAATCCGCCCGAACGTGGGGCAGAGCCATAGTTGTCGTAGGAAGAACCGGCTGCTTTACGGCCGCCAAACAGGCCCGAAAGGAGGCCGCCTACAGTGCCGCTGGGGCGGCCAGAACCAAATATGCTCATGATTGACAGTGTAAATGGTGGAGCTAGTATAACGCAAGTGCTGCGCGTGAGGTTGTCAGCGCGCGGGCTGATACCTTTAGGGGCGTACTCTCACAATTCTGTCCTATGAAAACCTACTTCGGACTGGCACTGCTGACTCTTACCTCCACTGCCTGCGCCCAAACAACCGCCGTCAAAGTTGAAATTCGGCAAACCCAGGGTCGCTACGAGTTGCTACGGGCCAGCAAGCCTTACTTTATAAAAGGGGCTGGTGGCGGCCAGTTCCCGGAGCGCATCCGGGCCTACGGCGGTAATTCCATCCGCACGTGGAGTACCAGCGGCTTGGATAAAGTGCTGGCCGATGCCCGCAAAAATGGCCTCACAGTTATGGTAGGCCTCGACGTGGCCCGGGAGCGGCACGGCTTCAACTACGACGACCCCCAAGCCGTGGCCACGCAGCTGGCCAAAATCCGGGCCGAAGTGCTGCGCTACAAGGACGACCCCGCCGTGCTGTTTTGGGGCATCGGCAATGAGCTAAACCTGGAGTACACCAACCCCAAGGTGTGGAACGCCGTGCAGCAGATTGCCCAGATGATTCATGAGGTAGACCCCAACCACCCTACCAGCACCGTGCTGGCCGGCTGCAACCCCCAGGAGGTAGCCTACATTAAGGAGCGGTGCCCGGCCGTTGATATCCTCAGCATCAACACCTACGCCGGGCTGGCGGCCATACCGCAGCAGGTGCGCGCCGCCGGGTGGGCCGGGCCTTACGTGGTAGCGGAGTGGGGCCCCACGGGCCATTGGGAAAGCCCCGTTACGCCCTGGAAAGCCTCCGTGGAGGAAACCAGCAGCCAGAAAGCCGCCGTGTACCAAAGCCGCTACGAAGCCTCCGTGCAGAAGGACACCATCCAGTGCCTGGGCACTTACGTGTTTTTGTGGGGGCAGAAACAGGAGCGTACCCCCACTTGGTACGGCATCTTTACCGAGGATGGGAAGGAGTCGGAAGTGGTGGATGTGATGCAGTACCTGTGGAGCGGTAAATGGCCCAGCAACCGAGCCCCCCACCTTACCAGTTTCCTGCTCAACGGTAAAAAGGCCACTGACGAAATATACGTGCAGCCTGGGCAGCGCTACCCCGTTACGGCCGTCGTTACCGACCCCGAAAAGGACCGCCTGACCTACCGCTACGAGCTGTTGCCCGAAAGCACCGACCTGAAATCGGGGGGGGACCGGGAAAGCCGCCCCGCGCCCATTAGCGGCATGGTGCCCGCCGGGGCCAAAGCGCAAACCACTCTTACCGCGCCCACCAAAGAAGGTGCATATCGCCTGTTCGTGTACACCTACGATGGGCGGGATAACGTGGCTACGGCCAACATTCCGTTTTACGTGCGGGCCAAATAAACCCTATGGCCGGCGTAGTAGGCCGCTGGTATTGCTACCGACCGGGGTTGCTGCCGTGGCTGCTGCCGGGGCTTGGGCAAGGTTGCAAAAGCGCCAGCGGGCTGCTGCGCCGGGTAGTATTGGCAGAAACGCGGTGAACCAGCGTAGCTTACATGCGCTCCAACAGCTCATCAAAGGTGCGCAGTAACTCGGCCCGGCTGGCTTCGGGCTCAGCATCCAGCCGCTGCTCAAATACCTCCCGCTCCGTGAAGTCGTGGAGGCTGCGGGTGAGGAGCGTTTCCTCAGTTTCGTCGGTATCGGCCAGGGCCCGGAGCTTTACCAGCCGAAAATGGCGGCGGGCCAGTACTTCTAGCTGGCGGCGGTCCAGTTCCTCAATAATTTTCAGCAGGGCCTCGGCTACTTCCAGCTGGGTAAGCTCGGAGTGCACCTGCACATCGGCCCAGGCGGGTAGGGGGTAGCCGGTGTTATCATAGGCCAGGAGACCTTGGCTTACCTCCTCCAGGGTGCCATGAAAGCGGACTAACCGCCGCGCCCCCGGCACGGGCAGGCTGTGGAGCTCGGTAAGCCGGCCCGCCTGGAATTCCAGCAGCAGTACTTCCTTGGAATGGTCAATTTCTGAAAACGACAACGGAATGGGGGAGCCGCTGTAGCGAATATGCTCCCGTCCGCCCACGCGTTGGGGGCGGTGCAAATGGCCCAGGGCTACGTAGTCGAATACGGCAGGAAAGTGGTCGGCGGTAACCTGGCCGAGGTTGCCCACGTGAATGGTGCGTTCCGAATCGGAGGGGGAAGCCCCGGCAGCGTACAGGTGACCGGTAGCTAGTACGGGCAGGCCCAGATCCTTGAGCTGCCACACGGTTTCTACCTCGGCCACGCGGGCGTAATGGTCGGCAATGCCCTGCTTGATGCGGGCTTCCCGCTGCTCAGCGGTTTCGCCGGGCACCGAGAGGCGCACGTCCCGGTCGCGCAGGAAGGGCACCGCGCACACCACCAGGCCGGGTTTGCCCTGGGCATCATCCAGCACCAGCACCTGCTCCTCGAAACACTCCGGCACGCAGCCCACCACGTGCACCCGCAGGTGGCGCAGCAGGCGGGCGGGGGCGTTAAGGGTGGCCGGTGAGTCGTGGTTGCCGCCCACAATCACCACGTCGCGGCAGTTGGTTTGGCGCAGGCTCAGCAGAAAGCTGTAGTATAGCTCCAAAGCCTGGTTGGAAGGGGAGCCGGTATCGAATACGTCGCCGGCCACTACCAGCACCTCTACCTGCTGCTCGCGCACAGTTTGTACCAGCCACTCCAGAAAATGACGGTGTTCCTCGGTACGCTCGTGGCCCTGAATAAAGCGCTGGCCCAAGTGCCAGTCGGCGGTGTGTAGTACGCGCATGACTACGAAGATACTACTGGGCCGGGGCAAACCGGAAATCAAAAACCTGACGACGCTTGGTTACGAGCCGAGCGGGGCCAGAGCTTTTGTGCGTCTGAAATTAGTTCTGCCAGATGGTGCGCTTGTACTCAGCTTTACTGAATGACTCACCGTTGATGGTGGTGTTACCCACAAAGCCACCCAGGAAGCCCAGCCGCTGACAGTTTTCACTAATGACTTCCGCGCTGCCGTCGGCAATGCAGTTGCCCATATCCAGCACATACACCGTCTGGTTCTGAAAACGGTACTCCTTCACGCTGGCCCCAATGGTGTGGTCATCCGTTTTGCAGGATGCGGCACCCCGGGCAAACTCCTCGGTTTGCGTCCGGACGCAGGCGGGAGTGTTTTTCGCAATGTCAAACTCGTCGCAGGCCGATAGGAGGCTGCCGGTCAATCCGAATAGCAGAAAGTAAGAAGCTCGTTTCATAGACTAAAAATAATGAGGGAGAGAAATGCAAAAGACCAGAACCGCTGGCGGCCCTGGTCTTGGTAGGAGCAAGCACAACGCCAAAACGTTGCACGGCAAGCGGGAAGATTACGCGTGGGCCGACTGGGGCTGAAAAGTAGAAATGGCCTCACCCAAATCATAAATTGGTAGGCCGGCCGGCAGGGCCGCCTCCACAATGCTGGCTCCGGCTGCCGAGCGGTAACCACCCGCACAGTGAACCAGCACAGGTTTATCGGCCGGAATTTCGTGGGCCCGCTCGCGCAGTTCGGGCAGCGGAATCACCAGGGCATTATCAAAAATAGGCTGCCGGGCCTCCGCGTAGTTGCGGATATCTACAATGGTGAAATCCTGGGGTTGGCGGCGTACGTGCTCCACATCCACATCGGGCGAGGAGGCAGGCAGGTCGCGGGGCGTGAGCAGGGCTCCTTTAATGTTGCCTTCGTACCCAATTTTAGCCGTTTTGCGAATCACCGTGTCCAAGGCAATCTGGGAATCGGCCAGCAAGTAGAATGGTTCCCCGGGGCCTACTACCGAGCCCAGCCAGGTTTCGAACTTGCCGCCATCCATCAGGTTGATGGCGCCGGGCAGGTGGCCCGCCCGAAACTGCGCCGCCGGGCGGGTGTCAATAATTACTGCGCCGGTAGCCAACAGGGCATCGGGCTGCAGGCGGGGTACGGCCCGCACGCTGTCCTCGAAAGGCAGAGCGCCCTGCTTGTTCAGCACCACATCATGCCCGAAATATTTCGGCATGAAAGGCTGGTCCTCGAGTAAAACGCGCACAAACTCATCCTCCGACATAGGCTGGAGGGCATAGTTGGTTTTTACCTCCTTGCCAATGGTGCTGTCGAGGTCGGGGGAGGTGGTTTTGCCGCAGAGGGAGCCGGGCCCGTGGGCCGGGTACACCTTGGTAGTAGCGGGCAGCGTCATCAGCTTCTGGCGGGTGCTCTGGTAGAGCTGGGCAGCCAGGGCTTCGCGGCTGTGGCCGCCTACAATATCGGCCTCGCGTAGGTCGGGGCGGCCCACGTCACCCACAAATAGGGTATCGCCGGTGAATACGGCCCGGGTTTGGCCTAGCTCATCCAACAGCAGAATGCTGATTGAATCGGGGGAGTGGCCGGGTGTGTTGAGGGCGTGCAGCTCCACGGTGCCCAGGCTGATGCGCTGCCCCTCATCGAAGGGCTGGTGGGGGTAGCTGGCCTTTACCAGCTTACTCACATAAATGGTGGCACCGGTTTCCTGGGCAATTTCCAGGTGGCTGCTCACGAAGTCGGCGTGGGGATGGGTTTCGATGACGGCCAGAATCTGAGCGTCGTGCTCATCGGCGAAATCATAGTACTGCTGCGGGTCGCGGGCCGGGTCGATGATGGCCACTTGGCGGCCGCTGCGGATGGCGTAGCTCGCGTGGGCCAGGCCTTTGTCGTAAAACTGCTGAATTTGTACCGAGCCGGTACTACTGGGCAGAGGACTCATGGGGTGTTGGATGTGGTGGATGCCTCCCGGCAACAGCTAACCGAAGCGCGGGCGCATAGTTTCAAATATAGGTAACAACCGCCTTCCGCAAGCCCGACAGCCCCGGAAAACCTTCCGGCTCCCTCCAAAACCCCGGCAGATAATACGGCTCACTTGCCTGGCACCGGGCTAGTTTTCGGCGCATCGTTTGGCGGGCGCTGCGCCATATGGCCCTGGCGCACACTTGCCCGGTAGAGCTAGGCAGTCGTTTGTGCGGTGGTGTTTTCAGCCAATGGGGTAGCGGGGGCCAGCGGTACAAGCATCTTTTTCACCGGGGCAGAGTCTGTGGGTGAATGTTGAGCAAGCCAGGGAGAAATTTGCCCGGCTGTTTAATTGCGGGTGAAAACCAGCGGCTTGCTCACTTACTTCTCACGGCAGTCAGCCAAAACGCCTATATTCGGGCCACGTAGCTGCTTGCAGGCAGCTTTTGTTGCAGATTTTATAATTCCCGTCTCACCTTTTTCTCTTTTCTCTCATCAACCTGTATGGCAAATATTTTCGCCAAAAAACCGCTGGCCCAGCTGCTGGGCGAGGCCAACTCCTCGGGAGAAGGCTCGCTGAAGCGCACGTTGGGAGCAGCTAACCTCGTAGCGCTGGGCGTTGGGGCCATTATTGGGGCCGGCCTGTTTGTGCGCACGGCTGCCGCCGCCGCCCAGGCCTCGGGCCCCGGCGTGACGCTGGCCTTTATTGTGGCCGCCATTGGCTGCGCCTTCGCCGGCCTGTGCTACGCCGAGTTTGCCGCCATGATTCCTATTGCCGGCTCAGCCTACACTTACGCCTACACCACCATGGGCGAGTTTGTGGCCTGGACCATCGGCTGGGCCCTGATTATGGAATATGCCCTGGGGGCCGCCACCGTAAGCATTGCCTGGAGCGAGTACCTGAACAAGCTCCTGGAGGTGTTTGGGATGAGTATACCCTACGAGTGGTGCCACTCCCCCCTAGAAAGTGCCACCATCAATGGTGTACTGCACACGGGCTACCTCAACCTACCCGCCCTGCTGGTTATCATCCTGCTGAGCCTGCTGCTCATCAAAGGTACCCAGGAGTCGGCCACCTTCAACTCCATTATTGTGGTAGTAAAAGTGGCCATTGTGCTGATTTTCATTGCCGTAGGCTGGCAGTTTATTAACCCGGCCAACCACACGCCCTACCTCATCCCGGAGGATGCCGTGGTGAAAGACTCGGCTGGCAAAATTCTGCGCACTTACGAGGGCTGGAATAAGCACGGCATGGGCGGCATTCTGGGCGGTGCGGCCATTGTGTTCTTCGCCTTTATTGGGTTTGATGCCGTGAGCACCGCCGCGCAGGAGGCCAAAAACCCCAAGCGCGACATGCCCATCGGTATTCTCGGCTCTTTGGCCGTGTGTACGGTTCTCTACATCCTGTTCGGGCACGTGCTGACGGGCGTGGCTAACTGGAAAGATTTTGCTGATCCAGCCAAAGGCGGTGAGGCTTCGGTGGTGTACGCCATTGGCCTGATGAAGGGCTATGGCTGGCTGAGCACGGCCGTGACGGTAGCCATTCTGGCCGGCTTCTCCTCGGTAATTCTGGTGATGCTGATGGGCCAGAGCCGCGTGTTCTTCTCCATGGCCAAAGACGGCCTGATGCCCAAGGCTTTCTCCGATTTGCACCCTAAATTCCGCACGCCTTACAAATCGAACCTGGCCCTGCTGGTGTTCGTGGGTGCGTTTGCCGCCTTCGTACCCGGCTCCCTGGCCGGCGACCTGACCTCTTTCGGAACTCTGCTGGCTTTCGTGCTCGTATCGGCCGGTGTGTGGATTATGCGTAAGTCGGACCCCGCGCAACCCCGCCCGTTCCGTTCGCCGCTGTCCTCGCCCTCGTTCCCACTGGTGCCCATCCTGGGTATGGTAGTGTGCCTGGGGATGATTGCCGCCCTCGATTCGTTCACCCTGCAGGTGGCGTTGGTTTGGATGCTGCTGGGCTTTATTGTGTACTTCATTTATGGCAAGCGCAACTCCAAGCTGCAGCAAGGCATTGTGGTAGTGCCTACCGAAATGGAAGAGCAAGCCTTCATCGAGCCCGACTCCAAGAACGCCTAATACAACCTACTCCCTGTAAGTAAAAAGCCCCGTCAGTAAATCTGACGGGGCTTTCTCTTTGTGTACAGGTGGGCTGGTTGTGCAACTTCCGGAAACCTTTTAGCTTAGAGGTACAACCATTCCGGCAGCCAATGCTTCGACTTCTACTAGCGTTTCTGTGCTGGAGCATGGTGCACCGGAGTTGGGCCAACCAGCCAAGCGCCCGGGCTGATAGCCTGGAGCAACTACTAGCGGCCTCGCATTCTGATACCAACCGGGTCAACCTGCTTGTGCAATTAGCCTGGGCACGCACGGATGCTGATCCGCTCAAAGGGGTAGAGGTCGGACAGCGGGGGCTGCGGCTGGCGCGCCGCCTTGAGTTCCGCTCCGGGGAGTGCCGCGCGCTCTTGATGCTGGGCTGGGCGTTTATGCGCACTGGCAACTACGCTACCGCCGTTCAGACGCAGGTAACCGCCCGGCGACTGGCCGCGGCCATCGGCTATACCGGCGGCCTGATTCACTCCGATAATGCCATTGGGTATGCCCACCTGGAGCAGGGCAGCGCTTTGCTGGCGCTGCGCTACTTTCGCCGGGCCGCCGCCAACGCCCGGCAGCACCACGATGTAGCGTTGCTGACGCCCATTCTTGGCAATATTGGACGAGCTTACTTGGAGCTGAACCGCCCCGATTCGGCCTGGTACTACACTTGGCAGGGCTATCAACTGGACTTGCAACAAGCCGATGTACACAGTGAAATCGGGGATTTATCTATCCTGGGTGACATTGCTGCCCGGCAGGGCAAGAGCAATCAGGCCCGCTACTACTATGGTCAGGCTATTCGGCGGGCGGCCGGTATGCCCGTTTCGTATGCGCTCAGCCGCGCCTACCTGGGGCTGGCCCGCCTGGCTCGTAACTCGCAGCCCCGGCAAGCTCTGCGCTATGCCCGGCGGGCTATAGCCGTTGGGGAAGCCGGGAGTTACGCCAAAGGAGTATTCGAGGCGAGTGATTACCTGGCTGATTTGTATGCTGATGAAGGGAATACCGCCGAAGCCTACCGCCACCTGCGCGCCGCCGCTGCCCTCCGCGACAGTTTGTTTAGCCAGTATCATGTAGGGCAAGTGCAGGCCCTCACCTTCAGCGAGGAGCTGCACCAGCAGCAGCTAGCTGAGCAAGGAGCCCAGGCTACCGCCCGCCGCTGGCAAATTGGGCTGGCTGTGGCTCTGTTGGGGGCTATTGCGGCCGCCCTGGTCGGATACCTGCTCATCAGCCGTCGTCATTTGCGGCGCGAAGTAGAGTTTGTGCAGGACCGCCAACGCATGGAGCGGCTACATTCCCGCGCTATTTTGGATGCTGAGCAGAATGAGCGCCGCCGCATCGGGGCCGACCTGCACGACAGCGTGGGCCAACTGCTGAGTGCCACCAAGATAACGCTTGGGGCGCTGCACCGGCGGTTGCACCTCCCCGATACCAGTCAGCAGGAGCTCTTCAGCAGCTCCTTACACATGCTGGACGAAGCTGTGCGGGAGGTTAGAAGCATTTCGCACAACCTGGTGCCCACCACCTTTACTCAGCACGGGCTTGTGCCGGCTCTGCGCATTCTGCTAGACCGTTTGGCGCTGGGGCCAAACTCCCTGCGCGTTACCCTGGACGTCTGCGCGCTGGACGGTCCTCGGCTGGATTCAACCCAGGAGAATATCGTGTTCCGCATTCTGCAGGAGCTGATTCATAACGTAACCAAGCATGCCCAGGCCACAGAACTCACGGTACGCTTCAGCTGTCAGCCTGAGCAGTTAGAAATCAACATCATCGACAATGGCGTTGGCTTTGATGCTGCCAACCAGGTGGTGGCGCCCGGAATTGGACTGCGCAACGTGGAAAGCCGGGTAGCTTACCTACACGGCCAGTTAGCCATTGAGTCGCGGGTTGGAATAGGGACTACCACAACCCTGAAAATACCGTTACAGTTGGGCTTAACGCCGGTTTCCGTGTAGTTTTGTCCTCGCTAACTAGAGCCGCGTTGTGTAGGTGGGTGGGGTATATCCTGATTTTTCTATTCATTGTGTAGAAGGTACGGGCAATACCATACATTGCGGCTTACTCAGCAGTCGGGCGCTGTTGCTGCACCGCTCCTTATCCTCTTTTCCCCACCGAATGGCAAGTACACTATCTACGCAAGTTATTCCGGTGCTGCTGGTCGATGATCATCCGGTGATAGTGGAAGGCATCAAGAGCATGCTCCGCCCGGAAACCGACCTACAGGTGGTCATTCAGGCGCACAGCGGTACCGAGGCCCTGCGGCTTTTGGCCAGCCACCCCGAGGTAAAGGTGGCAGTGCTGGACTTGAATATGCCCGAGATGAGCGGGGTGGAGCTGGCCCGCGCCATTCGCACTACCTGGCCTTCCGTGCGGGTTCTGATCCTGAGTATGTTCCATGACCATGCCACGGTGGCTGAGGTGCTGGAGGCCGGTGGCTCCGGTTACGTGCTCAAAACAGCCAGCCGGGCCGAGCTAAGTGAGGCCATCAGGCAGGTGGCGGCCGGGCAAAACTATTTCAGTCAGGATGTGGCGCACACCCTGCTGCAAAACCTGCAAATTCCAGCCAGCCTGCAGGCCGGCAAAGCGGTGGAGCTGACGGGGCGGGAGCAGGAAATACTGCGGCTGATTGCCCGGGAGTTTTCCAACCAGGCCATTGCCGAGACTCTCTTCATCAGTGAGCGGACCGTGGAAACGCACCGGCGTAACCTATTCACCAAAACCAATTCCAAGTCGGTAGTGGGCCTGATTCAGTACGCCATGCGCAATAAGCTAATCGACTAAAAGGTGCGGCAAGCTCCGCCGTGTAATGCCGCCGCATACTGGGCTACGGTGGAGCTGTAGTAGTGCAGTCAACCCAGAATCGTGCTAAGGGAGAAGTTGAGCCTGTTGGGGACGTAGGGTCGGGGGTGATAAGAGTAAGCTGACACGCGCCGGAGGTAACTCGCTGATTAACTATAATTTACTTCAAATACTGCCCCGTAAGTGCCCCCAGGGCGGTTACGGGGCTTGCGTATGCCTATCCGTACTGGTACGGAGGTAAAAATCAGGGCTGCTACTGATTTACTTGTATGGGTGAAAAAATATACCTTAGCATCGTTCAATCAAATGATAATATCTTTATATTGTATCAGTTGATTCGCCCACTAATTCCTCTTCAGCTCAACAGTTTCTCTCTTCTCTTCTGACTTCGCAGCTCATGTCTAAACGTCTAACGCCTAACGCACAGCAGACCATGCCGTCAAAAATCCTCTCCTTTATCTGCCACGTACCCGGTATGGCTCCCGGGGCTTATCCTGCTGTGCCTACCGCCGCCAGCACCCACCGCGCGCCTGAGCGCAAAACCGAAACTAAAAGCGGTGGTCATTTCACGGCCATTTATGAAAACGACCGGTTTGTGCGGTTCAAGTACATCAACAACAATTAGCCAACTCTCGCACCCGGGTTTTTGCTTGGAACCGGCTGGCGGCTAGTCCTTCGCAAATCCATAGTGGCAAGCATGGTACAGCAAACAGGCGCTGTTTTTCCTCTGGGAAAGGCAGCGCCTGTTTGCTGCCGGAACCCGCCGGCCCGGCATTTCGGCTAACTTGCGGGCCGGTCCATCCGTTTTGCGTGCATGATTGATTTGCAGGTTCGTATCCCGGCGCTTTGGCTAGCGCTTTGTTTTGTATTGATTACCGTATCAGGGCAGGCCCAAACCGCCTTCGTGCCCGACGAAGCAGCCTGGTACGGCGTTGTGGCGCGCAGTAGCGGCCGTTCCCTGGATGTTACCAATGCCTCCGCCGAAGCCGGGGCAGCCACTGTGCAATGGGAATTCACGCACGCCAATAGCCAGCAGTGGCGCTTTGTGCCGGCGGCTAAAGGCAGTGACTTCTACCGCATTGAGGCCCGCCACAGCGGTAAGTGCCTCACCCTGGAGAAGCCCGACGACAACGCACCCCTGGTGCAGCGCCCCTGGACGGGCAGCTTTTATCAGCAGTGGAAACTGGTGCCCTCGGGTCCGGCAGGCAGTTTTCTGCTTATCAGCCGGGGCAACGATAAGTGCGCCAGCCTGGCCGCCGCCGATAAATTTAACGGTACGCCCATTGTGGGGCAGCGCGCCCAAAACCGCTCCACCCAGCAATGGAAGCTGTTTAAGCTGCACCTGAACGTAGACCCCACCCAGCCCGGCTTTGGGGCCCCCGAGCCCCTGCTGAGCCTGAACACAACCACCGGCAACGAGCTGCAGCCCGTGCTGGCCCCCGATGGCAACACGCTCTACTTTGCGCGCACCCGCTACCAGGGCAATAAGGAAGGCATTACCGAATCGGGTGATATTTGGATGAGCACTTCGGTTAACAACGGCCGTACCTGGGCCCCCGCCACCCGCCTTGATGCCCTGAATACTACCCAAAACAATGGCGTAATGGCCGTGGTGCAGGAGGGCCGCACCCTGCTGGTGCGTGGCGACTACCAGCGCGACGGCCTGTTTCGGGATGAGGGCGTGAGCCGCGTAGACCGCAATGCCACCGGCAAGAACGTAAAGCCCCAGGCCCTGGAAATAGCCAACTATTATTCGGCGGGGCCCGCTACTTCCTTTTACATGACCCCCGATCAGCAGATTCTGCTGCTGAGCCTGGAGCGCGGCGACTCCCAGGGAGCTAACGATTTATACGTGAGTCGGCCTACTGCCGACGGCCTCTGGACGGAACCCTTTAATCTGGGTAGTGTGGTGAACTCGCCGGGCTTTGAGTTTGCCCCCTGGCTGGCGGCCGATGGCAAAACGCTCTACTTCAGCTCCTACGGCCACGCAGGCTACGGCAGCGCCGATATTTTTGTGACTACCCGCCTCGACGACTCCTGGACCCGCTGGACGGAACCGCGCAACATAGGCGCGCCCCTGAATGGTCCCGGCTTTGATGCTTACCTAAGTCTCACCGCCGATGGTAAGCAAGCCTACTACTGCTCCTCCAGCACCGCCAATGGCCCCGCCGACCTGTTTCGGACGGCTGCCGGGGTAGTGCCCGTAATTGATACGGCTGCAACGGCTCCGGTAGCTCCAGTAACCCCGGCATCCCCCGCTGTGGTAGCCCGTGCCTTGTTCACTGGCCGCACGCTGGATGCAAAAACCCGCAAGCCACTGGCTACTGAGGTAAAAGCGGTGCGCCTGGACCCCAACATCATCTTCAACGCCACGGCCCGGACTGATGCCGCTGCCGGTAGCTTCCAGCTCACGCTGCCGCCCGGCCGCTACCGGGTGCAAGCGGCCCGCGCCGGCTACCTCACGGCCACCGATACCATCAGCGTCATGGGTTCCCGCAACCTGGAGCTGGCCCTGGTGCCGGCCGCCGTGGGCTCCAGCCTGGAGCTACCCACCCTGATCTTCGCGCAGGGCAAATTTACGCTGCTGCCAGCTTCCTATACCGAGCTGAACCGCCTGGCCCGTACCCTGCAGGATAATCCCACGGTCAACATTCGCTTGGAAGGCCACACCGACAACCAGGGCCGCGCCGAATTGAACGTAAAGCTTTCAGAGGAGCGGGTAGCAGAAGTGAAACGCTACCTGGTAACGCGGGGCGTGGCTGAAAACCGCATCAGTACCGTTGGGTACGGCGGCAGCCGCCCCCGGGCCTCCAATGAGCGGGAGGAAACTCGCAAACTCAACCGCCGGGTGGAATTCACCATTGTGAAGTAGCTCATTGCCGCTGTAACCGTGCCCTTAACGCCCCATTAGCAACTGCCAGTGGGGCGTTGGGGTAACTTTAAGCAAGTAGCCGCAGTACTTATAGTACTACCAAGTTAACGCAGCATGCAGGCTCTTATTCGTCGGGAAATTGTGCTGCCGAACTTGCCGTCGGCATCGGGAGTAGAAATAGTGGGGGAGGTAGCCTACGTAATCGGGGATGATGCACCGTTTCTGTACCAATTGAATGCCGCTACCCTGGCTGCCGGGGCTCGCACCACCTTGTTCGAAACGGCCCACTTCAGCACCGGGCGCATTCCCAAAGACGTCAAGCAGGACCTGGAGTGCCTGACCGCCCTGACGGTGCCGGGTGGCGAAACCGGGCTGCTGGTGCTGGGCTCCGGGGCTACCGCCGCCCGGGAGCAAGGGTTTTGGGTGCCCCTGCAGCCCGAAGGTATGGCCGGAACAGTGTATCCATTGAGCTTAAGTGGCTTATATACTGCGTTGCGTCAGCAATTACCCAACGGTATTACCCTCAACCTGGAGGCGGCGGCGGCTACCCCCACGGAGCTGCTACTATTTCAGCGGACGGTGGGGGTGGGGACTGGTAATTTGCTGTTTCGGCTGCCGCTCGGCGCTACCTGGGCCTACCTGCAACACCAGACTACGCAGCTGCCCACCGTAACCCGGCAATTGTTTGAGCTGCCCGTAGTGGAAGGCAAGCCCGCCGGCTTTTCGGGCGCTGTCTGTCAGAATGGTCGGCTGCTGGTAACGGCCTCGGTGGAGGACACGATAGATGCGGTGCAGGATGGGGCCGTGCTGGGCTCGTTTGTGGGGGAGCTAGCCCTACTGCCCCCTGGCAAGCGCCGGGTGCTGCCCTTGGAGCTAGCTCCGCTCCGCTGGCCCGACGGCCGGGCCTTCCGCAGTAAGGTAGAGGGCGTGGCCGTATACCGGGAAATGGGCCCCAGACAGCTGGAACTACTGCTGGTAACCGATGATGACGCCGGGGGCTCCACGGCCGTGGTAGTGGAGTTAAGCCTCTAACTATTACGGGTGAACTATCTGGCCCAAAGTGGGAATTAAATGGGTATGAAGGCTGTTTTTCAGGCACTTCCTCATCGGAATGCACCTCGATAATTCAGCCTTATATGATTCTGTTCAACACTCGTTTTCTGTACCCGGTAAGCGCCGTGAAGCTGCAGGAGCACCACGGAATTTTGCCCGCCGAGTTTTTACCCACCATTGAGTTGCTGCGCCCCTTCCTAGAGAAAGAAAAGGCCTACGACGAGGTATGCACCACCACCACTACATCAGTGCGCGGGCGTCAGGTAACCGTTTTCTACCGCAAGTCATACTCTCCGGAGCAGGGGTTTGTGGTAGAAATCCTGGATGCGCAGCTGGCCCAGCCGATGGTGCACGCCGCGTAGTAGTGCAGCGAGAAGGTAGCGCACAGATTCCGCGCCGGGCAGTAGAGCCGGGCGCGGAATTTTTGTTGGCTGCTCATTCGTCAGGAGTTGCGTTTCCAGATAAATCCACCCAGCATGTAGTGCATGGCCTGCAACTGAGCCAGCAGCGCTACCAGTAAGCCAATCAATCTGGTATTTACAGGGCTTCGGAACGTGCCAGCACAGCAGCCGGTACAGGGTGTAGCGGTAGGCACGTGCCAGGCATAGCCAACGAAGCTAGGAGTTGCCCCCAGCATAATAATGCTAGGGCCGGGGCTTAGCAACCGGGGGGGCATAATCAACCGGCATAAATTCTCCCATCTTCTCAAACCCCCAATAGCCTTCTGTAAGTAGGCCCAGCGGGTTCACTGGCTGCCCGTTCACCTGCAGCTCCACCCGCGGCTGCTGTTGCAGATGCAGCACCGATACCTGCGTGCTTAAGCCGGCCGGCAGCGTGTTGCCCGGCGCAGAGGTACGGGCAGTGTACTCTATATAGGCCGGGTCGGCGGGTTCCCGGTCGAAGGTAACTTGCAGCAAATCAGCAAACCGCAGGGCAACACGGCCAGTGGGCAACATCTCCCGGAACTGCGTGGTCGGTAAGGGCTGGGTAAATAGGTAGGTGAATTGAGCCGGCACTTTGACCAGGCGGGCAAGCGAGTCGTCGAACTGCTGGGGGTTAAGCGGGCGAAGCGTAGCGGCCCGGGCCCGCAGCAAGGTCAGTAAACTGTCGGCCTGGGAGCGGGCGGGGTTGGGTACCCGCCGCAGCCGCTGCACCTTGAATCCCTGAGTCTCTACCTCATCGGCCTGCACACTGCGCAGGAAGTGCGTAAGGGAGCCAATGTACGCCTGCTGCCGGTTGGCCTCCCAACGGCGCTGCTCCTTCTTGGAGCGCGCCTTCATGGGCTCAAACACCGGGGAGCCATAAAACGACATCCATTGCTCCCGAAAATTCAAGTGGAAATCGAGGCCGTAGTACTTAACGCGGTAGCCCAAAGCCCGGTTTTCCACCGTTAGGTAGTCGCTACAAGTGGCCGTCAGCTCGTTACTGTCCAAGTCATAATCAACGCGCACGGCATCGGGGTTGCGGATGCGGCATTGCCGGGAAAACGAGGTGCTGCCCAGGAAGGTGCTGGCAAATTTCTGGTAGTCGTTGGGGTTATTTGGGTGGGGGCGCACTACCACCTCACCCAGCGCGTTGGCCGAGGCTGGTAGCCGAAATACTAGCTCCTGGGGCTGGGTACCTACCGTTACTACCTGCCGCCGCAACTGGTAGCCCAAATAAGAAGCTACCACCTCATACGTGCCCGCCGGCACCCGTGCAAACGCAAACCGGCCCGCGTCATCGGTGGTAGCGCCCAAGGTAGTATTAGCCAGGAACACCGTGCCGAAGGGCAAGGGCTGCCGTGTCAAGGAGTCCAGTACCACCCCGCTCAGGCGCGCTTGGCCCCAGGCTGGTCCCGCCAGCAGCCCTAATAATCCTACCAGAAAGCGCAACCGTATCAGCATAGAGCCAGAAAAAAGACGAAAAACCTGAGTAAGGGGTTTCGCAGAAGCAGTGGGTGGATAAGCAATCATCCGGTTTCTGCCCGCTGCAGCCAACTAATTTCAGAAGCAAGCAGAGCGTAGGAAAACCAAATACCGATAAGTACGATGTATTCGTAATACTACGAAATATTCGTAAAAAGACAATGATGAATCCTTTGACTAGGTTAGTCCAAGAGCCAGGATCAGTTGCTTTGGTTACGTTATATCCCTGACGATAGGCGCGCATCACTTCCAGTATAGTCCTCAGGCCTTAGTAGAACCCTTTCTCGGAAACAGATGTGCCACTTAGGCTCGTGGAGTGTAGAACAGCCTACCTTGCCAGGGTGTAACGGACCGCCGATACGGCTCTCGGCTAGCCTGAGTGCCAGCGCCCACGCAGGAAAATGCCATGTAGTAGGGGCACTGGTCAACCTCGACAGCCCTGCCACAGTACAACAGCGCATCTACTCCCACACGGCCACCTTTTCCAGGTGGAGCTTACCTTCGTGCCGCTTGTGCACACCACCCACCACCGAGTTTCCTTCCGTATGACTAACTCCCGACTTGAGCACGATTTCCTGGGCGAGCGTGAAATTCCCGCCGACGCATACTATGGTATCCAGACGCTGCGGGCCCTGGAAAATTTCACCATCACGGGTATTCCGCTGCGGGTTGAGCCGCTGTTTGTGCAGGCCCTGGCCTACGTAAAGAAAGCCGCGGCCCTGGCCAACCGTGACCTGGGCGTTCTGAAGCCGGAAATTGCCGATGCTATTGCCCAGGCCTGCGACCGGGTAGCAGCCGGCGAGTTCGATGGGCAATTCCTCACCGATATGATTCAGGGCGGGGCAGGCACTTCCGTGAACATGAATGCCAACGAGGTAATTGCCAATGTCGCCCTGGAAATAATGGGCCATCAGAAAGGCGAATATCAGTTCTGTCACCCCAATAACCACGTCAACTGTTCCCAAAGTACCAATGATGCCTATCCCACGGCATTCCGGATTGCCCTCAGCAATAAGCTGGTGGGCTACAGTGGCGTGCTGGGTGAGTTGGCTGATGCCTTTGCAGCTAAGGGCAACGAGTTCCGGAACGTGCTGAAAATGGGCCGTACGCAGCTCCAGGATGCCGTACCCATGAGCATGGGCGACGAATTTCGGGCCTTTGCTACCAACCTGCGCGAGGAACTGCTGCGGATTGAGGATAGCCGCCGCCTGATCAGTGAAATCAACATGGGGGCTACTGCCATTGGTACGGGGGTAAACGCCCCCCATGGCTACGCCGACCTAGTAACCCGCTACCTGCGCGACATCACCGGCCTGGACCTGAGTCTGGCCGGCGACCTGATTGAGGCCACCTACGATACCGGGGCCTACGTGCAGCTTTCCGGGGTGCTAAAGCGCACGGCCGTGAAGCTCAGCAAAATCTGCAATGATTTACGCCTGCTTTCGTCGGGGCCGCGCACGGGCTTGTTCGAGATTAACCTGCCGCCCCTGCAGCCCGGTTCCAGCATAATGCCCGGCAAGGTAAACCCGGTAGTGCCCGAAGTAGTCAATCAAACGGCTTTCTACGTTATTGGAGCCGACCTCACCGTGACCATGGCCGCCGAGGGTGGGCAGCTGCAGCTGAACGTGATGGAGCCGGTTATCAGCTTTGCCCTATTCACAAGCATTAGCTACATGACCAATGCCTGCCGGACCCTGCGCGAGAAGTGCGTGGTGGGCATCACCGCCAACAAGGAGCACGCGGAGAATATGGTGCGCAACAGCATTGGTATCGTCACCCAGCTCAACCCGGTGCTTGGTTACGAGTTATCCGCCGAAATTGCCAAGGAAGCCTTGAAAACGGGCAAATCCGTGTATGACATTGCCGTTTCTGAACGGCACCTCCTCACGCAAGCGAAGTGGGACGAAATTTTCACCTTCGAAAATCTGATCCGTCCGGACTTTATTCAGTAACGAACGGAGCTACAATAAAAAGGCTCCTACTCAGTTGAGTAGGAGCCTTTTTATTGTACCCAGAGCCGGGGTCGAACCGGCACATCTTTCGATATCGGTGTTTGAGACCGACGCGTCTACCGATTCCGCCATCTGGGCAAGTCAACCGTTTCTGTCGGTAGATCAGGAACGGGTGGCAAACTTAGCCAGAGATTCGCGAATGCGCAACAGGTAGCGCTTTTTTAGGTAATAAGTTCGCACTTGGGTTAGGGCCTGGGGGCGGGCTTCATGGGGTAACCCATCGTACCCGGCCAGTACGGGCTCAATGCCGGATTCGAGTGTGTTACTCAGTAGGTTAACCTCCTCGCTGAGGCGTTCAACTGCCGCAGCATCAGGCTCAAATTCCAGCTCCATAAGCTGCTCATTGAGCTCCATAACTTCCATTAAAAAATCTGGAGGCAATTCTTGTTTTCCCTCCTCTAGCAGGCCATGCTGGCCCAAAATATAAGCCATGCGCTGGTCGGCGTCAGACAAAACCCGGTAGGCATTGGTGTTGAGCGTGGCCAAATGAAGTATTTCCTGCTGCTTCTCTGGCGTGGCGGTAGCATGAAAATCGGGGTGGTACTCCCGGCTCATGGCGTAGTACTGGCGTTTCAGGGCCGCCACATCAGGGCGAAACGATTCTGGCAAACCGTAAAACTCGAAGTAATTAGAGGTAGGCATACAGGAGTGGTGAACAGAACCCAGCGCACCGCTTTGAACTCTAGAGTGCGGGGCCTGAGTGAGGTGGTAGAGTAGCGGGCTGTACGGAAAAAGCCAATGGGGGGCCAGCAAACAAGGCCTTTGTAGCGGGCCATACCTGCCCAAACAAGGCCGATTTTCGGTACGCATTCAGTTGATCTTCCGAGTCCCAATGGCTATGGGTGCAATACACAGTAGGCTCATGAATATCCTGCCAAAGCTCCAGGAACCGACAGCCCGGCATGTTACGAATCTGGTCTTCCGACTGCTGGAAAAGCGCCAGGAACTCAGGTACCCGTTCCGGGTGAAACGTCATGCGCACGATACGAATCAGCATAAAGAAGAACAAAAATCAGGACTGACAGAGTGACATCAATTAGTTAACATAATAAATATATAAACAAGCAATCTGCGTGTATACCATATTCAATGAGGTTTTGCCCTGTAGTTGTCGAGTTAATCTCAGCCCACGAATCGGATGTCAACCTGGGAGTCGAAGTGGAGGCCTAGGAGCTCGGAGGCATTGCCTTGGTTGATGCCGATGCAGAGCCGGTCTTGGCTGTTGAAAATGCACACGGCTTCCCCAGGCGCGGCCGCCTGAAAGTGCGGCACAATTTCGCGCACGGTTTCGCGGGCGAAGTGGATGGTGCAGGGCCGGTCACGGCCTACTACCTCCACGGCGGTGCGGCTAATATCGGTAATGAGGTTGCCGTAGTGGTCGACGTGCACCACGTGGCCGGTGATGCGGTTGTCTTGCAGACGCATCTGCCGGTTAAGCAGCTGATAGGTTTCAGTGGTAGCAGGGCCCAGGTCGGAGAGGGAGCCACCTTGGGCCAAGTGCACCGCGGCCGGGGCTAGTAAGTCGCGGGTAGGGGAGGCAGTAGCCGTTTGCCCCGAGCCCAGCACCACCAACTCGTCGGGCGTGCCGTCACAGAGCAGAGGCAGCAGGCCATTGTCGGCGGATACGAAGAAGTGCTCCTGGAAACGGGCCGCGTGCCAGGCTGCTTTCGGGGAGCCAAGGTCATTCACCCCAACTAAATGAACGGTGCCGGCCGGAAAATCCTGGTACACAGCTCCGAGTACGTGCACGGCGTGCGCAATATTGAAGGGCTCGATGCCGTGGGTGATATCCAGCACCGGCACGTGGGGGGCAAGCTGCAGAATCCGGGCCTTCACGGCTGCCACGTAATGGTCGCGGTAGCCAAAATCGGACAGAAACGTAATCAGGCCCATGACCGGAAATTGGGAGTTATTCGTACTATTGCTAAGCCCTCCTGGGGGCGGCAAAAGTAGACCTTTTGCCGCGAAACGGCAGCAGAAACGAACTGCTGATTTTTATTGTTACTGTTTTTATAGCGCCACGTCGGGTCTGGCCCGGGCGCTTGTACTTTCCTTCCGCACTTAAATTCCCTCAGTTTGGTCGAAAAAATCATCACTCTGGAAAACGTGTCCTTGGTTGAGTTTCTGGGACCCGATAACCAAAATATCCGGCAGCTGGCAGCTGCGTTTCCGGGTAGCAAAATTATTTCCCGCGGCAACGAAATCAAGATTCAGGGCCAAACGGCCGTCATTAGCCGCATCAACGATATCCTGTCGGCACTGCTGGAGCACTACCACCAGTACGGGCAGATTACCGACAAAACAGTGAGCCAGTTCCTGTCATCGGCCGACGAAGACCTAGATGAGGCCCGCATGGCGGCCTCGCCGGACGTAATTCTGTTCGGGGCCAAGGGCGGTGTTATCAAAGCCAAAACGGCTAATCAGCAGAGGCTGGTAGATACCGTGCTCAAGCACGACCTGGTATTCGCGCTGGGGCCGGCCGGTACGGGCAAAACCTACATTTCGGTGGCGCTAGCCGTGCGGGCTCTCAAGAATAAGGAGGTCAAGAAAATCATCATTTCGCGGCCCGTGGTGGAGGCGGGGGAAAGCCTCGGCTTTCTGCCCGGTGATATGAAGGAGAAAGTAGACCCCTACCTGCGCCCGATTTACGACGCGCTGGAGGACATGCTGCCGCCCGAAAAATTCAAGTTCTACCTCGAAAACAAGACCATTGAAATTGCGCCGCTGGCCTACATGCGGGGCCGTACGCTCAACAATGCCTTTGTGCTCCTGGATGAAGCCCAGAACACCACGCCTTCGCAGCTGAAGATGTTTCTGACCCGCATGGGCCCGAATGCCAAGGTGATGGTGAACGGGGACCGGAGCCAGATTGACCTTCCTACGAAGCAGAAGTCGGGGCTGATTCAGGCCTTGGATATTCTGCAGGGCGTAAGTGGTATTGGGTTCGTGGAAATGACGGCCGAGGATGTGGTGCGCCACCGCTTGGTGAAGCAGATTGTGCAGGCCTACGACAAGTTTGATGTGCAGCAGCAGAAGGACCAGGCCAACCGCCCCGTGCGCGAGTACCGCCCCAGCTACCAGCGTCGCCAGGATGAAATTGCCCACCACGACCCCGGTAAGCACCCCGATGCCCGCCGCGAGGATGATGGCACGCAGCAGCTGCCTGTGAACCAGGAGCAATAGACTAGCGAGGTAGCTAGAGCCGCGCCCATGACACACTGGCTCTGGTTGTATGTAGAAATTAAAAAAAACGGCTGCCGGTAGGCAGCCGTTTTTGCGTTGCAGGGTTGCTGCCGGTGTGGTATGTCTGCGCTGCTGTATTTTCGCCCTTGCCTTTTTTGCCGATTCAAGCATTGCCCCCACACGCCACTTACGCCCACCCATGACGACTGCGCACCGCATTACAACTGAACAGGACCTACTCGCGGCCTTGGCCATTCGCCGGACGGTGTTTGTGCTGGGGCAAAATGTGCCCGCTGAGCTGGAAAATGACCATCATGACCAAACTGACGCTACGCATTATCTGGCCGTAACTGGGGAGGGCATGCCCTGCGGGGCCGCCCGCTGGCGCACCACCGAAAACGGCGTGAAGCTGGAGCGCTTTGCCGTGTTGGCTGCCTACCGCAACCAGCAGGTGGGAGCCGCCTTGCTGACGGCTGTGCTGCGGGATGTGGAGGCGGCCCACTCCACAGCTGTGGTGTACCTCAATGCCCAGGTAGCCGCCGTGCGCTTTTATGAGCGCCACGGCTTTGTGAAAAGTGGAGAGGCATTCTGGGAAGCCGGCATTGAGCACTACAAGATGGTGTGGCAGCGGCCCAGCTAATCTGCCACACCACCCGGCTATAAATAAGGCCTGCGCCTGCTTCTGACCAGTAAGAAGCAGGCGCAGGCCTTTGTGATTCAGGACATTTTCTCCATTTTACCCGCCTGATTGCTGACGAGCTTATGGGTGTGCAACTATTAGGTATTTTGGACTAGGAGTATGGAGATAAAATGGGCTTCGGCGGCGGCTGTTCGGCTGGTGCTGCCACTGATGCTGGGTATTCTGCTCTACCTGTACGCCGGGGAAATGCTCCCCGATTTGCGTTGGTTGGTAGCGGGGCTGGCAGGTGTATTTCTGGTGATGCAGCTGTGGGCGGCTCGGCAGCTCACGCCGGGCGCTACCGATGCGGCGGGCCTGCTGGCTGTATTGACGCTGGGCGTAGCCGGCGCCGCACTCACCCAGCAGGCCACTGAGAGCCGCAATGCCCACCATTTGTACCGGTTTGGCAGCCGTGTGGAGTACTACCGCGCCGTGGTAGATGACTACACGGTGGTACGGCCGGCCACCTACGCTACCACCGTGCGCGTGTCGGCGGTGCGGGTGGCGGGGCGTTGGCGGCCGGCGCTGGGCGGTATCCGGGTGTCTGTTCCGCGCGAGGAAGGGCTGGCGGCCCCGCAGTACGGCGACGTATGGATAGTGCGGGGTGCTCCCGCTCCCAGCAAAGCGCCCCTGAACCCCGGCGAGTTTGACTACCGCCGCTACCTGCAGTATCATCAGGTCTATCATCAGCAGTTCATTCACCCCGACCAATTCCTGCGAGTAGCTACCAGTCCGCCGAGTTTGCTGCGGGCGGCGGCCATGCGGGCGGCGCGGGTGCTGGATGGTGTATTCCGGCAGTACGTGCACGCCAAGCGGGAATATGCCCTGGCCTCGGCGCTGGTGTTAGGCATCAAAGATGAAGTAGACCAGGAAACCAAGCAGGCCTACGCCAACACGGGTACCACGCACATCATGGCCGTATCGGGGTTGCAGGTGGGGCTGCTGTTTGGGGCCGTGACGTGGCTGCTGGGGCGGCTGCCCGGCCGGCGCGGGCCCTGGTTTCGGTTGGTAACGGCTTTGCTGGGCCTGGCCGTAATCTGGAGCTACGCCTTCCTGACGGGGCTGTCGGCTTCGGTGCTGCGGGCCGCTGTGATGTTCTCGTTCATTATTGTGGGGCGCGCTACCAGCCGGCAAACATCCATGTATAACCTGCTGGCAGTGGCCGCGTTCTGCCTGCTTTGCTACGACCCGTATCTGCTCTGCGACGTGGGTTTTCAGCTTTCCTTTTTAGCTGTCCTGAGCATTGTATACCTGCAGCCTCGCATCTTAAGCTGGCTAAACCCTACGGCATACTTTTTAAGTAAGCAGCGACCCTGGCAGCCCAAGGTCGTGCAGAAAAGCTGGGGGTGGCTGGGGCGCTTTCTGCATTACGTGTGGTCAGCCACGGCGCTTTCTTTGGCGGCTCAGGTAGCCACGTTTCCGCTGGGGCTGTACTATTTTCATCAGTTCCCGCTCAGTTTTCTGGCTTCCAACTTAATAGCCGTACCTATTTCCAGCATGGCCGTGTACGTGGGCCTGGGGCTGCTGACGCTGAAAGGCTTAGTAACGCTGGTAGGCCTGGCCCTGCCGGGCGTGGCGCGGGTGCTGGATTATGGCCCCCAGTGTGTGGCCTACGTGTTTGAATGGATGATTTGGTTGTTTAACCAGTACATCTTCTGGGTTGGCCGCGTAATGCCGGGGGCACTGATTTCCGGCATTCACGTTACCACGCTGCAGGTCT
Source organism: Hymenobacter sp. UYP22 (assembly GCF_040547285.1). Lineage (NCBI taxonomy): Bacteria > Pseudomonadati > Bacteroidota > Cytophagia > Cytophagales > Hymenobacteraceae > Hymenobacter > Hymenobacter sp. UYP22. The sequence continues at coordinate 133,102 of NZ_JBEPPK010000006.1, read as the reverse complement.
GGCTGATTGGAGCTGTACTGCTGCTGTTGCTGGTGTTCTTCGCCCGCAAGCGGCTAACCTGGCTGGCGTTAGCTTGCACGCTGGTGGGGGTATTTGCCGGGAGCCGGGTGTGGGCAGCCTACCAACTGGCTCCAACCAGGGAGCTAGTCATCTATAGTATTCCGCGCCGCTCGGTAGTGGGTTTCTGGCAGGGTGCAGCTGCCGAAATTGTAACGGTAGACTCTTTGCCGCTCACCGAAACCGAGCGAACCTACCGCATTGTGCCCGGCAGCATCCGGCGGGACGCGCGGCGGGTAAGCTACCGGCCCGGCTGGCAAGCCTGCCCGGTGCCAGCCGTGGTGGCCGAACCCGGCCTGACGCTGGCCGCTTGGCAGAACCGGAAGCTGGCTTTTGTGAGTGGGCCGCTGAGCGGAGCCACTGCACCGGTACCAGGCCTTACGGCAGTAGTGCTGCGCCGCAACGCCCGCGTACAGCCCCGGCAACTGGCTGCCGTGTTTGGTACCGCTGCGCCCGTAGTCTTCGATTCTTCCTGCAAAAGCTGGTACGTACTGCGCCAGGATTCTTTGTTGCGCTCCGCCGGCTTCCGAACCCACGATGTGACGTTGCAAGGGGCATTCGTTGTGTCCTGGGGGCGGTAGGGAAGGCCGTTCCCGGAATTAGCCGAAACCGAAGCCCCCCTTTCACTAGTATATCCTACAACTAGCAGCGTAGCATCAATTTTGCTACGTTTGGCTTTCGCGCGTTCTATCTGTATCAGCACACATCCATGCTTCGGTGATAAGCGCCGGGTGTCCGCTGGTTTTCATCCACCGTACTGCAACTCCCTGATTATGGAAGACATGCCCACTCAGGAACTGGAAGACCTGCGTTTCATTCGTTATGAAGCCCAGGACTCTATCGGCTATATCACCCTCAACCGTCCCGATAAGCGTAATGCCCTGAGCGCTGAAATGGTCACGGAATTAAAGCAGGCTTTTGAATTCGCCGAAGACGACGAAGCCTGCAAAGTAATTGTGCTGCGGGCCGAGGGCGCGGTGTTTTGCGCCGGAGCCGACCTCGGCTATATTCAGGAGCTGCAAAGTTTTGGCTACACCGATAACTTAGCTGACTCCACCCATCTCATGCAGCTCTTTCACCAGATTTATACCCTGAAAAAGGTAGTAATCGGGGAGGTGCAGGGCCACGCCCTGGCCGGAGGCTGCGGCTTGGCTACCATCTGCGACTTTGCTTTTGCGGTGCCCGAAGCGAAATTCGGCTATACTGAGGTGAAAATCGGGTTTCTGCCGGCTATTGTGAGCGTATTTTTGCTGCGTAAAATAGGAGAGGCCCGCACCAAACAGCTGCTGCTCACCGGCGACGCCATTTCGGCCCAGGCCGCCCTGGATTTTGGCTTGGTGAATTTCCTGGTGCCCCGCTCGGAGTTGGCCGCCAACGTGTACGCCTTTGCCCGCCGCCTGTGCGTCGAGAATTCGGGGCAAAGCATGGAAACTACCAAGGAAATGCTGGCCCGCATTCCGGAAATGCCTCTGGAGGACAGTCTGCGCTATGCCGCCCGCATGAATGCCGAGGCCAGGGGCTCTGATGACTGCCGCCGCGGTATCACGGCCTTTCTTAACAAGGAAAAGATAACCTGGGAAAATTAACGTTGCGGCAGTAGCGCGGCGCTTGCGGCTGCTACTCGCGGCAGGGCGGAGAGTTCAGGGGCTAGCAATACTGCTCCCGAATTCCACGCTCTGCCGCGAGTAGCAGCCGTTTTGCTGTTCACCTTTCCACGGGAGCGAGTTGCAGGCATGGAGTGAATTATCGTACCTTTCTCCCTTACGCACGTTTTTTAAACTTCTCACTTTCGCGCTGGTTTGCCTCTTATGACGACACTGGCAGCCGTAGCCGTAACCACGGCTACTTTTCTGGGAATGGAGTTTGTAGCCTGGTTCATGCACCGGTTTGTGCTGCATGGGCCCCTGTGGTTTCTGCACCGCTCCCACCACGTGCGTCACCCGCACGCGTTTGAGCGCAACGACTTCTTTTTCCTGTTTTACGGGTCTCTGTCTATGCTGCTGATCATGTACGGCTCGGCGGCAAAGGACTTCCGGTTTTGGATGGGAGTGGGCATTGCCAGTTACGGTACCCTGTACTTTTTTGTGCACGATGTGCTGATTCATGGCCGGCTGCGGTTCTGGCGCAAGTCGCGCAATGCGTATTTGCGGGCCCTGAACATGGCCCACAAAATTCATCACAAAACCACTGGCCGCGACGGCAGCGAGGAGTTTGGCTTGCTGTGGGTGTCGCCGAAGTATTACCAACTGGCGCTGCGGCGGCCGGCTCCTACGCGGGTACTGCGAGGCAAGAGCACGCAGCTAGATTATCAGCAGGATAAGCAGGGTTAGCATTGTGGGACACTTTTCTATCAGCGACCTAGAGCAGCTTTCGGGCATCAAGGCGCATACTATTCGGGTATGGGAGCAGCGCTACGGTATTCTGCGGCCCGTGCGCACGGCTACCAACATCCGTACCTACTGCGACGACGACCTGCGCCGCCTGCTGAACGTGGCCACGTTGTGCGGGCGGGGCTACCGCATTTCGCAGGTAGCTAAGCTTTCGGAGCAGGAGCTGTGCAGCGCCGTTATATCCTGCGACGATGCGGCCCACGCCGACCGTTACTGCCACCAGGTAAATGGCTTGCTGGCGGCCATGCTGGAAATGAACGAGTGCCACCTCACTGCCATCATGAACCAAGTGGTAGAGCACTATGGCTTCGAGCAGGCCGTGTTGCGCGTGGTGTATCCATTTCTGCAGCGCATAGGAGTGATGTGGCAGGCTGGCACCGTGAATCCGGCCCAGGAGCACTTGGTAACGCACCTGATCCGGCAGAAACTCATGGCCGCCACCGATGCGCTGCCGCCCGTGCAGCCCGCCACTGCCCGCCGCTGGGTACTGTTCCTGCCGGAGCGTGAGATGCACGAGCTGGCCCTATTGTTCATGAACTACGTGCTCCGCAGCCGGGGCCACCACGTCCTGTACCTGGGCCAAAACCTGCCAATAGCAGAAATAGAAAAGGTGTGTAGTGCGTATCAACCATATGCAGCAGTAACTGTACTGACGGCCGTACCGGAGCGCCACGAGGTGCCGGCGTACGTGCAACAGGTCAGTCAGTTATGTCCTGATGTCCGGTTGTTTTTGTATGGCCCGCTGGCCCAGTTAGAGTTTGAGCTGCCGCCCAATACCTCCCGGCTGGCGCTCATCACCGACTTTATCCAGCTGGCCACTAGTCTGCCAACTGCGGAGGCCTGCGTGGCTCAACCCCAGTTAACAATAGCATAACCCGCTGGCACTCAACTTCGCGCAGCCCCGGCCGTACTACCAGCAGGTAGGCGGCCGGGGCTGTGTGCGTATGGTGGCTTTGCTAACGGGCTTGATATCAATTAGCTACAGGGTCGCTCGGGCTGGCCACGTGCGAAATACGGGCATTAAAGAAAATAAATGTGTGTAGGTACGTACAACTCTAAAATACCCAAGTATATTTGTTTAACTTTTTGCCATGAAAAGCTAAACAGCATGACCTCTCTGGAATTCACCGACCAAGTACAGAAGATTTCTTACTCCCTGAAGCCCGTGGCAATGAACCTGACGCGCGACGCAGACGATGCCAAGGACCTGGTACAGGAAACCTTGCTCAAAGCCATGCTGAACAAAGACAAGTTCAAGGCGGGCACCAATTTGAAGGCGTGGTTGTACACCATCATGCGCAACACCTTCATCAACAATTACAACAAAATCACCAAGCGCAATAGCAATATTGACAGCACGGAGTACTTCCAGTACTTCAATACCAACGAAAACTACATTACGCACAACGGAGCTACCTCTGATTTCGTAGTAACAGATATCAACGAAGCCATTGCCGGTCTGTCGGCCGATTACCGGACTCCGTTTATGATGTACTACATCGGGTACAAGTACCTGGAAATTGCTGAGAAGCTGCAAATTCCGATTGGAACCGTGAAGAACCGTATTCATATCGCCCGCAAAGAGCTCAAGCTGGCGCTGAAGACATACGCCCCCGGCGTGTAGGGAATAGGGAGAGAGTACAGACCCGCCCCGGGCGTATCGCGGGCCGCAGACGATGTTCACCATCCCAGGTGACGTGGTTTGCGGCCCGTCTGTTTGTGCTGCCGGCAAGGCTGGGCCGCTCAGGAAGCTAAACAATTGGATGTGCCTGCCGGATTGTAGCTTGCACCCCACCTCATTTGACCTTTACCACTTGGCTGCTGCTTCCTCTAAACACGTTTTGGTTATTGGGTCCGGTTTTGCCGGCCTGTCGGCCGCTACCTCCTTGGCCCAGAAAGGCTACCGAGTTACCATTCTGGAGAAAAATGAAGGCCCCGGCGGCCGGGCCCGCGTGTTCCGGGAGCAGGGCTTCACCTTTGATATGGGCCCCAGCTGGTACTGGATGCCCGATATTTTTGAGCAGTATTTCGCCCGCTTCGGTAAAAAAGTATCGGACTACTACGAATTGGTGCGGCTGGATCCTTCCTACCAGGTAATTTTCAAAGGCCCGGAGGCGGTAGATATTCCGGCGGCCATGAGCGAGTTGCGCCAGCTGTTTGAGCGGTACGAGCCCGGCAGCGGGGCCCGGCTGGATGAGTTTCTGCGGCAGGCGGCCTACAAATACGAGGTAGGCATTGGCAAATTTGTGCACATGCCCGGCCGCTCTCTGCTGGAGTTTATGGACCCGCGCCTGGCCCTGGACGCCGTGCGCCTGGATCTATTGCAGAGCATGCACAAGCACGTGCGCAAGTTTTTCAGGGACCCGCGCCTGCTGGAGCTGGTGGAGTTTCCGATTTTGTTCCTCGGAGCTACCTCCGAAAATACCCCGGCCCTGTATTCCCTCATGAACTACGCCGACCTGGCGCTGGGCACCTGGTACCCCCTGGGCGGTATGCACAAGATTGTGGAAGGCATGGTGCGCCTGGCCGAGGAGCGGGGCGTGACGCTGGAATACAACCAGGAGGTGCGGCAGATTGTGGTGGAAAACGGCCGCGCCACCGGCGTGCAAACTGCCCAGGGCTTCCGCGCCGCCGATGTGGTAGTAGCCGGCGCCGACTATCACCACGCCGAGCAGCACCTGCTGGCCCCCGAGTGGCGTACCTATGACGAGAAGTACTGGGATTCGCGCACCATGGCGCCATCGTCGTTGCTGTTTTACTTGGGCGTGAACAAGCGACTGCCCAACTTGCGCCACCATAACCTGTTCTTCGACGAGGATTTCAGCCTGCACGCCCAGGAAATCTACGAGAACCCCAAGTGGCCCAGCCGCCCGCTGTTCTACGTTTCGGCCCCTAGCCAAACTGACCCCAGCGTAGCTCCGGAAGGCTGCGAGAACATCTTTCTGCTTATTCCGGTGGCCCCCAACCTGCCCGACCCCGAGGCCACCCGGGAGCATTACTACAACCTGCTGATGGACCGGCTGGAAAAGCACTGCGGCACCAGCATCCGCGAGGCGGTGGTGTACAAGCGTAGCTACGCCCACCAGGATTTTATGCAGGACTACCACAGCTACAAAGGCAATGCCTACGGGCTGGCCAACACCCTGCGCCAAACCGCCATCCTGAAACCATCACTCAAAAGTAAAAAGGTGCGGAATCTGTACTTTACGGGTCAGCTTACCGTGCCGGGGCCCGGCGTACCCCCCTCGCTTATTTCGGGCCAGGTAGTTGCGGCCGAAGTAGAGAAGGAGAATTAGTAACTCAGCATAATGGACCACGTTGCCCTATTTACCGATACCAGCCGGGCCTGTGCCAAGCTGATAACCAAGCGCTACAGTACGTCTTTCACGCTGGGCATCCGTACGCTGGATCAGCGTTTTCACTTGCCGGTGTATTCCGTGTATGGGTTTGTGCGCTGGGCCGACGAAATTGTGGATACCTTTCACGACCATGACAAAGCAGCCTTGTTTGCTGATTTCAAACGCCAGACCCACGAGGCCCTAGAAATAGGCCTGAGCCTGAACCCCGTGCTGCACGCGTTCCAAGACGTGGTGCGCCGCTACGGCATCGACCGGGAATTTATTGACGCTTTCCTGTTCAGCATGGAAATGGACCTGGATGACCGGAGTTACAACCAGTCGTTGTACGAGCAGTATATCTACGGCTCGGCTGAGGTGGTGGGGCTGATGTGCCTGCGTATTTTCTGTGAGGGCGACACGGCCTTGTTCGACCATCTGCGGGAACCAGCCCGGCGGCTGGGCTCGGCCTTTCAGAAGGTGAACTTCCTGCGCGACGTGCGCTCCGATTTCGAGGAGCGGGGCCGGGTATATTTTCCGGGTGTGCAGTACGAGCGGTTTACCGACGAGGTGAAGCGCAGCATTGAGGCCGATATCCGGGCTGATTTTGAGGCGGGCTACGCCGGTATTGTGCAGCTACCTAAGGCGGCCCGGTTGGGAGTATACCTTGCCTACGTGTACTACCTCAAGCTTTTTCATAAAATCCGGCAGCTGCCGGCAGCTACCATTTTGGGGGAGCGGGTGCGAGTACCCAACAACACCAAGCTGCTGCTGCTGCTGGGGTCTTACTTCCGCTACCGGCTGGCGCGGGTGTAGCTGGTATCAGCCACTGGCAAGTAAATTGCCGTAGGGGGAAGAAATCAGGCGTGCTAGCAAATAGCCACGTTACTTTGTGCTCTTCTACCAACCCCGTTGCGCGTGAAGCTGACCCAATTCCTATTTCTTTTTCTGTTCCTGACGTTTACCACCCTCGTGTCAACCGAAGCTAATCCCTACGCCGTGCACCAGTTGCGCCGCCACTACCAGCAGGCCGCCGCTAGTAAAGAGGCCGGCGAGAAATTTCATAAGCTCATGGCTTCCTACGATAAGCAGGACGCCGTGGTACTGGCCTACAAAGCCGCTGCCGAGGCCATTCGGGCCCGTGATGCTTCTATGTTCAACAAGCTCACTTACGTGCAGCAAGCTGGCAAGCTGTTCGACCAGGCCATGAAACTGGACGGCAATAACGCGGAAATCCGGTTTTTGCGGCTGAGCGTAGAAAGCAACCTGCCGTCCTTTTTAGGGATGAGCCCGCACGTGGAGGAAGACCGGCAGTTCTTGGTGAGCACCTTGCTGCGGCACCCCAAATCCGGCCTCGACGCGGAATCCTTCGGGTTAGTGCGCAATTTCATGGTAGAACGAGGCCATGTATCGGAGGAAGAGGCACAAAAGCTGGCTGCCCTCTGATTTTTACCAACTCTACGCGTAATAGGCCCCGTTTTCCAGCTGGAAAAGCGGGGCCTTGGTATATCCTGGCCGGGTAGTTGTTCGTTGTAGGGCCGGGCCATTTGTGTGCTGATTGGTAGTTTGGCCCGCTGTCATACTTGTTGTTCTATGAAGAAAATACTGCTCCTGACCGCCGCCCTTGTCAGCTCACTTGCCGCCGCCGCGCAACAAACGCAGTTGAAAGGCAAAGTGCTGGATGAGCAAGGGCAGCCCGTACCCTACGCCAACGTGGGCGTACCGGGCGCCGAGCCTGGCACTGCTACCAACGAGGCCGGGGAGTTCAGCCTGCGCGTAACCAAATTGCCGCAAAGGCTGGCAGTGGTAAGCCTAGGCTATGCCCCTACAGTGCTAAGCGTGACTTCCGGGGCACCAGTTACGGTTACGCTTAAAGCTAGCACCGTGGCCCTGCCCGAGGTGAAAGTGCGCAACCCTGACCAACTGGCTGCTGAACTAGTCAAGAGAGCTTACGCCAAACTGGCCCGGCATCAGCGCGAGGAAGAGTTTGGGCAGGCCTTCTACCGCCAGAAGCAGCGCCACAATGGCCGCTACACCGAGTTTCTGGATGCTTTCTACGATGTTCGGTTTGATGGGCAGGGCATTAATGGCTGGCAGCTGCAGCAGGCCCGCTACGGTTCCGCCGCTGAAGACACGGGCGTGGACATGAGCAATTTTTCTGCCGCTCTACGGCTGATTCCCGTGTTCGACCCCAAGCCCAACCGGCGTACCGTGTCGGTGCCGTTGAGCCCGGGTAGCACCGAGTTTTTTACGTTTCAGCTGCGGGAGGTGCTGGAAAACAAAGGCCAGGAAACCGCCGTTATTGAGTTCAGCAAACGTCCCGGTGTAGACCGGTTTGTGCCGGAAGGAACCTTGTACATTGATTTCCACACCGCGGCGTTGCGCCGCGTGGATGCCCAAATTCCCATCGAAAACCTGATGGCCATGCAGCTGCGGCAAGGCACTACGCTGGATGGGCAAACCATGCAGCTAACCGTTGATTTCGCTCCGCACCGTGATTCTCTGAGCCGTTTGCAGTCCATCAGGGCCGAGCAGCAAGTAGTGTTGCGCTACCGGGGGAAGACTGATACTACGACCATCAATGGTAACCTGTTTTTCTACCGCTACACTGCCCAACCAGCCGGGAAAGGATACAAAACCACCGGAGTTGGGTACAACGACCTAAAACAGGCCAGCAAAAAGCCCTATGATCCAGCTTTTTGGCGGAAGCAGGAAGTGCTGCGGGCATCTCCTGCGGAGGAGCGGGTTATCCGGGATTTGGAACAGCGGAAGGCATTCGGCGCGTTCTAGAAGAGGTGGGAATCAAACTACGGTTGGGTTTTGCGGTTTGTGTTCTATCTTCCACCCAATGAGCGCAACATTATGCGGTCCTCCGCTGTTAGCCCGTTAGCTATGCCGCACCACCTGAGCGTCCGTATCGACCCTAATTCCGGCTTTTGCTTCGGCGTTATCTATGCCATTCAAATGGCCGAAGACCTGCTGGATGAGCAGGGGTATTTGTATTGCCTCGGCGACATTGTGCATAATGACGAGGAGGTAGAGCGCCTGCAGCGGCGAGGACTGCGCATCATTGATTATGACCAGTTGGCCAAGCTACGGGAAGAGGCCGTCCTGATTCGGGCGCACGGGGAGCCACCCAGCACCTACCAGATGGCGCTGGAAAACAACCTCACCCTGATAGATGCCTCGTGCCCGGTGGTGTTGAAACTGCAGAACCGGATTAAGAGCAGCTTCGACCGGAGCGAGAAAATATTCATCTACGGCAAACACGGGCACGCTGAAGTGCGCGGGTTGCTGGGCCAGACCAGCGGGCAGGCCGTGGTGTTCGAGAACCTGGAAGAGCTGCTACAACACGAGCTACCCCAAAACATCACCCTCTACAGCCAAACGACCAAAAGCACCGATTCCTTTTACCGGGTAAAGGAAAACCTGGAGGAGCGGGGTTACCAGGTAAATGCTAACGACACCATCTGCCGGCAGGTAAGTAACCGTGACAAGGACCTGCGGCGTTTCGCGGCGCAGTTTGATCAGGTCGTATTCGTGTCGGGCACGAAAAGCTCCAACGGCAAGGTACTGTACCAGGTTTGCCGGGATACAAACCCCGCCACGCACTTCATTTCCAAAGCCGAAGAGTTGTGTCCGTCGTGGTTTCAGCCGGGGCAGTCGGTAGGTATTTGCGGGGCCACTAGCACGCCCATGTGGCAAATGGAGCAAGTGCGTGACATGCTGCTTGCCTTTTAGCCCAATTTCGAGTCATATGTCAGTTGCTGTTCCTGCCACTGCTACTGCTAGCCAGCCCACTCGGGTGCAGCCCAGGCCGCTGGGGTGGCGCGGGGTGGTAGCCGCTGGCCTTATTATAGCTACTTGGGCCGGACTGTTGATATTTCTGCTGGCATATTATCAGCCCAACTGGCGGAGTCCCTGGCCGTATTTGCTGGCCTTGGTGCAGACTCATTTATACACAGGTCTGTTCATCACCGCCCACGATGCCATGCACGGGGTGGTGAGCTCCCACAAGCGCCTTAATAATCTCATCGGTACGCTTACGGCCGGGTTGTTTGCGTTCAATTGGTTTCCCCGGATGCTACCCAAACACCACGCGCACCACCGCCACGTGGCCACCGAAGACGACCCCGACTTTCATGATGGTCAGCACGCTGACTTTTTATTCTGGTTTGCGCGCTTCGCCTGGAACTACGTAACCGTTGTGCAGGTAATGCTAATGGCTTTGACCTACAACGTGCTCAAGTACTTCTTTCCGGCGGCCAATGTCATTGCATTCTGGATGGTGCCGGCCGTGCTGGCTACTCTGCAGCTGTTCTATTTCGGTACCTACCTGCCGCACCGGGGTGAGCACGCCCCCGAGAACCCGCACAAGTCGCGGAGCCAGTTGCGCCACCACATTTGGGCATTCATTAGCTGCTACTTTTTTGGGTACCACTACGAGCACCACGACCAGCCCTACCTGCCGTGGTGGCGGCTGTGGCGGGCCAAGGAAGCTGCCTGAGCAAGAAAAAATCGGAGCCTAGGTTTTGGGCCCTAACGGCCGCCAATCTAGTGCTGGCGCCGAATAAGGGAACGGTTCACAATGCGCTCCGTTACCCGTTCCCGGTACGTTTGGCCCAGGGGCAGGGCATGGCCGCTCACTTTCACTTCCAGGTTGCTTACTGAATCGATGCGGGCCGCATTGACCAGATAGGAGCGGTGGGTGCGCACAAACATACCGGACGGCAGCTGCTCCTCCAGGTTTTTCAGATTCACCAGCGTAAGGTGGGTGCGGCCGTCGGAGGTATTGATTTTGGTGAAGTCCTTCAGCGCCTCAATGTAGAGCACCTCCCGGTAGTGCAGGCGCACAAACTGCGCGTCAGTCCTGATAAAAAAGGAGCCCCAACCCGTGAGCGTATCATTCTGAGCATCGGTGGCGGAAGTACTCACCCGCAAAATACCGGCTACTTTATTTACGGCCTTCAGGAAGCGGTCCAGGGAAATGGGCTTTAGCAGGAAGTCGATAACATCCAGGTTAAACCCTTCCATAGCGTACTGCGGATAGGCCGTCATCAGGATTACCAGCGGAGGCTGGTGTAAAGACCGAACCAAGTCAATGCCGCTCAGATGGGGCATGGTAACATCCGAAAAAAGCACTTGTACCGGGTTTTCCAGTAAGTAGCGGTGCGCACTAAGCGGATCAGTAAAAGCGGCCTTAACATCCAGAATGTCCGTCATGGCCACATACGCCTGCAGCAGGTCCAACACGAGCGGATCATCATCGAGAAGCAGGCACGAAATCTTCATGTAGAAGCACTAATTGGGTAGGTGTGTGGTGAATATAGGTATATAAAATTGAATCGTCTTATTTATTATTGAAAGAAAACAATTTTTGACGGGTCAGAATAGGACTCTGGTCTACTTTTGAGCTTACTTGCTATACTTTACTGCTGATAATCAAAGCGTTCATGGTAGCTTCTGCCGTAGATACCCTGTCTGTGCTTGCGGCAGTTTCTTGTTGTGGGCTACTGTTCCGATGTCTGCTCAACCTTACGCACCTATTTATTTATGACACCTGCTGCCCCTACCATCAGTGCCCCTCCGGGCGCTACCCCTGTCATTCTGGGCGTTTCGCTTACCATTTCCACGCATGAAGGCCTTCGGCGCTCCTTGCGTTCCGCGTTCGGGCTAAGCACCCGGGCCATCAACCTGCGCATAGACCCCGGAATGGACTTGATTTTTCTCTGCGAAACAACGTTGCCAAGCTCGTTGCCCTGCCTGGCCTCGCTCACGCATCCGGGCGTAACGGCCGTTACGCTACGGGCCGCTACCCTGGACTGGACCCCTGATCCGGAGCACGGTATCGGGCGGGGCACGCCCACGCTGGGGGCACTGGAAAGTGGCAGCTGCTTTTTAACAGCCAATAGCCGCAAAATCCCCATAGCTACATTTTGTCAACGCAACATTCAGCCAACCCACATTGAGATGGAGTTACTGGGCCAGCCTAACCTACTGGAGTTTCTACGCTCTGAATGGTTTACGCTGGAAATATCGGGCACCAACCGCCGCCGCCTAAATCGTCCGCTGGCTTTTGCGGCCAACCTGCAATTTGAGGTGCGGATGCTGGGTAGTATGGCTGCTTAATTCAATTCCTAACAAAAAAGCCTCCCAACCAGTGGGAGGCTTTTTTGTGGCGTTAGTGCGTGCTGTTGGTCTTTTTGCAGCAGTCGGGTAGCCGGTCGTAGGCGCGGGCTTCGGCCGTTTGGTCGCCGGCATCGTAGCCGGTTTTCTGCACGGCGGTGCGCAGGGCGGCCGGGGTGGTTTTATCGGGGCGGTAGGTTACCGTGAGGATTTTGCTGGGTACATCCAAGGTAGCGGCCTGCACGCCTTTTTCGTAGGCCAACGACTTTTCGAGGCGGGCTTTGCACATGTCGCACACGGCGGATGTTTTTAGCTGCAGCGTTTCGGCACCATTGCTTTTAGCCTTCGGAGTTGTTTGCTGGGCAAAAGAGACGGACGAAAACAGGAGCGTGCAGGCGAGCAGGAAGGACGGGAAAAGTTTCATGTTGAGCAGGAGGTTTATCTGGTAATGAAAATGCGGGCAAAATGATTGCACCCCAGGCAGTTATTGCAGCGTAAACCGCAGGCCGGCGTACGTCATGCGGCCGTATACCGGGCCCCAGATCATGGCCGCGTCAAAATTCGGGCCGAAAGGTGCATAGGCACCTTCAATGGGGTTGGGCTGTCGGTAGTTAGTCAGGTTCTCGACGCCGGCATACACCTCAAACCGCTTAAAGGCGCGGGTGAGCTGAGTGTTAAGCAAGGCATAGCGCGGGGCATACATCAGGCTGGATTCGGCACCGTGCTGGTGGCCGCTGCCGGGGGCGTGGGCCAGCGGGCGGCGGCCAAAGCCCTGCACCGTAACGTCGGCCCGCCACTTATCGAAAGCCGTAGCGTAGCCCAGATTCAGAAACAGTCGGTGCCGGGGCGTGAGTACCCGGGGCAGCAACTCGCCGACGTAAGTGGTCTGCACATCCAGGTACTTATAGGCCGCTTTGGCCTGCAGGCCCTTCACCGGCTCCACCTGCACCTCCGTTTGGAAGCTGCGGGAAAAGCTGCGGCCCCCGGCTTCCAGGTTACCAATAAGCAGGTAAGAGGCTACCGAGTAGGGGTCGGCCACCACTTGGTTCTGGAATTCGGTGTGGTAGTAGTCGGTGATGAAGGTGCCGGGCCGCCCGAAGGCGTTGAAATATTGCGTGAACGAGCCACCCACGTTCCAGGCCGTTTCGGGCCGCAGGTTGGGGCTGATAACGAAGTCGCGGGAGCTGACCAACATACCCGCATTTTCAGCAATGGGGTTGGCCGTGCGCTGGCCCCGGCCGGCGGCCAGGCGCAGCACCGTGTTCTTGGCCGGGTCGTACTTCACGTTGAGGCGGGGCGTCAGGAACCAGCCGTAGAGGTTGTGGTAATCTAAGCGCAGGCCGGTTACTACCGTCAGGTTGCGGGCGTTCTGGTAGGTGTACTCGGCAAAAGCACCGGGCACTTGCTCCAAACGGTTGCGGTGCTCCCGGGCGTAGCGCTCCGCCGGGGTTTCGGTGGCATAGGTGAAGCCCGTACGGAATACTTCCCGAAAATCATCGTGCAGGAAGCTCAAGCCGGCCCGGTAGGTGTGGGCCGTAGTCCCGATAATGCTCTGGAACAGCAGCGTAGCCAGGCCGGTGGTCTGAGTGCCGTCGTAGGTGCGCAGACCGTAGCGGGAAGTGAAGTCGTGGCTGGTGCCGCTCAGGAGCAGGCCCAGGCTCTGGTAGGGCCGGCCGGGCCAGGTGTAGCTGGTTTTGGCGTAGCCCGTGTACCGGTCGGTTTCCTGGCTGGTGCCGTAGAACGGGCCCGGTTGGGCCTGGCCTTCCCGGTAGCCCAGCTGCCCGCCCTGACGGGTTTCGCGCAGAGCACCCACACCCACTTCCACTACCACACCCTTACCCGACAGATACTTCCACTTATTGAAGAGGTTGAACTGCGTAGCCAGTGGCAAATCCAGAAATGAGTCGTTGTTGCGGTCGACGCGGCGGCCCAGGTGGTCGGTGTGCAGCAGCAGGGCGGTGCTCACCTTTTTACTCACACGGGTGGCTAGGTTCAGGTTCACATCGAATTTACCCAGGTCGTTGCCATAGGCGTTGAACAGCAGCCGGTCGGTTTTGTCGGGTTCTTTCAGGCGCACGTTCACCTGGCCGGCAATGCTTTCGTAGCCGTTCACCACCGAGCCCATGCCCTTGATAATATCGATGCTCTCAATCCAGGGCCCCGCCAGGTAGCCCAGCCGGTAGGGCGTAGAGAGGCCCCGCAAGGCTGGCAGGTTGTCGATGGTGAGCAGAGAGTAGGCCCCATCCAGCCCCAGCAGCTGAATCTGCTTGGCGCCCGATACGGCATCGGTAGTCGAAACTTCTACTGAGGCGTTGGTCTCAAAGCTCTCGGCCAGGTTGCAGCAGGCCGATTTAGTCAGGTCGCGGCTGGTAATTACCTGGGTGTTAGTAGGCGTGAGGCCGGAGTAGGAAGGGGCGCGGCCTTCCACTTTCACCTCGCCCAGCTCTTGGGAGCGGCGCAGACTCACGCGCAGATAGGTGCTGCCCGCCTGCACAGTATCGGCCTGGTAACCCAGAAAATTGATGATCAGGCGGGTGTCGGGGCTGGCGGGGCGCACTAGGGAGAAAGAGCCCTGTGCGTCGGTGGTGGCCACCTCAGTGGGCGTACTCAGCCAGCGCACTACCGCGCCAGGTACCGGCGTATTGGTGGTGCCGTCCAGTACCTGCCCGCGCACGGGAGCCACCGAGGCATCGGGCGTTTGGGCCGTGCCTGGAAGGGCGCTGCCCAGCACTAGGCCCGCGGCGGCAGCCAGCCGACCGGGTCTTGAAAGAAAATTCATGATGATTAGGTAGTCAGCGTTTCTGATGGCCGATGCCTCACCGGCACAGCCCTTTGTACTCTCCCAGTAAGGGGAAACTCAGAAAACGCTAGACTACCAGTACGCCCACAAACGTGAGCAACTGCCGCCCGGCCCGGGATGGGGGGGAGGAGTCGGCGGCGTGCCAGCCCTGGGAGCCAGCTATGCAGATAAAAGCCGGTGTCGCCGCCCACATAGCCGGGGCGGGCCACTCCGGTATAACCGCCGGTACGGGTACTTTCAGCCAGGCCAACTCCGCCGAAGGAGCGTCTAGCTTGTGAAAATGGGCCCCGAACTCGCAGCAGGATGCGGCCACTTTCGTCGGGCCCGACTGCTCCAGGTCGTGCTGCTTGGCCTGCACCGGCGGGCAGCCGTGGCGCGCCGGGCTGAATACTACCGCCGCTGAGCGGTGGCCGCTTTGCCGACAGGTATGCTGCTGCACCGTGAGCCCCACCGAGGAGGTGAGAACTAGCAGAGCCAGCCAGCAACTGAAGAGCCTATGTAGCAAAGGGCGTTTCATATTCACCGGCAAAGATACAAGCTAAGCCGTGGACTTTCGGTGGCTAAATTTGGGGCCGCAGTGTACGAAATTACGGACCTTTGCCTGGTCGTTTGGGGCGTGTAGCCTCCTGAATACAGTACATTAAAAGTGGCTGCCATCTTGGCACTGCAAGCTACTGGTATGGGGTATTGATAGATAAAAAGTGCTTTTGGAGTAAATGAGGCTGGTTTTGATGGGTGGTAGAAAATGGTAAATAGTGGTGGGCTTTTCGGATGGGTTGCGTACTTTTGCTATATCCCGTTTCTATGCCTGCTCACTTCCCTCACCATGACCCAGCTGCTCTCCGGCGAATACGAGTGCAAGCTCGACCCCAAAGGTCGGCTGGTGCTGCCGGCCAAGGTGAAGGGCAACCTGCCGGAGGCCTCGGGTAACCAGTTGGTGTTGGTGCGCGGGTTTGAGCCCTGCCTGGTGCTATACCCCCGGGCTGCCTGGCGCGTGATTCACGAGAAGGTGATGGCCCTGGATGAGTTCAATGAGGAGTACCGGCAGTTTCAGCGCAATTTCTTCCGGGGCATGACGGAGGTGGAGCTGGACAGTATTGGCCGGTTTATGCTGCCGGGCACCATGCGCCGCTACGCTGGCCTCGAGAAGGAAGCCATTATTGTGGGCCTAGGTAACCGCTGCGAAATCTGGGACCCCACGCGCTACGACGATTTCCTGATCAAGGACCAGCAGAGCTTCTCCAAACTGGCCCAGAAATTCCTGACTCTTGACCCCACCGCCGCCAACCCGCTGGCGGCTTAACCTATTGCCTTGGACCACTACCAGAACGATACCGACTACCACCGCCCGGTGATGCTGCAACAGTGCCTGGAGGCGCTGGATTTGCAGCCCGGCGGCCGCTACGTGGACGTTACGTTCGGGGGCGGTGGGCACTCGGCCCGGATTCTGGAGCGCCTCGGCCCGGCCGGGCACCTGTACAGCTTCGACCAGGATGCGGATGCCGAGCAGGAAGCCGCTAAGCTGGCCAGCCCGGAGTTCACCTTCATCCGCAGCAACTTCCGCCACCTGCACCAGGAGCTGCAGCGCGCCGGGGCTTTGCCCGTGGACGGCCTGTTGGCCGATCTGGGCGTGTCCTCGCACCAGTTTGATACGCCGGAGCGGGGCTTCAGCACCCGTTTCGAAGGGCCCCTGGATATGCGCATGAACCCCGAGGGCGGGGAAACCTCGGCGGCCGACATTATCAACGACTACTCCGAAGCGGAGCTGCACCGCATTTTCGGCATGTACGGTGAGGTAACCAACGCCCGCACGCTGGCGGCCACGGTGGCCGCCGCCCGCCGGGGCCAGAGCCTCACCACCATCGGAGCCCTGAAAAAGGCCATTGCCCCCGTCATGCCCCGGGGTAAGGAAAATAAGTACCTGGCCCAAGTGTTTCAGGCCCTGCGCATTGAGGCCAACGACGAAATGGCCGCCCTGCGCGAAATGCTGGAGCAAACCGCTCAGGTGCTGCGCCCCGGCGGCCGGCTGGTGGTTATGAGCTACCACTCCCTAGAAGACCGGCTGGTGAAGAACTTTTTGGCCAAAGGCAAATTCTACGGCGAAGTGGAGAAGGATTTGTTTGGGCGCACCAACCTGCCCTTCGAGGTGCTCACCCGCAAGCCCGTGGAAGCCTCCCCCGAGGAAACGGCCCTCAATAGCCGCGCCCGCTCGGCTAAGCTGCGCATTGCCGTGAAAAAGTAGAAAGGCAGCAAACACTAACCCCGTAACATGGCCACCAATACCGTCCGTCCTGCTGAACAGCCCCGCGCCAACCGGCCCCGCGTGCTGGCTCCTGAGCCGGTGGTAGTGGCCGAGCCCCAGCCCGCGCCCGCACCGGCCCCGCGGGCCCCCAAGCCTCCGCGCCCGCCGCGCCCGGCCGTTGAAAAAAGTAGCTCCTGGAGCGTATTTACGCTGTTGGAGCGCGTTACGCGGGTAGATGGTCTGTTCCGGGAAGGGCTGCCGGTGCGCTACCTGCCCAAGTTGTTGTTCATCATGTTTCTGACCCTGGTGTACATCGGCAACACGCACTACGCCACCCGCATGAACCGTAGCATCCAGAAGCTGAAGGTAGAATCGGAGGATTTGCGCGCCGACTATACCACCCTGAAATCAGACTACATGGAGGCCAGCAAGCAGAGCGAGGTGGCCCGCAAAGTGGCCCCTTACGGGCTAGTCGAAAGCTCCTCGCCGCCCTTCCGCATTGCCGTGCCCGCCGGCCACCTCGATGAGGCTGAGCTGGACATGCTGCCCGTGCTCACCGCCGACTCGGTGGCGGCCCTGGTGGCCCGGGCCAAAGCCGACTCCCTGCGTCGCGTAGCCGGCCCCGCCGTGGGCGACACCGTGGAAATCGGGGCCCCGCCCGTGCCCATCGGCACCGATGCCGTGGGTGAGCCTACTACTGAATCATCTTCTTCCAATCGTTCCGCTACAACCCGCCGCAATGAAAGGAAACGTTAAAAAGAGCATTGTCACCCGCGTTCGGCTGGCTTTTTTGGGCGTGTGCCTGTTTTCCTGCGCCGTGGTGTGGCGTATCACGCACGTGCAGTTCACCGAAGGGGCCAAGTGGAGCGCCCTGGAGCAGGAGCGCCGCATTGTGTACCAGCCGGTATTTGCCACCCGCGGCAACATCTACTCCGATAACGAGAGCATCATGGCGACTTCCCTGCCCTTTTACCGGGTGGCCTGGGACCCCAGCGTGGTGAGTGATGAGCTGTTTAATCAGAAAGATGACTCCCTGGCGCTGATGCTGTCCCGCTTTTTCGGGGACCGGACGCCGCTGGACTACCTCTCCCGCCTCAACAAAGCCAAGCGTAACAAATCCCGCTACTTGCGCCTGAACTCCCGGCAAATCAACTTCCAAGAGAAGAAGGAGTTGGCGAAGTGGCCCATTTTCCGGGAAGGTAAAAACCGGGGCGGGGTGATATTTGAGAAGGTGGATAAGCGTTTCCGTCCCTTCGGCGGGCTGGCCCAGCGCACCATCGGCTTCATCAACGAAGACAAAAACGGGGCGGGCCTGGAGTTTACCTTCAACAAGCACCTAGCCGGCAAGGATGGGGAAGCTTTGTTCGAGCGTCTGCCGGGCGGTAACAAGCCCATTTACGATGGCACGGAGGTAAAGCCCCAGCCCGGCTACGACGTGAAAACCACCCTCGACATCAACCTCCAGGACGTGGCCGAAAATGCCCTGTACAAGTCCCTGGTGGAGAATAACGCTCAGTACGGCACCGTGATTCTGATGGAGGTGAAAACCGGCGAAATCAAGGCCGTGGCCAACCTGGGCAAGGTGGCCGAGGGCGTGTACCGCGAGGACTACAACTACGCCATTGCCGACCAGGGCCGCACCGAGCCGGGCTCTACCTTCAAGCTGGCCTCCATGATGGCCGCTTTCGAGGAAAACCCCGATCTGCAGCTCACCGATACTATCAATACCGGCAACACCGGCTCCAAGAAGATTGGCGGGGCCGTGAAAACTGACTCGCACCCCTACGGCCGCATTACGCTCCAGCAGGTATTTGAGAAATCCTCCAACATTGGCGTGGCCATGTTGGCCGACCGGGTATTCAACAAGAACCCCGACAAGTATACCGACTACCTCAAGAAATTCGGGCTGGATAAGCCCTTGGGCTTCCAGATGGCCGGGGAGGCGCGGCCCTACATCAAAGACCCCAAAGACCGGAGTTGGAGCCGTACCTCGCTGACTACCATGAGCATCGGCTACGAGCTGAAGCTGGCTCCGCTGCAGACGCTGGCCTTTTACAACGCCGTGGCCAACGACGGCGTGAAGGTGCAGCCCATCATCGTGCGCGAAATCAAGCAGGCCGATAAGGTACTGGAGAAGTACGAAGGGCAGGTGCTGAACCCCAAAATCTGCTCCGAGGAAACCCTGCAGAAGGTGCGCGCCATGATGGAAGGCGTGGTGGAGCACGGCACGGCCCGCGGCATCCGCACCACCGACTACCTGATTGCCGGTAAGACCGGCACCGCCTGGAAGTTCAAGAACGGTGCCTATACCAAGGTGTACTCCACCAGCTTCTGCGGCTACTTCCCGGCCGATAATCCCAAGTACAGCTGCATTGTGGTGGTGGATTCGCCCAAGAACGGCCGCATTTACGGGGCTGACGTGGCTGCGCCGGTATTCCGGGAACTGGCCGACAAAGCCATGGCCCGCGACGTAGCCTCGCAGCGCCCTCTGCTGGCCCGGGCTCCGGTGCGCAAGTCGCGGGTGCCGAACGTGCAGGCCGGCATGCAGGATGAGCTGACCATGATGTTCAGCAAGCTGGGCGTAACCCACAACGCCCCGGCCGGCGGCGAGGACTGGGTTCGTACCGCTAACCCGGATACCGAAAAGGCCAGCCTGACCCTGAAAGCCATGCCCGTGCGCCCCGGTCGGGTGCCCAACGTGCAGGGCCTGACGCTGCGCGACGCCCTATTTCTGCTGGAAAACCGGCGGCTGCGGGTGCGTTCTGTGGGCAGTGGGCGCGTGAAGGCGCAGTCGGTGGCAGCCGGCTCGGTGGCCCGGCCCGGCACCACGGTGGTGTTGCAGCTGGAACCCATCGGGGGGCGCCTGACCGCGCCGGTATTGCTGCCCGTTATGGCGCCGGAACCACTGGAAAACCGCACGCCCCGGTCAAACACTGCGTCTCGGCCGGTTACCTCAACCACCAAGCCGAAACCAGTGTCATCTGCCAAGCCCGCGGCCTCGAAAAGGGCAACGGCCGCTGCCAAAGTGCAAAGCAGGCCTAAAGCCTAAGCCGTGCCACCCGCTTCTTTCCCAAAACACTGCGCCGCTGCGCTTTACTCCGCTACACTCTGCCTTGAATACGCTGCCTACCTCCCTTTCTTCCCTGCTGAAACCCGTAACGGTGCTGGCCCAGCCCGGCCCCGCCGAGGTGACCATTACCAGCCTCACCCTGGATTCGCGGCAGGCGGGCCCTGGCACCGTGTTCTTCGCGCTGCGTGGTACCGCCACTGATGGGCACCAGTTCATTGCCAAAGCGGTGGAGCAGGGCGTGGCCGCGGTGGTGTGTGAGGAGCTGCCGGCCGCGCTGAATCCGGAAGTTGCCTACGTGCAGGTGCCCGATTCGGCGGAGGCTATGGCCCGGATGGCGGCGGAGTTCTACGGCCACCCCTCGCGTAAGCTGCAGCTGGTGGGCATTACGGGCACCAACGGCAAAACTACCTCCGCCACCATCCTGCACAAGCTGTTCCGGGAGCTGGGCTACCATTGCGGGCTGCTGAGCACGGTGCAGAACCAGATTGACGAGGAAGTTATTCCCAGCACCCACACCACGCCCGACGCCATCCGGCTGAATGAGCTGCTGGCGCGCATGCTCAAAGCCGGCTGCACCCACGTGTTCATGGAAGTAAGCAGCCACGCCGTGGTGCAGCACCGCATTACGGGCCTGCACTTCGCGGGCGGCATCTTCACCAACCTCACCCACGACCACCTCGACTACCACGGCACATTCGACGCCTACCTGAAGGCCAAAAAGGGCTTTTTCGATATGCTGCCGAAGTCGGCTTTTGCCCTCACCAACGCCGACGACAAGCGTGGCCCGGTGATGCTGCAAAACGTGACGGGCCGCCGCGAAACGTATTCTATGCGCGGTAATGGTAATTTCCGGGGCAAGCTCATCGAAAACGCCGTGCACGGTTTGCACCTGGAGGTGGACGGCCGGGAGGTGCAGTTTCGGTTGATTGGGGTATTCAATGCCTACAATCTGCTGGCCATTTATGGGGCAGCGGTGCTACTGGGCGAGGAGCCCACGGAGGTGCTCACCGTACTTTCGGGCCTGACCTCGGCCCCGGGCCGGTTTGAGCCGATTGTGTCGCTAAAAAGCCGCGTTACGGGCATTGTGGACTATGCCCACACTCCCGACGCGCTGGAAAACGTGCTCCAGACCATTGCCGATATCCGCCAGCCCAGTCAGCAGGTAATTACCGTGGTGGGCTGCGGCGGCAACCGGGACGGGGCCAAACGGCCCATCATGGCCCGCCTGGCGGCCGAGCTTTCCGACCGCGCCGTGCTGACCTCCGATAACCCTCGTTTCGAGGACCCCAACGATATTCTGGCCCAGATGCAGGCCGGCGTGCCCGCTGAGGCCCAGGGCAAAGTGCTCACCATTGCCGACCGGCGCGAGGCCATCAAAACGGCCGTGGCCCTGGCTGGCCCCAATGATATTGTGCTGGTAGCCGGCAAAGGCCACGAAACTTACCAGGAAATCAAAGGCATCAAAACCGACTTCGACGACAAGCAGGTGCTGGCTACCATGTTCGACCTGCTGGGAAAGTAGTTTTTCGTTGTTTGTTTTCAGGACTGTCATTCTGAGCAGAGCGAAGGATCTTATCACCGAATACAGTTTGTCGTGACAACGTCTAACGCGGGCGCGACTAAGGTTCTCCGCCCCACTCAGGATGACGAAGACCAACGAACAGGCAGCCAAAAACAACAACCAAACCCAAAAAACCGAATCTTTGCAGCTTGGAATTTCTTCGCCTGCCAACTGCTGACCCCCGCGCTCATGCTGTATTACCTCTTTAACTACCTCTACAAAACGTACCACCTGCCGGGTACGGGCGTGTTCCAGTACAGCTCGTTTCGGGCAGCACTGTCGGTAGTTACTTCCCTCATCATCGCGCAGTACTTTGGCGCTCCGCTGATTCGGCTGCTGCAGCGCCAGCAGATTGGGGAATCGATTCGGGATTTGGGTTTGCAAGGGCAGATGGAGAAGAAGGGCACGCCGACCATGGGCGGACTCATTATCCTGCTGGCCATTCTGGTGCCAGTACTGCTGTTTGCCAAGCTCGACAACATCTATATTGTGCTAATGCTGCTGAGCACCGTGTGGCTGGGCCTCATTGGCTTCGTGGATGACTATATTAAGGTAGTAAAGAAGGATAAGGAGGGCCTGGCCGGGCGCTTCAAAATTCTGGGCCAGGTGGGCCTGGGCCTCACGGTGGGCTGGGTGCTGTTCTTCAGTAACGACGTAACCGTGCGCCAGTACGCGCTGCCCAACGGCTCGTTCTCGGCCGTGGATGCCAGCTCGGTGTACCAGGATGTGAAGCTGATGATTACCACCGTGCCCTTCCTCAAAAACAACGAGCTGAACTACGGTGACCTGTTTGCCACGGCCGGCGACTTCTTCAACGAGTACTACGCCTTCTTCTACATTCCTATCGTCATCGTCATCATTACGGCCGTTAGCAACGGGGCTAATATTACGGATGGCCTCGACGGGCTGGCGGCCGGCACTTCGGCCATTATTGGTATCACGCTGGCCATTTTTGCCTTCGTAAGCGGCAACGCGTTGCTGGCTGACTACCTGGATATTATGTTCATTCCGAACTCCGGGGAGCTGGTTATTTTCTGCGCTGCCTTCGTGGGGGCCTGCGTGGGCTTTCTGTGGTACAACTCGTATCCGGCCCAGGTATTCATGGGCGACACCGGCTCGTTGGCCATCGGGGGTATCATTGCGGTGCTGGCCCTGATTGTGCGCAAGGAGCTGCTGATTCCGGTGCTGTGCGGGGTGTTCCTGATTGAGAACCTCTCGGTGATGCTGCAGGTGAGCTACTTCAAATATACCCGCCGCAAGTACGGGGAAGGCCGCCGTCTGCTGCGCATGTCGCCCCTGCACCACCACTATCAGAAGCTAGGCTACCACGAATCCAAAATCGTGTCGCGCTTCTGGATTGTGGGCATCATGCTGGCGGTATTGACTTTGGTTACTCTCAAATTGCGCTAATGACAGTTCCCGCAGAGGACGCAGAACTGTTCCAGAACGACTCTGCGCCCTCTGCGAAAAACACTGTGTCCTCTGCGGGAACCTGACCAAGAACGAATTATGCACTACGTCATTTTAGGAGCCGGTGAGAGTGGGGTAGGGGCGGCGCTGCTGGCGCAGGCCAAGGGCCACACCGTTTTCGTTTCCGATAAAAGCCCCATCCAGTCCGCGTACAAGCAAAAGCTAGAAGCCGCCGGTATTCCCTTCGAGGAAAACCAGCACACCGACGCTGAAATTCTGCGGGCCGATGAAGTGGTGAAAAGCCCCGGCATTCCGGAGAAGGCCCCCGTAATTCAGGCCCTGCGCGAGAAAGGTACGCCTATCATTTCCGAAATTGAGCTGGCCGGCCGCTACACCCAGGCCAAGTGCATCTGCATTACCGGCACCAACGGCAAAACCACCACCACGCTGCTCACCTACCACCTGCTGAAGGAGGCGGGCCTGAACGTGGGCCTGGCCGGCAACGTGGGCTACTCCCTGGCCGAGCAGGTTATTGAAGACCAACACGACTACTACGTGGTGGAGCTGAGCTCCTTCCAGCTCGATGATACCTACGACTTCCAGCCCTGGATTTCGGTGCTGCTCAACATCACCCCCGACCACCTCGACCGGTACAACTACTCGCTGGAGGAGTACGCTCAGGCCAAGCTGCGCATCATGCGCAACCAGGACAGCACCTGCCACTTCATCTACAACGCTGACGACGAGAATATTCAGCGCTACTTCAAGGCGGCATTGCGGCCCGTGCAGCAGTTGCCGTTCAGCCTGCACCACCGTCCCGACTACCATTTGGGAGCCTACTATATAGATGAGGAGCGGGTGTGCGTGGATCTGCAGCCGGGCTTCTACAGCAAGACGGAGGAAATAAACACGGCTGCCTCGCCGCTTATCGGGCAGCACAACCGCCAGAACATGCTGGCCGCCGTGCTCTGCGCCCGTCTGGCCGGCATCGAGAAGCCACAGATTGAAGCCAGTCTGGTCTCCTTCCACAACGCTGACCACCGACTGCAGCCCGTAGGCGAAGTCAACGGCGCCCGCTTCATCAACGACAGCAAGGCCACCAACGTGGAAGCCGCCTGGTTTGCCCTCGACGGTATCCGCCGGCCCATCATCTGGATTGCGGGCGGCACCGACAAGGGCAACGACTACTCCACGCTCATTCCGCTGGCCGAAAATCGGGTAAAGGCGCTGGTGTGCCTGGGTGTGGATAACGAGAAGCTCAAAGCTAGCTTTGGAGGGATAGTGCCGCACTTGGAGGAAACCCGCAGCATGACCGACGCCGTGCAGCGCGCCGCCGCCCTGGCTGCCCCCGGCGACGTAGTGCTCCTCTCGCCCGCCTGTGCTTCCTTCGATTTATTCCGAAATTACGAGGACCGGGGCCGGCAGTTCGCCCAAGCCGTGGCCCAACTCGCCGACGACCAGACCAACGAAGAAGCCAACGAATAAGCTGCAGTAAAAGAACGTCATGCTGAGCCTGCCGAAGCATCTCTACCGTGACGCAGCGGTAGTAGCCCAACGAAGCGGTAGAGATGCTTCGGCAGGCTCAGCATGACGTTCTAAAAGCTAACTCACTTCAACTCACTCATTCACCACTTCACTGCCCATGGAACCCATCACCAACTGGCTGCGCCAAAACCTGAAGGGTGACCCTATTCTATGGGGCATCGTGTTGCTGTTCTCGTTCATCTCCATTGCGGTGGTGTACTCGGCCACGGGTACGCTGGCGTACAAGAAGATGGGCGGCAACACCGAGTACTTCCTCATCAAGCACACCGGCCTGATTTTCGTGGGCCTGTTCTTCATGTGGCTGGCGCACCGTATCGACTACCGCTACTACTCGCGTCTTTCGCTCTACGCCCTCCTGATTTCGGTGCCGCTGCTCATCTTCACCTTCGTGATGGGCGGGGAAGTGAACGGAGCCTCGCGCTGGCTCACCATTCCGGTTATCAACCAGACGGTGCAGCCTTCCGACTTGGCCAAACTGGCTTTGATTTCGCACCTGGCCAGTATGCTCAGCCGCCGTCAGCAGCACGTAGAGGACTTCAAAACCACCCTGCTGCCCGTAATGCTGTGGGTAGGCGTGATTTGCGGGCTGATTATCCTGTCGAATGCCTCCACGGCCCTGCTGCTGTTTGCTACCTGCTTGCTGCTCATGTTCATAGGCCGGGTACCGTTCAAGCAGATGGCTGTAATGGTGGCTATTGGGGTGGTCGTGGGCGGCGTGGGCCTGAGCGCGGGCCAGCGGTACAAAACAGTGCTGTCCCGAATTGAAAGCTTCACCGACAAAAGCAAGCCTGTACCCTTCCAGCTGGAGCACGCCTACATTGCCGAGGCTACCGGCGGCATCTTCGGCAAGGGCCCCGGCAAGAGCACGGAGCGCAACATCATGCCCCACCCGTACTCCGACTTCATCTACGCCATTATCATTGAGGAATACGGCTTGGTGGGTGGCGTTGTCGTACTGTTCCTCTATCTCGCCTTTTTATATCGAGGATTAAAAACGGTGATGAACAGTTACGGTGCCTTCGGGGGGCTGCTTTCAGCGGGGTTGAGCTTTAGTCTGGTATTGCAGGCTATGGTGAATATGGGCGTGGCCGTGGGCCTGGGCCCGATTACCGGCCTGCCGCTGCCCCTACTGAGCATGGGCGGCACCTCCCTCATCTTCACCGGCATCAGCATCGGCATCATTCTGGCTGTGAGCCGCGGCGAGCGGGAAATCCGCCCCATGGTAGGCGAACCCGCCGATACCGCCCGCATTCCGCGCGTAACGCAGTACGCCTAACTGGTTTTTAGTTTTTGGTTTCTGGTCTCTTTCCGGGGCGGGGTCGCCAAAAACCAAAAACCACCAGCCAAAAACCAAACTCTATGAAACTCATCATCAGCGGCGGCGGTACCGGGGGGCATATTTTCCCGGCGGTGGCCATTGCCAACGAAGTGCGCCGCCGCCACCCCGAGGCCGAAATACTGTTTGTCGGGGCCAATGGCCGCATGGAAATGACCCGCGTGCCCGAGGCCGGCTACGACATTGTGGGCCTGGATATTGCCGGCCTGCAGCGCAGCCTCACGCCCAAAAATCTGCTGTTCCCCATTAAGGTGATGCGCGCCGTGCGCAAGGCCGGCAAAATCATTGAGAAGTTCCGGCCCGATGCGGTGGTGGGAGTAGGGGGCTATGCCTCGGCTCCGGTGCTCATGGCGGCCACCTCCCGTGGTATTCCGGCTCTTATTCAGGAGCAGAATTCCTACGCCGGCCTCGTGAATAAGCTAATGGCCCGGCGCGTGCAGCGTATCTGCGTGGCCTACGAGGGCATGGAACAGTTCTTCCCCGCCGACCGGCTGGTGCTCACCGGCAACCCCGTGCGAACCGAAATTGCCGATGGTCAGCGGGCCGAAGCCTTGGCGTTCTTTGGGCTGGATGCCAGCCGGCCGGTGCTGCTGGTCATTGGTGGCAGTCTGGGGGCTCGCACGCTTAACCAGGCCACGGCCGCCGCCCTACCTCGCCTGCGTGAGGCTGGCGTACAACTGCTTTGGCAAACCGGCAAAGTGTACTATTCCGAAGCCGAAAAGCAGGCCGCTCCCTTCGCCACCGATAACCTCAAGGCCCTGGAGTTCGTGCGCCGCATGGACCTGGCCTACGCCGCCGCCGACGTGGTGATTTCGCGGGCCGGGGCATTGTCGGTGTCGGAACTGTGCCTCACCGGCAAGCCCAGCATCCTGGTACCTTCGCCCAACGTGGCCGAAGACCACCAGACCAAAAACGCCCTGGCCCTCACCCAAAAGGATGCCGCCCTGCTCGTGCGCGACGCGGAGGCTGGCTCCCGGCTGTATAATGAGGCCCTGACCCTGCTCCAAAACCCAGCCCGACAACAACAGCTGGCTGCCAATATTCGGCAGCTGGCCTATCCGCAGGCCACCGCTACCATTGTGGATGAATTGTTGCGGCTGGTTCCTAACCGTGCATAGCTTCCGAGGCCACTTTCTATATTCCCAGTTCCTAACTCCTGGCCCCTTGAAAAAATACGTCTTCTTCCTCGGTATCGGTGGTATCGGCATGTCGGCCCTGGCGCGGTGGTTCCGGGCCAACGGCTACGAGGTGAGCGGCTACGATAAAACGGCCACCCCCCTCACGGAAAAGCTCACGGCCGAAGGCATTACCATTCACTACGAGGACGCCGTGGACAACATTCCGCTGGTCGTGCGCCAAAACCGGGAGCAGACGCTGGTAGTCCTGACGCCTGCCATTCCCAGAGACCATCGGGAATGGGCCTGGCTGCGGGAGCAGGGCTACGACATCCAGAAGCGCAGCCAGGTACTGGGCCTGCTCACTCAGGGCCATCCCACTATTGCGGTGGCCGGCACCCACGGCAAAACCACTACCAGCAGCATGGTGGCCCACCTGCTGCACCACGCCAGCGTGCCCTGCGCCGCCTTCCTGGGCGGCATCAGCGTGAACCTGGGCTCCAACCTGTTGCTGCCTGCGGAAATTCAGCACGAAGAAGTAAGAAGCATAAATTCTTCCGCAGCCATTGAAGGCTTGGCCACTGCCCCCGAAAAACCAACAGCCAACAACGAAAAACAGGCAACCAATATCCCGGTGGTGGTGGAGGCCGATGAGTATGACCGGAGCTTCCTGACCCTGTTTCCCACCGTGGCCATCGTCACCAGCACCGACGCCGACCACCTCGATATTTACGGCCACAAAGAGGCGCTGGTGGAGTCGTTTCGACAGTTTGTGGGTCAGATTCAGCCCGGCGGCACGCTCATCATCAACCACACCGCCGACCCCAGCGTGGCGGCGGCGGCCCCGGCGGGCGTGCGCGTCATCCGTTACGGCCTCTCACCCGAGGAAGGCCCCGAGTTGTACGCCACCGATATTACCGCCCAGGGCCACCGGTTCCACTTCACCCTCCACGGCCCCCAGGGCATTACCGATGGGCTGGTGCTGACTGTGCCCGGCTACCACAATGTGGAGAACATGCTGGCCGCCGCCTGCGTGGCCCAACTCTACGGCCTCAGCCCCGAACAGCTGCGCACTGCCGTAGCTGCCTATCAGGGCGTCAAGCGGCGCTTTGAGTTCATTCTGACGGCTGGCACTGCCGCCGCGCCTAAGGTATACGTGGATGATTACGCCCATCATCCACGCGAAATTGAGGCCTTTCTTCGTTCCCTACGGGCCCTGTATCCGGGCCGCCGGCTCCGCGTCATCTTCCAGCCCCACCTGTTCAGCCGCACCCGCGACTTTGCCCCGGGATTCGCTGAGAGCCTGAGTATTGCCGACGAAGTGGTGCTGCTGGATATCTACCCGGCCCGGGAGCTACCCATGCCCGGCGTCACCTCCGAATTGATTTTGTCCCAAATAACTGCCTCGGTAAAATCTTTGCAGACGAAAGAAGAAATTTTGCAAAATGCCGAAACCAATCTGAATTTTGACGTATTAGCCACCGTTGGGGCCGGCGACATTGATCAACTTGTTCCTCGTTTAAAGAATATTTTGGAAATTCGCTGGAATGGAGCTGAAGCGTAAAGCCAATAACCTGCTGTTTGCCCTGGGCTGCCTGCTGACGCTGGTGGGCCTGGGCGCATTTGCGGCCTTCCGGCAAGCCAACCGGCCGGTAGCCGGCGTGATTGTGTCCATCAGCAACGAGTTTAACAACTTCTTTATCAGTGAGCGGGAGGTTACCAGCTTGCTCACCCGCCAAGGCGAGGACCGGCTGGAAGGAGCTTCGCCGGCCGACGTAGACCTAAAAGATTTGGAGGCGCGCCTGAAGGCGCACAGCTTTGTGAAAGATGCCCAGGTGTACCGCGACTTGGCCGGTAACCTCCACGCTGATGTGCGCCAGAACCGGCCCATTGCCCGGTTGGTCCACACAGATTCGCGGCAGGATAGTTATCTGGATGCCGATGGACACCGTTTGCCGCTTTCTCCCTTGTTCACGGCGCGGGTAGTGCCGGTTAGCCGGCTTGGTGGTCAGCCCTTGTCGGCGGGCTTCTTTCAAGATAGCGCCGGTACCCGTTACCTGGAGTTTCTGCGCTACGTTGATGAGAAGCCTTTCTGGCGGGCTCAGGTGGCGGAAGTATTTGTAGGCCCCAACGGCAAGATTTCATTTACCCAGCAAGTCGGCGACCAACGGGTAGAATTTGGCTTTCCTGAGAATATTTCAGAAAAATTTGCGAAACTGATGGTATTTTACCGTCAAATTCCCCCTGTTCTCGGCTGGGATACCTATCACCGGGTAAATGTCGAGTTTAAAGATCAGATCATCTGCGAATAAAATTATCCGGCTAAAACGCTACCTTATAGCGAATTAGGCGGTTTTCTCCTGCAACCCTCTCGCCCTTCCTCCCATGCAACACGATAAGATTGTAGTCGGCCTTGATATTGGCACCACCAAAATTTGCGCCTTGGTTGGGCGTAAAAATGAGTTTGGGAAGCTCGAAATTCTGGGCATGGGTAAAGCCGTGTCGGAAGGGGTGGTGCGTGGTATCGTGTCGAACATCGACAAGACAGTGGATGCCATTAAGAAGGCTATCCGGCAGGCGGAGGAACAATCGGGTATCAATATTGGCGTCGTGAACGTGGGTATTGCGGGCCAGCATATCAAGAGCCTGCAGCACAATGGCAGCATCACCCGCGCGTCCGTCGACAATGAAATTACCCAGGCCGATGTGGAACGCCTGACCAGCGACATGTACCGCTTGGTCACGCCACCTGGCTCCCAGATTATCCACGTAATGCCGCAGGATTACAAGGTGGATTACGAAGAGGGCATCCTGGACCCCGTTGGCATGTCGGGCGTCCGTTTGGAGGGTAATTTCCACATCATCACGGCCCAAAGCACGGCCATCAACAACATCTATAAGTGCGTAACCAAGGCCGGGCTGGAAATCGACAACCTGATCCTGGAGCCGCTGTCTTCCAGCATGTCCGTACTGTCGGATGAGGAGAAGGAAGCGGGGGTTGCCCTGATTGACATTGGCGGTGGTACTACTGACTTGGCCGTGTTCAAAGATGGCATCATCCGGCACGCGGCAGTCCTGCCCTTCGGCGGCAATATCATCACCTCCGACATCAAGCAAGGCTGCTTAGTAATGCAGAATCAGGCTGAGCAACTGAAGGTGAAATTCGGCAAAGCCATTGCGGAAGAGGCTTCCGAATATGAAATTGTAAGCATTCCGGGCCTGCGCGACCGGGCTCCCAAGGAAATCAGCCTGAAGAACTTGGCCTACATCATTGAGGCCCGCATGGAGGAAATCATTGAGTTGGTATACGCCGAAATTCAGCGCCTGGGCTTCCAGGACAAGCTGGCTGCCGGTATTGTACTGACGGGTGGTGGCTCCCAATTGCAGAACCTGGTTCAGTTAGCTGAGTACGTAACCGGCATGGATACCCGTATCGGCTACCCGAATGAGCACTTGGGCAAGAGCAAGATAGAGGCCGTGAAGTCGCCGATGTACGCCACAACGGTAGGGCTGGTACTGGCAGGCTACCGTTCTGTTGAGGACCGCACGGCCCAGCGCGGCTATGAGGAGCCTGAGCCCAACCACTACCGGGCAGCTCCGGAACCCCGCCCAGTGGTACCTCCTGCACCTCAGCCCATTGCCGCGCAGCCTCAACAGGCCGCAGCTAAACCTGAGCAGGAAGCACCCAAGAAAACGTCGGGTGCCGGCGACTTTTTTCAGAAAATCATCAGCCGCACAAAAGGCTTGCTGATCGATGACTTCGACGACAAGCAATACTAACTGTCAATTGAGAATTGTGAATTAAAAATTAAAAATGGGCACTGATTTTGGTCGTGCGGAAAGCGAATTGCGCTCAATTTTTGATTCATAGTTTTTGATTTTTAATTGACTCAACCCATGAATTTCACTTTCGATATACCAGCGCAGTCTAAATCCATCATCAAGGTGATTGGAGTGGGCGGTGGTGGGTCCAATGCCGTGAACCACATGTTCAGCCAAGGCATCAAGGACGTAGAGTTTGTCATCTGTAATACCGATAAGCAAGCCCTGGCCTCCTCCACGGTGCCAAACCGCCTGCAAATCGGGGCCGACCTGACGGAAGGCCTTGGCGCGGGCGCTAACCCTGAGCGGGGCAAGCAAGCGGCAATCGAGAGCCGGGAGCAAATCCGGGAATTGCTGAGCAACGGCACCAAAATGGTGTTCATTACGGCGGGTATGGGCGGTGGTACCGGTACTGGTGCGGCTCCCGTTATTGCCAAGGTGGCCAAGGAGCTCGGTATTCTCACGGTAGGTATCGTGACGGCTCCGTTCATGTTTGAAGGCAAGAAGAAGCGCCAGCAAGCGGAACAGGGTATCAAGGAGCTCAGCGACAACTGCGACACGGTACTGGTGATTCTCAACGACCGGCTCCGTGAGATTTTCGGTAACCTGCCCATCCGATCGGCTTTTGCCAAGGCTGATAATGTGCTGAGTACAGCCGCTAAATCCATTGCCGAGATTATCACGGTAACGGCCGATGTGAACGTGGACTTTGAAGACGTGAAAACCGTCATGAAGGACTCCGGTGCGGCCGTAATGGGCAGCAGCATTACCGAAGGCGAGAACCGGGCGCAGCGTGCTGCCGAGGAAGCACTGGCCTCGCCGCTGCTGAACAACACGGATATCCAGGGTGCGCAGCGTATTCTGCTGAGCATTATGTCGGGCGACCAGGCCGAGCTGGAAATGGATGAACTCACCGAAATTACGGAGTACATCCAGGACAAAGCCGGCCAAAACGCGGAGGTGATTTTTGGCCACGGAGTAGACCCGACCCTGGGTCAGAGCATTCGGGTAACGGTAATTGCTACCGGTTTCGCCCGCGACGCGCACAACATTACCAATGTGGTGGCCCGCGAGCAGGACGCAGTGAGCACGCAGCCCGACCCCCAGATCAATATTTTTGACAAGGACCGGCAGGAGGCCGCCCCGGCTGTCCCGACGTTTAGCGCCCCCGCGCCTGTAGCGGAGCCCCAGCCCGTAACGCGCTACGACCTGGAAACATCGGCCCCAGCGCCAGTAAGCTATGAGTCGCCGGTAGTGGCCGCGCCTTCTATGCCTGCTCCGGAGCCTATGCTGTCGCAGCAGCCCAGCCAGCCCGCAACTACGCACCACACTTTGCCCCGGCCTTCTCTGGATGCGCGGGCAGAGGAGCGTCGGCAGCGTCTGCAGGCCCTGAGCAACGGGTTATCTAACGACGCCATCAAGGACCAGCTGGATACGCCTGCTTATTTGCGGCGCCAGGTAAAGCTGGAAAATGTGGTGCCTTCCTCGGAGCAGAATATCAGCCGGTTCAACTTGTCAGACGACAACGAATTGCTGGGCGACAACCGTTTCTTGCACGATAACGTGGATTAGCGCCAGCCGATTCGAGCTTCACCAGCAAAAAGCCCCCACAGATTTCTGTGGGGGCTTTTTGCTGCTTTTCAGCCTACCTAAGGTGTTATTGGGGACGTTGTCGAGTCGGTGAGAACAGTGTCGACGGGCATTCGGTCAGGCATGCCTGCCTCATTATCGGGGCTGAGGGGACGGTGCCCACTACTGCGGGGGCCAAGGGTGCAACTCAACAGCGCACTGCTCATAAGGGCAGATATCAGCAGAAGTTTCATAGGACAAGAGGGGAGAGGCGGAGAGAAGAGAGCATCCGATAGTGGGATTCATCCCAAATCGTTTACAAGAGTACTAGTGCATCATCGGATGCATAACTGCAGCCCGGGTATGGAACATGGTAATACCCAGTGTAGGAAGCAGCCGGCAAAAGAAACGGAGGCAAAACGCTCAGCTGATAAAACAAGAGAATCACCAAACCTGCCACTTAAGTAAGGTTACTGGCGAAATGGGTCAGAGAAGCGCTTATCCGTGAGGAAGGTAGAATCAGTGAGAGTTTTGAGGAAGGCGACAAGCTGCGTTTTCTCCTGAGCAGTAAGGTCGAGCTTGGTGCCGTTGGGCGTATTAGAGAGCAGCACGTTGGGGTCCACTCCAGGGCTATTGGCCTGCACGTGCTCATTGTAATGGTCGAGGACCTGCTCCAGGGTTTGAAACCGACCATCGTGCATGTACGGGGCTGTTTGGGCAATATTACGCAAACTGGGCGCTTTGAAACGGCCCCGGTCGGCGGGGGCATTGGTTACACCACTCCGGCCGGGGTCAGAGAAGCTGACATCTAGGCCATTATTAAAAAAATCGGGGGAGGTAAACAGGCCATTTTCACTGATGTGGCAATGGTGACAGGTGCCGCCCCGAATGAACAAACCGCTTACCTCTCCGGGGTGGTTATTGAACAACGCTGCCCCCGCCCGTTCGGTAGCCGTTAAGGTGCCTTCGCGACGTAAGTACTTATCATAGCGGGAGTTGGCTGAAATTAGGGTGCGCTCAAACTGAGCCAGTGCTTTCAGTACGCTGGCCTCCGTAATGGTACTGCTGCCAAAAGCCTGCTGAAACAGAGGAGGATACAGATCAGTTTGTTGCAGCTTGCGTACCCCCGCCGCGAGGGGCTGGTGCATTTCCAGTGGGTTTTCGATTGGCAGCCGGGCCTGGGTTTCCAGGCTAGTTGCGGCCCCATCCCAGTTCAGGCTCTTCTCCCAAAGCAAATTCACCAACGACATGGTATTACGCTGGTGAGCCTGCCCCTGCGCTCCAATGGCCCGTACCTGCGCATCAGTAAACGCCTTGCTTTGCTGGTGGCAGCTGGCGCACGACTGGGTGCCGTTGCCAGATAATCGGACTTCGTAGAAGAGCTTGCGCCCCAGTTCCACTCCTTCCACCGTCAGCGGATTATCAGTGGGTAAGGATACGTTCTGGGGCAGGCCAGCTGGTAGCACCAGGGGGTAAGGGGTGGCGGCGTACGGGGTTTCATCTACTATGCCCTTTTTTTCACAGCTGCCCAGCAAACCCGCCAGGAGAACGGGCAAAATGACAACCGTACGGAACCGAAGTAAGGGAAGCGGCATAGTGCGTGGTAAAAGGGGGCTGCCTGAAGATAGGTATTTCAGCTGAACGCCCCCCAGCTGGTTGCGGGTTCCGGCTGGGGTAGTTTAGCCGGACTGCAGCCCGTACTTTTGCCCAGTCCGACTTAGTTATTCCGCCTATGAACCTTCGAGTGCGCCTGCTGCTGGCGGAATACCGGTTGTTACTGCTCTACGTGGGTCGCTGGCTGGGTTTATCGGCCCTGGTAGCGTTATTGGCTGGCACGGCCTCGGCAGCCTTTTTGGTGGCGTTGGAGTGGGTAACGGACTGGCGAGAAGCGCACGACTGGATGGTGGCTCTGCTGCCGCTGGGCGGGCTCTTGGTAGGAAGCTTGTACTACTACCTGGGGCAAAGCGTAGAGGCGGGCAACAACCTGATTCTTGATGAGATACACCAGCCCCGGACCCCTCTGCCGCTCCGGATGGTGCCGTTGGTGTTGCTTGGTACGCTGCTTACGCATTTGTTTGGGGGCTCAGCGGGCCGGGAAGGTACAGCCGTGCAAATGGGCGGCTCCCTGGCCGACCAGCTAACCCGTTGGCTGCGCGTTAGGCCCCAGGAGCGGCCTATACTGCTGGTTGCCGGTATCAGTGCCGGTTTTGCTTCGGTGTTCGGAACCCCGCTGGCTGGGGCCGTTTTTGGGCTGGAAGTGCTGCTGCTTGGCCGCCTGCGCTACACTGCTCTGGTACCCGCGTTGCTGGCTGCCGCCGGGGCCGACTGGGTGACCCGGGCCTGGGGAGTTGGCCATACGGCTTACCCCGTAGTGGCTGTGCCGGAGTTATCCGGGCTGAATTTGCTGCTGGCTGTAGGGGCCGGCGTGGCGTTTGGGCTGGTGAGCAGGCTATTTGGCAGCGTTACGCATGGTATTGGGGACGCCTTTAAAACCCGCGTTTCGTGGCCACCTCTGCGCCCGGTGCTGGGTGGCGCGGTGGTAGCGTTGCTGGTATGGGCGCTGGGCACTACTGCGTACATTGGGCTGGGGCTGCCTACTATCGTGGCGGCTTTTCAAGAGCCCGTACCGCCTTACGCCTTTGTCCTCAAACTACTCCTGACGGCCCTCACCTTGGGCGCGGGCTTTAAAGGAGGCGAGGTAACACCTCTGTTTTTTATTGGGGCCACGTTAGGTAACGCCCTTGGCCTGGTGCTGCCGCTTCCGCTCCCTTTGCTGACCGGTATGGGGTTTGTGGCGGTATTTGCCGGGGCTGCCAATACGCCTTTGGCCTGCACCCTCATGGCTATGGAGCTGTTTGGGAGTTCATGCGGGCTGTACGCTGGCTTGGCCTGCGTGAGCAGCTACTTATTCTCAGGGCACCGGGGCATTTATGGGGCTCAAGTGATAGGGGAGCCCAAGCACCGCCGCTGGCTAAGGCAGCAGGGTAAACGCCTCCGGGATATATAAGTAAGCGGAAACACATCATGCTTCAATAAGCTTAGGATAACGTGTTTCCGCTCACTGGTTTTATCACCGAATCAGATACTTGCTCTGCTTGAAACTGTAGCCCACTGACACCACCATGCGGCCCGCGCTGGCGGGGTGGTCGGTGGTGGCCGTGTACACGGGCAGTTGGAAGCTGGTATTCAGGGAGAAATTTCGGTAGTATATGTCTAAGCCTGGGCCCAGCATGGCATTGTTCATGGCGTGCTCCCCAGTGAGGCGGCCCTCAAACGTTTCGCCCGCTGTTTTCTCGTAGAAAAATTGCGCTGAGGGATAGAATTGCCACTTGTTGCCCTCGCCCAATGCTACCCGGTAGAACAGATTGGCAAAAGTGGTAGTGCTAGGAGCCAGTCCTTCATCGAGGGCATTGCGGGTGGCACGGCGGTAACTGCTGTTTACACTCAGGCCCACGTTCCGGAAGCTGCCGATATAGTTGGCGTACACGAACCCATCGGTAGTGCCTGTGCCGGGCTGGTTAAGAGTGGGGTAGCGGCGGCCCAGGGCAGTACGCCGCCGGTACTCACCGGTGGGTAGCTTGGCCCCGCCGCCTACTATCAGGCGACTCTGCACCCCGGCAGTTTCAATGTTGCGGATGAGGTGGTAGCCCGCAAATATCGTGGCATCCCCAATGCCTGCCAGGTTGAGCGTTGCACCATTGGCGCGAGCCGAGTTCATGACATAGGGCAGAAACGCATTCAACTCCAGGCGCTTGCTAAGGAAGTACTTCCCGCGCAACTCCACTACCCGGTAGATTTCGTAGTCGTTTGGGTCACCGTTGTGGGCGTGCCGAAAGTCAGCCGTAGTGTGGTTGAGGTGACGAGGCACGAAGGGACGGGCGGCGGCCGGGAAAAACTGCGGCTTCTGCCCGTAGCTCTGGTACCCGTTAAATACCCGGTAGCGGTGCATCAGGGCAAATCCGCTTTGGTTGTCGTAGGGCGTAATTCCCATGAAGCACCCGCAAATGTCGCAGGCGTGGCCCAGTGCTGCCCCCAACAGGAGGGGCAGCACCAGAAGTAGTACTTTCTTTCTCATACAGGAAAAAGGAAATGCCGGCAAGTCAGCGGCTTTCGGCCAGGCGCTTGTCGTGCAGAAATTCGGTGTCGGTGAGGGTTTGCAGGAAGGCCAGCAAATCCGTTTTTTCATCCTCAGTAAGCGAAATGCCCGGCCCACTGCCACTGCGGCGCAGCTGCACGTCCAGCGTCCCCGATTCTACCATTCCCGAGGCATAGTGGTCCAGCACCTCCCGCAGGGTCCTGAACCGGCCATCGTGCATGTAGGGTGGGGTGAGGGCCACGTTGCGCAGGCTGGGCACCTTAAAACGGCCCACATCCTGGGGGCGGCCGGTGATGTGCGCCCGCCCCGAGTCGGCCCAGAAGCTCCGGTCGAGTCCGTTGTTGCGGTAGGTTTCATCCGTAAATAGCTCCCCAGCGTGGCAGGAGCCGCACTTCTGGCGCATAATGGCTAGCCCTCGTACTTCGGCCCCGGTCAGCTCCCCACCTTTTTCCTGGCGTGCGTAGTGGTCGTAGCGGGAGTTGCTGCTGGTGAGGGAGGCGGTAAACTGCGCCAGCGCCTTTAGTAGTTGCTGGGAGGTGATGGGGCGGCTGCCGTACACTTGCTCGAAGCGCTGCTGATAGCTAGCATCAGCATTGAGCTTGCGCAGCACGTTTTCCAGCGTCTCGTCCATCTCCACGGGGTTAGTAATAGGAGCTAAAGGCATAGTTTCTATGTGCCTGGCCCCACCATCCCACATAAATTCTGCTCGCCACCGCAGGTTTTGCAAGGCCGGAGCATTGCGGGTACCCAGCAGGTTATCCACTCCGTGGCTGAGGCGGTGCTCTTGGTGAGCAAAGGCTACCTGCTGCTGGTGGCAACTGCCGCAGGAAACGTCGCCGGTGCGTGACAACAGCGGGTCATAGAACAGGGTGCGGCCCAGCGTAAAGGCTTCGCGGGTGGGCGGGTTCAGGCTAGCCGGATATGCTGGGGCCGGGAAATTGGTGGGCACTTCAGTACCAGGTACCTCCCAGGCGGGGGCCACATCGGTATTGGTAGTACAAGCCCCAAGCCCGGCCAACCCCCACAGGGCCAGCCAGGCAAGCTTAGAGCGCAGCATGCCAGCTAGTTGGCGTGAATATGCTCCACGCGGAACATGCCCACCGCCTGGTTGTCGGCCACCAGCACGGAGCTGCTGCCGCCCATGGTGTTGGAGAGGGTGGTGAAGTTGATGGTGTTGGGGCCCGTAAACATCCTCAGCACATCGGCCGCCAGGTGCACGGTCGGGTTCCGGTCTTTGCGCACCTGAATAACAGCGCCGTTAAGGGAAGGTGATACCGTGCGGATAGTGTTGTTCGGCTTCTTAAAGCCGCCAATGTGGAAGATAAGCTGGCGGTTGCCGCCGGCCTGGGGCGAGCTGCCTTCCATCTTGGTATAGATGTAACCCGAGTTCCAGGTCCAGAACATGCCATTGGCCGGGTCCAGAGCCCCCATCTGCGCACCCGAAACGTTGCGGACACTATCTACGCCCAGCACAAAACTGAGGGCAGTGTAGTCGCCGGCGGGCACGTTGTTCAGGGTAAAGGCTTTGCTGGCGGCGTCCGTTTCCTTTACCAAATGGTAGCTCTCCGGCTCAGCATACTCAGTGCCATCGGCCTTCTTCAGCTTAACATTGGAGATATAATAGTTGAACGTGGAAACTGTGAACTGCTGGCCCAGAGGTGTGAAATATGTGCCGGTATTCAGGGCTAAGGGAGCCGTGCCCACCACATTGTCTACTTCAATATCCAGAGTGCCAGCGGCCGGCACCGTTAGGTCGG
Source organism: Hymenobacter sp. UYP22 (assembly GCF_040547285.1). Classification (NCBI taxonomy): domain Bacteria; kingdom Pseudomonadati; phylum Bacteroidota; class Cytophagia; order Cytophagales; family Hymenobacteraceae; genus Hymenobacter; species Hymenobacter sp. UYP22. Next base: position 94,871 of record NZ_JBEPPK010000006.1, on the reverse strand, counting down.
CATCATCCTTACAGGCAGAAAGAGTAGTGGCCAGTGAAGCAACAAGCAGAAAAATAAATGAGCGAAATGTCATCAGGAAAGTCAGCAAAACGAAAAAATGGAAACAGCTGCCAACCAAGCCCCAATGAGGCTAGTGGTAGCAGCCCAGCGCAAGCGGCCGGGTAACCCAGATGTTCGTTAAGCTGCGGGAGGATGAAAAATGCTGTGCTCCGGCGAAAATGCGTAGCGCACGGCCACGGCTGGGGCAAACCGCCCGGGAGCCGCAAAGCCCATAGCCTGCGGTTGGAGGGCAAACTGCGCAGCAGGTGGCAGCACCTCGTATTTCACCTTGGCCAGGCCCCCAGGCGCTTTGCTCTCGGCATCCGAGGCTTTGCGGAGCTGTTTGCGCAGGTGGCACTTGCCGTTGCACTGCAGGCGGGGCTTGTCCTTATTCACGCAAAAAAGCTGCGTGATTTCCGCCTTACGGGCCTGGTAATCCAGTACCAGCAGCTCCCGACTAAACGTCTGGAACAAGAGCAGGATACACAGGAAGAGGGCGAAAAAGCGCGTCATGCCACCAAAACCAACAGGAGCCCGCAAGATAGGCACCACAGGCCAAACGGAGCCCTTTTACCGCAGAAATACGGCCATCAGAAGTGGAGAAGCTGGTCGGCCTGCTCTTGTAGCAGCTGCTGATACAAGGGTTCCATTAGGGTGCCATCCTCGGCCAGGTATTTATCAATGAGGGGCAAACGCACGCGTTGGGGCAGCACGGCCGTACCCAGGTACATCAGCACGTCGGTGAGGTGGTTGAGGGCTAATACTCCGCCTTGCGTACCCGTGCTCAGCCCCACCAAAGCAGCCTTCTTGCCCCGAATACCGCCCGGATAGGGCAGGCCATCAATGAAGGATTTGAGTACCCCCGGAAACGAACAGTTATATTCTGGCACCACAAATACTAGCTTGTCAGCTTGGGCCGCCATCTGTACGAGCTGGTTGAATTCTTCATTCTGGCCCGTGTTGTGATAAAGAGCCGTTGAGGTGAAATCTGCTGGTAAGACCCGTAAATCCAGGATTTGAGCTTCCACGCCGCGTTCTGCCAGCAAGTTCAGGTAGTAATCAGATAGGCGCCGGGCCCGGGAGTTGGGCCGGTTGGTACCCGCAATGATGGTTATCATTCAATGAAGCGTAAAGGTGGCCGGCAGTTCTCTGTATTTACTAATACGAGAGCTAAACCGGAAGCAAGATTACCGAAAAGCAAGAAGGCGAAACGGATTTCCGTTTCGCCTTCTTAGGAATTCTACAGCTATAACCCAGAAACCTACGCCAGGTTATTAGAAGTGGCTTTAGCCGCCAAAAATTCGTGGTTCAGGATGGCAATGTTTTCCAGGGAAATACCTACCGGGCACTCGGCCGCGCAGCTGCCAATGTTGGTGCAAGCGCCAAAACCTTCCTTATCCATTTGAGCTACCATGTTTTCTACGCGGGTTTTGCGCTCCACGTGGCCTTGGGGTAGCAGAGCCAACTGGCTAACCTTGGCCGACACGAACAGCATGGCCGAGGCGTTTTTGCAGGAGGCCACGCAGGCTCCGCAGCCAATGCAGGTCGCCGCTTCAAACGCTCGGTCTGCAATTTCCTTCGGCACCGGAATTTCGTTGGCATCGGGCGTACCGCCGGTGTTCACCGAAATGTAGCCCCCCGCCTGAATAATACGGTCAAAGGCCGAGCGGTCCACGCTCAAATCCTTATTTACCGGGAAAGCTGCCGCGCGCCAAGGTTCAATGGTGATGGTGTCACCATCGGAGAACTTGCGCATGTGCAACTGGCAGGTAGTGGTGCCGGCCTCGGGGCCGTGGGCGCGGCCATTGATAAACAGGTTGCAGGAACCACAAATGCCTTCGCGGCAGTCGTGGTCGAAGGCAACCGGCTCATCACCTTTGCGCAGCAGGTCTTCGTTAAGTACATCCAGCATTTCCAGAAACGACATATCCGGGGAAATGTCGCGCACCTGGTAATCAACGATGCCGCCTTGAGTATTACGATTTTTCTGCCGCCATACTTTCAGCGTCAGGTTCATCGGTTTGGCATTGGGGTTACTTCCAGCCATTGTATTTCAAGAGTATTGAGTAGTGAGTGTTGGGTAGCGAGAGGGGTGAGGTAGTGAGTAGGAGGTGTCTCGCTACTCACTACCTATTACTCACTACTACTTATAGCTGCGCTGCGTGAGCTTCACGTTTTCGAACTTCAGCTCTTCCTTGTTCAGGATTTCCGGCTGGTTTTCGCCCACGTACTGCCAGGCAGCCACGTACGCGTAGTTGTCGTCGTCGCGCTTGGCTTCGCCCTCTTCGGTGGCGTATTCCTCGCGGAAGTGACCACCGCAGCTTTCGTTGCGGTTGTAGGCGTCGTCCACCATCAGTTCACCCAGCTCCAGGAAGTCGGCTACGCGGCCGGCTTTCTCCAGAGCCTGGTTCATTTCGGCTTCCGTGCCTACCAGCTTCAGGTCGCTCCAGAACTCCTTACGCAGCTTCTGAATCTCGGCCTTGGCAAACTCCAGGCCTTTGGCCGTGCGCGCCATACCGCAGTATTCCCACATGATGTGGCCCAGAGCCTTGTGGAAATCATCGGGGGTGCGCGTACCGTTGATGCTCATCAGCTTCTGGATACGAGCCCGCACCTCGGCTTCAGCTTCTTTGAAAGCCGGGTGCTCAGTGGTAACGGGCTTGGGCGGCGTCTGGGCCAGGTAATCCCCAATGGTGTAGGGAATCACGAAGTAGCCGTCGGCCAGGCCCTGCATCAGGGCCGAAGCACCGAGGCGGTTAGCGCCGTGGTCGGAGAAGTTACACTCACCGGTAGCGTACAAGCCAGGGATGGTGGTTTGCAGGTTGTAGTCTACCCACAGGCCGCCCATGGTATAGTGCACGGCCGGGTAAATGCGCATGGGCTGCTCGTAGGGGTTTTCGCCGGTGATTTTGGCGTACATATCGAACAGGTTGCCGTACTTCTGGGCTACGGCTTCGGCGCCAGTGCGCTTAATGATTTCCGCGAAGTCGAGGTATACGGCCAGGCCTGAGGAGCCTACGCCGCGACCTTCGTCGCACATCTGCTTGGCGTTACGCGAGGCTACGTCGCGGGGCACCAGGTTACCGAAAGCGGGGTATTTGCGCTCCAGGAAGTAGTCACGCTCCTCTTCAGGAATGTCCTGCACCCGGATCTGACCGGCGCGCAGGCGCTCAGCCATTTCTTTGGAAGCTGGTACCCATACGCGGCCGTCGTTCCGCAGCGACTCCGACATCAGTGTCAGCTTCGACTGGTAATCACCGGAAACCGGAATACAGGTGGGGTGAATCTGGGTGAAGCAAGGGTTGGCGAAGTACGCGCCCTTTTTGTGGGCCCGCCAGGGTGCGGTTACGTTGCAGTACTTGGCGTTGGTGCTCAGGTAGAACACGTTGCCATAGCCGCCGGTAGCCAGCACTACTGCATGGGCCGAGTGCTGCTCTATCTCACCGTTAATTAGGTTACGGGTGATAATACCGCGGGCCTGACCATCCACTACTACCACATCCAGCATTTCGGAGCGGGTGTAGAGCTTCACTTTGCCGTAGGCCACCTGGCGCGACAGGGCTGAGTAAGCACCCAACAACAGCTGCTGGCCGGTCTGGCCCCGGGCGTAGAACGTGCGGCTAACCTGCGCACCCCCGAAAGAGCGGTTGGCCAGCAGCCCACCATACTCGCGGGCGAAGGGTACACCCTGGGCCACGCACTGGTCGATGATGCTTACGGATACCTGCGCCAGACGGTACACGTTGGCTTCACGGGCCCGGTAGTCACCACCCTTGATGGTATCATAGAACAAGCGGTGCACCGAGTCACCGTCGTTCTGGTAGTTTTTGGCGGCATTAATACCACCCTGAGCCGCAATGGAGTGCGCCCGGCGGGGAGAGTCGTGGTAGGTGAAGGCCTTCACGTTGTAGCCCAGCTCGGCCAGGGAAGCCGCTGCCGAAGCGCCGGCCAGGCCGGTGCCTACTACAATAATGTCGTATTTCCGCTTGTTGGCGGGGTTTACGAGCTTAACGTTGAATTTATGCGTGTCCCATTTTTCGGCCAGCGGGCCTTCGGGAATTTTGGAATCCGGAAACATAGGCTGTCGAGGTGAGAATTTATTTCGCGAAGAAGAAGTAGAGCGGCATGGCAGCAAAGGCAGCGCACACAATAATGGAGAAAGCATAGCCCACAAACTTGATGGCGGGCGTGTATTTCCGGTGCGTGAGGCCCAGCGTCTGGAAAGCGCTGCCGAAACCGTGGAGCAGGTGGTACAGCAAAGCAATCTGCGCTACCACGTACAAGGCCACGTAGAATGGGTTTTTGAAAGCGGCCAGCACCAGGGCGTAGGCATCTTCGTTGCCGTTGGCGTCGCGTGGTACATCGGTGAAGCGCAGAGAACCAAAGAAATTGTACAGGTGCACAATCAGGAAAAACAGCACGATGGAACCCAGCATGGCCATGCTGCGGGAGTGCCAGGAGCTGTTCTGCTCAATGTGGTCGGACACGTAGCCCTGACCGCCGCGGGCAGCACGGTTTTTGATAGCCAGGCTCAGGCCCTCGTAAATGTGAAAGCCGAAGCCTAACACCAGCCCAATCTCCAACGTGCGGATGATTGGGTTGTGGCCCATAAACTCGGAATAGGCATTGAAGGCAACACCATTATCATCCTTGAACAGCTGCAGATTACCTACCAGGTGCACTACCAGGAAGGAGCAGAGAAACAAGCCGGTAACGGCCATGATGATTTTGCGGCCGATGCTGCTGGAAAGGGTTTTTGAAATCCAACTCATAGAGAGCTACTAAAGGGGTTTTTGGGTAGGTCGGTATGACGGTCAAAGGTAGCCCCGAACCCAGTAGGAAACAATCTAGATAAGGGCTGCGCGTTAGGTGAATCTATCCGGCACCAACTCCGTTAGTACTTTGCGCCAGAGTATAACCGGGGCTCCTTTTTTTTGTTAGGTTCCTGCCGGCTTTTTGCTGACCTTCCTTTTCTTCTGTTCTCCCGCCTGTCAAGCCGCTGAGTGTATGAGTATTCTGTTACGTAATCGTTCTTGGCGGCTATGGCTGGCTGGGTTATTTATGCTGGTGACTTGGCTGGTTACAGGCCCGGCCGCATATGCCACTCACTTGCGGGCTGGTGATATCCAGGCCAAAACCGATACCACGGCCGCCCGCAATCCCCGCCGCATCTTTTTCAAGATGGTGCTCTACACCTCAGCGGAGCCCAGCTCGGCCGACGAGCCGAACGTCAACATCTACTTCGGGGATAATACCTGCGCTACGGGCAGCAACGCCATTCCGCGCTTTGGGAACCGACAGCGCATTTCGCCGGATACTTACCGGAACGTGTATTATTTTGAGCATACCTATAATTCTCCCGGTACTTATGAGGTGATATACCTGAACAACTTCCGGGTAAGTGGCGTGATTAATATGTTTAACTCTATTGGTACGCCTTTTAAAATATCAACCCGAGTTACCATTGATCCGTTTCTGCAGAATACCTCCCCGGTGCTGCAGGCGGCTCCTATTGACAGAGCAGCAGTGCGGCAGGTGTTTCTGCATAATCCAGCAGCTTTTGATGCCGACGGCGACTCTTTGGCCTATGAGTTACGGCCTAGCCAACAGGCTCCCACGCCCCCGGCCTGCACGGTGGTAGCAACCGATGTAGCCGGTTTCCGCTACCCCAATGACCCAGCCTTGGGCGGAAACCCGCGGCAGGTGGCGTACGTGGGCCCACCCGTAGGCGTACCAGATGATCCGGCTATTTTCGTGCAAAATCCTCGTACGGGGCAGATTACCTGGAATTCTCCTGCTTTGCAGGGCGTGTACAATATTGCCTTTGTAGTGAAGGAGTACCGCCGCATTCCGGGTGCCAAAGCGCGCCTGATAGGGGAGGTGGTGCGTGATATGCAGATTTTTGTGCAGGCTACTACCAATCAACGACCTACGATTGTGGTACCGGCGGATATCTGCGTGGTGGCCAATACACCCGTCCCGAATGGAGTAGTTACCGCCACCGACCCCGACAACAATCCCATCTTACTCGAGGCATTTGGTGGTATGCTGCCCCGGCCCGCCTCGTTCACCCAAACTAGCCAGGGGCCGCCTACTGCCCGGGGTGTATTCCAGTGGACGCCCACCTGCGCCGATATTCGCCAGGAACCTCACCAAGTGTTATTCAAGGCTACCGACGTGCCCGTGGCCGGACAGGTGCCCCTCATCGACCAGCGCGTGTGGAACATTACTGTGGTAGGGCCGGCTCCGCAGAACCTGCGGGCGGCGTTGCAGGGCAGTACTGCCCGGCTTGATTGGGACAGTTACAGCTGCCCAAACCCTGGAGCGCAGATGCTGATTTTCCGCCGCGAGAATTCTTATCCTTTTACGCCGGGGCCCTGTGAAACGGGTTTGCCCGCTGCTGCCGGCTACGTGCAGGTGGGCTCAGTAGGGGTAGGGTCCCGCACGTTCCTAGATGATAACAACGGGAAAGGTCTTGACCGGGGTAAAACCTATTGCTACCGGATTTATGTGCAATTCGCCTCACCGGGCCTGGGGGCCAGCATTGCTTCCAACGAGGCCTGCGTAACGCTGAGCGGCCGCTCCGCCCGCCTTACCAACGTGACCGTTGACCGTACCGACGCCGCCAACGGACAAATTACGGTGCGGTGGACGAAGCCGACCTCTACGGCTGGCTTTGGCCCTTCGCGGGGGTACCGGTTGTTCCGGGCTACGGGCCTGAACCCGGCGGCGGCAGCCTTCACCCAAGTGTACACCTCTACCAATCTGGAGGACACCACCTTCGTAAACGCTGGCTTGAATACCACTGCCAACACGTACACGTACCGCCTCGATTTCTACAATGTAGCGGTAGCTGGTGCAGCCGAAGCAGTTGAAGTGGCCGGCCCGGCCTCCAGCGTGCGGGTTACCGGTACCCCGAACCCCACAGCCAACAGCATTGCGCTGGCCTGGACGTACCAGGTGCCCTGGGACAATACGAAGCGGCCAACCACCATTTACCGCCGGGAAAATACTGCCGGAGCGTTCCGGCCCATTGCCAAAGTGACCGGAACGGCCACGGGCGGTACCTATGTAGACCAGGGCACGGTGGGCGGCCCGCTTGTGAAAGGCCGCACCTACTGCTACTATGTAAAAACCAACGGTACGTACGACGCCACGCGCCCAGATTCCCTGATTAACCTCAGCCAGGAGCAGTGCGTGAGTCTGCTTACCATTCCGTGCACGCCGGTACTCACCCTGAAACCCACTAACTGCGACAGTCTGGCCAGCCGCCTCTTCGATTTGCCGGTAACGCCCTTGGGTGGGCAGGTGTACAGCAACAGCCTGAGCTGGACGCTCAGCAGCCTGCCAACAGCTGACTGTAGCCGGGATATTGTCTCGTACATTATTTTCTACGCTGCCACTGATGCCGACCCGCTGCAGGAGCTTACTCGGGTGCCGGGTACGCAAACTACCTATCTGCACCAGGGCCTCACCTCGGCGCAGGGCTGCTACGCCGTGCAGGCCGTGGATGCAAATGGAGCCGTGAGTGCCCTTAGCAACAAGGAGTGTAAGGATAATTGCCTGCTATTCCTGCTACCCAACATCTTTACACCGAACGGTGACGGCAAAAACGACACGTTCCGGCCCAAGGTGTTCAGCCCGATTGAGCGCACGGCAGTGAAAATATTCAACCGCTGGGGCGTGAAAGTTTACGAAAGTGACAAAGACCCGCTGATTAACTGGACTGGCGGCGGCAGTGGCTCCGAGGGCAACTCCGCCGGCCGGGTGTCGGATGGCATGTACTTCTACCAGGCTGAGGTGGAGTTCAAAGATGCCAACCGTACCAAGCGCACATTCAAGGGCTGGGTGCAGATTAACCGCTAACAGCCGCCGAATCTTATGCGTATAGCTAGGGCCCGTTCACTGCTGAACGGGCCCTTTGTTTTTTCAATCCTTTCTATGAAACAGCTTCCTTTCTTTGCCAGCATGCTGGTGTTAGCCGCTTGTAACTCCGCCCAGTCGGTAAGTACCACGGAGCAAGCCCCAACCGGGCAAACACCCGCTGCTGCTATTTCGGGCACTGAAGTTAGAACTGAGCAACAGGCTGCGGCGGTGGCTACGCGCTATTTTCGCTCCTTGCCCGACTCGGCGGTGTACTTGGTGCCCACCCTGCGGGTGATGGATGCCGGCCCGCGCTGGCAGGTGCTGGTGAAGCGTTCCGATCGGGTAAATATCAAGCCCGATGGTAGCGCCATTGAAATTGATAAGCAGACCGGCGTCATCAGCACAGTGGCGGTGAAGTAGCCGGTTGCGTTGTGCATTTGTGCAGTTTTGTGCAGCTTGCACCCTTACTTGCACCACCCTGGCAGCTGATGAATCAGCCCAATTTCGGGCCTTCAGCTGCGTAATTCCCCCATGATGAAAGCAATTATTTTCCCCGGCCAAGGCAGCCAGTTCAGCGGCATGGGCCGCGACTTGTACGAGCAGCACCCAGAGGCCAAGCGGCTAATGGATCAGGCCGACGATATTCTGGGCTTTTCCCTGACCGATATCATGTTTTCGGGCTCGGAGGAAGACCTGCGCCGTACCGATGTAACCCAGCCGGCCATCTTCCTGCATTCCGTAGCCCTGGCCGCCGTGCTCCCCGATTTTCGTCCCGATATGGTGGCGGGCCACTCCCTGGGCGAGTTTTCGGCGTTGGTAGCAGCTAAAGTGCTGCGCTTCGAAGACGCTCTGCGGCTGGTAGCCCAGCGGGCACAGGCTATGCAGGCCGCTTGCCTGGAGCAGCCCGGCACCATGGCCGCCATTCTGGCCCTGGATGACGATACCACGGCCCGCATCTGTCAAGAAATTACGGATGGCGGCCATGTGGTAGTAGCCGCCAATTACAACTGTCCTGGCCAACTAGTAGTGTCTGGCTCCCAGCGCGGCATTGAACTGGCCTGCGAGCAGCTAAAGGCCGCCGGCGCCAAGCGTGCCCTGCCGCTGCCGGTGGGCGGTGCTTTCCACTCGCCCCTGATGAAGTCGGCAGAAACAGCACTGGCCGAGGCCATTGCCAAAACTACTTTCTCGGCCGGTATCTGCCCCGTGTACCAGAACGTGGATGCGGCCCCGCACACCAACCCCGACGAAATCCGGGAAAACCTGGTGCGCCAACTCACGGCCCCGGTTCGTTGGACGCAGAGCGTGCAGCGCATGGTGCAGGATGGCGCAACCGAGTTTGTTGAGTGCGGCCCCGGCAAAGTACTGCAAGGCTTGGTGAAGAAAATTGCCCCGGAAGTAGCCGTCAGCTCGGCGGCAGTGTAGGCCGCCAGTATATAAACAAGAAAGGCCCGCTAACTATTTGGCGGGCCTTTCTTGTTTGAGAGCTACGGGCAAAGTCTATCTTTCTCCATGACTGTTATTCTTCGCTCTGCTCAGGATGACAGCGTTTTCGGCTTTCCAAACCGCTCCGCTAGTGCATTGTCTGGTTGTAGGAGGCGACGGGTAATTTATCAGGGCAATTTTCCAAGAGTTCTATTACCCTTTGATGGAAAACTGGGTGTACTGCTGCCGCCGCAATTTCGGCTAGCGGTACTAGTGCAAACCGGCGCTCTGGTAGGCGGGGGTGCGGTATCTGGAGGTGGGGCGCGTCTACAATCAGGTTGTCGTACAGCAGAATATCCACGTCCAGGGTGCGGGCTCCCCAGTGTACGAGCCGCTGCCGCCCGGCCTGCTGCTCGGTGGCCTGACAGGCAGCTAATAGTTGTTCCGGCGAAAGAGAAGTTTCCAGCCGCACTGCCTGGTTCAGGAAGGCGGGCTGATCCTCTAGGCCCCAAGCGGCGGTTTCATACAAGCTTGATGTAGCTGCCACGACACCCGCCGTAGCCGCAAGATGCTGGATGGCCGATTGAAGAATGGCGGTCCGGTTGCCAAGGTTGGAACCGAGTAGAAGATAAGCAGTAGGCATAGCAGTTACAACACGCGCCGCAGGAACTCTGCCGTTGCCTCAGCGGCTTGTAGGGCCTCCGCGGGTAGCTTGGTGCTCGACCACGGATGCGCCCCGCCAAAATTGTGCGTTACGCTGGGCAGAACGAGTAACTCGGCGGTGGGCTGCCACTGCTTCAGCTGCTGGGCCCGCTGCATGGGTACAGTTTCGTCCTGGTCGCCGTGGATGATGAGCAAGGGGCGGCCGCGCAGCTTGCGTCGCAGGTTGTGGCGGATATCGAGGCGCAGACGGTTCTGGTGGTAGTCTTCCACAATCTGAAAGTACAGCGGCAGCTGCTGGTGGGTACGGCTGTTTTCTACGTGAAATACACCCTGTTGCTGCCACTGCTGCATCAGGGGCTCCGACCAGCCGGGGTTCACGTCACTGATGGCTGCCCAGGTTACTACGGCCTGCACGCGCGGGTCTTCGGCCGTTTTCAGCAGGACCAGCCCGCCGCCGCGGCTGTGCCCAATGAGGGCCAGCCGCGAGAAATCAACTTCCGCGGCCGGAATAGATTCGGCGGTGGGCAGGTAATCCAGCAAAGCGCCGATATCGTCCAGCTCCAGGCTGAAGTTGTTCTGGCCGAAAGCCTCCAGGTCTTCCAGGTCGCCGGTGCCGCCTACCACTAGGCCGTTGTGCGAGAGGTTCAGCTTCACAAACACAAATCCTTGGTAGGCAAACCAATCGGCCAGCACGTTGAAGTGGCCCCAGTCTTTAAAACCCTTGAAGCCGTGCACAAATACTACCACCGGCTTCGGGCGGCCATCGGCCACAAATCGGGCATCGGCCGCAAATGGGCGGCTGTGTCGGGTGCTGGAGAGTACGAAGTCGACGGAAGTAGGCTGGGTAGGCATGGGAGCGAAGGTAGGTCCTGGGCAAATTAAGCCGGTGAAACAGTTAATAGCGTGTAGCAACAGCGGTATTTTCCTTGTTAAGCAGAAAACAACCTCTCCATCCCCACTTTCAGCTCCGCACTATTTCAACGTTTACCCGTATCATTGCACGCCCCAAATTACCCGCATGACCGTTACGCTGGACCAGATACAGGCTCCCATTGCCGCCGAAATGGAGGAATTCGAACAGAAATTCCGCCAGTCCATGCAAACCCGTCAGCTGCTGCTGGATAAAATCATGGGCTACATTGTGAAGCGCAAGGGCAAGCAGATCCGGCCCATGTTTGTGTTCTTCACGGCTAAAATTAGCGGCGGCGACCCGCTGCCGGAAGCCACTTACCGTGGTGCCGCCCTCATTGAGCTGCTGCACACGGCCACCCTGGTGCACGATGATGTGGTGGACGAGAGCAACTACCGGCGGGGCTTTTTCAGCGTGAATGCCCTCTGGAAAAACAAAATTGCCGTGCTGGTAGGTGACTACCTGCTGAGCAAGGGCCTGCTCCTGAGCCTGGAAAACAACGATTACGAGCTGCTCAAAATTGTGAGCAACGCCGTGAAGGAACTGAGTGAGGGCGAACTGCTGCAGATTGAGAAAGCCCGCCGCCTCGATATAACCGAGGACGTGTATTTCGATATTATTCGCCAGAAAACGGCCTCCCTCATTGCGTCCTGCTGCGCCGTGGGGGCCGCCTCCACCGGGGCCGACGCCGCTACCATTGAGCGGGCCCGCCTGTTTGGGGAGAAAGTGGGTATGGCTTTCCAGATCAAGGACGACTTGTTCGACTTCGGCACCGATGAAATTGGCAAGCCCGTGGGCATTGATATCAAGGAAAAGAAAATGACGTTGCCTCTTATTCATGCGCTCAGCCAGGCCGATTGGCTGACCAAGCGCCGCGTCATCTTCAATGTGAAAAACAACGACGGCCGCAAAGACCGGGTGCAGGCCGTTATTGACTTTGTAAAGCAGTCGGGCGGGCTGGAATACGCTATTCGGGTGATGCAGCGGTACCGCGACGAAGCCCTGGCAATCCTGTACACCTTCCCCGCATCATCGTCCCGCACTTCGCTGGAGCAGCTCATCAACTACACTATTGAGCGGGAGAAATAACCCAGTGGGAGAAACTCAACAGCAACAAAACGCCCCTGCTGCACACGTGTGCAGCAGGGGCGTTTTGTAAGATGAAGCCAGTATTGCTGGCAGGTAGCTACCGGCATTTTGCAGGCCAGTTAAGCCTTCACCTGGTAAGCAATACTTTCCGGCTTCACTTCGGATACCTCAAAGTGTACGCCGTCGAAGTTGCTCTTGACGGTTATTTCGTGGGTCATGTCGCAGCCGGGACACTTTATTTCCTCGGTTTCGTATTGGCCGTCGTCTTCGGTGGAGTTGGCGAGGTGGTCGGCAGCGGGTACCCCAATCAAGTCGGTGAATACCTCGGTGTTACACTGGTTGCATTCGAATTTGAGGCCTACAGTGCGGCCTTGCAGTTCATCAACGGGGGCGGGGGTGCTTTTCTGTTGAATCCACATAAGAAAGCGGAAGTTTGGTTGTAGAAGGAGAAGAGTACGGCTGGCCACGCGGGCCTCTGGAAGGCTGTACGCGGAAAGGCGGCCATTAGGTTATTTCAACGAAGCGCATCTTCGCCTATTAACCGGTGTTGTACATTCCAGGGTCTTTTCCTATTCCAGAAATAGTTTACCTATGTCCGTATCTGATGTAGTTGATGCGCAGCCGGTCACGCTGCCGCAGGTGCCGCGCTGGCGCACCTTGCTGGGCTCCTTGGCCATGGCCCGGCAACCTATCCAAAACCTCGACCGGGTACTCGCCCAACACGGCGACACGGTGCGGCTGTACCTGGGCGGTCTGCGCCCCGCCGTCATTACCCGCAACCCGGCTCTTGCCCAGCACATCCTCCAGAAAAACCACCGCCGTTACCTCAAATCCGACCTAACGCACGGCCTGATCCGGTACTTGGGACGGGGCCTCCTCACCAACGAGGGGGCCGACTGGCTTCGGCAGCGCCGCCTGATTCAGCCCGGCTTTCACCGCCAGCGCCTCACGGCCCTTACCCGCCTGATGCAGGAGGTAGTGGAGCACAGAGTTGCTAAGCCGGGTACAGGCCGCACCTGGCCGCCGCCTGCGGGTAGATATCCACGAAGAAATGACCAAGGTGGCTTTCAATATCATTGCCCGGGCCACTTTCGGAACGAGTATGACCGAGCCGGAGCGCAACCGGCTGTCGGATATTCTGACGCGCATTCAGGCTTTTTACGTGCGTACGGTGCGGCAGCCGTACCTACGGCCCTGGTTTACGGCCACTGGTACCTTCGGCCGGCACGATGCCTTCAGCCGGGAGCTGCGGGAGCTGATTCGGGGCTATATCCGGCAGCGCCAAGCAGTTTCGCCCACTGCCGCCCCACCCGACGACCTGCTGCAAATGCTGCTGGATGCCCGTTACGAGGACAGTCAGGAGCCCATGAGTGAAAACCAGTTGCTCGATGAGGTAAATATTCTGCTGCTGGCGGGGCACGAAACCAGCGCTAACGCCCTGAGCTGGTTGTTCTACCTGCTGGCTGCTCATCCTGAAGTAGCCACCAAGGTGCGGCAGGAGCGGGCCACTGCCGGCCTGACCGGCCGGGCGCCAGAGTTCAGCGAGCTGCCGCAACTGCCCTACAGTCAGCAGGTAATTCAGGAAACCATGCGCCTGTATCCGCCTGCCTGGATTCTGGACCGCGTAGCGCTGGAAGACGACGAGTTTCAGGGCCTGCCCATTCCTAAAGGCACACTGTTCTCCATCTACCTGCATGGCCTGCACCGCCACCCGGGGCTGTGGCCGGAGCCGGATGCGTTTCGGCCCGAGCGGTTTGCGCCCGATGCTCAGCCACCCATTCCGGCCTATGCCTACCTGCCGTTTGGGGGCGGGCCTCGCCTCTGCGTAGGGAGTCACTTTGCCCTCACCGAAATTCAGCTGGTACTGCTGGAGGGTTTGCGCCGGTTCAATCTGGCGCCAGCATCTGCCGCCTTGCCGGGTACCGACCCGCTTATCACGCTGCGCCCCAAAGGCCCCCTGTGGCTGGATATAACCACGGCTTGATTGCGAATTGCCCACCCAGCTAGCCTTTTGAGCAGAGCGAGGGATTTGGCTTTATCTTCTGCAAGATTAACCCGGATTCCTCACTCGGCTTGGAAGGACACCTGTCGTATTTCGCTATACTTGCCCGCATGATGCCTCCCCTGACCCTACTGAACACCCCGGCCGTAACGGTGCCCGAACTGGAAACCCCCGATTTGCTACTGCGCGGCCCCCGCGTGTCCGATCTGCCGGAGTTTACGGCCCTGGCCAACGACCCGGCGTTCTACCGCTTTCTGGGCAACAAGCCCCAGAGCGAGGAGGACGTGTGGCGGCGGATGCTGGGCCAGCTGGGGCACTGGGCTTTGCTTGGCTACGGGGCCTGGGCCATTGAGGAAAAAGCCAGCGGCCGGTACTGTGGCTCCGTAGGTTTCTTCGACAACCAGCGCGACCTGACGCCCTCCCTCAAGGGCACGCTGGAAGCCGGCTGGACCATTGCCCCGCGTCTGCACGGCCGCGGTTACGCCAGCCAGGCCATCCAGGCGGCCTTGGCCTGGATAGAGCCCCGCTTCCCCCAGGCCCGCCTCACCTGCATCATCGACCCTGACAACGTGGCTTCCCTGAACGTAGCCCGCAAGTTCGGTTTCCACGAATTCGCCCGCACAACGTACCACAACGAGCCGATTGTACTGCTAGAGCGGACCACTGATTAGCACGGATTTCTCGCGGATTTCACGGATTTTGTGGACGATACTAAGTCGCCTCAATACGCCGAAAAACAGAAGAGACTTGCTGCCAAGCAAGTCTCTTCTGTTTATACAAACGGTAATCGTCCACAAAATCCGGGAAATCCGCGAGAAATCCGTGCTAATCAGTGGTCTTTATTCGGCCAGCAGCTGGTCGATGGTCTTGTTGAATTCGGCCACTTCCTGCTCGTAGTATTTGCCGGTACCGGGGCCGGAGTAGCCGGTGTGAATCTTGCGCACCTCGCCTTTCTTGTCCAGGAATATGGTAGTAGGGAAGGCCAGCACTTTCTGCACCTGCGGCAACGACTTGCTGGCAGCCTCCGACGAAGCCTCGCCGGCAATGGCAATATCGTAGCCCACGTTCATACGCTGCTTCATCTTCAGCAGCTTCTGCGCGGCTACCTTCTGGTCGGTGGTGCGCTCATAGCCCAGCCCGATGATTTCTACCCCGCGCTGCTTGTTCTTCTCGTACCAGGGGGCCAGGAAATTGGTTTCGTCCATGCAGTTGGGGCACCAGGAGCCCAGAATCTGCACCACTACCACTTTGCCCTTGTATTTGGGGTCGGAAGGGGAAATGCTGCCACCTTCGTAGATGCTCGGGAACTTGAAATCCAGCTTTTTCTGGCCGGGTTTCATGCCGGTGAGGGCGTTGGCGTCGGGCAGTTTGGCGTTGGGGTCGAGCACAGCGGTCCAAGTTTCGTGGCCTTTTTTGCCGCTGTAGAAGTGGCCGCTGATGTTGTTGATGTTTTCGGGCTTATCCAGCTTGCCATCAAATAAGAAGCCGTGGCTGCCATCGAAGGTCGAAAGCATGATGTGTTGTCCATCGGCCTTGGTTACTAGGTTACCAGCTAGGTACCGGTAGTCGCCGGTGGTGGTCAGAAAGGTACCCGTAAGGCGAGAAGGATTCACGGAATCCTGGGTGATGATGCCCACTGCAGGGGTAGTATCACCCTCTGCGCCCTTGAATACTGTCCGAAACGTAGCGCCCTTTTTCAGGTCGCCGAAAACGGGTGCTTTCTGGCTGGTACCCGTAAACAAAACAGTTTCAGAAGTGGCTTTCGTAGCCGCAAACGGTACGCGGTAGGGCTCCTTGCCGTCGTATTTCACCCAGGTGCCTTTCAGTTTATCGGTGCCGTCGGGGCGCACTACCAAGGCGGCATCGAATACACCCAGGCGGATGGTGGTGGAGTCGCCGGCGGTGCTGATTTCGTCGAGCTTCAGGCGCTCCTCGCCGTTGCGCAGCGTTACGGTGGGCTTGCCGCCGTCCTGGGCTACGTCAAACAGAAACGGAATTTCCTGACCCTGAGCCGAGAGGACGCCCCGCCAGGTGCCGGCTGAGAGGGCCGGGGCCGCGTTGGTACCGGCTGCCTCAGTGGCCGCCGAGTTTTCGGAAGTGGTGGAATTGGACTGACAGGCCACCGCGGCCAGCGCGAGTCCGGCCCCGGTTACGGCCTTGCGAAATGCAATGGCTACGGGCATGATGAAAAAGTTAAGTGAGTTCGGGGCTAAACTACGACCGGCCTCCGGTTGTTTACAACTCAGGGCCGTTGCGGCCGGCAGTATAGCACATGGAACGTCATTCCGAGCACAGCGAGAGATTTCGCGTGCTGACAGTGTAACAGTAATCTGATTGCCCTCTGGCGAGATTCCTCGCTGTGCTCGGAATGACGTTCTGCTTGCCCAAGCTGCAACAATTCCGCCATTATCTATTAGAATCATTCTAAATGAGGTGGTAAGGGCAGGGCAAAGGGCCTAAATGTTGGGTCGCGCAACGGCCGGTACCTATATTTGCGTACCTGTGTTATGCAGGTTCGTTCTCTCCACTTTTTCCATTTCGCATTATGGCGTTTGACTTAGAAATGATCAAGGCCGTGTACGATGGCATGGGCTCCCGCATTGAAGCCGCCCGTACCGCCGTTGGCCGCCCGCTTACCCTGACTGAAAAAATCCTGTACGCTCACCTGTACGGCGGCTCTGTTTCGCAGGCGTATGAGCGGGGCGTTTCCTACGTCGATTTCGCTCCGGACCGCGTAGCCATGCAGGATGCCACGGCCCAGATGGCGCTGTTGCAGTTCATGCAGGCCGGCAAAGCCAAAGTTGCCGTTCCCAGCACCGTACACTGCGACCACCTGATTCAGGCTGAGCGGGGTGCCGACCAGGATTTGGCCGTAGCTAACTCCGAGAACAAAGAGGTGTATGACTTCCTGGCCTCGGTTTCCAATAAATATGGCATCGGCTTCTGGAAGCCCGGTGCTGGTATCATTCACCAGGTGGTACTCGAGAACTACGCCTTCCCCGGCGGTATGATGATCGGTACCGACTCGCACACGCCCAACGCCGGCGGCCTCGGCATGATTGCCATTGGTGTAGGCGGGGCCGATGCCGTGGACGTAATGTCGGGCATGGCCTGGGAGTTGAAATTCCCGAAAGTAATTGGCGTGAAACTGACCGGCAAGCTGTCGGGCTGGGCTTCAGCTAAAGACGTTATCCTGAAGGTAGCGGGCATTCTGACCGTGAAAGGCGGTACCGGTGCTATTGTGGAATACTTCGGTGAAGGCGCTGAAAACCTGTCGGCTACCGGCAAAGGCACCATCTGCAACATGGGTGCTGAAATTGGAGCTACCACGTCGGTGTTCAGCTACGATGAGAAAATGGGCGACTATCTGCGTGGCACCGGCCGCGCCGAAATTGCCGATGCCGCCGCTGCCGTAGCCCAAAACCTGCGCGCCGACGACGAAGTGTACGCCAACCCGGCCAACTTCTACGACCAGCTCATCGAAATCAACGTGTCCGAGCTGGAGCCTTACGTGAACGGCCCGTTCACGCCGGATGCTGCCTGGCCGATTTCGGAGTTTGCCGCTGCCGTGAAAGAGCACAACTGGCCTGCTAAGCTGGAAGTTGGCCTGATCGGCTCCTGCACCAACTCTTCCTACGAAGACATCACCCGCGCCGCCAGCATTGCCAAGCAAGCTGCCGACAAGGGCCTGACCGTGCAGGCGGAGTACACTGTAACGCCCGGCTCGGAGCTGGTGCGCTACACCGTGGAGCGCGACGGTTTGCTGGACACCTTCGCTCAGATGGGCGGTGTAGTGCTGGCCAACGCCTGCGGTCCGTGCATCGGGCAGTGGGCCCGCCACATGGACGACATGAAGCGGCCCAACTCCATCATCACCTCGTTCAACCGCAACTTTGCCAAGCGCAACGACGGCAACCCGAATACCCACGCTTTCGTGGCCTCGCCCGAAATCGTGACGGCCTTCGCCATTGCCGGCGACCTGACCTTCAACCCCCTCACCGACACGCTGACCACCAAAAACGGCGAGCAGGTGAAATTTGACGAGCCCCAGGGTATCGAGCTTCCCCCGCGCGGCTTCGCTGTGGAAGATGCCGGTTTCCAGGCTCCTGCCGAAGATGGCTCGGGCGTACAGGTACTCGTAGATCAGGCTTCGGACCGTCTGCAGCTGCTAGAGCCCTTCAAGGCGTGGGAAGGCACCGACCTGAAAGGTCTGCGCCTGCTCATCAAAGCCCAGGGCAAGTGCACCACCGACCATATTTCCATGGCCGGCCCCTGGTTGAAATACCGCGGCCACCTGGACAACATCAGCAACAACATGCTCATCGGGGCTACCAACGCCTTTAATGGCGAGGCTAACTCGGTGAAGGATGAGCTGACCTCAGGCACTCCCTACGGCCCCGTGCCGCAGGTTGCCCGTAACTACAAAGCCCAGGGCATTGGCTCGGTGGTAGTAGGTGACGAAAACTATGGTGAAGGTTCCTCGCGGGAGCACGCCGCCATGGAGCCCCGCCACTTGGGCGTGCGCGCCGTGCTGGTGAAATCCTTCGCCCGTATCCACGAAACCAACCTGAAGAAGCAGGGTATGCTGGCCCTGACTTTCGCCAACAAGGCCGACTACGACCTGATTGAGGAGGACGACACCATCGACATCCTCGGCCTGACCACGTTTGCCCCCGGCCAGCCCCTGCAGGTGCGCCTGCACCACGCCGACGGCGACACGGACCTCATTACGGTAAACCACACCTACAATGAGGGTCAGATTGAGTGGTTCAAAGCCGGCTCGGCCCTGAACCTGATTCGCCTGAAAGAGTCGGGTGAAGCCCAACTGTCGCAGAAGTAATTCTGAGTAGTTGAAATGCAACGGCCGCTTTCCCGGATAGGGGAGGCGGCCGTTTTGCATTTTATGATGTTTATCGAGCTGTGAAATACTTACGTATTCAGAATAAAGAAAGGGAACAAAGCGCGAACAGCGGCTATATTTGTAAATATATCAGGACTAATAAAGGCTGTAAAAATTTGTAGTATGCAATTGAGAATTACAAAATTGGTTGTATTGTTCCTGCTGGGACTGTTGACTCTTTTTGCCTGTAAGAAGGATGGGGGACAACCTGCTAGCCCTACCAGTTACCCTGATAAAATAGTGTTAAGCGAAGTGAAGGCCGCCGGTGACTCCGTGAAATTACAGTGGACGCGGCTGGACAACAGCAATTTCGTGAACTACAGCGTAACGCGCAGAACCCTGGACGACACTTACGCAACAAGTATTCATCGGCAGTTTAATAACAGTGCTGTTGCATTCGTAGATAATACGGTACCCTACACGGCTACCGTTGACTATCAGGTGGTGGCACAACTTACAAATGGACAAACTGTCTATAGCAACATCGTCAGCTACCAGCGACCCAACATCAGGACGGTGGCCGTTGCGCCGTTTGATGTGCAGTTTCAGCCAACCGGGCGGCTACTGTATTTTTTTGAGCAAAGCGGCAAAATCCTGAAATACGATTTGGCCTCTGAACGGGTGCTAACCTCCCTAGCTACCGGAGCCACTATTGGCTACAGTGACTTTGCTACCTATGGCGGGCACGAAGAGTTGTACGTGCCGCGCAACGATGGTTGGGTGTTTATTTATGATGCAGCGACCCTCACCAAAATCGACCAGTTAAGCGTGGGCTCGGCCGCTTCCTGCGTGGTGGCCAACAATGGGCTGCTTTTCGTTTCCAACTCGGCTTGGACCAACCGGCCCCTGAAGGTATATAACCGCGCAACTAAGCAGCTAGTGGCTGAAACCGGGGATTTTGACCGCACCCGATTCAAGAGGATTCCAAACACCAACACGGAACTGCTGGAAATTACGCTGAACATAGGGCCTACCGACCAGAACTACTATAGCTTCGGGCCTACCGGTACATTTCAGGGATTTAGCAACGATACGTACCACGGAGACCATCCGTTGGATGCCACCATCTTCGAGTTCTTCCCTGGTGCTGACCGGTACATTACTTCAACGTACGGGGCCATTTACCGCCGCAATATGATCTACGAAACCACGTTGCCCCGCGGGAATAAAGAATTTACCACGTTCGGATTTGATGCAGGTGCTCAGCTGATTTATGCGGGTACCCGCACCCGCAGCGTGGAGGTGTACACTATGAATGGCTATAGTCACAGTCGCACCATTCCGACCAAGGCCTACCCGTACCGTCTTTTCAAAGACCCAAATGGCGGCTTCATCTGCGTCAGTTCGGTGGGCGCTCTGGGACCGTACGCGCCTGCCGCGGCCGGAATTACTATTGAGTACATTAAATAGGGTATTGTAGCTACTAAAAGAAACTAAGCCTCCTGAATGAAGCCCGGTTTACTTTGTAGCCATCAGCCGAATTACCGTCACCGAGTGGACACCGGCATCGGTCGGTGCTTCCGGGGCTCCTGCACCGGAAGTAGTATAAGCTGGCAAGGCCGGGAAGAAAAGGATGAGGGCAGATTGAGTGGTTTAGCGCCGGCTCAACTCTAAATCAGCTCAGCTTGCGCGGAGTTGGTCAGATGATTTATCGGCTGTTACATTTTGTTGTTCCTGCAACCAATTCAGTCGTCGGGGGCTTCAGCCAGTATACCATACACCAAGCTCATTACCGGCTATGAAATTGACCTTTACCCTCAGTGCCAGTTTGCTGCTGGCTGCATTACTACCCAGCTGTGCCACTCTTGAGTGCGACATGGAGCCATGCGTGGATACTACGCTACCTACAACCAGCCTAGAAAAAGAGTATGGTTGCGGCGATACGCGCCGGCAACTCAGCATCAGCTTAAACCAGACTTATACCATTATTCGTACTCAGGCCGATTTTGACCGGCTGGTAACCGGTAGCTGCCATCCTCAAATTGATTTTACCAAATATGATCTGGTAATTGGCAATAAGGGTTCAACCAGCGGCAGCTCCTCCATTGCCTACGCCTACCATCGGGAGTGTGAAACCGGCAAGTTGCACCTGCAGGTAACTTTTACAGCGGGCATGACCAATGATGCGCCTATTTTAACCTATCATGTATTGGTGCCGAAGCTAGCTGCCCAGGAAACCGTGCATGTGGACGTGGATATGAAAACGAAATAAGAACTCAGCGCTTTCAAGTATGCAACAGCCGCCTTCCAACTACGGGAGAGGCGGCAGTTTGGCGTAATAGACGACAAGTGAAACCGACTAGAGATTAGCTAAAAGAGTGTTTGCTGTTTTCCGCTAAGCCAGGAAATGTACCTTTGGCCTCCTTTTCAGCTTGGAGCTCTAGTACATGAAGCACCCTGTACTCCCCGTTCTAGTTCTGGCATCTGCCCTTCCGGCCGCAGCGCAAACTGCTCCGGCTGCCGCTGATACAGCCCGGGCCCTACCCGAAGTAACGGTAACCTACCGCGCCGGCAGCCGCACCCCGGTTACCTTTCTGAACCTGAGCGGGCGGGAGCTGAAAGCCCGCAGCGTGGGCCAGGAACCCTCGTTCCTGCTGACGCAAACGCCCGCCGTAACGGCCTACTCCGATGCCGGCAGCACCCAGGGCTACGCCTACTTCCGGCTGCGCGGCATCGACCAGACCCGCATCAACAGCACCCTAGACGGCGTGCCGCTGAATGAGCCCGAGGACCAGGGGGCGTACTTTTCCAATTACCCCGATTTGTTTAACTCCCTGAGCAGCGTGCAGCTGCAGCGGGGCGTGGGCACCAGCCAGAACGGCGTAGCTAGCTTCGGGGGGAGTTTGCAGCTGACTTCGGTGAACTTGCTGGATTCGGCCCGCACGACGCTGGGCGGCGGCTACGGCTCCTACAACAGCTACCGGCTGTACGGGGAGCACGCCAGCGGGCGGCGCGGGCACGGCGCTTTTTACGCCCGGGTTTCGCACCTGCATTCCGATGGGTACAAGATTCGCTCGGCCAACACGTCCAGCTCAGTATACCTGAGCGGAGGGTTGTTCTATGACAAAACTATCTGGAAGCTGAGCGTACTGGCTGGGCAGCAGCGCAACCAGCTGGCCTGGCTGGGCGTGCCCGATTCGGTGATTCAAGTGAACCGCCGGGCCAATGCCAACGGCCCCGAAAACGACCAGTTCCGGCAGGCTATGGTGCAGCTACAGAATCAGTGGCGGCTGTCGGGGCGCTCCGAAATCAGCACAAGCATCTACGGCTCGGGTTTGCAGGGGGGCTACGACTTCGACCTGAACGCGTTTCTGGGGCTGCCCTCCACTGCGGAGCTGTACCGCTATGATTTTCGCTCGGGCTGGCTGGGGGCGTTTAGTGCCTACACCCTACGGGGGCAGCGCCTCACCTGGACCAGCGGCCTGCACCTGAGTACCTACCAGCGGCGGCACCTGGGCAGTGAGCAGCAGGCCGGGGAACTGTACCGCAACACCGGTTACAAGCGGGAAGGCAGCGCGTTCAGCAAGTTGGAATACCGGCTGGGCCCACTCACACTGTTTGCCGATGTGCAGGGCCGGGTCGCCACGTTCCGCTACCGGGGCAGCGTCCCGCTGGAGCCCCAGCGTTGGCAGTTTCTCAACCCCAAAGCCGGCCTGAGCTACCAGCTCACCGAGCACTCCACGCTCTACTACAGCGTGGGCAGCACCGGCCGCGAGCCAACCCGCAACGACCTATTCGGGGGCAACGACGACCTGGCCGCCGATAGTACCGGCCAGGCCGTGCTCTTCAACTCCCGCCCCGAGTACGTAACCGACCACGAGGCCGGGGTGCGCTACGTGGCCCCGCGCCTGGAGCTAAGCCTGAACGCCTACTACTTAGACTTCCGGGACGAAATTGTGCTGAACGGCAAGCTGGGACCCAATGGGCTGGCCCTCACCAGCAACGTGGAGCAGAGCTACCGCACCGGGCTGGAAGGCACCGCGCACTGGCAGGCCACCCCGCAACTGCAGCTGGTGCACAATGCCGCCTTCAACTACAGCCGGATTCAGGAGCAAACCCAGGATTTTCGCCCTATCCTGACGCCCGCCGTACTGCTCAACCAGGAAGCAAACTACTCAGCCGGGCCCTGGCTGCTGGGCGTATCGGCGCGCTACCAAAGCCGCTCTTACCTGGATTTTGCCAATTCGGCCACCATTGCCGGTTACGGGCTTTTGAATGCGCGAGTGCGCTATGCCCGGCCGCGCTGGGAAGCCACGCTGTTCGGCAATAACCTTACCAACAGCCGCTACTTCAACAATGGTTACGTGGAGCCCGATGGGACCCGCAAGTACTTCGTGCAGGCTCCCACCAATGTGTATCTGGATGTGCGCCTGCATTTCTAACCCCGAGGAGCGGTGCAATCGGCTGGAAGTAGGGGGGAAGGCATAAGTGTGTTTACGTTATAGCTGTATGAGTCACGCGCTGGTTTTTGGGAAGTTTCTACCGTTTCATGCGGGGCACGCGGCCCTCATCGATTTTGCCCGCCGCCATAGTGCCCACCTCACTGTACTCGTATGCGCCAGCGACCAGGAAACTGTGCCGGGCAACGTGCGGGCCGGCTGGTTGCACGAAACGTATGCCGGCTACCCCGAAGTGGCAGTGCAAGTGCTGGAATACCGGGAGCAAGACCTGGCTAATACCTCTGAAACCTCCCTGCCCGTAGCTCACGCCTGGGCCGACCGGTTCCGGGACTTGCTGCCGACGGTAACACTGGTGGTTACCTCCGAGCCTTACGGGGCCTTGGTAGCAGCGCGTATGGGCATTGAGTACCTGGATTTTGACGTATTTCGGGCGCAGGTGCCAGTATCGGGCACCACTATCCGCAACGACGTGCGAGCGGGCTGGGCCCGGTTGCCGGCCGGTGTGCAGCGCTACTATCAGCGCACGGTAGCCATACTGGGAACCGAGTCAACCGGCAAAACCACCCTGGCTGAGCAACTGGCTAAACACTTTGGGGCCATGTGGGTGCCGGAAGCGGGCCGCGACTTAATTCCGGATTCTACTGCTTTCAAGCACGAGGAGTTGCGGGCGGTTGCCGTGGAGCATGGTCGGCGGATTGCCGAGGCCCGCGCTACCGCCGGCCCCCTGCTGCTGCTCGATACCGATGTGCACATCACGCAGTCGTACGCGCGGCTGCTGGGGCAGCAGTACCTGGAGCTGCCGCCTGAGATATACCAGCAGAACCGCGCCGACCTGTACCTCTATCTTGCGCCCGATGTGCCCTTGGTGCAGGATGGAACCCGCCTGCCCGAGCCGGAGCGCGCCCGCCTGGACAAGCTGCACCGCCAAACCCTGACCGACTTTGCCGTTGAGTACCACGAAATCAGCGGAAGTTGGGCGGAGCGTTGGGACCAGGCTGTTGCCCTGGTGCAGCAGCAGTTCCGGCTGCAGGTGCGGCTATAGCGTGGCCACTTGCTCCGGCTGGTTTTCCTGCGGCTTCTGTACCACATAGTAATACAGCAGAATGACCAGGCCGGTCAAGAACGGTACTAAGGCCAGGTGTTTGCCCGTGATATGGCCCCAAATCACCACCGTGTCAAACCCCGCAAACTCACTGAGCATCCAGTAGGAGTTGGCTGAAATCCAGAACACAATAGCCAGGTTGTGCGCTAGTTCGGCGGGCATGCGGCGGGTGCGCCAGGTGATGAGCAGGGCAATGGTCAGCGTCGGAAAAATCATGCAGATGCCCAGCGGCTTCCAGATCATGCACCAGCCAATATCCTTGAGTAGCCAGAACAGAATATGCAGGTTTTCCAGGCGCCGGTACGGGGCCGGAATGGTGTAGAGCTGGTCGTCGGGCTGGGGCATACGGGCAAGTGAAAAGCCAAAGATATAGGCTCAGGAAGGCGCTGCAACAACCGGAAGCGGCCGCTTATTCCAGCTTTTTCAGGAGGCTTGCGTATGAGGTCCCATCCGCTCCTTCGTAGGTTGACCCGCATGAAAATCCCGATTAAACAAGTTGTTAAAGGAGTAGCCTGGACCGGTGCCGTACTGGTAGGTGCAGTGGTGGTGTATTTAGCTGCTTCCGCTGCCCTTTCGGCCGTGCCAGTAGCCGCCACGAGCAAGGCGCCTGCCTCCGAGCAACCAGTTGAAGCCTACATCCTGTCCAATGGGGTGCACACTGATTTAGTGGTGCCAGTCCGCTCTGCCTACGCCGACTGGACGCAGCTGGTGCCTTATGCCGATACGCCCGCCGCCGATAGTACCATGCAGTTTGTGGGGTTTGGCTGGGGCGACAAAGGCTTCTACCTCGATACCCCTACCTGGGCCGAGCTCAAACCCAGTACTGCCGTGAAAGCCATGTTTTGGCTGGGTACCACGGCTATGCATACCACCTTTCATCACCGGCCGGTTGAGGGGCCCGACTGCGTGCGGCTGCAATTAAGTCCGGTGGAATATGCCCGGCTGGTCGCCTTCATTAAAGGCAGCTTCGACTTTGACGCCCAGGGCCGGCCCCAACATATCAAGGGGCACAGCTACGGTCAGCACGATGCCTTTTACGAGGCTAAACGCACCTACAACCTGTTTTATACCTGCAACACCTGGGCTAACAACGGTTTGAAGGCTGCCGGCCAGAAAGCAGCCCTGTGGACTCCCTTCGATTTTGGCATCTTTTGGCAATACCGCTAGCCCCACGCCATTTTTAAGCTGGTTTTAACACCGAAAAAAACAGTTCAACCGTACATTCGACACTATGACGACTTACGACGAAATCTTCGAGAACAACCGCCAGTGGGTGGAAGCCAAAACCGGTTCCAACGCTGATTTTCTGCGGCAACTGGCCTCCGACCAAAAGCCCGATTACCTCTACATCGGCTGCAGCGACTCCCGGGTAACTGCCGAAGACCTGATGGGCGTGGCCCCGGGAGAGGTATTCGTGCACCGCAACGTGGCCAACTTAGTTATCAGCATCGACCTCAATGCCTCCTCAGTAATTGAGTACGCCGTAGCGCACCTAGGCGTAAAGCACATTGTAGTCTGCGGGCACTATGGCTGCGGGGGCGTGAAAGCCGCCATGCAATCCAAGGATCTGGGGGTTATGAACCCGTGGCTACGCAACATTCGGGACGTATACCGCACGCACCAAGCCGAATTGGATGCCATTGAGGATGCAGATCTGCGCTACGACCGGCTGGTGGAGCTGAACGTGCAGGAGCAGTGCATAAATGTGATTAAGATGGCCGTAGTGCAGCAGAAGTATCTGCAGGGTGGCTTCCCAACGGTGCACGGCTGGGTGTTCGATCTGAAGACCGGCTTGCTCAAAGATCTGAAGCTGGATTTCGTGGAAATTCTGCACAACATCCAGGAAATTTATAACCTCGGCGACGAGCCAATCTTCAAGGCAAAAAACAGTCCGGCTGAGGAAATCAGTGATGCCAAAACGGAAGTGCAGCGCTAGAACCGCTGGCGTATTCCCCTTACAACAAAAGAAAACCGCCTGCTTTCGGGTAGCGAACCGAAGGCAGGCGGAGAAGGGACGAGAAGGATGGGGCGGGCTCTAATTGAGCCACACCTGAGCTACGGGCTCAAAGCGGGTTTTGGCAAACGCGCCGTACGGCTGCTCAGCGTAAAAACCCAACACATGTACCTGTAACTCGCCGGTGCGCGCATGCCGCCGCATCTGAATAGGGTACACCTGGCCGCTGGTAGGCCAATCACCAATGTGGTCAATAGGGCGTCGGGTGGCATCTATGCACCGGGCAAACTGCTGGAGCGGAAGAGGAACGGGAAGCTTCGTTTTTGACATATCCAAAGATACGCATATTGCTGCATATATACTAAAAAAATTAGTGTAAAATATAGTAAATTTAGAATGCTATAAATCTTGTTTTAGGGCGTTCTAAAAGAGTTTGATTTTACCTATAGGTAGTTCTGTGCCTGCTGCGTTTCTAGTGAATGCAGCTAATTTTGATTGAGCCGTCTGCCAATATTCTTGGACGAAAAATGCCTGGGCCTGCGTGCTGAATATATTCTTAGCTGATTATTGCTTTTCAACCCGGGCGCTATAGTGCTGGTTCTGGGTTTGCACCCGCACGATATACAGGCCCGCTGGGTGAGCCCGCAAATCAAGTTGGGCTTGTGGGGCTGTTACCAATCGGGAGCTTAGTAGCTGACCCACAACTGAAAATACTTCTACAGTAGCTGGCACCTGAGGCAAAATCAGCTGAGCGAAGCGGTTTGTCGGGTTTGGGTATACCGTCAGGCCTGCCGAACGAGCCGGCCGTACGGGTAGCACTTGTTGGTAACGGGTAGCAGCGGCGGCAGCGGTAGTTTCCAGCTGCGGAAGCGTGGGCGCTGCCAGCACCGCAAAAGCTACTATTGCCGAGTCGGTGGGGGCCAGGGGGGGCAAAACGGCCCCGGTTACCTGCGAGGCATCCGTTTCGGTGGTAAGTTGGGCTTGTTGGGTGCCGCTGCTCAGGGTCAGGAATTTCTCGGCGGAGCTAAAGCCATTGGCCAGGTACACGGGGCTACTTGCCGGTGCCTGATTATTGATGGCGTACGCGCTGGGCTGGCCACCGGCCAAATGTTGCACTCCGGTATACAGGCGCGTGGCCGCCGGATCGAAGAGGTACTGCAGCCGACGAGCGGCATCCCAGGCCACTACGTTGCGGCTGGCTTCGCCGGGTAAGTCCCAGTCCATGAACAAGCCCACGTGGAGTGGCTTGAGTGTATCGGTTGTGAGGTTGGTGAGCCGGTATTCCAGAATTACGTAGTTGTGATGCGGCGCGGCGGCCCAGGCGTAGGCGTGCTGCCGCACCCGCACGCCCACCGTACGGCCACGAGTAAGGCTGGGCAGCGAATCTTGGAACAGGCTGCTAGCTTCCTGATCGGCCCGTAACGGTTGGGCGTGAAGCTGGGCGCGGGTCAGCGTCCAGAAATCGGTATCGGCGCCGCGCCGCTCATTGCGCACATTATCGGACACGCGGGTAGCGGATGTGGCAATCAGCAAGCCGCCCTCAGCCAGCAGCGGCGGCCCCTGCCGGTAGCTGACGCCCTCCCCGGCATCAGAACCCAATCCATCGTAGCCGATATTGCCCCGGCTGGTAAGGGTAAGGGCTAGGTTGCCGGCATTCAGAACCACATAATCGGGGTTCAGCAGCACGGTTTCGTATTGGTCTTCCTGGTAGCCAGTGGCCGCATCCTGCAGGCGGTAGCGCAGCACTGCTTTTGTGTTGAGGGGTGTGCCAGCGGCTACGGCCAGGCGAAAAGGAGCAGTGGAGTTGGCGCGCTGCTCCAGGGTAACCAGGGCCCCTACGGCAAAGCTGCCCTGCCGTACCAGCACGTAAGGCGACAAGGAAGTGACTGTGACCGTGAGGTTGCTCAGGGGCTGTAACAGGTTTTGCACCTGCACCGTGAGGCGGAGCGTGTCGCCGGGGGCATAACTGCGGCGAGCGGGGCTGTAGGTGCGGCCTACAATGCGGGCGGAATGCTGATTGGCTTCCGTGACGGCGCGCAAGGCATTGAGGCGGCCTGAGCCAATGCGGCCAGCATACGCGGCGTTGCCCGGTAGCGCATCTATATTATCGGTGGTACGGCGCAGTTGGGCCGCTACCTGGGCCGCGTTGTAGCGGGGAAACCGGGTACGCACCAGCCCCGCTGCTCCCGCTACCAGTGGGGCTGCAAACGAGGAACCGCCCACGGCTATGTAGTCGGCGTCTGTGTTCCCGAAGGTGGTCAGAATTTGAGTGCCGGGAGCCGATAAATCAACGCGGCGGCTGAAGGTGGCATTAGTACTTCGCTCATCCGAGGGGGTAAGGGTAGCCACGGATACCACATGCTCGTAACTGGCCGGGTAAAAATCCAGGTCGGCGCCGGTGTTGCCGGCGGCGGCTATAATCACCGCGTCGTGGTTGATGGCCGCGTACTTGATAACATCCTGCTCGAAGCGGGAAAATCCCCCGGCAGCTCCCCAGGAGAGGTTGATAACTTGGCAGCCGTGGTCGGCGGCATACACAATGGCCTCGTAGCCGCCAAAGGAGCCGGTACGGGTGCTGGAATAGATTTTCAGGGGCAGAAACCGGCAGCGGTAGCCCACACCCGCAATACCCTTGGCATTGTTGGTGGCGGCCGCTGCGCAGCCCGCTACCAGTATGCCGTGCACGCTATTCGCTTCCCGTACGGGGTTGTTGTCGTTATCGGCAAAATCCCAGCCAGTGTAGTTGTCCACGTAGCCGTCCTGGTCGTTGTCGAGGCCATCGGGCAGGTCGCGGCGGTTGCGCTGTACCTGGGAGGCCAGGTCTTCGTGGGTGAGGCGGGTGCCACCGTCCACAATGGCAATGGTAATGGCCGTATCGCCCTGGGTAACGTCCCAGGCCCGGTAGGCTCGGATATTTTTGAGGTGATACTGGCCCCCGGCGCGGGTGGAGTCGGCTAAGGGGTCAGAGGTTTGAAGCAGTGGGGGATAGTAGTAGAGGGGCTCAGCGTATTCTACTACCCCGGTTTTCTGCAACTGGCGGCAAGCTTCCTCTACCGGGATATTCACTGGAATTTTGACCTCGTACACCAACGCTAGGTCAACGGCTCCGGGTAAATCGGTGGGAGGCGGGGTACTGTGCGGAAACTTGCGCTGCAGCGGCTCCGCCGCGAGGTGGCGTAAAGTGGCCTGCAATACGGGCAAGGCATTGGGTACAGTGGCCGCGTACGCAGGCGCGAGCTTGAACACCACCCGGCCGGCTTGCACCGTTTTCTGCGGAGCCTGCCCCCAACTGGCAAGCGGAATGCCCAAGACCAGCAAACACAGCGCAAAACCAGCTTGCCGCCAAAACAGAGTACCAGATAGACGCATACAATCGGGCTAAACCAAGTCAGGAATCCACGGAAAGCAACTGAGAATATTCGGCAGCTTCCTCCGGTAAAGATACTCAGCAGACCAGCACCTTAGGGGCGTTTTCTACCAAAAAGCCACCGGCCTATCCGGACAATCCGAATGAGCCGGTGGCTGCTGATAAGGAAGCCAAAATCACCTAGCGCGGCTTGGCGTATTTGTACTTTTTTGGAGCGTTTACAGTGCGGTATTTGTAGGGGTTCTTCGCGTTGGGGTCGATGTTCAGGCCCAGGCCAACGGTGTTGCGCTGCTTCTTGAAACGTGCTTTGTTGTTGTCGCGCTTGGTGCGGTCCATAGAAACGGAGCCGTAGCGGCTGGGGCGCTCCAGCATTTTATCTTCGCTGGAGCAGGAAGTGCCCGCCAGCAGCAGAACGCAGGCGGAGCAGAGTAGGAGAATTTTCATACCAGAGACGGTGGCGAGTGGAGGAAGGAGCTGCCAGGACAAGCGGCGGCTACACAAAGCTTTGTACTCCAATGAAACCCAAAAGGATACATCCTTTCTCAGAACCGTGCCTCGCTGGGAACCACGGCTATAAGCTCAGCATTTCCCGAAACCGTGCCGACTGTTGCCGCGACACTTCCACCTCGGGGCCACCACCGCGTAGCTTGATTTTGAGCGTATTACTAAACCAGGGCTCAATACTTTCCACCCATTTCAGGTTGATGATTTGCTGGCGGTTGGCCCGGAAAAACACGCGCGCGTCTAGGCGTTGCTCCAGGTGCTGCAACGTGCGCGGAATAAGGGGACGGTGCTGCTCGAAGTAAATTTGGGTGTAGCTGCCGTTGATTTCAAACAGCCGAATATCGGCCAGGCGCACAAACCAGCACTGTTCCCCGTCTTTCACAAACACCTGGTCCTGCTCGGTGAGCAGGGCAGGGACCGGCTCTTCCGGCTCCGGGCCGGTGGCTGGGGCCAGTGCAGAAACCGGAGCCATGAGCTTGGTACGGGCTTTGGCCAGGGCTGCCGCCAGCCGGTTTTCCTGAATGGGCTTAAGCAGGTAATCCAGGGCATTCACCTCGAAAGCCTGCAACGCATACTCATCGTAGGCGGTGGTGAAGATAACGTGCGGAGCTACATCCAGAGAGGCCAGCAACTCAAAACCCGTTTCGCCGGGCATATGAATATCCAGGAACAAAATATCGGGTTGCAGGTCCTGGAGCTGGGTGCGGGCTTCCCCGGCATGGCGGGCCTCACCCACCACCGTTACCTCCGGGAAAGCCCGCAGCAGGTGGCGCAGCTCCGTGCGGGCCAGGCGGGAATCGTCAACGAGCAGAGCATTCATACAGCGCAGCTATAAGCTAATGGAACGGAAAGTGGGTGCCGCACGCGGGTACTAGGGGAGTTGTGCAGCATCAGGAAGTGGGGTGGCCCGCTAGGGCTGTGGTGGGGGCCGGGGGAAGTTGGCGGGCCGGGAGCTGCAAGTGCGCTACCACAGTATCGGGGGCGTGAGCGTCGTTGGCGAGGTGCAGATGAGCCGCCGCTCCGAACAGTAGCTGCAGCCGCTCCCGGGCGTTGCGCACGCCCACACCCTGGTGGTTGGGGCCGGGCGCATAGCGGCCGGTGTTACGCACCGTAATGTGCAGGGTGCTGGAGTCATTGAGTTGGGCCGTGAGGTGAATGAAGCCCCCCGCCGGCCGGGGTGCCAGGCCGTGCTTAATGGCGTTTTCTACCAAGAGCTGTAGCGTCATGGGCGGAATAGAAACATCCAGGGCGGCCGGGTCTACATCCAGGGTATAACGGAGGCGCTCTTCCAGCTGCAAAGCCTCAAGTTGCAAGTAGTGCTCCACAATCTCCAGCTCCCGGCGTAAGGGCACCTGCTCCGCCGAGTTTAGCTGAATGGAGTAGCGCAGCAGGTCGGAGAGGTGGGTAATCATGTCGCGGGTGCGGGCAGGGTCCTCCATCACCAGGGCCCGGATGTTGTTGAGCCCGTTGAACATGAAGTGCGGGTTGATCTGGGCTTTGAGGGTGCGCATTTCGGCTTCGCGCACGGCAGCGGCCAGTTTCCAGGTGTTCACCTCCGCCTGCTGAGAGCGGCGCAGGTAGTGCCAGCCAAAGTAGAAGCCTACCCATAGCCAGAGCACAAAGTTGACGTTGAAGCTGTAGCCCAGAAACTGCTGCCAGCCGTACGGCTGCCCCGAAGGGGCCGGCCGAATCAGCCAGTAAATTACCAGCCAGATAATGACTTGGCTGAGCACGGCCAGTGCTAGATTAGTAGGTAGCAGCCGCAGCAGCAAGGGTAGGGGAGAGAGGTTCTGCCAGCTTCGGGCCCGCAAAAAGTACCGCAGCCCGTGAGAAATCAGGAAGAGGGTAACTACAATGGCAGCCGTTATCTTAAACGAATCAGCGGAAACTGTCCCGAAGGCCGCAAACACTACCAGGTTGAAAACTCCGTACAGCAGCCAGCCGGCTAGTTGGCAATACCAGTACAAGCGGCTGGGCGCCGGCACTCCCCCCACAATTTCCGCCTGCGCATGAGGGCGAAGCAACCCTTGGTTAGCTGGCGGTAGCAGTGGCATAGGCAAGGTGATGACGACGGTACGCTACCAGCAGCAGGCCCGCCAGCAGCAGCAAGGCGGTAGTAAGGAATGCCGGAATCAGATAGAGCTGCTCAGGGGCCAGGCGCATACCCAGCACCAGACTGCCCACGCTGATAATGCCCGCCGCCAGGGCATAAGGCGTAGTCCGGTATAGCCAAGCATACGGGAAAAAATGCGCCCCCGTAATGATGCCATACGTCATGATAAAGTGCTGAGGGTAGCGCATATACATGAATATCAGAAATGGGAAGTAAAACAGCTGGGCGAAATTAAGCACCAGGCCCAGCGGCTGCAGGGGGTTGTGCGGTAGCGTCCAGGTGGTGCGCAGCAGCTTGGAAAGCACCCAGGCCAGCGGCAGCGTAAGGGCCCCCAGAAAAAAGGTAGCAAAGCCTTTGGCGGGCACTGGCAGCGCGGTAAGCCAGATCAGGGTAATGGCTGCCCACACCACACTGGCCGCCAGAATAAAGTCAAGGCCGTTCTTTGCTTTGGTGGCCAGTTCCAGGCGAAGCAGATCAAACTGCTGGGTAATACTGGTACGCATGTAGGGTTGTGTAGGTGGGCAGGCACAATAGGCCCCCGGCCACTGCCGGGAGCCAAAGCAAAATACAGGCTATTTGGCAGCTACCGTATTCTGTTTCAGAAAAGCATCCGAAAGCTGGAAAAACCACTGCGTGTCATCATACATCAGGAAGTGCTTGCCGGCCTCCGACATTTCCACGCGGTGCTGGGGCAGCTTGGCGTATTGCTGCGTGAAGATGGCCCGGGTGCTTTCCTTGGTTGAGCCATAGGCCTTGTAGGCAGCCCAGGCTCCCAGCACCAGCACGGGCTGCTGAATCCGGGCTATATCCTGGCGTAAGTCGGTGGTGTACATATCATACATGGCCTGGGCCACGGTAGCGGGGTCCGACTGCAGAGCCCAGCGCGTTACCTGGGTAATGCGGGCGGTATCCGTTACCATTGATGCCGTCATCTGACGTTGCTGGGTGGCGTTGGCGCTGCCTTTGCTCATCTGCTGGCGCATGCCCTCAGCCATGGGCCGCACCTGCTCCACCGTGGCAGCCGGGTTCTGGATGGCCCCCATAAAGGGCAGTGAATCGACAATGACCAAGGGCCCCACGGCTTCGGGCTGGGTGCTGCTCATCCAGAGGGCCATAAACCCACCCAAGCTGTGCCCGATAACGATGGGCTTGCTGAGTCGTTGGGTTTTGATGTAGACCAGGAGTTGGTCCCGCACGTTTTGCAGCAGCTTATCGGTAGTAGCCGGGGCCTCCGTGCCCCCAAAGCCGGCCAGGCTGATGATGTGGCACTGGTACTGCTTTTGGTAGTGGGCCACGGTTTCATTCCACACGGTGCCGGGGCAGGTTAAGCCCGGAATCAGAAGGACCGGCCGGCCCTTGCCCACTACCTGCACCGTAAAGTTGGGGTGGGCAGCGGGGCTGTTGGTTGGGGTAGGGGTTAAAGCCTGCGCGGTAGTAGTGGCGGCCGTTGTACCGGGCAGCAGCATCGCAGCTGATAAGAGGAAGGCGGCACAAACGGCGCGGAGGGAAGTAGAGTAAGTCATAGCCGGGGAGGTGAGTGAGGGTTGATGAATGAATCAAACCTACTCCCTGCCCCAGGTTAATGAAACTACATTTCCGGGAACGGTAAAACCACCGGCTGAACGGCTCACCGGCAGCCCCGAACGGCAAGCACGCCGGCTAGGCGGTGTACTATGCTCGGGGAGTTAATAAGCGAAGAGAGCTGCCTATCAGGCGGCTCTCTTCGCTTATTAACTCCCCGAGCATAGTACACCGCCTAGCCGGCGTTGGCGCTAAATGATGTTGCGCAAATCCTGCCGGAGGGTCTCAATTCCGCGCCATATTTCATCTAGGGTGCCTCCCGCTTCCTGGGTAGTAGCCGGGGGCGTAGTGGCAGGCGGGTTGGCTGAAGAGGTGTGGTGCAATGCCTCTGCCAGGCGGGCCCGCTTAACTTCCAGCGCCTCGGCGTGCTGGTGGTAAGTGGCCTGGGAGCCAGCAGTGGTGGCGTTGGCGCGGTTATGCAGCGTTTTGATTTTGGTATCCAGTTCCGTGAGAGCCTGGTGCAGATTTTCGGCACTGAGGTTAGCCGGAACCCGCATGTGGTCGGGGGTGGGAGTGGTAGCCATACAAACAGAAGAGTAAAAACAACCCGTGAAAGACAAATACCCTGGCTCTGTGTACCGCCCGGAGCGGAAAAAGGATGCAGCCTATGTTACCAACAATTCAACAATGTAAGCATAACATTACGCTTACCTGTCGGGCTTACCTATCCGCTAGCTTTGGCGCATCTGCTAGATAACCAGCTCCTCCGCTATGCGCCAACTGTTACTCACGCTACTTGTCGCACTTCTGCCCCTGGCCTGTATCCAGGCACAGGCACACACCGTTTCCCTGGAGGATAGCACGCCCGCCAGCCTGGCCGGTACCAGCAGCCCAACTCCCGCCGCCCCGCCAGTATACCACACGGCCGACGAAATGCCCAGCTTTCCTGGGGGAGCGGAGGCGTTTCAAAAGTTTCTGCGCAAAGAGCTGCACTACCCCGATGCCGCCTTGCGTAGCGGAATTTCGGGCCGGGTATTCGTGCGGTTTATTATTACGGCGGAAGGCCGTATCCGCGACGCGGAAGTGGTAAAAGGCCTGGGCAGCGGCCTCGATGAAGAGGCCCTGCGCCTAGTGCGCATCATGCCTTGGTGGACGCCCGGCCGGGTAAGCGGGCAACCCGTCTGGATGTCGTACA
Source organism: Hymenobacter sp. UYP22 (assembly GCF_040547285.1). Taxonomy (NCBI): domain Bacteria; kingdom Pseudomonadati; phylum Bacteroidota; class Cytophagia; order Cytophagales; family Hymenobacteraceae; genus Hymenobacter; species Hymenobacter sp. UYP22. The sequence continues at coordinate 59,824 of NZ_JBEPPK010000006.1, read as the reverse complement.
CCATGCCCATCATTTTCCGCGCCCTGGACTGAGTTGGGGCTGAGGTGAGTGTCGGTAGGTAACGGGTAAAAAACGTCATGCAGAGGCGCAGCCGAAGCATCTCGCGTGGTGCTGTCAAGGTCACTTTGGCAACGTCAGCGGGCGAGATTCCTCGCGTTGCTCGGAATGACGTACCCACCTGTTGCCTGTTTCTACCAGCTCATCGGTACGCCCAACTCCCGGGCTAATGGAGCCGCCGCCGAGGCGTAAAGGAGTGGCAGCAATTCATTGGCGGCCGGGTTGAACTCCACCCGGTAGTCTTCGTGGAGCTTTTCGATGGCCTTGAGCACTTCCTGGGTGCGTTTGGCCAAGTGCTGGAGCAGCGGCTGGGTGGGACCGTGCAGACGGCCGGTTGCCGCCGGCTGGTGCCGCAGCACGTTGGTGAGCAGGCGCAGCGTCAACTCAATTTCACCCAGGGTATCACCGGTGATTTTGGCGTGGTAGGCCAAGCGCTGCTGCAGTTGGCGGGTGATGTGCAGCAGGTCGTTGGGGGTTTGGTGGAAGCCGCGCACGGGGTCGTCTACCTGCTGGCGCAGGCGGTGGCGCCGCTCCTCCAGGGCATCGTCGCCTTCCAGCAGGCGGTAGGTGAGTTGTTCCACCAGTGTAGCATCCTGGGCCACCAGGCGGGCCAGCAACTGGTCTTTTTCTTTGGCAGGAAGGCTGAACAGGGCTTTGCGAAGGTCGGGAGAAAGGGCGGGCATGAGCAGAAATAGGGGAGGAAACCAGAGCGTATTAAGTAACGCAAAAAACGCCCGTTTGGCTCCCGCAGCTTTATTCTTGCTTCCGTACTCAGCCACTACTACGCCTGCCAAGCCGAACTAGCCGCTCCCATAGCCTTATTGTTGCTTCCGTACACGCTGCCGCAGCCACCAGAACAGCCGCTTCGGGGCTTGCACTACTCGCTGGGCCGGGGAGGGTTGTACCATCATAACGGAGCTGATTCCACCAGACCAACTCTGCTGGCGCATTTGCGGGGCTTCTACTTCCTTCCGAACCACTGGCAATTGCACCGCTCCACGTTGCATCGGGACGGCCAGGGTGCCGTGAAGGCTATGTTCTGCCAGCAACTCGTCAACCACGCGGTAGCCCGGCACCTGCACCACCAGCCGCAGCGAATCGGTAGCGGGTACCGTGAGCCGAGCGGTACCATCGGCTTCGGCCTGCATGCTGAGCAGCTGAGCCCCGGCCCGCCACAGCTGTACCTGCGCGAAACCCAGCCCTTGCCCGGTAGCCGGATCATACACCCGCAGCTGCAACGTAGCCGGCCGGCTACGGGCGGCCGGGGCTACGGCAGCCGGCGCGGGCGGTAGTGCACGGGCCAGCAAAGGAGAAGCGGCCAGCAGCGGCAGCCCCAGCGCCGCCAACCACCGCCGGGCGTTGCGCAACTGCGGCCAGTACGGCCAGTTCAGCCCTGCTACCGTTGCTTCGGCATGGCGGCGACTTTCAGCCAGAACCTGCGCCGGAATGCGGCCGCACACGCTTCCGCCGGGAGCCTGGCGGACGATGTGGAGGATATCGGCCGGGGCCATATCGGTGAAATCCAGTACTTCCTTGCGGCAGGCCTGGCAGAAGCGGCCCCGCTCGGTGGGCGTCATGAGTTGCCAGTCTTCGTGGCAGGGCTGAGGAATGGTGAGGTAGTAGGAAGAATTTGCCATCTGCTCGGTGTGGAATGGAAGTGGGTTGGGCATCTACTGGCTACTGATGCCACCTTCAACCCAATTCCATATGCCTCGTCTTCTATTTTTTGCCGGTAGCCTGCTGCTGTTTCTGCTGACTCTCACGCCCAGCCGCGCCCAGCCCGCCGCCCGCACGTACTACACCAGCACTGGCCGCCGCACCCTTGCTCCCGACTCGGCTGCTACCTATACCGTGGTGCGCCGCCAAGGCGCCGGCGGTACCATCACCACGTATCAACCCAACGGCTGCCGCATGCACCAGGAGCAGTACAGCCAGCTTCGGGCAGGGCAGCGGCACGGATTCAGCACCGAATGGAATGCCGCCACCGGCCGGCGCGTGGCCCGCTACCCCTACCAGCACGGAAAACTGCAAGGCATCGTGCAGGCATGGTATCCCAGTGGGCGGCCACACTGGCAACTAGCCTATCAAAATAGTCAGCGACACGGAGCACTGCGGGCCTGGTACCCCTCGGGTCGCCTCATGCGCCTGGAAACCTACCGGAACGGCCAGCCCACCACTAGCCGTTGCTACACCCGGGCCGGCCGGGATACCGCGTGGTTTGCCTTTGAGCGGCCCGCTCAATTTGTGGGCGGCGACCAGGCCTTGCGCACCTGGCTCACGCGCAACCTGCGCTACCCCGCCAGCGACCTGCGCAACCAGGTGGAGGGCATTGTGCGGGTGCGGTTTGTGCTAGATAAACAGGGGCGGGTACAGAAGCCGGAAGTCATTAAAGGAATCAGTAGTAGCACAGATACGGAAGTGTTGCGCCTGCTGAAAATTATGCCCGCCTGGCAACCGGCCGTGGTGGCGGGCCGGGCAGTGGCCGTGCCGTATGAGCTGCCGGTGGAGTTCCGGATTCTGTAGCGCAACTGTACGAAAACATGGTATAGTCGAGCTTTTCAATATTTTTACCGGTACCCACCTCAGGTTCCGGTTTGCGGGCCGGAGCCACCGTTTGCCCCAGTATGAAAATTCTGTTGATTGAGGACCACCCCGAGCTAGCCCGCAGTATTGCCGGGTACCTGGTGCAGGAGCACTACATCTGCGAGGTGGCCGCCACCTTCGATGAGGCCCGCGAGAAGCTCGTGCTGTTCACCTATGATGTGGTGCTACTGGATATTATGCTGCCCGACGGCAACGGCATCAACCTGCTCAAGCTGCTGCGGAAAGATGGGGTGGAAAGCAGCGTGATTATCATCTCGGCCCAGAATGCGCTGGATTTCAAACTCACCGGCCTCAGCGAAGGTGCCGACGACTACATCACCAAGCCCTTTCCGCTACCCGAGCTGCACGCCCGCATCAAGGCCATCATGCGCCGCCGCAGCCCCCAGAAAAACAACATCCTCACATTCCAGAATATCACGGCCGACCTCGACTCCCTGGAGTGCCGGGTGGGAGGGAAGCTGCTCAACCTCACACGCAAGGAAACCAACCTGCTGCTCTACTTCATCAACAACAAAGGCCGCATGCTGAGCCGCCAGGCCATTGCCGCCCACCTCTGGGGCGACTACACCGACAACCTCGACAGCGTGGACTTTGTGTACCAGCACGTGAAAAACCTACGCAAGAAAATTACCGACGTCGGCGGCCAGGACTACATCAGCACCGTCTACGGCCTCGGCTATAAGCTCAACGCCCCGGAATGAGGTGAGATGGTGAAGTGGTGAACTTGTGAGTTTGACGTTATGTCGGCGCAGTTAGCCTGAAGTCCATGTTGGTACTACCTAAAAAACAACGCCGCTAGAACGCCAGCCGCGCATTTCGCGCCTCCCGCGTCACTAGAACAATAATTCACCATTTCACAAGTTCACCTTTGCCCCATGAAGCTTAATTACCGCTATACCATTGCCTACGCGGTAATTACGCTGTTTGTGCTGGCCGTGGGGTTTACCATTGTGTACGGGGCCATGTCGCGCAGCGTCACGCAGACCACCATTGGCAAGCTGCGCCACCTCAACGCCACGGTGGGCCGCCAGCTGGCGAGCGGCCTCGATTATTCAACCCATCCGGCCCGGGCCCAGGTGCAGATTCAGCGCCTGACCCCCGCCGATACGGCCACCCACGACCAGCAGGTGCGGGTGCGCGAGGAGTGGGTGCCTGCCCTGCAGTCGACAGCCAGCGTAGTGCGGCTCACCACCTACCCGCGCATTAACGGGCAGCGCTACGGTATCACCAGCCAAGCTGTGGTGGTTATTCCCAGCGACGAATACCTGACCGGCATCATGCTAGTATTTGCCTGGACGTTCGTGTTCTTGCTGGCGCTGGTGGTTATTCTGAGTGAGGTAATTTCTTGGTACATTCTTAAGCCCTTCAATGCCTTGCTGCGGGGTATCGAGCGGTTTCAGCTCAGCCAGAAAACTACCATTAGCCTGCAGCCCAGCCGCACGCTGGAGTTCAACGTGCTCAACGAGTTCCTGATGAAGATGACCCGGCAGGCCCAGCGCGACTACCAGGGCCTGCAGGAGTTTTCGGAAAACGCCTCCCACGAGCTCCAAACGCCCATTGCCAGCATGAAGGCCCAGGTAGAGCTGCTCATGGACTCGGAGCTGACCCAGAAGCAGTTGCTCATGCTCACCGGCATCCACGACCAGCTGGAGCGCCTGGCTAAAATCAACCAGGCACTAACATTGCTAGCCAAGTTGGAGCACTACGAGGCGCACCCGGCCCCGCTTTCTGACCTGAGCCACTTGGTGCCTGCTACTGAGGCTACCTTCGCCGACCTGGCCGAAATGAAGGGCCTGCGTACCACCCAGCGCGTGGCGGCCGGCGTGCGCGTGCCCCTGGATGAAGCCCTGGCCCAGCTGCTGCTGAATAACCTGTTCAGCAACGCCATCCGCCACAACCTGCCGGGCGGCGAAATTGTGGTGACGCTCACGCCGGCGGCGCTGGAGTTGCGCAACACCGGCCTGCCGCCCTTGCTGCCGGTAGCCGAGCTGTTCGGGCGCTTCAAAAAGGGCAACGCCGCCCTCGATTCTATTGGGATTGGCCTGGCCATTGTGCAGCGCATCGGGGCGCTGTATCATCACCAGCTGGCCTACACATTTGCCGATGGGTGGCACTGCCTGCGGGTAGAATTTGCCCCGCCTACTGCGGCCGTTGAGGCGGGATAGTAAATTTCATACTCCCCATAAGGTTTCTATAAAATTCCTTCAAAATCGGGTTGTTCATTTGAATCAAGTCAGCCGGATACGCGGGCTGACCTAATTCTCCCACCCCCGATACTCCCCGCCATGGTCCTGCTCGCTCCACCCGTTGCCGCTGCTGCCCCCGAGCAGATTTCGCGGCGCCGGTTGCGGGCCATTTTCAGCGGCTCGGTAGGCAACCTAGTGGAGTGGTACGACTGGTACGTTTTCTCGGCGTTTTCCCTCTACTTCTCGGCCTCCTTCTTCCCCTCCGGCGACACCACGGCCCAACTGCTGCAAACGGCCGGCATCTTCGCCCTGGGCTTTTTGATGCGGCCCATCGGGGGCTGGATGTTCGGACGCATTGCCGATAAAGTGGGCCGCAAGCAGTCCATGACCCTGTCGGTGCTGCTGATGTCGTTGGGTTCCTTGCTGATTGCTCTCACGCCTACTTACCAAACCGTGGGCATCGTGGCGCCCATTCTGCTACTCACGGCCCGGCTGCTGCAAGGCCTAAGCGTGGGCGGGGAGTACGGCGTATCGGCCACGTACCTAAGCGAAATGGCTACTCGCCGCCGCCGGGGCTTTTACTCCAGCTTTCTGTATTTCACCCTCATTGGGGCCCAACTGCTGGCTTTAGGTATTCAATTGGTGCTGCTAAAGGTGTTGCTCACCGAGGCTGAGCTGCTGGCCTGGGGCTGGCGCATCCCGTTCGTAGTGGGGGCGTTGCTTTCGGTAGTAGCCCTGTATCTGCGCCACAACCTCGATGAGACGGCCCCCTTTGTGGCCCAGCAGCCGGAAGGGGAGGAGCGACGCGGCAGCCTGCAGTTGCTACGCCGCTACCCCCGCTCGGTGTTCAAGGTGATTGGCCTCACGGTGGGCGGCACGCTGGCTTTCTACACGCTGACTACCTACATGCAGAAGTTTCTGGTGAATACGGCCCACATGACCCGGAGTGCGGCCACCAACACCTGCTTTCTGGCATTACTAGGCTTTGCGGCCATGCAGCCCTTGTTTGGTGCGCTTGCTGACCGAATTGGCCGGCGGCCTTTGCTCATTGGGTTTGGGTTGCTGGGCGCGCTGGGCAGCGTACCCCTGCTCACGGCTCTGAGCCGTGTAACGCACCCTGCCCCGGCGCTGGGGCTGCTGCTGCTGGCCTCGTTGGTGGTTAGTGGCTACACCAGTATCAGCGCGGTGGTAAAGTCGGAGCTGTTTCCGGTGCAGGTACGGGCCCTGGGCATCGGCTTACCCCATGCCCTCACGGTGGCGGTATTCGGAGGCACGGCCGAATACATTGCCCTCTGGTGTAAGGGCATCGGCCACGAAGCCTACTTCTACTGGTACGTAGCCGGCTGCATAGCTATTTCCCTGCTGGTGAGCCTGCTGATGACGGAAACCCAGCACACCTCCTTTCACGACCTCGACGGCCCGCCCCAGGCCTGAATCCGGCCCCAATAGGCTAATGGAAAGCTTTTCTGCCTTTCCTACACGCTCAATTTTTGCTCTGCTTTCCGGCTCCCCAGGCCGGTGTGGAAGCCTGTTTTCTGCTCTTTCCCTAACCCCAAAATTCCCCCTACACATGACCTCTCCTTTACGCTTCTTCTCTACCCCCCTGCGGCGGCCCCTGCGCCCGGGACAGGCATTGTTTCTACTGCTGGCCCTGCCCGGCGCGGCGGCAGCTCATGGGCTGGCGCTGCCCACAACCACGGAACTAAGTAGCTCGGTGGCTGGCCCCATAAAAGGCCGTATTACCGGGCCTGATGGAGCCGGCATACCCGGTGCCACCGTGGTAGAAGTAGGAGCCACCAATGGCACCAGCACCGATGCCGACGGCAACTTCTCGCTCAACGTGAAACCCGGCGCCACGCTGGCAATTTCGGCCATTGGCTTTAAAGCGCAGCAGATAACGGTGGGTCAGCGCACAACCATTGATGTACGCCTGGAAACCAGCACTACCGATTTGGGCGACGTAACCGTTGTCGGTTCCCGCGGCCTGCCCCGCACTGACGTGGAGCGCCCCATGCCCGTGGACGTGCTCAACGCCAAGGACCTGCAGCTCACCGGCCAGACCGACCTGGGCCAGCAGGTGCAATTCAATTCGCCCTCGTTCAACTCGGCCAAAACCGGCGTGAACGGCGTGGCCAACTACGCCGACCCGGCCTCCCTGCGCGGCCTCTCGCCCGACCAGGTGCTGGTGCTGGTGGATGGCAAGCGCCGCCACCAGTTTTCGGCCCTGAACCTGAACGTGACGGTGGGCTCGGGTACGGTGGTAACCGATTTGAACTCCATTCCGGCCCTGGCTATTGAGCGGATTGAGGTGCTGCGCGACGGCGCGGCGGCCCAGTACGGCTCCGACGCCATTGCCGGCGTTATTAACCTGGGGCTGAACCGCAGCACCGGCGTGGCTACCGTCAAAACCCAGTTTGGTATTACCCAGGAAGGCGACGGGGCCCAGTACCTGGCCGGGGCCAACTACGGCCTGAAGCTGGGCAAGACGAACCCCGGGTACCTCAACCTGACGCTGCAGTACCAGCACCAGGGCCAGACCAACCGCTCCGACAACTACGTGGGCGGCATCTACACGGCTTTCCCGGCCCTGCCCGCCCAGCCCACCGCCGCCCAGATTGAGGCCGAAAACAACGCCCGTGCCCGAGCCGGGGTGTACCCAGCCGTGGGCCAGCCCCTGCGAGTGGGCGTGTACGGCAGCAACAAGGCCGACATCTACCAGGGCTTCTACAACCTGGGCCTGCCGGTGGGTGGCTCGGGCTGGACGGTGTACAGCTTCGGCGGGGCGTCGCGCAAGAATATTCTGGCCTATGGCTTCTTTCGCAATGCCCAGCCCAACAACGTGAACTACAGCCCCGTGCAGCCCAACGGCTACCTGCCCGAGCTGCCCGGCCGCTCCGACGACTACTCGGCCGTGGTGGGCTTAAGCCGCAAGGTGGCGGGGCAGTGGAACCTCGACTTCAGCACCGGCTACGGCTACAACTACCTCGACCTGAACGCCAACAACACGGCCAACCCCTCCATGGGTGCCGACTCACCAACAGACTTCTACGTGGGCCGCAGCGCCTTCGGGCAGAGTACCAGCGAGGTGAACGTGTCGCGCAATTACCTGGACCGGTTTGGGGTGAAATCCTTTAACGTGGCCTTCGGCGGACAATTCCGCGTCGACCGGTTCCAGCTGGAGCGGGGCAGCCCGGAGTCGTACTTCGTGGGGCCGTTTGCCCTGGCTGCTCCGGCCACGCCTACCTCGCCGGCCCGCACGGCCAAGGCTCCTGGCTCCAGTGGCCGTCCCGGCATTGCGCCCGAGGATGAAACCAACACCACCCGCCGCAACGTGGGTGTGTACGTGGACGTGGAAAGCGACATTACCGCCCGTTTGCTGCTGACTTCGGCCCTGCGCTACGAAAACTACTCCGACTTCGGCTCCAACCTCTCGGGCAAGCTCGCCAGCCGCTTCAAGGTGACGGAAAATATTTCCCTGCGCGGCTCCATCAATCGGGGCTTCCGGGCACCTTCGCTGCAGCAGATTTACAATAGCGTAACGACTTCCACCGTGCAGGCCGGGGCCATTGTGCAAACCAAGCAGCTGCGCAACAACGACCCGCGCCTGAAGCCCCTGGGCGTGGCCGACCCCAAGGCCGAAACCTCCTGGAACTACAGCGTAGGGGCAGCCGTGCAGGCCGGCAACAACCTGCTCTTCACCGTGGATGCCTACCAAATTGATATTAAGGACCGCATCATCAACAGTGAGCGACTCATCAAATCCGATATCAAGGCTCTGCAAACCTCGGACTTTGCCAACATCAGCGAGATTCGCTTCTTCACCAACGCCATCAACACCCGCACCCGCGGCGTGGACTTGGTGTCGACCTACAAAACTGAAATGGGGGAGAAGCAGCGCCTGACGGCCAGCCTGGCCCTGACGTTTAACGCCACCAACATCGTCTCGACAGCGGCCACCCCGGCTGCTCTGCAGGCCGGCACTGCCAAGCCGATTCTGCTGATTGACACGGTGAGCATCGGGCTGATTGAGCGGGCCCAGCCCCGGCAGAAAATTCTGCTCTCGGCTACCTACCAAGTGGGTAAGTTCAGCATCACGCCCCGGGCCACGTACTTCGGCTCCGTGGTAGCCTACGAGAAGCCGGCCAACCGCACCGTGACTACCAACGGTGTTACCACCGTCATCTACGTACCTCACATCAGCCAGAAGTTCGGCGGTAAAACCCTGTTCGACCTCTCGGCCGTGTACACTCCCAGCGAAAAGGTATCGATTACGCTGGGAGCCAACAACCTGACCAACGTGTACCCCGACCGGGTGGATTCCAGCCGCTTTGCCAGCTACTCCAACGGCGAAATTCCCTACTCCCGCAACGTGGCCCAGTTCGGCTTCAATGGGGCCTACTACTACACCAACGTGACGCTGACCTTCTAGGTCGGCGCCTGGGGCTGCCGGACGAGGCAGACTAGCAGACTTGGCTTTATAGCTGCAACGAGTTCAACCTGCTATCCGGCCAGTCTGGCGGCCCCTTCACGTTTGCGTTATCTACTTTGCCTGCATGACCAACCTGCTGCTGCTGCTTGTGTGCCTCTTGCTGGGTGCCTGGCTGCGCTGGCGGCAGGCCGTGCCAGCGGGTACGGCCGGGGTGCTTAATCAGCTGCTGGTGCTGGTGTTCATGCCCGCCCTCACGTTTCTGCACCTCGCCGACGCCCGCCTTGACCGGCATTTCCTGCTGCCCGTGCTGGCTCCCTGGCTGTTGTTTGGAATGAGTTGGCTGCTGTTCGGCACGCTGGGTCCGCGGCTGGGGCTGAGCCGGGGCACGGTGGGCGCGCTCATCATCACGGCGGGCATCAGCAGCACTTCTTTTGTGGGGTTTCCTATTTTCGAGCTGCTGTACGGGCCGGCGGGGTTGGAACTGGGTATTATGATGAGCCAGGCGGGCTCGTTTCTGATTGGCGTGACGCTGGGCGTGGCCGTGGCCGCGTGGTACGGCTCGGCGGAGCCCTCCTGGCGGAATATGGCCGGTACGGTGCTGCGCTTTCCGCCCTTCGTGGCGTTTGTGCTGGCGCTGGGAGCCAACGCTGCTGGCTACCGACACCCGGAACTGGTGCGCGGCGTGCTGGAAAAGCTTAGTGCCCCGTTTTCGGTGGTAGCCCTACTGTCGGTGGGGCTGCAACTCAACCTGCGTGTGCCCCGACCTTTACGCCGGGCCCTGGCGCTGGGGCTTACGTACAAGCTGCTGCTGGCACCGTTGCTCATCTTTGGTCTGTACCACAGCCTGGGCGCGCAACCCGGCCGGGTAGTAGATTTGTGCGTGCTGGGCGCGGCCATCGGGCCCATGAACACGGCCGCCGTGGTGGCGGACCGCTACGGTCTCAACCCGCCGCTGGCGGCGCAAATGGTGGGTCTGGGCATTCCGCTCTCGTTGCCCCTGCTAGCTTTGCTGGCCTGGTGGCTGGGGGCAGTCGGAGCTCACTAGCACTCTTTTCTTGACACTTTTTCCGGCCCCGGGGGGTACACTCAACTAGCCACACCCTGTTCTTGGCGCCGTTTGCCGCCGGGTTTCCCCGATTCTATCATGAAAAAAATTGTTTCTAACCTGACGTTCTGGGTGCTGACGGCCATTGTGGCCGGGGCCTTGCTGGGCCATTTTGCCCCGGCCACTGCCGTGCGCATGGATGTGCTGGGCAAAGGCTTCATCAGCGTCGTCAAGCTCTTTATCAACCCCATCATCTTTCTCACTATTGTGCTGGGCATCAGTAGCATGGGCGACCTGAAAAAGGTGGGACGGATTGGGGGCAAGGCGCTGCTCTACTTCGAAGTAGTCACCACATTGGCGCTGCTCATTGGCGTGGGCGTGGCCTACCTCATCCGGCCCGGCGACGGGGTGAGCACCGGCAAGCTCAACGGGCAGGCTATTGGCGAGTTTACTCAGCGGGCCGGGGAGTTCAGCTGGTTACACTTTCTGGCCGATAACTTCACGCTGCAGGTGTTGCTGGTATCCATTGTGCTGGGTATGGTGCTGAGCCGCTACGCCGGCCGCCAGCCCATCATCGACCGGCTGAGCTGGGCCTCGAAGTACGTGTTCCGGGGCCTGCACCTGGTGATGTTGTTTGCGCCCATCGGGGCATTTGGGGGTATGGCCTACACCATTGGCAAATATGGCATTGCCACGCTGCTGCCGCTGGCCAAGCTCATGGCTACGGTGTACATCACCTGCGGGCTGTTCGTGTTTCTGGTGCTGGGGGCCATTCTGCGCTACTGCCGGGTGAGTATCCTGGCGTTTCTGGGCTACATCAAGGAAGAGCTGCTGATTGTGCTGGGTACTTCGTCCTCGGAAGCGGGGCTGCCGGGGCTAATGGAAAAGCTGGAGCGCCTGGGCTGCGCCAAGCCCGTGGTAGGGCTGGTGGTGCCGGCCGGCTACTCCTTCAACCTCGATGGGACTACTATCTACCTCTCGCTGGCCACCATCTTCCTGGCGCAGGTATTCGGGGTAGAGCTAACCGGGGCCCAGATGCTGACCATCGTGGGCATTCTGATGGTGACCAGTAAGGGCGCGGCCGGGGTAACCGGTTCGGGCTTTGTGGTGCTGGCCAGTACGCTCACGGCCGTGAAAGTTATTCCGGTAGAAGGGCTGGCCCTACTGCTAGGTGTTGACCGGTTTATGAGTGAAGCTCGTTCCCTGACCAATTTCGTAGGCAACGGCGTGGCCACCATTTTCCTCTCCCACAACGAAGGTGCCCTCGACCATGCCCAGCTCACCCGCGTGCTCAGCGGCGAACAACCCGCCGAAGCCGAGGAGCCGTTGTCGGTTTCATTGCCGGCTGCCTCTGAGCACCTGTACCCGCACAAATGATACGGTTCCGGTCCGGCGGGCGCAGCCCGTCGGGCCGGTTGCCGGTAGCTGATGTTGTTCCGTCGTTGGGCGGGTGTCAGCATGCAACAACCGGCCCGACGGGCTACGCCCGCCGGACCGGAGCCTTTCCGCCAAATTGGCCATTGCAGTTTATCAAAAAGGCCCTGCTCCAACTGTTGGAGCAGGGCCTTTTTGATAAGCTGCTATTACTACCCGCGCTTCTTCGCCTTCTTACCCGGCGTGCCATAGGCCACGCGGTAAATCACGCCGTTATCATCGTCTGAAACCAGCAGGGAGCCATCCGGGGCCTCCACGATACTGCAGGGGCGGCCAAATTCCGACTTGTCGTTTTCTACCAGCCAGCCCGTGATGAAGTCCTCGAACTGCTGGGGCTGGCCCTGCTCGTTGAACTTTACCCGCACGATTTTGTAGCCCGAGGGCTGGGCCCGGTTCCAGGAGCCGTGCATGGTTACGAAGGCGCTCTGCCGGAACTGCTGGGGAAACTGCTGGCCCCGGTAGAACACCATGCCCAGCGGCGCGGAATGGGCTTTGTAGGTGAGCAACGGCCGCACCGTGCGGGCATCAAACTGCTCATACGTTTCCCCGGATTTGGGCTTGTTGGCGGGGTAGTGTTTGCCATCGGCAATGATGGAAGGCCAGCCGTAGTGCCCGCCGTCTTTGATCTGGTTGAACTCCTCCATCTGGTCCTCGTCGCCCAGCCAGTCGATACCATGGTCGAGGCCGTAGAGTTGCTTGGTGGTAGGGTGCCAGTCGAAGCCAATGGTGTTGCGCAGGCCCTGAGCGTACACGCGCCGGCCCGAGCCGTCGGGTTTCAGCTGGAGTAACGTGGCGCTTTCGGGGTTGTCCTCGTCGCAGGCGTTACAGGTGCTGCCCACCGAGAGGTAGAGCATCCCATCGGGCCCGAACTGCAGGGTGCGGTTGGCGTGCTGGCCGGCGTCGGGCAGGTCTTTGTACAGAATTTTCAGCTCGCCCAGGGTGCCATCGGCCTTCACATCGGCCACGTACACCTCCCGGATGGCAGCTATATACAGTTTCCCATCCTTGAGGGCCAGACCGTGCAAGTGGGGTTTCTGGGCTACCTGTTGCATGGTTTCTACCTTGCCGTCCTTGTTGGCGTCGCGGAGTAGCGTAATGGTACCTTTCACCCGGTTGCTCACGTAGGCGTCGCCGTTGGACGCTACGGCCAGCATGCGGGGCATATCCAGGCCCTCGGCGTACTTGCTGATGGTGAAGCCGGCGGGTACCTGCAGACTGGCCACCCGCTCAGGAGTGGCCGGCAGCTTGTTGGGCAGGTAAATGTTGCCCGTCATCTGGAAGGGCGTGGCGGCCGGGGGCACATTTTGGGCTGAGGCGGTAAAGCCGGCCAGCAAAGCGGCAGCTAGGGGTGTTGTCAGCTTCGGAAGCATAGCGCAGGTGAATGGTTGCGCTTGGCTTAACTGTGTTTCTCGGCCCGGGGTTGCAGGTTAACCTGCCGCCCGCCATTGCCGCCGCAGCTTCCAGCCGGACAGGGCAGTGAGCAGCAATAGTAATAACCAAGTGTTGCGCCAGATTGGGGAGAGGATAGCGGGCAATTCTACCCGTGGCACATCAGGTCTAGTTGGGACAGGGGGGAAGGAGGAAGTATTGCCGCAAATAAAGGGAGGTACGATGTTACTTGCACTGACGTAGATTGGCGACTCCAAAAATGACTCGTTTGAAGGTAAATAAAGCACATATGGCACCTTGCGAAAGTCGAGCCAGTATCTTCTAACGTGTAGGCGCTGAGCCATATCTAGTAGTGTGACAAATGAATTATAGGTGGTGAATTGACTCATGTACACACGCACATTACTTCGCTCACTTCCTGATTTCGCCAACGGCAAACACATGAATTCCACCATGCGCAGACTGAAGTAATCTGTCCATAAGCACCCCGACACTGTAACACTCTGCCAGGGGGCCATACGCTCTACCTGTTTGGCTGTGATAAATCCACCAAGGATTCCTTCTGGTATTTTTAGACTAGGCAAAGCTATTTCTAGAGCGGTCCGTCCGGGATGCTGTAGTTGCTTAGGTACCGCCACACCCCCCAGCCACAGCAGCCCGGCCAACGCCAGCAAACCCGGCGGAAACAGCAAGTGGCGACGGTGACGGCGGGGGAGGTAGAGGGCAGCGGGCATAGCGGTAAGGTTAGTAGCGGGAAGCAACCCGCAGGCGCGTTAGTTTCCGGGTGGATAGGGCGGTGATGAGCAGAAGTAGTAGCCAGGTGTTGCGCCAGTCAATGGCAGTTACATCCTTAAACCATTCTTCTGCTAGTTCACTGAATGATTTTACTGGCATTAAATATTGACTTGATGTGCCACATACAAATGAAGGATAATTGGGGTCGGGAGGAATATTACCTAGCAAGTTAAAGCTGAAAGGCTGCTTGCGCCAGTCTATCCAATACCGCTTGATGCCTAATCGGCTACACATGTCCCACAACTCGATAAATGTATTGTAGGAAGTAGATTCATTAAAATATACACGCAACGCCCGATGCTCTGCTTGTTCTTCAGCCAACGCAAGACTGGCGCTTTCAATTGTTTTCATGTCAAAGTATGCGGCCCACGGATTACTCGATAGGGTAATGATTTTCCAAGGGCCGAAGTCCTCCACCTGTTGAGGTGTGGGAAAGCCGCCAAATGAACTGGCTGGTACATGAATGGCTGGAAAGGCTACTTCCATCACATGTAAAGTAGGCGCTACTATCCGCGGCACCGCCACGCACCCCAGCCACAGCAGCCCCGCTAGCGCCAGCAAACCCGGCGGGAAAAACAGGGGCCGGTACCGGCGGTGGGGCAGGGGTAAGTACAGCATACGCTCAGGAGTAATAGAAGACGATACAGCAGGAAGATAAACGGTTTTGCCCTGAAAGTTAGCCAAGGCCTAACCCTAGCCGCTGATTACGGGTTAGTAAGTCCGAACCAGCGAGGCTCCGTGTCTCTCTACCTTCCCATCTCACCCCAATCACGAATGCCCTACCGCTACGCCGCGCCGCTGTTGCTGCTGCCCGTTACCACCCTTGCCCAAACCACTCCGCTGCCCGATACTACCCGCGCCGTAACCCTGCCCGAAGCCACCGTGACGGGCTACGGCCAGCAGCTGCCGCTGCGCCGTACCGCCGCTGCCGTAGGCACCCTCACAACCCGCGACTTTGAACGGTTTCCGCAGAACGCCCTCACTCAGGCCGTGAATACGCTGCCCGGCGTGCGACTGGAGGAGCGGGCCAGCGGCAGCTACCGCCTCAGCGTGCGGGGCAGCACGCTTCGCTCCCCATTCGGGGTGCGCAATACCAAAGTGTACTACCAAGGTATCCCGTTCACGGAGGCCAGTGGCAGCACCCCGCTCAACCTGCTCGACCCTGCATTGCTGGGTGGGCTGGAAGTGGTGAAAGGCCCCGCCGCCAGCGTGTACGGGGCTGGTACGGGCGGGGCCGTGCTACTGAGTGGCCGCCGGCCCACGCCCGGTACCAGCGCCGCCCAGGTGGGTTTCACGGCGGGCAGCTACGGGCTGCGGCGCTACGTGGCAAGTGTAGAAACCGGCTCGGCCACCGGCTACTTGCGCGCCACCTACGCCCGCCAAAGCCTTGATGGGTACCGCCAGCAAAGCGCCCTACGCCGCGACGTGCTGACCCTGGACGGGGAGTGGCAAGCCACCGAGCGGCAAACCGTGGGCCTGCACGCGCTGTACTCGGATATCAACTACCAGCTGCCCGGCGGCCTCACTCGGGCCCAGTTTGCGGCCGACCCGCGCCAGGCCCGCCCCGGCACCGCCACCGCACCCGGCACCGTACAGCAGCGCACCTACTACGCCTCCCGCACCGCTCTGCTGGGTGCCACCCACGAAGCTCGACTCACCGACCAGTTCAGCCTCCGCACCACGCTTTACCTGAGCGCCAGCCGTATCAATACACCTTATTTGGTTGATTTTGAGCGCAACACACTGCTGGGTGGGGGCGGGCGCACAGTGGCCAGCTACCGCACTGCCCTGGCCGGCCGTACCCTGCGCTTACAGGCTGGGGCCGAAGGGCAGACTGGTTTCGAAAGCTCCCGCAACTATCAGAACCGCGCCGGCCAGCCCGGCACGCTGCGCTACGACGACGAAATACGGACCCTTGCCGGTTTTGCCTTCGCGCAGGCCGATTACGAGCTGCCGGCCGGGCTGCTGCTTACGGCCGGGGCTAGCTATAACCGCCTCCGCTACCGCATCAGCCGCCTCTCCGATGCCGCTACCAAGCCCACCGGCTACAGGCTGGAACGTAACTTCCGCCCCGAGGTGTCGCCTAGGGTGGCGCTGCTGCGGGAATTTGGCCCCCAGCTGACGGTGTACGGCAGCGTGAGTACTGGTTTCTCGCCACCCACCGAAGAAGAAATTCGGCCTTCCGATGGCTCCATTAACCGAGCCTTGCAGGCGGAGCGCGGCACCAGCTACGAAGTAGGCGCCCGGGGCACCCTGCTCCAAGAACGGCTGCGCTATGACGTAGCCCTCTACGACCAGCGCCAGCGCCAGACCATTACCACTCGCACCAACGACCTGGGCACGCAACTGTTCGCCAACGCCGGCAACACCCGTCAGCGTGGCATAGAGGTGGCGCTGAGTGGAAACGTGTGGCGGCAGATGAAGCAAATGCCAGATGTGCCGGATATGGTGGTAACCGCCGGGCCGGGCCTGTGGTATTTCGTGAGCTACACCTACAACCACTACCGCTTCGGGGACTACGAGAGTGGGGGCCAGGATTTCAGCGGCAACCGCCTCACTGGTACCTCCCCCCATACCCTTACCGCCGGTCTCGATTTGGTGGCTCCGCTGGGCTTCTACCTGAGTCCTACCGTCAACCACCAGGCCCGCATTTTCGTGAATGATGCCAACACCGAAGCTGCCCCCGGCTACTGGACATTTGGCACGCGCGGGGGCTGGCGCCGTAGCTTCGGCAGCTTCAACGTGGATGTATTCGGCGGGGCCGAAAATCTCACGGACCGGCGCTACTCTCTGGGCAACGACCTCAATGCTTTTGGGGGCCGCTACTTCCAGCCCGCCCCGGCCCGTAACTGGTACGCCGGCCTGAGTTTGAAGAAAGTAAAAAGTGTGAAGTAAAAAGTCAAAGCCCGCCCTGTCATTGCGAGGAGCGCAAAGTAAGCCGTACTCTGCAGAGCGCAAAGCCCGGAAATGCACAAAGCCCCTGACGTCCGTGCTGGCGTCAGGGGCTTTTAAATAGGTCAAAGCCCGCCCTGTCATTGCTTCGTCATGCCTCCTCGCAATGAGAAGGCCAGACTTTGACTTTTTACTTCACACTTTTGACCTCAACTTCACACCTTCACCTTCTTGCCGGTGCGGGCAGCTTCATAAATAGCCATGATGAGGCGAATATCCTTTAAGCCTTCTTCGCCGGGCGTTTTAGGCGTTTTATTTTGCATCACGCATTCGGCCATGTGGTCTAGCTCGGCGGCAAATTGGTTGCCTTCCTTAATCTTGGGCTGTTGCTGACCATCCTTGTCGCCAATGGTCATTTTGTGCTCATAGTAGTCGGTGGCGGGGTCGAGGTCGAGCCAGGCTTTGTCGCCGAATACGCGGTAGCGCTTCACGCCTTCGATGCTGTAGGAACTGGTGCAGGTGGCCAGAATCCCGCTGGGGAAGCGCAGCGTGAAGTGAATCCGGTCCTCTACTTCCTTGAAGCGCGGGTCGGCTTTGTCGCTCATTTCGAGGGCGGTTACTTCCACGGGTTCCTCGCCGGTAAGGTAGCGGGTGGCATTGAGGGAATAGATGCCCAAGTCCATCAGGGAGCCGCCGCCGGCCAGCTTTTTCTGCACCCGCCAGGTATCGGCTTTGTCGCCGGTGGGGTCTACAATGCGGCCGTGGTCGGCGGTAATCTGCATCACCTTGCCTAACTCACCTTTGCGGATCCGGGCAATGGCATCGAGGTTGAAGGGCTCGTACTGGGCGCGGTAAGCCACCATCAGCTTCACATTGGCCTTCTTACAGGCGTCAATCATCTTTTGGCAGTCCTCAGGCGTGTTGGCCATGGGCTTTTCGGTGAGCACGTGCTTGCCGGCCTTGGCCGCCCGCACGGTGTATTCGGCGTGCATGCCCACTGGCAGCACGATGTACACCACATCAACCGCCGGGTTATCCTTGATGGAGTCAAAATTATCGTAGCTGTAAATGTTTTTAGCATCCACGCCATACTCGGCGGCCAGCTTTTTGGCCTTGTCCGGCGAACCGCTCACGAGAGCCGTAATGCGGGCGTGTTTACAGTCTTTGAAGGCGGGCATCATCTGTTCGGTGGCAAATTTGCCAAGGCCCACAATGGCGAAGCCCAGTTTTTTCTGATTGTCGTTTTGCATAGCGGAAGTAGGTTCGGAGAAGGGTAAGGCAGCGGCCGGACCGGCTACGGCTGCCAGCGCGGCGCCCAGGCCGGCCTGGCGCAAAAAACGCCGCCGCGAATCAGGTGAAGAGGTCGAATCCATGCAAAAGGTGTCATGCTGTGAACCTTGCTGAACGGCCGGAATGGGCCGGCTGTTACTAAATGCCCGATTCTTCTACCTTAGTCGCAGCAACGATGCTCCCACTTACTATGGCCGAAGCTGTTTCACTCACTCCACTATTGGCAGCACACTATTCGGCCGTGGCGGCCATCTACGCCGCCGGCATTACCACCGGCCAGGCTACTTTCGCCACTGAAATACCCACCTGGGAAAGTTGGGACGCGGCTCACCTGGCACACAGCCGCCTAGTGGCGTGCACAGCAGCCGGCGAAACAGCCGGCTGGGCCGCCCTCACGCCGGTTTCGGAGCGGTGCGTGTATAAGGGAGTGGCGGAGGTGAGCGTGTACGTAGGAGAGAAATTCCGGGGGCGCGGCGTAGGCTTAGCCCTGCTGCGGGAGTTGGTGCGGCAGTCAGAGCAACATGGCGTCTGGACGCTGCAGGCCGGTATTATCCGGGAAAATACCCCCAGCCTACGCCTGCACGAACAGGCCGGTTTTCGCCTCGTTGGCACCCGCGAAAAGCTGGGCCAGCTCCACGGCCAGTGGCGCGACGTCTGCCTGCTGGAGCGCCGTAGCACGGTGATTCAGTGAGATGGTGAAATAGTGAGTTTGGCGTTTTACTTGCGCCGTCTGCGCGGATTGAACGTCAAACTCACTATTTCACCTAGGCTGTATGGACAACAACGCTTTTTACTACCAACCGGAACGTCATGCGGAGCATCTCGCGTGCTGATACTAGATTAGTAACTCAACATCAGCGTGCGAGATGCTTCGCTGCGCTCTGCATGACGTTCTTTTGGTCTACTTACTGTCCACACCACCTAATCCAACGCGGGTAGCAGGAGCATGGGCAGGCGGCCGTGCAGCACAACCTGTGAGGTAACGCTGCGGTTAAACAACTGGCCCAGGAAGCTGCGGCGACGCGCCACCAGTACCAGCAAATCGGCGTGGGTTTCCTGCGCAGCCTGCAAAATGCCTTCCGGTACGCGGCGGTGTCGCACTCCGTGGCAATGAATTCGGGATTCTACTCCCGCAATCAGCCCACTGGCGGCTACCGCATCAAGGGCCACAGTGCAGGTGTCACTGTTTTCGGGTTCGGCCACGTGCGCCACGGTGAGCCGGGGCTTCAGATAGGCCAGTAGTTCCCGCATTCCTTCCGACTGCGTTTTGAGGCTAATGGGGCTGTTGTCGGCGGCAATAGTAACAGCGTGCGGTGGCACTGCTGCTGCCGCGCCCACAGGCACCACCAGCAGCGGGGTGCGGGTAGCGCGCAGCAGTTTCAGTGAAGTGCTGCTAACCAGTTCGTCGGGGGTAGTTTCGGTATCGGGTTTACCCAGTATTACCAGGCTGGGAGAGTGGCGGCTCACTGCCTCAGACACGGCCGTTTCCACTCCTTCCACGGCTGACTCCACCGTGACGGGCAAACTCGCTACCGAGGCTACCCGGCTTTGCAGGGCTGCGGCCACTTCTCCCTCGCTCATGTGTCGGATGCTGCCGTTAAAAGCATCAGGGTCCAGTAGGGTTTCGCGGCGGATGTGCAGTAGAATCAGCGGAGCCTGGAGCGGGGCCGCCAGGGCCGCCGCGTACTGCAGGGCTTGGTCAGCGGCGGGGGTAAAGTCGGTCAGCACGAGGAAAGGAGCAGCCATAGCGCAGAGCAGATTGGGAGTAGGGGTGGAGAAGGAATGCAGGGTAGAAGTATACGGGAAAAGCGCTACTATGCTGCATGCCGGCCCAAGAAAGCCCGCTACTTCCCCCTCAACTTTGGCCTTGCAACTCAACAGGTCGAACCGAATGGCTACACGTTACTGACTACCGGGTCCGTGCAAATTCCTGAGCGTAAATCTTGATCTGGCTGCGCGTTTCTCGAAAGGCCGTTATTACTTCTTGCTCTGACCCAGTGGCCTGAGCAGGGTCCGGGAAACTGTGGTGCAACTGCTGGGCGGTGGCTGCGCCGGGCAAAATAGGGCAGGTTTCACGGGCATGGTCGCACACCGTCAGCACGTAATCGAACGGGACGGCCGCGTACTCGGTGGCCAGGTTGGAGGTGTGCCAACTGATATCTACCCCATCTTCGGCCATAACCTGAACCGCCCGTGGGTTCAGGCCGTGCGTTTCCACCCCGGCCGAGTATACCCGCGCCGTGGGCAGAAACTGTTGGAGGTAGCCGTGCAGCATCTGGCTGCGGCAGGAGTTGCCGGTACACAAAACCAGAATGTTCATGTAATAATGAAAGTATGGGGAGTGTGTTAAGGAAAAAAAGTAAGCACTCAGGAAGCCGGATACCAGCGCCGCCGAAACCAGAAGGCCAGGTTTACCAGAGCAATCAGGGCGGGCACTTCGATGAGGGGGCCAATGACGCCCGCAAATGCCTGCCCCGAGCTAAGGCCAAACACCCCGATGGCTACGGCAATGGCCAGCTCGAAATTGTTGCCCGTGGCCGTGAAGGCAATGCTGGTATTCTCCGCGTAACTGGCGCCCAGCCACTTGCCCGCCGCAAAGCTGAGCACGAACATCACCCCGAAATAAATAGCCAGCGGCACGGCCACCCGCAACACATCCAGCGGCAGGCGCACAATAGTTTGCCCTTTCAGGCTGAACATAACCACAATAGTAAGCAGCAGGGCAACCAGGGTAACAGGGCCGATGGCCGGAATAAACACCGTATCGTACCAGGTTGCGCCTTTGAGACGCCGCAGAATGTAGCGGGAAAGGAACCCGGCGGCCAAGGGAATGCCCAAGTACACCAGCACGCTCTGAGCAATATCCCCGATGCCGATGGCTACGGCTGTGCCCGGCAGCCCAAAATAGGGCGGTAGCACAGTTATAAACAGCCACGCCAGCACCGGATAAAACAGCACCTGAAACAAGGCGTTGAGCGCCACCAACCCAGCCGCGTACTCCCGGCTGCCATCGGCTAGGTCGTTCCACACCAGCACCATGGCAATGCAGCGGGCAATACCAATCAAAATCAGACCCACCATGTATTCCGGTTTGTCGGGCAGGAGCCACACAGCCAACAAAAACATCAGCAGCGGCCCAATTATCCAGTTCAGCACCAACGACAGCCCCACGATGCGGACGTTGCGGAACACCTGCGGCAGCTGCGCATAGTTGACTTTCGCCAGGGGCGGGTACATCATCAGAATGAGGCCCAAGGCCAGCGGCACATTCACGGTGCCCACCGAAAAGTAGTTGACCGCCCCCTCCATGCCGGGCACCCAGTACCCCAGCGCCACGCCCAGCAGCATTGCCAGCAGTATCCAGATGGTCAGCCCCCGGTCAAGACTGGAGAGCTTCTTTTGGGCCCTGGTAGTTATAGGTGGTGCTGAGGATGAGTGGTTCGCAAAAGAAGTCATTAGACAAAAAGAGGCTACTCTATTCTGGAAGAACGCACGCCGGCAACTAGCAACAGCCTCCGCCCGGTGTGCAGGCCGAGCCAGCCGCCGTGCCCGTATCAACCAGCGTGAAAGCCATAGGCGCCATAGTGGGTACCGTTTCAGTTGCTACGGCCGGGGCAATACAGCACTGGCTGCTGTCAGCAGCTTGGTCGTACTCCTGCTGGTAGCGTGGGTCGTTGAATTCGGCATCCTCGTGGAAGTAGTACACTTCCCACTCCGTACCATCGGGGTCGGTTACCCAGAATTTATCCTGCTTGGCATAGCAGCAGCTGGTTCCCATTTCCTGGCGCTGTACCAGGCCCGCCCGTTGGGCGGCGGCCAGGCGGGCTTCCAACTGCATCAGCGTTTCTACCTGAAAACCTAAGTGACCAAAGTTGCTGTGTACCCGCTCCGGGTTTTGTACGAAGGAGATAATCAGAGACGGTTCATCCAACACGTACTTAGCGTAGCCCGGCTTAATTTTAGCGGCAGGCTGCCCGAAAAATGCCGTATAAAAGTTCACGGTAGCCGCCAGATCCGAAACGTACAGCGACACGTGCATGCGGGGAAAAGTGCTCATGACAGAAAAAGTAAAGTGGTGGAAAAGAGTCGGCTCAGCACCCGCAGGGGGCAGCGGGGCCGCAAGCAGTGGTGGTAGTAGCCTGCGCAAAAAAGGCCGCAAACATAGACTGAGCCTGCGCCCAGAGTTCCGTATTCAGGCAGTAGCACACCGTCAGGCCATCAATGTCGCCCCTGATGAGGTCCAGAGCCTTCAACTCCTGTAAATGCTGGGAAACGGTAGTGCGGGACAACGGTAACTCGGCCGCAATATCTCCGGATATGCAGGTGGTTTTGCTGGCCAATAGCTGAACAATAGCCACCCTGGCCGGATGCGCCAGGGCTTTGGCCAAACGGGACAACTGTTGCTGCTCCTCAGTAAATCCGGAAAGCTTGGCGTAGGTCATAGGTATAATGAAGTATGACGTAAACATACGGCATTATTGAATATGTAGCTATTAGTGCAACGGAATACTACACCAGACTACAATAAAACAGCCATTCTACGCATGTAGAATGGCTGTTTGAACTATGAATAGCAGCTAGGCCTAGCGGTTATTATCGTCGATGGGGTTGTTAAAACCCGGGTTCATCAATTCGTCCGTCATGCTGGAGTTGTCAGGGTCCGGGCCGGTAGTGGCGCTATCCGTGGGTATGCCAACTGTTTCTTGTTCCAGGCGGGCAGAGGTATCTAAGGTACCTTCCTCGTCGCGCTTGTAACCGTATAACTCTTCGCGGTGCTTGCGCTGCTCTTCGCTCAGGTTAGCGCCTGAGTTGGGGTTGAGGGCAGCGGCGGGGTCCTGGTTTTTATTATCAGTGGCCATAGTAGAGGTCAGAAAGAATAAGGGGAGAAAACAAAGGCCAGGAGCCGACTATTTACCCGAACCGGGAATCCCACGGCCTTCGTCCGGGCGCAGGGCACTGAACTCGTCGGGGTTGTCGTTGGTGCCCACATTGGGGTTTTTGGGGTGATTCTCGTCCTCTGCCGCGGGGGCAGTGGTCTGGTTGGCGGGCTCATTGGTGGCCCAGTTGCGGGTGCCACCAGCGTAGCGTGGGTCATCGGCGGCCCAGCCCTCGCGCTGCTCAGTGTACTCAGCATCTTCTACCTGACGCACTGCGGCGGGGTCAACGTTTTGGGGAGTGCTGCCGCGCTGCTCAGGAAAGGCTACCGGCGGGGCCACGCGGCCGCCTTGCGTTACACTGTGTTCATCTTCCGCTTGCTGGCGGGCTTCTGCGGACGAAACAGTGCCAAAATCACCGTATTGCGGGGTGCCATTAGGGTGGTTGGCGGGGGTGTTGTCGGGGTTGAGGTTATCGGGTGTGGTTTGCATACAGTAAGGAGGGGTAGGAGAGTAAGTAGAAGCTGAGCAGCCGGGAGAGTGGCCGCTTCTGGTGCTTCATACGTAAACTCCCGGCAAATGGCGAAAGCCCGTATTTCATCCGTCCCAGATTTCTTGCTCATCATGGCCGCACAGGTTGCTCATCATCCCAAAAACCAGGAGTTTACTATCGAGAAAGAAGGCCACTCTGCCGAGCTGGCCTACAGCCTGCCCGCGCCTCACCTCATCGATTTTAGCCATACCTATGTTGATAAGCCGCTACGGGGGCAGGGTGTGGCAGAAGAGCTGGCGCGGGCCGGGCTGGAGTATGCCCGCAGCCACAAGCTACAGGTAATAACCAGCTGCCCCTATATGGAGGAGTTTGTGGAGAACCACCCGGAGTATCATGACCTGCGGAGCGCCGATTCGGGTAGCTGAACAGTAAATGCGGCATCTGCCTGATTTTTAATAATATCTTAATTTTCTGCGTGGGCTAAACCGGTACCTTTCCAAAACTGATATCAACTACTATTCGGTTGGTACACTTTGGGTAGAGCTATGCTTACTTTCCACGTCCTTACCGATTTTTCGGCGGCAGCGGCCAACGCCTTGCACTACGCGGCCCTTCTGGCCCGCCATGTGGGGGGCACGGTACGGATATGGCACATACGCCCTGAACCTGGCTGCGGCGAGGCGCCTGTATTTAGTGTGCTGAGTCAGCAATGGTCAGTGGAGCGCCTGCAGGATTTGCTGGCAGATCAAGTAGAAAAGGTAAGCGCGTGGGTACCTTGCACAGCTACTCTACTTACTTCGGAGCCCACCCGGCACCTGTCGGCAGCAGTGGGTAAGGGCCTAGGCCAGATAGTGGTAGTCGGGAATTCTGACCCGGCTAAAAGCATGAAAAACGCCGAAACCAGCACGGCGCTGCACTTGGTGCGGCAGCTAGTGCAGCCGCTGCTGGTGGTGCCGGTTACGTATCGGGCCGACAAGGTACCGCGCCGAATTGTGCTGGATACTGACCGGCGCGCTGTGCGGCTGCCGGCGGCGGCGGCCACCATTCCTGGCCTGCTGGCTCAACTTACTACCTCGCATCAGCCACTCGCCCTCGGTCACCTGCCCGGCGACGTGGACACGTTATTGCACCACAGTATACCCTCGGTGGTAGGGCTGCACGTGTACACGTCCTCGGCCGCGCCGGAACTGGAAGATGTAGCCACCCGGATACAGCAAACGGGCCTGCTGGAAGGCGTGGCGCACACGGTTACCTCTACCCGCCACTCTTCCGTCGAGGAAGGTATCCGTCACGCGGCTACGCGCCACCAAGCCGATTTGCTGGCTTTCGTGACGCGGCAGCGCATGTACGCGGGGGCGCATTTTTTGCGCAGCGTGACGGCCGGCTTATTGGCGCACAGCCGCATTCCGGTGCTCACCACTCCAGAATATTAAATACACTATATATTATTCGGTATCCTAAGTGACTGAATCCGCTTCCGCACGCACAAACGGGACCGCACTGCAATGCGGGCCCGTTTACGTTGCTGCCACTTCAACCGGGAAAAGACGCACTGCTTGCTGGCCTGCGTGTGCCGCCGCTGCCTGCTGTAGTTTGCTGCTAGGCTTGGCCTGGCAGCAGCGCCCACACTAAGTCTGTGGACAGTAACTCCCAAAGACATTTTGATGCTACGAAGACCGTCCTGCTGAGCCTGCTGAAGCATCTCTATCGAACAACGATGCGGTAGAGATGCTTCGACGACGCTCCGCCTCGCTCAACACGACGGTCTTTCTGCTTACTGTCCACCCGCACTAGCAGACTCAAAGCGCAGCAGTTCAGCATGGTTGAGTGAGCAGTGGCAGGGAGATGATTAACCACGCGGAAATAGTTAGCTGCCCCCGCCTGTATCTTGAAAGTTGTAGTCCCAAAAAATGCCCCGGCTCCTGGGCAGGAGCCGGGGCATTCAGCGCCCAGTAGCGGTGGCGCTACTGCGGCGGGTAGCCGTGCAACTAGTGCTGTACTGCTACGCGGCTGCTGTAACGAATACCATCCACGGTAACCCGTACCGTGTACAGGCCATTGCTGAGCGTGTGCACGGGAACTGCAGCGGCCTCGGCAGCCGAAACGGTCTGGGTGCGATGCAATACTTCCTGGCCCAGGGCATTGTAGAGGCTAATGGCAGCTTCGTGGCGGCCCCGCAGCTCGGGGAGGCGCACTTGCACGCTGCCAGCAGCTGGGTTTGGGAACACCTCAATTCCGAAGTTCATAGCCGCCGCCTTGGTGGCCGCCGTGGTAATGCAGCCGCTGGTGTGGCTGCCCACGCGGTTGTACACATCGGTACCCACAAACTCCCACTCGCTGGTGGCAGCACTCCAGCGCTTCTGGCCGGCATTCACCGTGACTTTGCGCACTAGCGTAGCATTGGTAGTAGTGCCACCAGACACCTGCCAGCCACCGGTCGGCTGCTGGCCAATCACCCCAATAATGTCCAGCGTGTCGGTGCCATCCAGGAGCAGCAGCGCGTCGTCGCCATTGAAGAACCCTACGTTCGACTGCAAATCAGTCTGGGCGGCTACTACCGGTGAGGCTACGCCGGTGTTGGCAATTACGTACACGTCGCCGGGGGCAATAGTGCCGGTAAGGGCCTGAATGGTGGTGGGCGAGGTAGCGCCGTTGGCAAACAGGCGCAGCTCAATACCTGTCAGGCTAATGGGCGCCGGCGAGGGGTTGTAAATTTCCACCACCTTGGTGTTGCTGCTGTTGCCTTCCACGTATTCGGAGAAGAACAAATCGGTGCAGGGGGAGCCGGCCGGAGCCTGGTCATCGTTGGTGATGGTGAGGACGTGGGCCGAGGGCGTACCCAGCACCGCGCCGCCCGTGGTAGGAGCACCCAGCACCAGGCGCACAGTTTCGTTGGGCTCCGGTTGCGTATCACCCACTACCGTTACCGTAACGGGGAACGACTGGGAGGCTTGGCCAGCTGCAAAAGTGAGAGAAGTAGTGCTCAGGGTGTAGTCGGCGGGCGTGGTAGCAGTAGTGCCGCTGGTGCTCACCGTTACTGGAACGGTTACGGCCGCCGTAGGGGCGCTGCCGCTCAGCGTTACGTTTACGGTGTAGGTGCTAGTGCCCGTGTTGCTTTCCGTGATGCTGCCACTGGCCGAAGCAAACTTGATAGTGGGAGCCGCGCCGTCATCGTTGGTAATAGTCAGCTCCTGCGTGGCCGGGCCGCCCACCGCGCCGCCCGCAGAAGGGCTGCTCAGCGTGAGCACCACGGTTTCATCGGCCTCGGGCTGGGTGTCACCATTCACGGTTACCGTCACGGTCTGGGAGGTCTGACCGGCGGCAAACGTCAGCGTCTGGGGCGAGGTGAAGGCGAAATCCTGGCCACTGGTAGCCGTGGAGTTGGCCGCATCCAGGGCTACCTGGACGGTGAGGGCTGAGGTAGGGGCGGGCGTTACGTTAATGGTAGCCGTGTAGGTGCTGGTACCGGTATTGCCTTCCGTGATGCTGGCCGTAGCGGCCGAAAACGAGAAAGTAGGCAATACCTGGAAGCCCCAGGCCCGGGCTACCAAATCGGGGTAGGCAATGTAAGGGTTGAAGTTACCCTGGCTTTTAGCCGTGCGGCGGTTCCGCTCCTTTTCCCGCGCATCCACTGGGTCAGCCAGGTGCCACTGGTACAAGGTGTTCAGGTTGGCCGCCGCCGTAATTACGTCCTTGCCCGCATCAAAGGTCTGGCCCTGGTGCATGGTGTAGAAGTAGAAAATGGCGCGGGCCAGGTTGCCCTTGTGGTCTTCCCGGGGCTCAAACTGCGAGTTAGTATCCTCGCTGTACTCGTCAATGTTGCTGGTCGGGATGGTGCTCTGGCTGGAGGTGCCGCGCATCCACTTCTGGGTCTGGTTATCCGGAATTTCCGCAAACGGGTCCGAGCCACGGTCTGAGTTCCAGGTATCGTAGGTCGGGAACAGATGGTGAATATCGGAGCGCATGCGAACCACCTCATTAAACCACGACTGCGGCACAGTATGCTCGCAGTTGATGCGGTTTACCACGCCCGTGCTGGTGCTGCTGGAGTCCAGCCGTACCGTTTCGGTGTAGCCGGAGTACACGCACACCACGCGGCCATCCTGGTTATCGATGAAATTGTACATCTTGCCGCGGGCCTCGTTGTAGCTCAATACCACGCGCTTACCATCGTACCAGTTTTGCCGCAGCCAGTCTTTCAGGCTTTGGCCCTGCAAGCTGGTAGGTGGAGCAGCCGGCATGGTTTGGGCGGAAGCCGCCACCGAGCCCAAGCTCAGCGTGGCTCCCAGCATCCAGGAGAAAAAGTGTTTCATCTGCAAGGGGGAAGGTGCGTGTGTGAAGAAGAGGAAAACAAATGTCGGATTCTTTTGGGATACACAGACGCTCAGGGCGCTACCCGGCTGCCTGCGTATTAGAAAGGTAATATGAACCCCTTACACCGACGGAACTTGCGGCGGTAAGCTGCCCCCGCCACAAAAAAAGCCAGCCCGGAAGGCTGGCTTTTTTGTAACAGGTAATGCAGAAAGCTTAGCGGGTGGGCATCAGCACGGTATCTACCACGTGGGTTACCCCGTTCTTCGATACTACGTCGGCAATGGTCACGTTGGCCATACCGCCCTTCGCATCGTGCAGCATTACTGCGTTGCCGTTGCGGTGCACCATCAGGGTTTCGCCTTCCACGGTCGTCAGGGTCTGACCGTCGCGCAGGTCGGCGGCCATCAAACGGCCCGGTACCACGTGGTAAGTCAGGATGGTAGTGAGCTTCTGCTTGTTTTCGGGCATCACCAGGGTGTTAACCGTGCCGGCGGGCAGTTTCTCAAAAGCGGCATTGGTGGGCGCAAATACGGTGAACGGGCCCGCACCTTTCATCGTCTCAACCAGTCCGGCGGCTTTCACGGCAGCTACCAAGGTAGTATGGTCCGTGGAGTTCACGGCGTTATCCACAATATCCTTGTCCGGAGTCATCATGGCGCCCCCTACCATCACCCCGTTGCCGGTGCTCATGGTCATGCCCTTCATATCCTTGCCTTCACGCGGCTTGGTAGTGGCTTTAATTTTGGCTCCGTTGTCGGCTTTGCCTTTCACCTTGGTTTTGCCGTCATCGGCTACCTTGGTCTTAGTGCTCATCTCGCCGTCTTTGACCTTTGTTTTCTCGTCGTCCGACTTCATTTTGCCCTGGGCCACGGCCGAGCCGGTAGTGAGAGTAAACGCCAGGGCCAGGGTGGAGAGCAGGTAGTTTTTCATGATACAAGAGGATTGAGGGTGGAGTACCCTGTGAGAGAAATGTCCGCCTTGTACGCTGGCGCTTCCAGAAAGGATATAAGCTGAGCCGTACGCCACTCCCTTACACCGCTGAACCTAAAAAAATCCTTTGGTAGAAGTAGTAGGTCTGTTTTCAGGCGTTGCAGAATGTGGGGTAGTACCATCACCACTAAGGGTAGTACTGTTCTGTTTTATTGTCTGGGCCAGAAGGGAAAACTAGGAACTGTTAACAGTCGCGCAGCCAGAGTACGGTTGCTGCGAGGTGAATAAAAGCCAGAAAATGCGCATCGAGTTTGTCATAGCGCGTGGCCAGGCGGCGAAACTGCTTCAGGCGGCTGAAGAGCCGTTCCACAGGGTGCCGTTGGGCGTAGCGGAGCGGGTCATAGGCCCGGGGGTGCCGGCGCTTGCGCCGGGGCGGAATCACGGCTTGCGTACCGCGGCGGGCCAGTTCGGCCACCAGCGGGTCGGAATCGTAGCCGCGGTCGGCGATGAGCCAGGCCGGGGCCAACCCGGTGAGCAGCGCCAGGGCTTGGGGCGCATCGTGTCGCTGACCGGCCGTGAGCCGGCAGCGGCGCAAGCGTCCCCGGGCGTCGGCCGCCACGTGCAGCTTGGTGGTCAGTCCCCCACGGCTGCGGCCGAGGGCTTGCGGCCCGTTTTTTTGCGCGCCCCGCTGGCGTGCTGGTGCGCCCGCACGGTGGTGGAATCGACCAGCAGCGTGTGCAACGCCGCCTCGTCCTGCACGGCTTCGAACACCCGTTGCCACACGCCCGAGGCCGCCCAGCGCTGGAAACGCGTGTACGTGGTATGCCAGTTGCCCCGCTCGGCGGGCAGGGCCCGCCACCGCGCCCCATTGCGCGCCAGCCACAGCACGGCTTCCACGAACTGCCGGTTGTCCCGACCCCGCCCCCCGCTGGTGCCCGGCCGACCCGGCAACAACGGCGCCAACCGCGCCCACTGCGCGTCCGTCAACATCTGCTCCATGCCGCAAGATATCCACTGTTAACACTTCCTAAACAGTAAGGATTCTTGTAAACAGAGGGCGCTCCTGCTGCGCATGCTTGCCTTTTTAGCCCCAGATCTACCTCATGCCCCTGCACCACCTCATTTACCTGAGCACACCTACCATTGCGTTTACGCCACCCCAACTGCGCGAACTGCTCCGGGAATGCCGCGCCAACAATGCCAACCATGAGCTAACCGGGGTGTTGTTTTACGGCAAGCAGCATTTCATGCAGCTCATTGAAGGGGAGAAGCAAGAGGTACACGCCCTCTATCATCACCTTCAATTCGATACGCGCCACAACAACCTGATCAAGATTGCCGACAAACCCATTCAGGCCCGGGCGTTTGCCGATTGGTCGATGGCGTTTCAATGCTTGGATGCAGGCACGGCCGAAGCAGGAATGCAGGAGTTAGAGTCGGTAGTACTAAGCTTGCCCGCCCTGGCTGCCGCCGATGCTCTATTGCTGGAAACGGTGCGGCAGCGGCTGCTGGCCGAGTAGCGGACAATCCGCTTGCACTACTTTCGCGTACGTATCTGTTCTGCTTTTTTTCCATGTACTGCATGAAACACATTGTTTACCTGAGCCGGGCAGTACGCCCCCTTTCAGATCAGGAGCTGCAAGAACTGCTTACGCAGTGCCGCCACGACAACAAACGCCAAGGAATTACGGGTATCCTGTTCTATAGTCACGGTCATATTGCCCAGCTTTTCGAGGGTGAAGCGGAAGCCGCGGATGTTCTGTTCAACCGCATCGCCCAGGATGGCCGCCATTCTGATGTAACTAAACTGGTAGACCGGGTGATTACGGAGCGTAGCTTCCCGGGCTGGGCCATGGCATTTCATCCTCTAGAGCCCGCAGGCTTTGAGGCGCTGGAAGGTTTCCTGCTGCCTGACCGGATGCCCCCATTGCCCACCGGCCTGAGCATTGCCGATGCCACTCTGGTTGACCTGGTACGGTTGGCAGTACTCGGGCCCATTCCTGCCGCTGCTGATGGCTCACCCGAAACCGAAGAAACACGCTGATTCCAACCTACATACTCAGGCTATTACTGTCGAGCTTGCGCCAACGTTGAGCTTCCTGTTGTACCTTGTTTCCTCTCTGGCCGCTACTCCCACCGCGGCCAGTATTCCCGTGCATGCCTGATCCATCGTTCCATAACTTACTGCAGCGCTTACCAGCCGCCATTGCCGCGTTTACTGGCGAGGAACTCCGCTACGATTTCGCCAATGATTCCATGCGTGCCCTGCTTGAACAGGACAACTTGGAAGGGCGCCGGGCTAGCGAAACCTTGCAGATGTGGCCGCCTGAGTTGATCAGCGTCATGCAGCAGGTGTATAATACTGGGAAGCCGTACGTGGTTAAATCGTGCCCGCTACTGGCCGGCACGGATGACAACGGCCCAACCGCCGCGGCTTACTTTGATATTACCCTGGAGCCCGACCCGGCCGAGGATGGCTCCGTGCGGGGCCTGCTCTTGTTTGCCGTGGATGTGACGGAGCAGGAACGCACCCGGCAGCGCAGCCACGAGCTGGCCGTGGAAACGCGGCGGCTGGACGCTCGCCTGCGCGTACTTACAGAAACGGCCCCCCTGATTAGTTTCACCATGAGCCCCGAGGGGGAGTACGAATACGTAAGTCCGCAGTGGCACACCTTCACCGGGCAGCCCACTACCTGCGATATTACAGCCGTCTGGCCCCTGCTTGTTCACCCCGACGACCGGCTGCGGGTACTGCACCAGATGGACGTGGCCCGGGCTGCGGGCTCAGCCTGGAGCTATGAGTGTCGGCTGCGACGCTACGATGGGCAATACCGCTGGATGCTGAGCCGGGCCGTACCCGAAAACCACGCCTTTGGCAAACCCGCCTACTGGCACGGCGCCATGGTGGAGGTGCATGACCAGCGGGAGCTGGCCGAGGTGCTGCGCAAGGCGGAAGCGGAACTGCGTTTCCTGGCCGACAGCATCCCAGAGTTGATCTGGATAGCTTCGCAGACGGGGCTGGTGAACTACTACAACCAATTTATCAGCGAATATTCGGGCCTCACGGCTGACGAGTTGGGCCCCACTGGCTGGATCAACCTGCTCCATCCCGCCGAGCAAGCCGAAACGGCCCGACGCTGGGTGTTCTGCGTAAGTTCCGGCGAAGCCTTCGAAGGAGTTGTGCGTATGCGGCGGCACGACGGGGCCTACCGCTGGCACCTGATCCGGGCCCGGCGCCTAGATGATGGCCAGGGCCTGCGCTGGTTTGGAGCTTGTACCGATGTAGACGACCAAAACCGGCTGCGCCAAGTGCTGCAAACTCAGTACAACGAGCTAGCCCAGGCCAACCGGGACCTGGACACGTTTGTATATACCGCCTCCCACGACCTAAAGCAACCCGTTCTCAATTTGCGCGGCCTGTTCGATGAGCTGCGCCGGGCGGCCACATTCCATGATCCGGAAGAAGCCTTTATGCTGCAAATGCTGGACGAAGCCCTCTTACAGCTGGATACCACGTTGCAAGAGCTGGCCGCTACCGTGCGCGACCAACGGGGGCTGTCAGCTCCGACCGAAGAGCTGGATGTGCCACTAGTGCTGGAAGAAGTGCTTCTAGGGTTGCGGACGCAGGTACTGGAAAGTCAGGCTACCATAGATGTGGACGTGGACACAGGATTGCAGCTACACTACGGTCGAGCCAATCTACGGTCAGTGCTGCATAATTTAATCAGCAACGCACTCAAATTTGCCCACCCCGAGCGGCTACCGCACATCCGGATACAAAGTGCTATAACTGAGCAGGGCCAACCTGTACTGGTGGTGCAGGATAATGGTATGGGCATGGTGCTGCCTGAACAGCCTGCCCCGGTTTTTCAACCCTTTGCCCGTCAGCATGCGCATATCGGTGGAGCGGGCGTAGGTTTGTACCTGGTGCAGCGTATTATAGCCGGGCGAGGCGGGCGGCTGGAAGTGGCGAGTACTGTAGGGCAAGGAACGACCTTCACCATTCACTGGCACGACGGAGTGCCAGCCGCTGTAGCGGATGAGTAAACCTGCAGCCAACAAAAGGCAGAGTGTTGTTCCAATCCTTTGAAGCAGTGTATATCCCATATATTACCCCGAGAAGCCTTCAATAGCGTCAATGATCGGGCTGGCCATACATTTCCTTGCTACAGCAACGCTTGCACGCCCAATGAGAGGGGAGTGAGTCAAGCTGACAGGAGTGCTCCAACAACACAGGGAGAGCCAGCTGCCTACCTTAAAAAGGCCAATTAAGCGGAGGGAGAAAAAGAAAAAGCCCTTTAACGTATCGTTAAAGGGCTTTTTAGTGGTCGCGCTAGGAATCGAACCTAGATCAAGAGCTTCGGAGACTCCCATACTATCCGTTGTACTACGCGACCCGGTAAGGAGTGGCAAAACTAGGCAGAAAACCACCTGCTGCCAAACGTAATGAGCGTTTTTCTGCAAAATCCTGCACCCTATTTTAGTAACCTTCCGCGCATCAGTACAGTTAGCATACTCATCTGTTCTTTCATTGAATCTGTTTTTATGGCCAGCACCGAAAAGAAAACCTTGTATACCGCCGAAGCCACTGCCATTGGAGGCCGTAGCGGGCACGTTCGTTCTACCACCGGCATCATCGACCTGGATATGTCGGTGCCCGAAGGACTGGGCGGAAAAAAAGGAGCTACCAATCCTGAGGAGTTGTTTGCTGCAGGGTATTCTTCCTGCTTTCAGCAAGCATTATTGGTTATTGCCCAACGTGCCGGCGACCGGCTTGACCCCCAAACGGAAGTAAAATGCTCGGTAGCGCTTTTCCAGGAAGGTGAAGGCTATGGTTTGTCGGCCGTACTGGACGTAGACCTGAAAGCATTTGACCGGGATAAAACCATTGAGATGGTACGCCAAGCCCACAAAATTTGTCCGTACTCAGTAGGTACCCGCGGCAACATGGAAGTAGAGCTGCGTGTACAGGGCGAAGTAATTCCGGTGCAAGCCGAAGAAAACGCCGGAGTTGCTGAAAAAGGTGCCTAATACCTGATTGCTTCCCGCGTCACAACAACGGCCGGCTACTGGAGAGTAGCCGGCCGTTGCTCTTTGGTGGTTATGCCTCTCAGT
This sequence comes from Hymenobacter sp. UYP22, assembly GCF_040547285.1. NCBI lineage: Bacteria > Pseudomonadati > Bacteroidota > Cytophagia > Cytophagales > Hymenobacteraceae > Hymenobacter > Hymenobacter sp. UYP22. Next base: position 25,977 of record NZ_JBEPPK010000006.1, on the reverse strand, counting down.
TGCTGGCTAAGGGGATACAGCGCCGCCCGATTTTGCCGTCATTACCTCAGTTGTAGTGGGAGGGGCGTAGAATGTAGCGGCCGAGTTGGTGTAGCGAATGTTGTGGATGGCCTCAGTGCGCTGAAAAACCACTGGCTTATGTGCGTGCGTTGGCACTAGCATCAATCCCGTGCGGGCCGACTTCACTCCGTAGCGGTTATCCATCACCGTATCGAAGTAAAACAGGTATTGGTTAACCCACTTGTAATAATACTTGGCCTTGGAGTTGGTTGAAGTCAGTACCGTCAGATCTTCACGCTCAGCAGCCAGGGCCTGTTGCAGCTCCACGGCATTTAGCGGGGTACTGCCCAGCATAGGAATAATGTCGGCCTGTGCATCTACCATCACCCATTTCCCCACATCCGGTAGCCAGGCTTCCGCCAAGGCGTGGCCAGCTGCCGAGGCGCGCGTTTGTACGTCCGCTGCTTTCAGGTAGAGCGGGCGGGCCGGGATGCCAACCGCATTGAAGGCGGCGGCCAAAACTAAGCCATACTCCACGCACTGTACCTGCTGCCCTGCCTGTGCCGCTTTGAGAATAGCAAAGGGGTCCTGCGACTTAAACTGTTTGTGCCCATCGTGCTCCAGCCGGAAGTGCACCCACTGGCACAAAGCCCGGGCCCGGCCCAGGTCGGTGGTTTCCTGGGCAATTACTTCTTGTAACCCAAACATTTCCCGAAACCTGGTTAGGTACTCAGAGTTGGGCGAGCTGAACTGAAACGGGTACGCCACCGGGTCAGCGGCAGTCAGGTACGGTAGATTGGGGCTACTGAGCAACTCCGACGACGACTGCCCAAGGGCAGTAAGGCGGCACCCGAGGGCTAGCAGAAACAGCGTAAACGTCTTGGAATGCATAGGCTCAAGAAAATGAATTGCTCTTAACGCAGGCTATCCAGCTGAGGTTGAGGGCGGAGCAGCAAAAAGCCCGCCCGGTAAAACCGGGCGGGCTTGGTAAGTAAGCAGTATTCGGGCGGAAAGCCTACGAAATGCCTTGCTCCGCCAGTACTTCTTTTACTTTCTGAGCCGCATCTTTCAGCAGCACAGCCGAGTACACCTTCAGGCCGCTCTCGTCAATGATGCGGGCACCTTCTTCGGCGTTAGTGCCTTGCAGGCGCACAATGATGGGCACATTGATGGTACCGATGTTCTTGTAGGCTTCCACCACGCCATTAGCCACCCGGTCGCAACGCACAATGCCACCGAAGATGTTGATGAGAATGGCCTTCACATTCGGGTCCTTCAGGATGATGCGGAAGCCAGCTTCTACGGTCTGGGCGTTGGCTCCACCCCCTACGTCGAGGAAGTTGGCCGGCTCACCACCGCTCAGCTTAATGATGTCCATGGTAGCCATGGCCAGACCAGCGCCGTTCACCATGCAGCCCACGTTGCCGTCCAGCTTCACATAGTTCAGGTTTGAGGCCGAGGCTTCTACTTCCAGCGGGTCTTCCTCGTTGGTGTCGCGCAGCTCCACAAAGTCCTTGTGGCGGTACAGGGCGTTTTCGTCAAGGGTTACTTTTGCGTCTACGGCCAGAATCTTGTCGTCCGAGGTTTTCAGGACGGGGTTGATTTCAAACATGGCCGAGTCGGTTTCGTCGTAGGCCTTGTATAGGGCCTGCACAAACTTCACCATCTCCTTCTGCGCTGCGCCGCTCAGGCCCAGGTTGAAGGCAATTTTAGCGGCCTGGAAGGGGCGCAGGCCCACGCGGGGGTCTACATGCTCGCGGTGGATTTTCTCGGGGTGCGCCTCGGCTACCTCCTCAATGTCCATGCCGCCCTCGGTGGTGTAGATAATAACGTTCTTACCGGACGTACGGTCCAGCAGCACGCTCATGTAGAATTCCTTGGTTTCCGACTCGCCGGGGTAGTACACGTCCTGGGCTACCAGTACTTTGTGCACCTTACGGCCTTCAGCACCGGTTTGCTTAGTTACCAGCTGCATGCCAATGATCTGGCCGGCAATTTCTTTTACCTGCTCCAGGTTTTTGGCGAGTTTCACCCCGCCCCCTTTGCCACGGCCGCCGGCGTGGATCTGAGCCTTAATTACGTGCCAGCTGGTGCCAGTTTCTGCGGTCAGTTTTTTGGCAGCTTCCACGGCTTCCTCGGCCGTGTCGGCCACGATGCCTTCCTGCACACGCACGCCGTAGCGCTTCAGAATTTCTTTGCCCTGATACTCGTGAATGTTCATAGAGTCAGTTAAGAGGGGTTTCGGGGTGGTTAACTAGGCGCGAAAGTAGGCAGAAAAGAGTTGATAGTTGTTGCCCATTTGATTTTGCCAGCCGCAAGCCCCACACACGTTTGACTGGCCGCTGAACGGAAATGCACCGGGCCCGTACCCGCTACGCGCTACATTGCGTAGATTTGCTTCCGATCCTCCGGCTCCACTTTACTTTTAGTCCGTTTTGCTGCAAGCCATCAACGTCCGCAAAAAATACAACACGCTGGAAGTCCTCAAAGGCATTGACCTCACGATTGAAAAATCGGAAATTGTGTCTATCGTCGGGTCGTCGGGGGCTGGCAAGAGTACTCTGCTGCACATTTTGGGCACGCTGGACAACCCCGATTCGGGCGAAGTGCTGTTTGATGGGGAATCGGTCAGCTCCCTGGGGCGGTCTGACCTGGCCCGGTTTCGCAACCGCCACATCGGCTTCATCTTCCAGTTTCATAACCTACTGCCCGAGTTTACGGCCCTCGAAAACGTGTGCCTGCCGGCCTACTTGGCGGGCCGCTCCGAGAAGGAAACCCGCGTACGGGCCCGCGAATTGCTTGGGATGCTGAACCTGGAGCGCCGCGCCGACCACAAGCCCTCCGAAATGAGCGGGGGCGAGCAGCAGCGCACCGCCGTAGCCCGGGCGCTCATCAATTCCCCGGAAATCATTTTCGCCGACGAGCCCAGCGGCAACCTAGACTCCCAGAATGCTCAGGAATTGCACCAGATTTTCTTTCTGCTGCGCAAGGAGCTGGGCCAAACCTTCGTCATTGTAACGCACAACGACCAGTTGGCCGAAATGGCCGACCGCAAGATTACCATGAAGGACGGTAACATCTGGGAGGGCTAGAAGCCGCTTAACTGCGTAGGAACCAAATCGTAACCTGTTGGGTTTACTTGAGCACCTGGGCCTCGCGCTCAGGTGCTTTTTTGTGCTCCGGCCACGCGCCTGAACTGCTCCGGGCCGTGTATGGTAACCCGCTGCCCCGTTACCGGAACGAGGCAGCGGGTTTTCTGTTTTCGGGCAAATAAGCAGCTAGGTACTGGATAATATGAGATGGGAAGATGATCTGAAAAACTAAAAGATAGACTTGGCTAATTATTTTAGAAATAATGTTTACAAGTATCTGATAATCAGTGATAAAATTTGCTTAAAAAGTAGAGGGTTTTTGCACCTTTTCGGAGGGGTAGCCGTTATATTCACGTAAACAAATACGGTACTACAGGACACTAACGGAAAGACGCCATGAGCGAAGCAACCAAAATCACCAAAGAGCAGGTTCGTAAAACCAAAGTGGAGAGCTACGACATCTCGCGCTCCGATGAAACTTTGCAACTGGCGACGGACCTAGCCAAATTCATCAAGGACAATAAGCTCAGCACCACGGTGCAGGGCAAGGAGTTTGTGAACGTGGAAGGCTGGCAGTATGCCGGCTCCCGCCTGGGCATTGTGCCCATTGTGGACCATGTCATCAACGTTTCTAACGAGCAGGAAATTAAGTATCAGGCCAAGGTTACGCTGTTCGACATGCGTAGCGGCCACACGGTAGGGGCGGGCTTTGCTATTTGCTCCAATAAGGAGCAGGGCAAGAAGTTCTACCAGGAGTTTGCCATCATGAGCATGGCCCAGACCCGGGCCATTGGTAAAGCCTACCGTAACATTCTGGCCTGGATTATTCGGGCGGCTGGTTACGAGCCCACGCCGGCCGAGGAAATGGAGTACGGTGGCAACACGCCCGCCGCGCAGCCGGCTATGCAGGTAACCCCATCCACTGCTCCCGTAGCAGTGGCTGCCGAGGCGCCCGCGCCCATGAAGGCGGTAGCCGCTGAGCCGGTGGCTGCCGAGGCTCCTGCTTATGCGTCAGCCTCGCAGAAGGAGGAAATCATTCGCCTGCTGAACCACCCGCTTATCACGCGCCCCGAGAAGACCAAGATGTTGCTCAACATTAACCGTTTGGACGAAGAGCGAGCTACTCAGGCAATTGCCAAGCTGAAGAAGGCAATTGATGACCGGGAAAACGGTACGGCTGCCGCAGCTTAGTCCTTTTCGCAACGCTTATAAGAAAGCCCGCTGCCATTTGGTAGCGGGCTTTTTTTGTGGCTGATGGTTTGAGTATGGCCTATACAGCACCATTGCCAGTTCAGAAGCGGGTTCCGCGGATTCGGGTAGGGCTACTGACGTCTGGGTAACTTCTGGTTGCGAGCCAGCCACGCAGCCCGGACTTTAGCAGCACATCCTTTCCCCAGTCCGCTGCCATGTTTCATTCTCCCGTTGGCCTTGTTCATCTGCTTAGCGCCCTGTTGGCTATGGCCGCTGGCGCCGTTGTGCTGCTCAATCGTAAAGGCGGCCCCTTGCACAGGCGGGTGGGTTATTTGTATGTGGCGGCCATGTTGGTTGTTAACGCCACGGCTTTCTTTATCTACCGGGTTACGGGCCATTTTGGCGTATTCCACTGGTTTGCTCTCGTGAGCCTAGCGTCATTGGGCGGGGGCATGGTGCCGGTACTAGCCCGCCGGCGTATCCAGGGCTGGATTCACTGGCATTACTACTTCATGAGCTGGTCGGTGGTGGGGCTGTACGCGGCTTTCTGGGCCGAGACGTTTACCCGGCTGCTGCCCATGAGCCGGTTTTGGCCGGCGGTGGCAGTGGCTACGGCGGGCACTATGCTGCTGGGTACCGTGCTGATCCGGCGCAACGCGGCTCACCTGCTGCCTGCACGCCTGCCAAAAGCGGCCGGATAGTAGGAGGGAGGCGGACTCCGGCGTTACTTTTGCGGGCTATGCTGCCCGCCACCGACGATATTCTGCACGTACTGCGCCAAACCTGGGGGCACACGCAGTTTCGGCCTTTGCAGGAGGATATCATCCGCTCAGTGCTGGCCGGGCACGATACGTTGGCGCTGCTGCCCACGGGCGGGGGCAAGAGCATCTGCTTCCAGGTACCAGCCTTGGCCCGGCCGGGACTGTGCCTAGTGGTTTCGCCGCTCATTGCCCTGATGAAGGACCAGGTGGAAAACCTGCGCAAGCGGGGCCTCAAGGCCGAAGCCGTGTACGCCGGCATGAGTCACCAGGAAATCGACCAAACCCTGGACAACTGCGTGTATGGTCCGGTAAAATTCCTTTACGTAAGCCCCGAGCGCCTGCTCACGGATATGTTCCGGGCTCGGGTGGTGAAGATGAAGGTGAGCCTGCTGGCCATTGATGAAGCGCACTGCCTCTCGCAATGGGGCTACGACTTCCGCCCGCCCTACCTGCGCATTGCCGACCTGCGGGAGCTGCTGCCGGGGGTGCCCTGCATTGCCCTCACGGCCACGGCCACCGAGCAGGTACGGCTGGATATCGTGGAGAAGCTACAGTTCGGGCCCACCCACCACGTGTTTCAGCAGAGCTTTGCCCGGCCCAACCTCTCATATTCGGTGCTGGCTACCGAGGATAAGCTGAAGCGGCTGCAGGAAGTGGTGCGGGGAGTAGGGGCCGGCAAAACCAGCATTGTGTACGCCCGCACCCGCCGCCAGACCGAGGATACGGCCGCCTACCTGCAACAGCAGGGCGTGGCCGCCGCCGCCTACCACGCCGGCCTGCCCTCGGAGCAGCGCAGCCGCGTGCAGCAGGACTGGATGCAGAACCGCACGCGCTGCATAGTAGCCACCAACGCCTTCGGGATGGGCATTGATAAGCCCGACGTGCGCCTGGTAGTGCACCTGGACGCGCCTGATAACCTGGAGGCCTACTATCAGGAAGCCGGCCGGGCCGGGCGCGATGAGAAATATGCCTTTGCTGTGGTGCTGCAGGGCCCCAATGATGCCGATGAGCTGCGCCGCCGCACCCAGCAGAGCTTCCCGCCCCTGGATACTGTGCGGCGCGTGTACCAAGCTTTGGCCAACTTTTCGCGCACGGCGGCCGGTGGCGGAGAGTTGGTGGCCTTCGACTTCGACATTCAACAATTTGCCGAAACCTACCGGATTAGGGCCCTCGATGCCCACAACAGCCTGCGGATGCTGCAGCGGGAAGGGTTTGTGCAGCTGAATGAGGCCGTGCATAACCCCGCCCGCGTGCATATCCCCATCGACCACACCGACCTGTACCGGTTTCAGGTCGCCAACGCTCAGCACGATAAGCTGATCAAAAGCCTGCTACGGTTTCATGGGGGCGAGTTGTTTGCCGGCTTCCAGCGGATTTCCGAGAATAGCCTGGCTCAGCACCTGCGGCTAAGCGTAGTGGAGCTGCGCCGCACGCTGCTGTTCCTGCACCGCTCGGGCATCATCCACTACCAGCCCCGCCACGATTCGCCCCAGGCATTTTTTACTACACCCCGCTTTGACGCCGATAAGCTGCCGCTGGAGCAGAAACGCCTGCAGCAGCAGCGCGACTTGGCCGTGCACAAAACTGAGTCCGTAATCCGGTATGCGGCCGGGGGGCATTGCCGTCAGCAGTTGCTGCTGGAGTATTTCGGTGAGCTGGATGCCCCCGCTTGTAACGTCTGCGACTGGTGCCTGGCCCGCAAAAAAGCCCGTCAGCAAGCTACCCCGGCCCCCGAGCTACGGGAGCAGGTGCTGCAGCTGGTACGGGCCACATCCCAAACACCCCGGGAGGTGCTAGCGCACTTTGCCCCAGGCCAGGCGGTGTCGGTTACAGCGCTGCTGCGGGAGCTGGTAGAGCTGGGGCAGCTGCGCTACGCGGCCGACGGGCGACTGCAGGCATAGTCTCTCACCTTGTACCTTCGGGCCGTTATGGTATCTACTTCTCCTGATCTGACCACTCGCCCCATTGGCGTGTTTGATAGCGGCATTGGCGGCCTCACGGTGGCCCGGGCCGTAAACCGCGTGCTGCCCCACGAGCGGCTGGTGTATTTCGGCGACACGGCCCACTTGCCCTACGGTGATAAAAGCACGGCCGCCATTCAGGCCTACAGCGTCAAAATCTGCGACTTACTGCTCAAGCAGCAGTGCAAAATCATCCTGATTGCCTGCAACTCGGCCTCGGCAGCGGCTTACGAGCTAGTGCGGGAATACGTGGGCTCCAAGGCCAGAGTGCTCAATGTCATCGACCCCATTGTGGCCCACATTGGGCAGCAATTTGCGGGCCGTACCGTCGGGCTCATTGGTACCAAGCAAACCGTGAACAGTAACGTCTACCGCAAAAAAATCGACGATTTGGACGCGGGGGTCGAACTGCGCAGCTTAGCCACTCCGCTGCTGGCGCCCATGATTGAGGAAGGTTTCTTCGACAATACTATTGCTGGTAACGTCATCGAAACCTACCTGTCGAATTCGGTACTTGATAATGTTGAAGCTTTGGTGCTGGCCTGCACGCATTACCCCCTCATCAAGCAGCAGATTGCGGAATACTACCAGGGCCGTACTCAGGTGCTGGATGCTTCCGACGTAGTGGCCGCCCACGTCCACCAGTATTTACAGGCCCAGCAACTGGCGGCAGCACCAAGTAGCAATCCGCCAGTCCATCATTTTTACGTCTCCGATTTTACCCGCTCCTTCGAGGAAAGCACCCGCATTTTCTTCGGCCAGGAAGTGCATTTGGAGCATTATCCGCTCTGGGAGTAACAGCACTTCAACTTCCTTTCAATGGCAGGACAGCTTTGCAAAAGGCTGTCCTTGACTTTTTGGTACTGCGTGTCACTCGTAAGTGACAGGATGTTAATGCAATTCAACTACTAGGAGCGTATGCTGGTATCGACAATATTCTGTTTTATATAAAATATATTCAAAAATATGTCTTGATTTTCTTGGACTATTCTATCAAATAATTACATTTATGCCGTCAAACTGTTTGAGCTTATCACAAACGGTTTCTTGTCTCTTATTGATCAGCTCCACTGGCCGCATATTTTGTGGCTGCTTGCTCTCTATTGCCTTATGCGTCCATCCTCTAAGCGCAACACCAGTAAGAAAACACCGCTACCGTTAGTACTGTGGTGGCGGCCCTGGATGTGGGGGCTAAGCTGCCTGGTACTCTGCTTGCTTACCCATTCCGGTGCGCTGGCCCAGGCCGAGCGTAAACGGCCCGTGCGGGCTGATGCGCCTGCTAAAACCGCCACGCAGGCACCAACGCGAGAAGCCAAAGCCGGTGCCGAATCGGGCCGTAAGCTGGAGGAAAACTTACGAATGCTGTTCCGGCTGGACTCATTGCAGTCGGCTCGGCGCAAAGTCATTTCTGGTTTGGAAATCAGTGGCCTCGTGGTGGATCAATCCATTACAAAGCCTGGCCGTGATTTTTACGACCTGTTCTATAGCCAATGGGAAGCCCCCAGCGAGGTGCAGGAGTATACTATTACTATTGGGGAAAAACCCTTCCGGGCCACCAGCACCCTGCTCACTGTGCGAGTGAACGAGGCCGATTTATTAGAATTTCCGCTGCAGCCTAGCTATGATTTGGTGCAAGATGCCGTGCAGGAGGCCATTGGCTACGTGCAGGACTACTTGGTGCAGCAACAAGCCCTAACGCGGCAGCTGGAAAAAGAAGGCCGCACCCAATTAGAGCAGTTTTGATACCCCTCACCCGCCCGTTTCTATCTACCTCCCACCTTCTTCCTTGCTGTATGAAATACGTATTCTTACTCGCGTGTGTACTGCTACTACGAGTGGCCCCGGCCTGTGGCCAGGACCTGGTATATGAGCCGAAAAACCCAGCTTTTGGAGGCGGCAACACTTTTAATTACTCGTGGCTGCTGAGTGCTGCCCAGGCGCAGAACACCATTGATGACCCCGCCGCTGCGACGACGCAATCCATCTTCCAGCAGGACCCGCTCAAGCAGTTTGAACAAAGCCTGAACCAACAGATCCTCAGTCAGCTAGCCCAGAAGCTGGTGGGCAACAAGTTTGGAGCCAGTAACCAGGGCCTGCAGGAAGGTGCCTACACGGTGGGCAGCTACCAAATTGTGGTAACGCCCAATGGGGGAGGGTTCAGTATTCAGATTACGGACTCTAATACCGGTAATCAAACCACTATTTCCGTTCCGGCGCTGTAACCGATAACTCTCCACTGCTATGCGGTTTTTACTGTTTATCTGCCTGGCCGTAGTGCTGGCAGCGGGCGGCTGTGCGCCATACTTTCATCAGCCCTTTACCACGGAACGGGCCCGCTTGGGCGCCGAGGTGCGCGGCAATCAGGAACTGACCCAACTCCCGGAGCCACCTACCGACCGGGTAGTAGTAGCCGTGTATAAGTTTCGGGACCAAACCGGACAGTATAAGCCCACGCAAGGGGGCTCCAGCTTTTCAACGGCCATTACCCAAGGTGGTACCAGTATTTTGCTACGGGCGCTAGAAGAGTCGCGGTGGTTTAACCCCATTGAGCGGGAAAACTTGGGCAACCTGCTCAATGAGCGTAAAATAATTCGGTCGAGCCGGGCTGAATACCAGGAGCTTACGGGCCAGAAAGAACCCATGCTACCCTCTTTGCTGTTTGCGGGCGTCATTCTGGAAGGTGGTATTATCTCCTATGATGCCAACGTGATAACCGGCGGGGCCGGGCTACGCTATTTCGGGGCCGGAGCCTCGGGCCAGTACCGCCAAGACCGCGTAACGGTATACCTACGCGCCATTAGCACCAGCACCGGCGAAATTCTCAAAACGGTCTACACCTCCAAGACGATTCTTTCCCAGCAGGTAGACGCCAGCCTGTTCCGGTTCGTGAACTTCAAGCGCCTGCTCGAAACCGAAACGGGCTTTACCTACAATGAGCCCACGGAAATGGCCGTGAAAGAGGCCATTGAAAAATCGGTGCAGGCCTTGGTGTACGAGGGTATTCGGGATCAGCTGTGGGTGCCCCGTAACCCAGCCGATGCCAATGGCCCCGCGGTGGCAACCTACTTCCGTGAGAAAAGCGAGAATCGGGAGATTGATATTCTGGGCCGGACCCAGCACGACCGGCGCGGGCAAGTAGGCATTGGCCTTAGTGGAGCTACCACCCGCTACGTAGGTGACCTGAAACGTTCCCAAATCAGGGGTAATGCTGAGTTGGCCTTACGCTACCAGCGTAACCCGGCCTCAAACCTGAGTACCGCCTTTCACCTGGGCTATTTTGAGTTGGCCGCTGGCGACTACTACAAGCAAGCCTTCAGCTATGCAGAACTGGCCGCTTACTACCGGGTGTTTCCCCGTGACCGGTTCACGCCTTATCTGTGGGCCGGTGGTGGAGCCACTACCCGAAATCCGCGCAGTGGCGGCAATGCACTACTACCACACGTAGCCGCTGGCCTGGGCGGCGAGTTTCTCCTAACTGACCGGCTGGGAATTTCTGTTGGAACAGATGCGCGGTATTACTTTTCTGATAATCTGGATTTTGTGAGATTAGGTAAGTATAACGACTATTTCTGGACGGCCCGACTTGGGGCAACCATCTACCTGGGCACCCGTGGTACCCGCACAGGCTCGGGAAAGTAGGGGGTCAAGCTTACGGTTAAGAGCCCACAGCTGTATGGCCGAGCGTATTGAAATAGGCCTACCGATAAGCGTGTAGACTGTACGAGTGTTTTATATAATAATGCTGATAATAATTTTAACTATTTTTTTACATAGTGCTTGACTTTTACTTTTTCCAGTATATATTTGTACTGTTCCTCCGGAGGGAACCAGTAATCATTCCCCAGAGTACCCTTCCTTCTCTAACCCATTTTTCCATTTTCCATGAAAAAGTTATCTTTCCTCGTTGCATCAATGATGGTTGCTGGTGGTGCCTTTGCTCAGGGTAGCAACGTGCAATCTTCTACCCAGTCTGGTACTGCTAACCAAGTGTCTGTAAATCAGACGGGGTCGGGCAATACTGCCACCGGCACCCAGAGAGACGGGTACAACAAATTGTACCAAACTCAGTCGGGCTCAGGCAACGTAGCTACTGCTGATCAGCGCGATACTTACCAGGAGGCCTACCAGACCCAGAGCGGCTCCCTGAACGAAGCCAGCGTAAAGCAAGGAGACAATATTCCGCTTGATGGCAACAGCAAAGCCTATCAGACGCAGTCGGGCAGCCGCAACAAAGCCACTGCTACTCAGCTGAGCGGCTCTAACCTGTCCGTTCAGACTCAGGAGGGTACCCGCAACGAAGCCACTGTTTTCCAGAGCGGCAGCGAAGGCAACAAAGCCTACCAGACCCAGGTAGCTGCCCCTGGCTACCCCGGAAGCCCCGACCGGAATAAGGCCAGCATCTCGCAGGTAGGAGCCCGCAACACCGCCTCCCAACTGCAGCGTGGTATTGAGAATGAAGCAGTTATTACGCAAACCAGCGCCGATAACCTTGCCTCCCAAAACCAAGGAGCCAACACCACGGGTAGCTTGCGCGCTAAAGCCAGCATCACGCAATCAAGCGCCGGCAACGTAGCCTCGCAGAACCAGCGTCATGACTACCACACGGCTACCATTGAGCAGTCGGGCAGCGGCAATAACAAAGCTTACCAGGACCAGGATGCTCCCACTGACTTCTTGGCTCCCGGTAACGCAGCCTACATCAGCCAGAATGGTGGTGGCAGCCACATGGCTTCGCAAACTCAATTTGGATCGGGTAACCAGGCTACTACCCTGCAGGGCGGCGTCGGCAACATGAGCACCGTATCGCAGATGGGCAACAACAACATTAGCACTGTTTCGCAGAACCGCTAATACTAAGTGAATTTGGGAAACTGTTTTTAAGTAGCCCAGCATAATAATAGCATCTCGTAAGACTTTCCGGGTCTGCGGGATGCTATTGTTGTTAGAAAATAAATACAATTTAAAGTGTATTTATTAATAAAAATGATACATTTAGTGTACGTTTCACCCCCACTCTGAAACTGGTTCTCATGAAAACGAAATGGTTGATTTTTACATCCTTACTTCTGTGTTACGCCGCTACCGCCAGCCAAGCGCAAACCAGCGAAGAAGATAACCCGGTACCAAGCCTTGTCCTGTTACAGAATGCAGGAGCAGAGTTAAATGCTGCCGTAGCACCAGCATTACCACTAGCTAACAAAGTAATGTTAACGCAGGTGGGTAGTGGCAATCAGGCCACGCTGCTGCAAACGGGCACCAGCAACCTACTTATGGCGGCCCAAACAGGTAGCCAAAATGTACAGGCTGTAGTGCAGTCAGGCACGGGCAACACGGTCAACACCACCATTGTGGGTAATGGTACCAGCTCTACCATCAAGCAGAACGGGGCCTACAACTCAGTTGAGCAGGAGTTGCGCGTGGACAGCCGGCGGTATCTGGTGCAACAGATGGGCACCAACAACCAGCTAGTGCAGCGTGAAGCAGGAGCTACCGCACCTCCCGGCTACGAAATCAAGATGCAGGGTAACGGTATCCGGCTCTCTATCGAGCAAGGGTCTGTGTATAAGCCTTAACGTAAGCTTGGGCCGGCAAGGGTACTTGCTCATGTCGGCCCGAGTGTCGTGTATTTCAGCTACAAACTCCTTCAACACTGGCTTCCATGACTTTCTTCTCCGCATATGCTTGGGTAGCAGCGGGCATGTTGTTGCTAGGCACCCCTCATCCTAATCCCGCTGCTATGTGCCAAGCCAAACTGGTTAGTCAACTTCAAAATGGGGAACTCCAGATTACGGGCTATTGCCGAAACCAAACGGAGTCTCCGCTAGCGGCAAGCTACGAGCTGACGATGGAGCGGGAAGGCCGCTCCGGCAGCACGCACAACACGCAGGGTGGCCGCATCAATCTGGCACCAGCGCAGGAAATGGCTCTTTCGCAAACTACCATCAATTACCAGCCCACTGATGTGTGTAGCATCCGGTTAAAAGTGTTTGACGAGCAAGGACAGTTACTGGCCCAAGATTCCCTTATTCGTCGGCCGGATAGCCGCCCTTAATACTCACTCTCGCTTCGCTTCCTCTGGCTTAAAAATTCGCTTTTCCTATGTTCTCTTTGTTGCGCACTCAATTTCGTGCGGCTGTGTGGTGTATGATATGTGTATGTATGTGGGCCTGCGAGGACACTACTGTGGAGCCGGCTCAATATGGTAGTCTTACCGGTACCGTGCTTGATAGCCGGGACAATGCGCCGGTTGCTAACGCAGTAATTACCACCACCCCGGCTACATCATCCTTCACCACTGATGCGCAGGGAAAGTTTGAGCTGAGAGAAGTAGCAATTGGAAAATATACCCTCAACGTCAGAAAGGCTGATTTCAAGACGGAGGCCGTGAATGTGCAAGTAAATTTGAATGCCCCCACGGATGTACGGGTAGTGCTGGAAAGAGCTTCGGGTACTAACAGACGACCCAATGCGCCCTCCAACCCATTCCCGGCCGACCAAGCCTCCAATCAACCCATTGCTCTGACGTTACGCTGGCGGGTTACCGACCCTGATGGCAAAAGTGACTCCTTGCGCAATGACGTGGTACTCTACGAAAGTAACTCTCCTTCCCGGTTGCAGGTGCTTAATAATTCTCGGGATACAGCGGCAGCTGTTACCGGGCTGCGCTACAATACTACCTACTTCTGGCAGGTAACAGTGCGAGATAAGGCAGGGGAGGTAGTTAGGGGCGACATCTGGAGTTTCCGGACCCGTAGCCAGCCCGACAACCGGTTTCTGTTTGCGCGCACCGTTAATGGCAACACCGATATATACTCGTCTGACGAGGCCGGAACGAGCTTGTTGCAGCTCACCTCCTCACCGTTCATTGAAACTGCCCCCCAACTTAGCCCCAACCGTGACCGGGTGGCCTACACTTCCAATGCCACAGGGCAGTTCCAGATTTACACCATGAATCGGGATGGCTCTGACGTGCGTCAGGTAACATTGCTGCCCGTTGATGGCTACTTCAATATGGGAGTAGGTTACCGCTGGTCACCAGATGGGTCCCAACTCCTGTATAGTAGCTACAACAAGCTGTACAAGATTAACCGGGATGGTACTGGCCTTACGTTGCTGGCTACTGCTCCGGCCGACCGGCATTTCCGGGAGTGTGACTGGACGGCCGTTGGCAACCGGATAGTGGTGCAGACGGTAGGGGTGAGCATCTATGATTCGGAGTTATATTACCTGAACGCCGACGGTTCTGGGTTCACGCAGGCAGTTGGGAACTTACCTGGCCGGCTCGATTCACCCTCTTTCAGCGTCGATGGCCGTCGGTTACTTTACACCCGTGATTTGGACAACTTCAACGATGGTACCGGCCGCCAGCTGAATTCCCACCTGATAACCCAGAACCTGGATGGGAGCGGAGTAGTGGACGTTTCGGCGGGTACAGGTACAATCGGAACTACTTCCGGCAAACCAGTAGGCTTCAATGATGTGGTACCACGTTACGCTCCAGACGGTTCGAAAATCATCTTCGTGCAAGTAAACAACGTTCCGCAGTCGATACCAGATATACACACGGTTGACCTGGATGGTCGGAATCGAATCCGCCTGTTCCAGAACGCCACGCTGCCCGACTGGAAATAGACCATACAAGGAGTTGGAATACGAACTGCCCCCACCAATTGCTACTTGGTGGGGGCAGTTTTGTTGTAAACCCTAAACCCTAATGTATGAAAAGTACAGTTATAGGCGTTATGTGCCCCTAACTTTGAGCGATGGCACGCTGCAGCATAGGGAGTAACTCCAACTTATACTTCAACTGCAGAGAACTTATAACAGTCCAATACATGACTTTGGTATTTGTTGTACTTTTGTATTCGTAGTGTGCCTTTTCTGTAAATATAGAATATATACAATGTATTTATTTTATATGTAAGTAGAACATTTTTATAAATGAAGCCGCTTTTATGGACAGAGGTAGTAATTTTGGCACGTAATATGAACGAGTAAATACAAGCGGTAAACCAATATTTCCTGTAGGTAAAAATTGCTAACTCATCTTGAAAATATCCTTATCCATTTTGTGAGCTTTCCGTATAGATTCCCAAAAATCAACGGGTTACTACCTGTTTTCTTCTGTAAACCATCGTCAAACTTCATTTCGCAACTTCTTTCCTAACATATTGTATGAAAAAGACTTACTTGAGTTCAGTGCCCTTAGCTAGCCGAACTTGGCTCTGGGTATTGATGGTAATCACCTTCTTATTAGTGCCGTTTGCCTCGCGGGCCCAAACAGCCGTCTATTCGGAAGATATGTCCGATGCGGGGATTAGTACAGTTTCCCGTGAGACTATAACGAGCTACGCTACCAAGGGTGGTTTTACCTATGATCAGGCTGGTTCTGAAACGGGAGCCGCGTCTTATTCGGGCACTGCTCGTCTGGCTACTTCCGCTAGTTCTTCGGGCTACACGGGTGCCAGTGGTGGAGCAAGCATTTTCTTTGGTCCGGCCACTTCAGCCAGCGACCCAGGTACGCCTCCGTATGATTTTACCATTTCGGGCCTGAACACCAGCCAAGTTTCTAATCTAGGTGTTACGTTTGGTTTGTACACCCCCAATGGTGCAATTCCTAGCTCTGCGGATTTCACTGTGCAGTACACTACGAACGGTTCTACCTACACTACCGCTACGTACGCCCGCACTACCAGCAATACTTCAGCCACAGGGTATGCGTGGAATCTATATACGGTTTCGTTTGCTAGCCAGCCTGCTCCCAGCACTTCATTTGGGTTGCGCTTCACTCGTACTGGCACGGCTACCACGCAACTCTACCGCTTGGATGATGCCGTAATCAGAGGTACTGTTTCTACAACTCCTACTATTACCGCCAACCCGACCACTCTGGTATTCGGTACCAACACTGTCGTAGGATCTACCAGCGCTGAGCAAACGTTCGTAGCTAGTGGTCAGAGCTTGACGGCTCCTTTATTGCTGACTGCTTCTTCGGACTATTTGATCAGCACTACAACCGGTGGACCCTATGTGTCCTCGCTTTCGTTGACGCCGACCGCTGGTACCGTGCCTAACACTACAATTTATGTAGTATTTCAGCCTACGGTATCTGGCTCTAATAACGGTTCGGTTACGCTAACCAGCACCGGTGCAAATACGGTGGCAGTAAATACGTTTGGTACGGCTCAGCCTGCACCAGCTATTTTGAACACCAACCCTACCACGATTATCTTCCCCACTACCCAAGTAGGGCAGGCTTCTACTCCTTCTACTTTTACTGTAACAGGCAGCAACCTGACAAGCAGCAATGTAACAGTAACGGCCCCGTCCGGTTTCCAGGTACGCCTGCCAAATGGTGCCTACAGCTCGACCTTAACGCTGGCTGTTGCTAATGGTAGCGTCAACCAAACTATTGAAACCCGTTTTGTCCCTACAGTTGCGCAGGATTACGCTAGCGAGATTACCATTACTGCTGGCGCTACCTCAACGACAGTAGAAGTTAGCGGTACTGCTACCCCTGCTCCAACCGGTCCCTTTATCGTCGTAAACCCCAGTTCTTTGGATTTCGGTACGGTTTCGGCTACGGGTTCCGCCCAAACGCTAACCTTCTCAATTAACGCAGGTAACCTGACGGACCCACTGGTGCTTACGGGTTCTACCAACAATATCGTATTCCGGGATGCCTCCGCTGGTGGCAGCTTCACAAATGGCCCCTTGGTAATTGCTCCTTCAGGCGGCACGGTTTCTATCCGTAATATCGAAGTACAATTGACTGGTCCGATTGCCCGCGGTCCTTTTACGGGCAGCATTACAGCCTCCAGCACAGGTGCTACAAACCAAGTGGTTACCATTATAGCGAACAGCACGGGTAACAACTCGGTAATCAACGCTTCGGGTAACCTGAACCAGTTCTCTACGGTGCCTGGTGTTCCCTCTGCTGCCCAATCTTACACACTGTCCGGCTCGAACCTGCTGCAGGATATTACGGTTGCTGCTCCGCAGTATTTCCAGGTATCGACGGATCCCAATTTCGCTGGGGTTACGGGTACTGGTAATACCATCGTGGTAGCACGCAACTCGGGTTCAGATGTAACGGCCACTACTATTTATGTGCGCTTCATCCCTCCGTCCGCGCTGAATACTTCCTCACTGATCCTGAATTCCAGCAGCCCAGCAATTGCTCAGGGTATTCCAGTAGCTGGTACCAGTGAACCTAACATTCAAATTGCCAACGCTTTCCAGGAAGTGCGCAATGTGATGCTCAATACTAGGTCTGCTTCTCAGGCCCTGACTATCAATGCTGAGCGTGTACTACAGCCGGTAACCATTTCCAAGTTGCTGTCTACGAACCCGCTGAATCCTGAGAATACGCCCCAGTTCGAACTGTCTCTCGACAACGTGACGTTCACTAACTCGGTAGTTCTGACGCCCAGTTCCACGACGTACACGATTAATCAGCCGATTTACGTGCGCTACAGGCCTACTTATTTGGGCACGGCACAGTCTACGCTTCAATTCCAGAGCAACGACTTTGCAAACAAATCGGTACAATCGTTTGGTGCTAACGACTTGTTGTCGGGTCGCTCCATTGATACGGAGCCTACTCTGCGTAGCACTGCTACCGTTACACGAAGCGGTACTACTGCCACGGTAACCTTCAACCTGCCCGCTAACTATGCGCAGTTGGGTTACGGAGAAGGACGCCTGATTGTAGCTAGTACGAATCCAGAACTGCCAGCTGCTAACCAACCTATCGATGGAAATTCGTACCAGACGGGTAACCAGACGTATGGTCAAGGTCCGCAGATTGCTCCCGGTTTTTTCGCGGTGTACTCTGGTGCTAACCAGACAGTGGTAGTGGATGGGCTGGATCTGGCTACTACCTACTACTTCTACACCTTTGAGTATAATAACATTGATAATAACTTCAATGTGAGCGTAATCGGGGCTGAAAACTACCTGTCGCCACCAGTACCGAACACCATCCCTGGTATCATTGCTCCTTCGCCACTGCCGGTTACACTGGTATCCTTCTCGGCTAAGGTGAAAAACAACCAAGTTGCTTTGAACTGGGAAACTGCTGCTGAACTGAACAACAAGCACTTTGAAGTGCAGCGCAGTCGTGACGGTCGTTCGTTTGAAACTGTTTTGATCCGTGAGGGCAAGGGTACTACTTCTAGCCGCACCGTTTACAATGAGGTTGACAAGAAGCCGCTGAACGGTGTGTCTTACTACCGCCTCAAGCAGGTTGATTTGGATGGCAGCAGCAGCTTTAGCTCATTGGTAGCCGTAAGCTTCCTGAATTCGGGTGATGTGACCATGTACCCCAACCCGGTTGAAGATCAGCTGACCATCGAGCTGGGCGGCTCTGCGGAAGGTGTAACGGCCATCATTACTGATATGACCGGCCGCGTAATTAGCACGCAGAAACTAGGTGCCGACAGCAAGCTCAACATGAGCACCCTGCAAACCGGTACTTACCTGGTAACAGTAGGTGAGGGAACTGCGAAAGTGACCCGCCGCATCGTGAAGAAGTAAGCTGCTTACTTAGCCAAAAATGAAAAGTGCCTTCCGGTAATGGGAGGCACTTTTTTTGTGGCTGCTATTCTTGACTATTCCATAATAGGTACCCCTTATTTGGCTGCTTCTACCACGCCTGGACCTTATGGGACGGCCTCCGCGCATTTGCTGATTACTAATGCACGGAGCAGTTCAGGAAGCCACGCCCATACAGGTGAGCAATGTGCCTGCCAGCATATACCAAATATTAGTTACTACCGCTGCAGGACGTTTTGCGCACAAATTCATTAAGAAATAGAGTTGGATACCGTTATAGAGAAGCGGCTACCCGCGCCAGATAGCCATTCCTGTATGGAAGCAGGTTACAGTTGCTAGCAATAAGAAGGCCTCCCGTTAAGCTACGGGAGGCCTTTTTGGCAGTAATGTTTTAAGGTTATACCGAGAAACTCTCGCCACAACCACAAGTGCGGGACGCATTGGGGTTGTCAAAGTAAAACCCTTTACCGTTTAGGCCGTCCGAAAAATCGAGCTGAGTACCAGCCAGGTAGAGGAAGCTTTTCATATCTACCACCACCTTGACACCCTTGTCCTCAAATTCTTGATCCATGGGCTTTACTTCGTTGTCGAAGTCAAGCTTGTAGCTTAAGCCGGAACAACCACCACCAGCCACCGAGGCCCGCAAACGGTAAGTAGCGTCCAACTCTGCATCCTGCATGAGCTTTTCAACTTTCTCCTTGGCTTTATCAGAAACGGTAATCATGGGCGAAAAAGGCTAAATCGAGCCGCCGTTAGCGTTACCCGAGAGGAATGTCAGATATAGAACACCAAAGATACGGTGCTTGTTCAGAAACATTCTAAGAACTAGGGTTTAGCACCACACTAAATACCGTAATGGTGGTTAGGTCACGGCCGTAGTAGAGCTTATCCAGTGCTTCGTACACATTGTGCGCCCGGAAATAGGAGGTCTGCAACTCCTTGTCGCCGCGAGTGCGCCACTGAATGGTGTACGAGCTTTCCTCGTCACGAAAACGCTGTACGTAGGCCAGCATCTTGCGCAACGCCTCTAACTTGTTGTACCCCGTCTCATAACGGAACAAGAAGCTTTGGTGGTGGCGCGGATTTACCGTAATCAAATCCAGCCGCATTTGTCCATCCAGCTGCCGGAACTCGAATAGTAAGTTACCTGCCCCCAGACCCAGATAATCTTCTATCTGGCGCTGAATCCGGGCACTTTCGATGTGTATATCGGTAGGAGAGAGGTCCATGGTTTAGCAGGAGGTGGGCGCTAGCGGAAAAGAGTAAGCAGAAAGGAGCCAGAAGACAGAACAACCACCCACTGGGGAAGGTAGATTCTATCTCCTGGCTCCTGAACTTCTGCTACCAAACTAGTGGTGCGACTTAGCCATTTCCAGCTCGGGCAGGCCGTTTTTCACGCGGTAGTCGTTGATGGCCGACTTGATGGCATCTTCAGCCAGCACCGAGCAGTGAATTTTTACCGGCGGCAGGGCCAGCTCCTCCACAATTTCCATGTTGTCGATGGCCAGGGCCTCGTCCACCGTTTTGCCTTTCAGCCACTCCGTAGCCAGCGACGACGACGCAATAGCCGAGCCGCAGCCGAAGGTTTTGAATTTGGCGTCGGTAATGGTATTGGTGGTTTCGTCTACCTCAATTTGCAGGCGCATTACATCACCGCACTCAGGAGCGCCCACCAGGCCGGTACCTACGTTCTTTTTGCTTTTGTCCAGCGTGCCCACGTTGCGGGGGTTGCTGTAATGGTCGATTACTTTATCGGAGTAAGCCATGGCTTTTGATGAAATTAGATGTTAGGTTTTAGAACTCAGAACCTAGACTAAGGACCAATGCTAAGCTCTTGGCTCCCAGTTCTAAGCTCTAAAAATTAATGCTCAGCCCACTCAATAGAGTTGAGGTCGATGCCCTCTTTGAACATCTCCCACAAGGGCGACATTTCGCGCAGCTTCGTAACGGCTTCCTTTACGTGGTTGATGGCATAATCGATTTGCTCATCGGTAGTGAAGCGGCTCAGGCCGAAGCGCAAAGAGCTGTGGGCAAGGTCATCACTGAGGCCCAGGGCCTTCAGTACGTAGGAGGGTTCCAGGGAAGCCGAGGTACAAGCCGAGCCGGACGATACCGCCAGGTCCTTCACGCCCATCATCAGGCCTTCACCCTCTACATATTTAAAGCTGATGTTAGCTACGTGGGGCAGGCGGCGCTCCACCGAGCCGTTCACGTAGCTTTCTTCCAGCGTCAGTAACTCTTTTTCCAACCGGTCGCGCATGGCGCTCAGGCGGGCCGTGTCGGCGGCCATGTCCTGCTTGGCTAGCTCACAGGCTTTGCCCAGGCCCACAATGCCGGGCACGTTGAGCGTGCCGGAGCGCATGCCCCGCTCGTGGCCGCCACCGTCCATCTGGGCAGTTACTTTCACGCGGGGGTTCTTGCGGCGCACGTACAAAGCACCAACACCCTTGGGGCCGTACATCTTGTGAGCCGTGAAGGCCATCAGGTCAATGCCATCAGCAATGACGTCTACCGGAACCTTACCAACGGCCTGGGTACCGTCCGTCATGAACAGAGCGCCGTGCTTGTGGGCAATGGCGGCAATTTCCTTGATGGGCTGGATGGTGCCGGTTTCGTTGTTGCCGTACATGATGGTCACCAGAATGGTTTCCGGTGTCATGGCGGCTTCCAGTTCTTCCAGGCTGATGAGACCCTCGGCGTTAACGGGCAGGTAAGTTACGCGGCCACCCAGCTTCTCAATGTGCTTGCAGGTATCAAGCACGGCTTTGTGCTCGGTGGTGGCGGTGATGATGTGGTTGCCCTTCTGGGAGTACATCTCAAAAACGCCTTTGATACCGAGGTTATCGGATTCAGTAGCGCCCGAGGTGAAAATAATTTCCTTGGGGTCACAGTTGATCAGGCCGGCAATCTGCTCGCGGGCGTAGTCCACGGCTTCCTCGGCGGCCCAGCCGAAGGGGTGGTTACGCGAGGCAGCGTTGCCGAATACCTCGGTCAGGTACGGCATCATGGCCTCCAGAACACGCGGGTCGAGGGGCGTGGTGGCGTTGTTGTCGAGGTAAATAGGTAGCTTGAGCATGGCTCGGGGGTGTCTGGTTTCAGCGGAGAATCATTCGTAGGTAGAACACAAAAAACTGTCAACAGGTTTTCATTTCTTCCCACATTTGCAAGTGCAAAAGTAGAACAAAACCGACGAAGCCGCGCTATGCCGGTTTCGCCCTTCTCGACTAATCCATGCTCACCAACCTCGAACATCTGGGCCTCGCCGTTAAAGACCTGGAAGCGGCCACTTCCTTATATACTACGTTGCTGGGCCAGCAACCATATAAACGGGAGCATGTAGCCTCAGAAGCCGTGGATACGGTGTTTTTTCAGGTGGGGGGCTCCAAGATTGAGCTCCTGGCCGGCACCTCCCCCGACAGTGCCATTACGCGCTACCTGGAAAAAAAACCTGAGGGTATTCACCACGTTGCCTTTGAGGTGGACGACATCCGGGCGGAAATGGCGCGGCTGCGGGCCGAGGGCTTTCAGCTACTCAATGAAGAACCCAAGCGCGGCGCCGACAACAAGCTGGTGTGCTTCGTGCACCCGAAATCGGCCAATGGAGTGCTGGTGGAACTGTGCCAGAGCATCAGCTAGCATTGTCAGTTTGAGCGAAGCGAGGAACAGGGTAACGCATAAAAGGAATTACCATCACTCCACCTGAACTGACAGCCCTACTTCTGTAACACCGCCTGCACCACCGCATCGGGAGCTTCGCGCGGGATGTAGTGACCAACGCCGGGCAACACCTGCCGGGTATAGGAGCCGGTAAAATGTTGTTCTTTTTCCTCGGAAGAGGTGGCCAGACTGGCACCGTCCAACTCGCCGTGCAGCAGAATGGTGGGCACATTGATTTTCGGCTGAGGCTCTAACTGTTTTTCTAGGGCTTCGTAGCGCGGGTCGGGTGGGGCCGCGCCCCAGCGGAAACAGTAAGCGTGCAACACCACATCTACCCAATCGGGGTTGTCCCAGGCGGCGGCGGTACGCTCGAACGTGGCATCATCGAACTGCCAAGTGGGCGACCAGGTGTGCCAGATGTAGCGGCAAAAAGCGCGGCGGTTGTCTCTTAGAGCCTCGTGGCCGCGCTCTGAGTGGAAAAACCACTGGTACCAATACGCGTGAATCTGTTCCGGCGGAATTTTATTGCCGGGCTTGATGCCGGTTTCATAGCCCACTGACAACGTAACCATCCGTTCAATGCGCTCGGGCCAGAGGGCGGCCAGCAGGTAGGCAGCGCGGCCGCCCCAGTCGTGGCCTACCAGCACTACTTTCGCAATGCCCAGATGGTCGAGCAGGTCAATGGCGTCCTGGGCCAGAGCGGTTGTCTGACCGGAGCGTGGCGTGTCGGAACTAGTAAATACCGAGCCGCCGCAGCCCCGCATAGAGGGCGCAATAACCTGGTAGCCGGCCGCTACCAACTGGCCAGTAATATCGTCCCAGGTACGCAGGTCGTCGGGGAAGCCGTGGAGCAGGAGTATCACGGGCGCATCGGAGGGGCCGTGCTGCTCGTAGGCAATGCGCAATACTTCAGTTTCAATAGTGTGAGAAGCCATAAGCAGCGAAATCTATATTTGTAGGCTCCAGGTTAAACGGCTGGCTAGCTCCGCAGTTGCTGGAATAGAACACCTCATTTTTGAACTTCTCAGATACCTGTAGTCATGAAATTTTTCCGTCAGGAAGTAGATAGTGCCGTGGATGCGCTGCTGTTGCAGCAGGTGATTCTGTACCCTACCGATACAGTGTGGGGCCTGGGGTGTGATGCCGAAGTGACGCGCGCCGTGGAGCAGGTGTACAAGCTCAAAAACCGGCCCGCCGAAAAAGCCTGCATTGTGCTGGTGGCCGATGAGCAGATGTTTGCCCGCTACGCCGAAGTGGTTCCCTCGAATCTGACGGAGCTGCTGGCTGCCCAGAAGCGGCCCACTACCTATGTGGTGCCCGGCAGCCGACAACTGGCCCCCAACCTGCTGGCCCCCGATGGCACCATTGGCCTGCGCGTAGTACAGGAGGACGAGTTTTGCCGACTGGTAATCCGGCGGCTGGGCCACGGGCTGGTGTCTACTTCTGCTAACCTGAGCGGAGAGCCCACCCCGGCGATATTCAGCGAAATTAACCCAGCACTGGTGCGCCAGGCCGATTATGTTGTGAACTGGCGACAGGATGATGAAATCCGGGCCGCGCCCTCCCGCGTGGTGCGGGTGCTAGCCGATGGGCAGTTGGAGGTGCTGCGTGACTAGGCATCTGTATCCGGTGGCAGTGGGTTGCGGCCGGTCTCACTCGCGCAAAACGCAGCTAGTCCACTCAATACCAATCGTTCTGCTTGCAGCTGCGCACTGTTGTGCTTCTGCATTATTTACGATACTTCAACAAAAAAACGAGTTGGGTTGGGTTACTTTTTGGCAGTAGGAGGTATGAAGCCCTGAATTCGATTTCAACTCCAACCCTTTCGACTTTTTTGCCATGAAATTCTCTTTCAAATCCCTGCTCGTTCTGGCCGCTTTTGCTCCTTTCGCCCTGGCTTCGTGCTCGGAGAAAACGCAGGAAAACGCTGAGGCTACCGCGGAAAGCGCTGCCAACGATGCTGCTGCTAACACGGAAGCTGCTGGCGACGCCGTTGAAAATGCTACCGA
Source organism: Hymenobacter sp. UYP22 (assembly GCF_040547285.1). Lineage (NCBI taxonomy): Bacteria > Pseudomonadati > Bacteroidota > Cytophagia > Cytophagales > Hymenobacteraceae > Hymenobacter > Hymenobacter sp. UYP22. The sequence continues at coordinate 1,750 of NZ_JBEPPK010000006.1, read as the reverse complement.
CAACGCTGCTGCCGAGGTAAAAGAAGAAACTACTCCTACTACCGGTGACACCGCCGTGGTACGTAACCAGCCCGCCGCTGGTGCAGTTGAAGAAACCCCCGTTAAGCAATAGGTTCGCCGAACGGCTAAGCCGTTTAAAGCTCCTCCGGCCCAGTGTCGGAGGAGCTTTTTTGTTGCTTTCACCTAGGGCCATAACCTGTGCGGTAGCGCGGCTCCTGCTACCTTTGCCCCATGCAACACCCCCAACTGCCCGACTTACCGCTGTTCCGTACCATTGCCGATGCTGCCGGCGAGCTGGGGTTTCCGGCCTATGTAATTGGCGGCTACGTGCGGGATTTGGCGCTGGAACGGGAAAGTAAGGACGTGGATGTGGTGTGCGTGGGCGACGGAATTGCGCTGGCTCAGGCCGTGGGCCGCAAGCTGCCCGGCCGACCCCGCGTAACTGTGTTCAAAAACTTCGGTACGGCCATGCTGCCCACGCCCGAAATAGAAGTGGAGTTTGTGGGCGCCCGCAAGGAAAGCTACCGGGCCGAAAGCCGCAAGCCCGAGGTGGAAGCCGGCACTTTGGAGGACGACTTGGCCCGCCGCGACTTCACCATCAACGCCTTGGGCCTGAGCCTAAACCCCGAAACCTATGGGCAGCTAGTGGACCGCTACGACGGTATGGGAGACCTGCAGCGCAAGATTATCCGCACGCCGCTGGACCCCGATATCACCTTTTCCGATGACCCGCTGCGCATGCTGCGTGCCATCCGGTTTGCCACCCAGCTGAATTTCGATATTGACCCCGATACGTTTGATGCGCTGGCCCGCAACAAAGAGCGCATCAAGATTATCTCCCAGGAGCGCATTACCACTGAGCTGAACAAAATTATCATGGCCCCGAAGCCTAGCTACGGCTTTAAGCTGCTGTTTAGCTGCGGGCTGCTGCCGCTCATCTTCCCGAAGATGGCCCAATTGCAGGGGGTGGAAAAAGTGGGCCAGCACGCGCACAAGGACAACTTCTACCACACCCTGCAAGTGCTGGATAACGTGGTGGCGGCCGGCGGCGACCTGTGGTTACGTTGGGCCGCCATTCTGCACGACATTGCCAAGCCCGCCACCAAGCGCTACGATAAGCGGGTAGGCTGGACCTTCCACGGCCACGAGGACAAGGGCGCGCGCTGGGTACCCGGCATCTTCACCGACCTGAAACTGCCCTTGGGGGAGGAAATGCGCCAAGTGCAGAAGTTGGTGCGCCTGCACCTGCGACCCATTGCCCTGGTCAAGGAAATTGTGACGGACTCGGCGGTGCGCCGCTTGTTGTTTGAGGCCGGCGACGACGTGGACCGCCTGATGCTGCTCTGCCGGGCCGATATTACCAGCAAAGACCACCAGCGCGTGGCCCGCTACCTGCGCAATTTTGACGTGGTGGAGCAGAAGCTGAAGGAAGTAGAGGAAAAAGACCACCTGCGCAACTTCAAGCCCGTCATCACCGGCGAAATCATTATGGAAACCTTCGGCCTCAAACCCAGCCGGGAGGTAGGGGAGCTGAAGGAAGCCTTACTGGAAGCCATTTTGGAAGGCAAAATCCGCAACGAATATGAGGAGGCCTTCCCGCTGCTGCTGGAGCTGGGCCAGCGCAAAGGGCTAGGTGTGGTGGAAGGATAAAGCAGGAAGTAAAAAAGAACGTCATTCCGAGCGGAGTCGAGGAATCTCGCGGGGGGGTGTTTGAGGAGGTTAAAATGGCTACGCACCCGAGAATTCACCA
>NZ_JBEPPK010000005.1:0-341693 GCF_040547285.1 Hymenobacter sp. UYP22 | reverse complement strand
ACGTGTCTGGAAAACTGGCTCGCTCTGCATTGGCTCGCATTTACGACACTCCTGCTGCGTAAAATCAACAAGCAACCGACTTCCTAAACAGCTTCTATATTAGTCAGTGAAAGTGGAACTAGTCCCCGTAGTAGAAATTTCGCCGTCAGTTGTTGATTGGCAACGGATAGGGCCACGGCCTGAGTCGAATTTTATGCAAAATCCGCTGCAATGGGAGCAGTATCAGGCCCGCATACTGCAGATAGACGGATTCAATAATTACAGGCGTGTGCTACCGGGTAGCCGTTTTCTAGCGGTAGATGACTGGACTCTATCAGATTTACAGAAGCTTATAGATGCTCACTTGCATCCCGGAGATGAGGTAGTAGCTGCAGCAGATTCCTGTGCCTTATTCGGCGGCGGTATATTGTTTCTGAATGGTACTCCTGTACTAGTTCCGCAGTGTTGCGGTACACTAGCTGATATATACAGTTGGCAAGGATTAGTGGAACCGCAATTTCAGTCAAGCTATTTCTGCATGGAAGGCCATCCATGCCCGAAAGCCACTAAACAAGGATCTAGACTGCGCATTACCTGTCATGATGAAGACGGACAGTTTGATCAACCAGCCTTAACAGAATTCTCAGTGGACATACAAGCATTGGCAGCCGCCATTTCTTCAGCCGAAAGGACGCTGACAGTTTTGTGTGAGAAAGTAGATAGTCTGTCCAGTATTTTTGGTGTGCAAAAACTCTCAGATCATCTTATCCGGGGTAAATAAAAAGCCACTACCGTGTGAATGGTAGTGGCTTTTTATTTATCGACTCAGGTTTCATTTCACATTCACCACGTTCATAGCCCGCTCCACACCCATAGCCCCAAAGGCCAATACGGCTTCGGCGGCTTTTTCCAGGCGGCCTTCCAGGTCAATCTGTTCATCGGCGGAGAAGGGGCTGAGCACATAATCCACCTGTCGTCCCTTGGAGAAGCTGGAGTCGATGCCGAAGCGCAGGCGGGCGTACTCGTCGGAGCCCAGAGTTTCCTGGATGTGCTTGAGGCCGTTCTGGCCGCCGGCCGAGCCTTTGGCTTTCAGCCGCAGCTTGCCGAAGGGCAGGGCGAGGTCGTCCGTCACGACTACCATATTTTCCTTGGTGAGCTTGAGCGTGCTCAGCCAGTGGGCCGCCGCCTTGCCGCTCAGGTTCATGTAGGTAGTGGGCTTCACCAGCACGTAGGTATGGCCCTTATGCTTGATTTCGGTGGTGAAGGCGTGGCGGCCCAGCTGCCAGGGCGCGGCGTCGTGCTTACGGGCCAGGTAGTCACCCACCATAAAGCCCACGTTGTGACGCGTATCGGCGTATTCCGGCCCGATATTGCCTAGGCACAGCACAAGAAACTTGCTCACTAATTGACCACTGATTACACGGATTTCCCGCAGATTTCACTGATTTCGGGGACGATTAGGCCTGAGTTGCAGCCTGCCTACATCCATCGGCAGCGCAAAGATGCACGATACACCGTGAATCAGTACCTGCCCCAAAAACAAAAAGAGCCGCCCTGCAACAGGGCGGCTCTTTGTCTGATAACCGCGAATCGTCCACAAAATCCGTGAAATCCGCGAGAAATCCGTGTAATCAGCGGTCCTTATTTGTCAGCCTGCAGCTGGCCTTTGAGGGCACGCGGGATAGTAACGGTGGCAATGGGAGCCAACGCGTTGGTGAGGATGGTGTAGCCTTTGGGCTCCACTTTGTTCACCTTGATCGACTTGCCCAGGCCCAGGTCCGAAATATCCACTTCCACGGAGTCAGGCAGGTTTTCGGGGGTAGCTTTTACTTTGATCTTGCGCAGCTTGCTTACCAGCTTGCCACCAGCCAGTACGCCCGGCGAAACGCCTACGTACTTCACGGGAACTTCCATTTTCACTTCTTTGCCGTCCTGCAGCTCCAGGAAGTCAACGTGCAGCAGCATTTCGTTCACGGGGTGAAACTGCGAATCCTGCACGATGGCGCGGCGGATGTCGCCCTCAATGTTCAGCTCAACTACGTGCACCTCGGGGGTGTACAGCAGCTCACGGAACAGGATGGCCGGAACGGAGAAGTGAACTTCGTCGGCGCCGCCGTACAGTACGCAAGGAACGTACGAGTCGAGGCGGAGCGCCTTGGCGTCCTTCTTACCGAGATTCGCTCTTTTAAACCCTACAATCTCGAGGCTTTTCATAAAAGTGTGCTTTTGAGGAAAAAAACGCGTGCCCAAAGCAGGCAAACGGGCCGCAAAGATAGGTAGATGAATCGGGAGTTGAAAGGTAGCCTGATAATCGATTCTCCTCTTCGATATTTCTGGCTGTCATTTGCGGACTTCCCCATTTTATCGGAAAGCTACCCAAGCGACGAAGCGAACGAAAGCAAGTAACACCAAGCCGCCAAATAAGCGTAGCAATCCTTTACTGACAGATTTAGCAGCAAATGCCCATCGTCCGATAGCCACCAAGCAAGAAAGGATTATTGCGCCTGTTACTACTCCTAATACAGAGTGCTCCGGCATGGTGCAAATACGAAAAGAAAACTGCGCTGACCTTACACAAACAACGAACTAATCGACTCGTGCGATACCACGTTGTGGATAGCCTGGGCGAACAGCGGAGCCAGGGAAATAACCTTGATTTTGTGGTTTTCCTCTTTCAGCGGAATCGTATCGGTAACCACCAACTCCTCCAGCACCGAGTTGCGGATCCGCTCGTGGGCCGGGCCCGAGAGTACCGGGTGGGTAATAACGGCCCGCACGGATTTGGCCCCGCGCTCCATCAGCAGCTCGGCAGCTTTGCAGATGGTGCCGGCCGTATCCACAATGTCATCCACCAGCACCACATTCATGCCGGTCACGTCGCCAATTACCTGCATGGAGGCAATTTCGTTGGCCCGCAGGCGCATTTTGTCGCAGACCACAATTTCGGCCCCAAACTTCTTGGCGAAGGCCCGGGTGCGGACCACGCCGCCCACGTCGGGGGAGGCAAATAAAAGGTTATCCAGGTTCAGGCTTTTGATGTAGGGGGCCGTTACGGTGGAGCCATCGAGGTGGTCTACCGGAATGTCGTAGAAGCCCTGAATCTGGCCGGCGTGCAGGTCGCAGGTCATCAGGCGGTCGGCGCCCACGCTCTGAATCATGTTGGCCACCACTTTGGCCCCGATGCTCACGCGCGGCTTGTCTTTGCGGTCCTGGCGGGCATAGCCCATGTACGGCATCACCACGTTCACTTTGTAAGCCGAGGCGCGCTTGGCGGCATCTACCATCAGGGCTAGCTCCATTAGGTTTTCGGCCGGGGGGTTGGTGCTCTGAATCAGGAATACGGCGCAGCCCCGCACGCTTTCATTGAACGAGGGGCCCAGCTCCGTATCGGCAAACCGCTGAATGCTTAAGTCGCCGGGCTGAATGCCGTAGGCGGCCGCAATTTGCTCGCCCAACTCGCGGGAAGCGTTACCCGCAAAAATCTTAACCTGCTGTGACATGAAAGGGGTGGTGGAAAAGTGAGTCACAGATTCTGCAAACTGAAAAAAGGGATTCCGCAGACGACAGAACGGGCTGTTCCATCTGCGAAATCCCTTTTCAATCTGAAAAATCTGTGATTGAAAAAGCGAAAGGCGCCGACTCTTCCGGTAGAGGGAAGAATCAGCGCCTTTCGCGTTGGAGAGTGTCGAAGTTGTCCGACCAGGGCTCGAACCTGGACTTTCTTGAATCAAAATCAAGCGTGTTGCCAGTTACACCATCGGACAATTTCCCGCTCGGCTGCCGGTGTAAGCGTGCCGTTTGGTTGTGCAAATGTACGGCGGCTTTTATTCAAGGCAAATTTCTGGGCAATTATTTTTTGCCGGGTTCCAGTGTGAAAGGCCGAAAAAGAGGCTTTCCTAGCTGATTTTCAGCAGTTCAGCCGCTGAAAAAAAAGTTGGTGCACTGGCCTGTCAGGCGGCCTTGGCAATGCCGGGATTAAGCCGTACTTTTGCGACCTGAAACGTTGCACCCATCCCCTTATAGTAAAAGAAATGGCGAATACCGGCAAAATCACCCAGGTTATCGGTCCCGTGGTGGACGTGAGCTTCGCGGGTGAAGGCTCTAAGCTTCCCAACATTCTCGACGCCCTCGAAGTCATCAAGGACAACGGCCAGGTGGTCGTGCTGGAGGTCCAGCAACACCTAGGCGAAGACCGGGTGCGTACCATTGCCATGGACTCGACTGAGGGTCTGACCCGCGGCGCCGCCGTGCGTGACCTAGGCGCTCCAATGTCGATGCCCACGGGCGAGGGCATCAAAGGCCGTCTGTTTAACGTAATCGGCCAAGCCATCGACGGCATTCCCCAGCCCAAGAGCGACGGTGCCCTGCCGATTCACCGCCAGGCTCCGCCTTTCGAAGACCTCGCCACTTCTTCCGAGATTCTCTACACGGGTATCAAAGTAATTGACCTACTCGCACCTTATGTGAAAGGTGGCAAAATTGGTTTGTTCGGTGGTGCCGGTGTAGGCAAAACCGTACTCATCATGGAGTTGGTAAACAACATTGCCAAGGCCTACGCTGGTCTGTCGGTGTTTGCTGGTGTGGGTGAGCGTACCCGCGAAGGCAATGACCTGCTGCGCGAATTCATTGAGTCGGACATCATTAAGTACGGCGAGGAGTTCAAGCACTCGATGGAAGCCGGTGGCTGGGACCTGACCAAAGTTGACGAGAACGAACTGCTCAAGTCGCAGGCTACTCTCGTGTTCGGTCAGATGAACGAGCCCCCCGGAGCCCGGGCCCGCGTAGCCCTCTCGGGCCTCACGGTGGCCGAGAACTTCCGCGACGGTGACGGCACCGGTGCCGGCCGCGACATCCTGTTCTTCATCGACAACATCTTCCGCTTCACGCAGGCGGGCTCGGAAGTATCGGCTCTGCTGGGCCGGATGCCTTCGGCCGTAGGGTACCAGCCCACGCTGGCCACCGAAATGGGTGCCATGCAGGAGCGTATCACCTCGACCAAGCGTGGTTCCATCACCTCGGTACAGGCCGTATATGTACCGGCGGATGACTTGACTGACCCGGCTCCGTCGACGACGTTTGCCCACTTGGATGCTACCACCGTACTGAGCCGCAAAATCTCCGAGCTGGGCATCTACCCCGCCGTGGATCCGCTGGACTCTACTTCCCGCATTCTGTCGGTAGAAGTACTAGGCGAGGAGCACTACAACACTGCTCAACGCGTGAAAGAGATTCTGCAGCGCTACAAAGAACTGCAGGATATCATCGCCATTCTGGGTATGGACGAACTCTCGGAGGAAGACAAGCTGACCGTAACGCGTGCCCGTCGGGTGCAGCGCTTCCTGTCGCAGCCCTTCCACGTTGCTGAGCAGTTCACTGGCCTGAAAGGTGTGCTGGTTGACATCAAGGAAACCATCATTGGTTTCAACGCCATCATCGACGGTAAATACGACCACCTCCCCGAGGCCGCCTTCAACCTGGTTGGTAACATCGAGGATGCCGTAGTGAAGGGCGAAAAGCTGATGGCCGACGCCAAGTAATTTCTTCTAATGTGAGGAATGTGCTGATGTGAGAAATGTGAATATGCTCCGGCGTCACGCTTTCTCATCAGCACATTCAGCACATTTTTACAATTTCTCACATTAGAAAAGATGCATCTGGAAATCATCACGCCTGACCGTAAGGTATTCGAGGGGGAGGTTACATCGGCCCAGTTTCCGGGTGTAGATGGCCTGTTTGAAGTTTTGAACAACCACGCCCCGCTGATTTCGGCTTTGAAAGCCGGGGAAGTGGTGCTGAACGGTGGTTCTACCCGCTTTGCCATTGAAGGCGGCGTGGTAGAAGTGCTGCGTAACAACGTGATTGTACTGGCAGAAGGCGCTACTGCGTAACTTGTCAGGACCTGAGTATGCAAAAGCCCCGCACCTGATTAGCAGGCGCGGGGCTTTTGTTTTGGTGAAAGGGGAGGTTGTAGCTTGCAGCTTTTGCGGGAGGCTGGTGTTCTTGGCCTGCCGTCCCACCCTGTAACGGCCGCTTACCAGAGAAACCCATGCATATCCACCCCAAAATCACACCCATTTACCAGACCTCGGTTTTCAAGTTTGAAGACCTCAACGAGTTGGAATTGTACTTCGGGGAACCGGGTAGCCGCTACATGTATTCGCGTAACGGCAACCCCAACTCCGATGAGCTAGCCGAGGCGGTAAACCAGTTGGAAGGCGGCGCGGGTACGGTGGCTACGGGCTCGGGCATGGCGGCAATTTTTGCGGCAATTCTCACGTATTGCACGGCCGGCGACCATGTGCTGTGCGCGGCGGATATTTACGGGGGCTCAGCGGCGCTGCTCAGCCAAGAACTGGAACGGCTGGGCATCGGCGTAACCTACGTACCCTTCGATGACCTAACCACCAACCTAGCCCAGTACGCACAGGCCCGCACCCGGCTGCTGCTCTGTGAAACGATTAGCAACCCATTGCTGCGCGTGGTTGACCTGCAGGCGGCGGCCGAGGCCGCTCATGCTCTGGGCCTGAAGCTGGTAGTGGATAATACGTTTGCCTCCCCGGTGCTCACCAACCCCTTGGCTTTTGGGGCCGATTTGGTGATGCACAGCGTAACCAAGTACCTCTCGGGCCACTCCGATGTAACAGCTGGCGCGGTAGTAGCCCGCACAGCGGAAGACGCCACTCGCCTCAAGCACATTGGAATGTTGTTTGGGCTTACGCTTAGCCCCATGGAAAGCTGGCTGGCGGTGCGGGGCCTGAAAACATTGCGCCTACGCATGAATGCTCACTGCTACAATGCCCAGGCTGTAGCCGAACTCTTAACTCAGCACCCGGCCGTGGCGGAGGTATTTTACCCGGGACTGCTCACTCACGCGCAGCACCACCTCGCTTCCGAGCAAGGCGCGGGACGCTTCGGGGGCATGGTCTCATTCCGGCTGGCCGATGACTCGGTGGAGGCAGTGAACCGGTTCATACGCGCCAGTCACCAGTTTCCGTTTGCACCTTCCCTAGCGGGGGTTGACTCGTCCTTGTCTTATCCGGCCGGCACCTCGCATCGGGCACTCTCCGAGGAGCAGCAGCAGCAGCTTGGTATTACGGCCGGGTTGGTACGCCTGTCGGTAGGGATTGAGCCAGTGGCTGACTTGCTAGCGGATCTGCAGCAGGCGCTTGATTAGCCTGATTCAATAGAAAAAGAGCCTCTAAAGCAATTTAGAGGCTCTTTTTCTATATACTACTTGTAAATAATTTTGTACTCTATAAACTACTCATGAAACTTTTTGTGCCAAATCAGTGAGTTACGTTAGGTAGTTAATTGCGTGAATGGACGATGCAACGCGCTGTACATCAGCTTCTGTCATGGCTGAGCCGGAAGGCAAACATAGGCCCCGTTGGAATAGGCCACCACAAACCTCGCCGCCGTACACCGGAGCCGCCGCGAAAAGTGGCTGTAGATGCAGGGGCTTCCAGAGCGGGCGGCTCTCAATGTTGTGGGTTTCTAGGTGCAGGCGCAGCTGCTCGGGCGTAACGCTGGTTTCGGCGGGATTGAGTAGGAGGCAGGTAAGCCAGCGGTTGGAGTGCCCCCCAGCCGGCTCCTGGGGCCCAAGTGCAAGGCCGGGAATAGCCGCTAAGTGCTTCTGGTACCAAGTATAGATTTCGCGGCGGCTCTTAACCCGGTCTTCCAGAAGCCCCATCTGACCCCGGCCAATGCCCGCCAATAGGTTGCTGAGCCGGTAATTGTAGCCTACTTCGGAGTGCTGGTAGTAGGGTGCCGGGTCGCGAGCTTGGGTGGCCCAGAAGCGCGTTTTGTCGGCCCAATCCGGGCGGTTTGTTACCAGGGCGCCCCCCCCGCTGGTTGTCAGAATCTTATTGCCATTGAAGGAGAAAACGCCTACGTCGCCGAAGGTACCCAGGGGCTGGCCTTGATAGCGGCTGCCTAGGGCTTCGGCGGCGTCCTCTAGCACCGGTACCCCGTATTCCTGCGCCACGCTCAGCACCTCGCGCAGGCGGCAGGGCATGCCGTAGAGGTGCACGATGATGAGGGCTTTGGGCCGGCGGTTCTGCCGCTGCATGTCCAGTAGGGCTTCCCGCAGCCGCTCCGGGCAAATATTCCAGGTTTCGGTTTCACTGTCAATAAAAACGGGCTTGGCTCCCAGATACAAAATGGGATTGGCCGTGGCCACGAACGTGAAGGAAGGACAGAGCACCTCGTCGCCGGGGCCCACGCCCAGCAACTGCAAGCCCAGGTGAATAGCGGCAGTGCCCGATGATAAGGCCACGCAGTGTCCGGTGCCGGTGAACTCACAGATATCTTGCTCAAACCCATCCAGGTTGGGCCCTACCGGGGCCACCCAGTTGTCTTCAATAGCCTTGTGCAGGTAGTTTAGCTCATGGCGGCCCAGGTGGGGTGGGGACAGATACAACCGGTCGTAATCCTGACTGCGCATGAAACTCAAGAGGGAAAAAGGTAGGCGGGTAGCTAGCAAGATGAAGAAATTTGCTGATGCCGGGGTGGAAATCTGCCAGGAGCTACGGTTGTCTTTGGGCCTGAACCGTTCGGGCGGGCACGCCCACGGCCGTGCAATTACCCGGCAGATTCCGCACTACCACGGCCCCGGCCCCAACAATGGTGGCGGTTCCTACGCGCACTTGGTTGATAACCGTAGCATTGGTGCCCAGGTACACGCCGGTTTCCAGGTGAGCCTCGCCGCCCACGTTGGCATGCGGCATCAGGGAGCAGAAATCATCCAGTACAGCATCGTGGCCAATGGTACACCCCAAGTTCAGGAGTACATGCTGGCCCAGGGTGATGTCACAGGTAAGAATACAGCCTTGGCAGATAACCGAACCTGCCCCGATGGTGAGGTGCTGATAGTCGGCTCGCGCCACGCCAGGGTGCACCAAGGTGGCAAACTGCACGTGCGCGGAGGTTAACCGGCTCGCAATGGCTTGGCGGCTGCGGCTGCTGCCCACGGCAATTATGGCGTGTAACGGCTGCGGGCTGGAGTTGAGGTCGGCCACGGTGCCGCGGTAGGGGATGCCGTGAATAGTAGGCTGGGCTGGCACCTGGTCATCGTAGAAGCCAGTAACCTCCCAGGTGGGTTGCTGCGCATTAATTTGCCGCACCAGTAGCAGCACTTCCCGGCCTAGCCCACCAGCCCCCACAATAGCCAGTGGCCGCAATGCCTTGGAAAAAGTAGAAGCTGGCTGCATAGAGGATGTAGAATTATGAGGGCGAACTAGGAGATTCGGGCGGCGTGCCCCGGAAGGCTTCCGTGGTGGCCTGGCCAGGCGCGGCAATATCGTGGGCACCCAGCACGCGGCCTACGGTGCGCAGCAAAATTCGCATATCCAGCCCAAACGACAGGTGCTCCACATACCACACGTCGTAGGCAAATTTCTGCTCCCAGCTGATGGCATTACGCCCGTTAACTTGGGCCCAGCCAGTAATACCGGGCCGCACCTCGTGGCGGCGAGCCTGCTCCGGTGAGTACAGCGGTAGATACTGCGCCAGCAAGGGGCGGGGCCCAACCAGGCTAATGTCGCCGCGCAGCACGTTCCAGAGCTGGGGTAGCTCGTCGAGTGAGGTGGCGCGTACCCAGCGCCCCAGCCGCGGCAGGCGCTCCGCATCGGGCAGCAGTTGGCCCTGAGCATCGCGCTGGTTGGTCATCGTCTGAAGCTTGAAGAAGGAAAACAACTGGCCGTGACGGCCGGGCCGGGGCTGGCGGAACAGCCAGTGGCCCCCATTCTGGCGGGCCAGCAGCACCGCCAACACTGCTAATACGGGCAGTGCCAGCACCAGCAGCGGAGCGGCCACGGTCACGTCGAGCAGGCGCTTGCCGGAGCGGGCGTACCAGGAAGGGCGTTGTGGCATGGCGGTGAGCTTGAAGCCGCAAGCTACACGCTGTCCGCTCTTTTCTGTGCCGCTTGGTGTAATTGGGTAGCCGGTGGCGTGATGGGAATGGCGGGTAGCTCGTAGCTTGCGGCCTCTAGCTTCTGATTCCCATGCTCGTTTTTCCCAACGCCAAGCTCAACCTCGGCCTCTATATCACCAGTCAGCGGCCCGATGGATTCCGCAACCTCGAATCGGTGTTTGTGCCTTTGCCGTGGACCGATGCGCTGGAGGCGCTGCCCGCCCCTGCTGGGGTGGCAACCTCGCTGGCTCTCACCGGAATTCCTATTCCCGGCGAGCCGGCTACCAATTTGTGTTTACGCGCTTATGAGCTCCTGAAAGTGGATTTCAACCTGCCCCTAGTGCAGCTGCACCTGCACAAGGTAGTACCCATCGGGGCGGGGCTGGGTGGCGGTTCCGGCGACGCCGCGTTTGCCCTGCGGGCCCTCAACGACCTGTTTGCGCTGGAGCTTACTCCGGCTGCGCTGGAAGCCTACGCCCGCCGCCTGGGCTCCGACTGCGCCTTTTTCATTCGAAACAAGCCGGTTTTCGCCTATGAGCGGGGCGACGTTTTTGAGGATATTACGCTGGATTTGACCGGGGTGGCCTGCAAGGTTATCTACCCCGGTTTGCACATCAGCACGGCCGAGGCCTACAGCCGCGTGCAGCCCCGCACTCCCCGCTACGATTTGCGCACGGCCATCGGTCAACCCCTGGAAACCTGGCGGGATACCATCAGCAACGACTTCGAGGAAGCCCTCACGCCGCACTACCCGGTGCTGGGCGAAATCAAAGCGCAGCTGTACGCGACCGGTGCGGCCTACGCCAGCTTATCGGGCTCCGGTTCGGCGGTGTACGGGTTGTTTCCGGGCCAGCAAACGCCACCGAAACTGGTGCTACCGGATACGTACCAGGTGTGGGATGGGCGCTTGTGATAGGAGAGTAGCGCGAACTTTGTAGTTCGCGTCCCAAAACGAAATCACCCGGATGGTGCGGGGGCGCGAACTACAAAGTTCGCGTTACTTACCCCACCAGCACATCAGCCGCCTGGGCTTTGCGCTGGCGGCGCTGGTTCCACTGGTCGAGAATGGGGTGAATGAGCACGCTGGACAGAATGACGACCGTGCCCAGATAGAAGCCAGTAGAAAGTTTTTCCTGCCCAAAACCAGGCACCCGTAGCGTGTACATGATGACGGCCAGCACAATACCGTACACCGGCTCCAGGTTGATGGTCAGGTTCACTACGAAGGCCGAAATGCGCTTCATGAGTTCCACCGACGTGCTGAAGGCGTACACCGTGCACACGCCCGCCAGCAGCAGCAGCCACAGCCAGTCGTAGCCGGAAAGTGCCAGTTGCAGGCCCTGACCGTCGGTGAAGTACAGGCTATAGATGGGCATAAACAGCACAATACTGAGGCAGGCCCCGGCCATTTCGTACAGCGTCACTTGAAACGGTGTGTGGCGCTTCACCAGCTTGGAGTTGAACACGCTGAACAGGGCCGACAGACCCGCCGACAGTATGGCCACCAGCAGCCCCGCCATCTGGTCCAGCTCTGCCTGCGACACTAGGTACAGTCCCACCATCGTCAGCAAACCCAGACCTACCTCGTAGAAGCGCACCTGCCGCCACAGTACCAGCGGCTCTAGCAGAGAAGTCCACAGCGCCAGCGTAGCCAAACCCGCCAAACACACACTCACCGATGACAAGCGGGCCGCCAGGAAAAACGTAATCCAGTGGGCCGCCACCAGCACGCCCACGCCTAGCAGCTTAGCCGCCTCACCCGCTGCCACCCGCCAGGGCTGACGCCGTAGCACCAGCAATGCGCCCAGGCCGGTAGCGGCCAGCAACGTGCGCCAGAACACCAGCTCCACCGGCGGCACCGATATGAGCTTGCCCAGAATAGCCGTGAAGCCCCAGAGTAACACAATGAAATGTAAACGCAGGTAGTCTTTAAGCATGAGGGGAGGTGGTGAAATAGTGAGGTGGTGAAATGGTGAGTTGTGGTTCTGGCTGCGCAACACGCGCAAGCGGCACCGTCAGAACCACAACTCACCATTTCTCCACCTTACCATTTCACCGTTATTGCGGAATGACGCGGTAGAGCACGGCGCCGATGAGGGTGAAAATGATGCTGGGAATCCAGGCGGCCAGCAGGGGCGAGAGGGTGCCCACGGCGGCCAGGTTGCGGCTCAGAATCACGAAGATGATAAACACGAAGGCCAGCACGAAGCCCAGCGCAATTTGCCCGCCCACGCCGGCCCGGCTCTTGCGGGCACTCATAATCACCCCAATGACCGTGAGAATAAACATGGCGTAAGGGTAGGCGTACCGCTCGTGTTTTTCGCTCAGGTACACCTGCGTATCGTCGGAGCCGCGGGCTATTTTTTGGTCGATGAAGCGGTTGAGCTCGGGCAGGGTGAGGGTTTCGGCTAGGCGGTAGGTGCTGGCGAAGTCCTTGGGGTAGAGGTTGAGCGTGGTGTCGCGGGCGGGCATGGTTTGCAGCGTCTCCTTCTCGCCCCGAAACGTGCGGACGAGTTGGGGCGTGAGGTGCCAGGCCCGTTTGGTGGAGTCCCAGGTAATGGCTTCGGCCGTTATGCGGCGCTTCAGCAGCTGCCCGTCAATGGTTTCCAGCGCAAACTTGTAGCCCACGTTGTTCACGTTGTCGTAGCTCTCCATGAAGGCGTAGCTCTGGGGGCCGATTTTGATGTGCACGTTGCGCCCGCTAAACCGGTAGGGGTTTTTGATATAGGCCTTCTCGAAGCGCACCCGGGTTTTGTTGGCAATGGGAATCAGCCAGCCCGTCATAGCCATCGTCATCACCCCCAGAATCACACTACCCATGATGTAGGGCAGCAAAAACCGCTTAAAGCTGATGCCCGAGGCCAGAATAGCCACTACCTCGGTGCGCGCCGCCAGCTGAGCCGTCACAAACACCACCGCAATAAATACCGTGATGGGGGAGAGCAGGTTGGCGAAGTACGGGAACAGATTCACGTAATACTCCGTCAGAATCTGCCAGGCCCCCAGGTTGTGCTGCAGAAAATCGTCGTTTTTCTCCGTGAAGTCAATCACGCAGATAACCGACACGAGCAGCACCACCGAGAAGAAAAACGCGGTGAGAAACTTCTTAATGATGTACTTATCGAGCAGCTTCATGAATCACAGATGCACGCTGATGAAATTGAGTACCCAAATTTCCTGGCGCAAACAAATAGGGAAAAACGGTTAGATTCAGACCAGAAGCGCCCAACTGCTGCACTGCGGCTCTATGCGTCAACAGGCTGATCATTCTGGCAAACGAACAACTCAGTATAATCAGTTTAATCAGCGGGCATCTGTGCTTTACAAACGGGTCATTACCTGTTTCACCATTTTATCTTTCCACTCGCGGAAGGTGCCGGCCAGGATTTGCTGGCGGGCCTGCTTTACCAGCCAGAGGTAGAAGGTGAGGTTGTGGATGGAGGCAATCTGCGGGCCCAGCATTTCCTTGCTATGGAAGAGGTGGCGCACGTAACTGCGCGAGTAGAAGGTGCTCACGTAGCCGCCCAGCTCCTCGTCAATGGGGGCGAAGTCGTCGGCCCACTTCTTATTGGTCACGTTTATGATGCCCTGGGTGGTGAACAGCATGCCGTTGCGGGCGTTGCGGGTGGGCATCACGCAGTCGAACATATCCACGCCCAGCGCAATGTTTTCCAAGATGTTGGCCGGCGTGCCCACGCCCATCAGGTAGCGGGGCTTGTCCTTGGGCAGGATGCCGCACACCAAATCGGTCATTTCGTACATCATTTCCGCCGGCTCACCCACGCTCAGGCCCCCAATAGCGTTGCCCTCCCGGCCTTGCTCAGCAATAAACTCCGCCGACTTAACGCGCAAATCCTTGAAGGTAGAGCCCTGTACAATCGGAAACAGGGTTTGGGAGTAGCCGTAATGGCCTTCGGTGCTGTCGAAGCGCTGAATGCAGCGCTTCAGCCAGCGGTGCGTCATATCCAGGGAGCGGGCGGCGTAGCTGTACTCGCAGGGCCAGGGCGTGCACTCGTCGAAGGCCATCATAATGTCGGCCCCGATGGTGCGCTGAATGTCCATCACGCCCTCCGGCGAAAACAGGTGCTGGGAGCCATCCACGTGGGAGCGGAACTTCACGCCTTCCTCCTTGATTTTGCGCGTGCCCGAAAGCGAATACACCTGGTATCCGCCCGAGTCGGTCAGAATCGGCCGGTCCCAGCCGTTGAACTTGTGCAGGCCACCGGCTTTCTGCAGCACTTCCAGGCCGGGGCGCAGGTACAGGTGATACGTATTGCCCAGGATAATCTGAGCGTTGATGTCGTTTTTGAGGTCGCGCTGCTGCACGGCTTTCACGGTGCCGGCCGTGCCCACGGGCATAAAAATGGGCGTTTCAATGGCGCCGTGGTCGGTGTGCACCACGCCGGCGCGGGCGTTGCTGTGCGGGTCGTTGGCTACGAGGTCGAAGGTCATTCTGGGAGGAGCTAGGAGCTAGAAGCCAGGAGTTAGGAGCAAGATGAAGCCGCCGCCACCATGGACAGCCTCCTATCTTCCAGCTCCTAACTCCTAACTCCTATCCACAAAGGTACTCGCCCCACCCCGAATGCCTACTTTTGCCAGCTGAATCACACCTTGCATTTTGCCTTTCT
This sequence comes from Hymenobacter sp. UYP22, assembly GCF_040547285.1. Classification (NCBI taxonomy): domain Bacteria; kingdom Pseudomonadati; phylum Bacteroidota; class Cytophagia; order Cytophagales; family Hymenobacteraceae; genus Hymenobacter; species Hymenobacter sp. UYP22. Next base: position 327,176 of record NZ_JBEPPK010000005.1, on the reverse strand, counting down.
CTCTTTCTCCTGCCACCTGGGTGCTGCTGGCCGCCGTGCTGGTGCAGTTCTACTACGCGGCCTACTACTTTCTGCCCTTTGCCCGCCGCCGCCCAGAGCCCACTACCGGCCCGGATGATGAGCCTGTATCCGTACTCGTGTGCGCCCACAACGAGCTGGAAAACCTGCGCCGCCTGCTGCCGCTGCTGCTCCAGCAAGACTACCCGGCCGGCTTTGAACTGGTGGTTATCGATGACCGCTCCAGTGATGATACTTACTTGTACGTGCAGCAGCTTACCCAGTACTATCCGCACGTGCGGCTGGTCACTGTCACGAGCACCCCTGACGGATTGGCACCCAAAAAGTACGCCCTGACACTGGGCATCAAAACTTCTCGTTACCCCCGCCTGTTATTCACCGATGCCGACTGCATTCCGGCCACCAATCAGTGGATCAGATACATGCAGCGCGGCTTCAGCCAACAGGCCGATATGGTATTGGGATACTCGGCTTACGCTGAAGAACCGGGCTTCCTGAATAAGTTAATTCGGTTTGAAACCTTGCTGTCGGGGGCACAGTATTTGTCCTTCGCATGGCGCGGCCAGCCTTACATGGGGGTAGGGCGCAACCTGGGGTACACCCGGCAAGTCTTTCAGCTAACTAAAGGATTCGCTTCCCACATTCGCAGCCTCTCCGGCGACGACGACCTGCTGGTGCAGGACGCCGTGCAGCGCGGGGCGCGGGTAGCGGTAGTGGCCGAGCCGGGGGCGCATACCCTCAGTGAGCCGGCTGCAACCTGGGGCGCGTGGTGGCGGCAAAAGCGTCGGCACCTCTCCGCCGGGCGCAGCTACCGCCTCGCCGATCGGGCTCGAATAGGGGCTTTTATTGGCTCCAATGTGCTTTTTTACGGTACGGCAATCGGCCTGCTGTTTTCCCACTCCGATTGGGTACCTTTGGCTACGGTGTGCCTGCTACGCACCGCTGCTATGCCGGCCGTGTACCACCAACTCGGCCGTAGGCTCGATAACCAGTTGCCTCTCATATGGCTGCCGGTGCTCGATGCTGTGTATTTTTTTTATTATCTCGCTCTGGGAATCTCGCTGTTCCTCTACCGTACGCTCCGATGGAAGTAAATCAGGAAAAACAGTTCTCCGCCAAAGCCAAGCACGACTTCAAGTTGATTCGGGCCGCTGTGGAGAAGAACGACGGCAAGGCTTACGCCGAGCTGATGCAGATCTACAAGAAGCCCGTGTACCACGTGGTGCTGAAGATGGTGCGCAACCCCGACGACGCCGAGGACCTCACCATCGAAGCCTTCGCTAAGGCCTTCCGTAACCTGCACAAGTTTAACCCCGAGTTTGCTTTCAGCACCTGGCTGTTCCGCATTGCCACCAACAACTGCATCGACTTTATTCGCAAGAATAAAATCAAGACGATGTCGATTGACTCGGCCATCAAGATTGACAACGGCGACGAAATCACCATCGACTTCCGCGACCAGAACCTGAACCCCCAGGAAACGGCCATTAAGAACCAGAAAATCGAAATCATGCAGCACGTGGTATCCCGGCTGCCCGATAAATACCAGCGCCTGGTAACGCTGCGCTACTTCGATGAGCTGAGCTACGAGGAAATTGCCCAGGAGCTAAAAGCCCCCCTCGGCACCGTGAAAGCCCAGCTGCACCGCGCCCGTGAGCTGCTCTATGACATGGTGAAAAACAAGAAGGAAATCATCTAGTGAAAAAGCCCCGCCGTAAGGCGGGGCTTTTTTATGCCCGGCGTGGTCCGACTAATTCCCGCAGAGTTGGTCGGACCACTCTCGTTGCTGAGGTTGCTCATGTCTGCGGTATCTGCCAGCGTATCGTTCAACGAAAGTGGTCCGACCAACCCTGCGGGAATTGGTCGGACCACGCTGTACCTTTACGCCCACCATGAACCTGATCAACCACTACTTCCCGCACCTCACCGACCACCAGCGCCAGCAGTTCCAGCAGCTCGATACTGAGTTCCGGGGCTGGAATGAGCGCCTCAACCTGGTAGCCCGCACCGACGTGGACAACCTGGAGGAGCGGCACTTTCTGCACTCTTTGGGTATTGCCAAAGTAGTGGAGTTTGCGCCGGGTTCCTCAGTGCTGGATGTGGGTACGGGGGGCGGTTTGCCGGGCTTGCCGCTGGCTATCCTGTTCCCGGAGGTGAAGTTTCATTTGGTGGATAGCATCGGCAAGAAAATCCGGGCGGTGCAGGAAATGGCTCATGCTCTGCACCTCACTAACCTCACCGCCGAGCAAACCCGCGCCGAGCAGCTCCGCCCCAAGTACGACTACGTAGTGAGTCGTGCCGTAGCCCGCCTGGCCACCTTCCACACCTGGATTGCCCACCGCTACAAGCCCCGCCACGAAGCGGCCCCGGGCAGCGGCCTCTACTACCTAAAAGGCGGCGACCTGACCGAGGAAATTCAGGAATCCGGCCTGAAAGCCACAGTCATTGATTTGCCAGACTTCTTCCAAGAGCCCTTTTTTGAAACCAAGAAAGTGGTAGTGGTGCCCGCGTAGGGGAATAAGTACCTGCCTCGCTGCGCTTTTTTACGCCGTGCAAAAGTTTTTCTGCTACCTGGCCGAATCAGCGGCGGAAATAAGCTCCTCCGGCTGGGGTAATGGTGCGCTACTGGGTGGGGCTTGCGTAGCCAGTGTGGCGCTAAGGGCCTGGGCCGCCGCTACCACCGGTGCCGGGTAGTGCAGGCGCGCCAGCAACCGGATGGCGTTGCGCGTGGTAAGCGGCCCGGGTTTGAGGCGGTAGTCGAAATACCAGTCCTCTGCCGTGACCGTCTCGCAGAAATGGTACTCGGTAAAGCACGACTGCAACAGCGCCCCCAGCTCGCCGTCGTGGGTGGCTGCCATTACCCAGCTACGGGGCTGCAGATACTCCAGCACGGCTTTATTGGCAGCAATGCGCTCCTGGGTATTCGTGCCTTTAAACAGTTCATCCAGCAGCAGGAGGTAGCTGTCGGGAGCCGCGTCGCAGGCCAGCAGCAGTTGCCGCATGGTTTCGGCCTCTACCAAGTAGTAGCTTTTGCCCGTGGGCAGGCTGTCGGCCAGGCTGAGGCTGGTGAGTATCCGGCAGAAAGGGGCGCGGTAGGCGGTGGCCGGACAGGTGGCTATGGTCTGGGCCAGCAGGGCACTCACGCCCAGCGTGCGCATAAAGGTGGTTTTGCCCGACATATTCGAGCCGGTCAGCAGGACGCCCGGCCCGGCGAGGGTCAGGTCGTTCGGCACGCACCCCGGCACCAGCGGGTGGTAGCCGGCTTGCAGTTGAATACCCTCGGCCGCCGGCCCGAAGCAGGGCGCACAGGTAGTATGACGCTGGCGGAAGCTGGCCACCGCCAGGGCGCAATCAATGTAGCCAACCGCCTCGAACACCGCCCGGATAGCGGGGGCTTCCCGTTGCACGGCCGCCCGGCAACGCGCGTACACCGCCATATCGAGCAGCAGCAGCATCTTGAGTAGTTCCAGCAGCCAGTTGTCTTCCACCTGAAAGAAGGCCACCTGCCACACGAGAGCCTTCAGCCGGGCCAGGGGCGCTGGTAGGTGCTGCAAGGGTAGTGCCGTCTGCTGCAACTCCCGTCCCGCTTGGTACAGGCGGCCCAACTGCAGCAGCGGGCGGACACAAATATTAATCCGCTGAAGTTGCCAGAAATGAAACACCGCATTGGTAAGGGCAAACGTAATCGTGCCCAGCCAGAAAATGGGTAGCCAAAAACCGACGAGCAACGTGGCTAGCAACCCCAGCGCGAGCAGCGGCGCGAAGCGGGCCCCGGGCAACGTGGGGAGCGGTTCGCCGCTAATCAAATCGACCTGATAATACGCCTCGCGGGCAGTTAGCTGGTCGAGGGCGAGCAGGGCCTGTCCGCGCGCTACGGGTTGCTGTGCCAGCAAGGTGACGGCGGCATCAAACTCGCGCAGGGCGTTTTCATCGGCCAACGGGCTGCGCAGGCGGTGGTAGAGGCATTGCTGGCCTACCCGGCTCACCGTGGCATCGAGCAGCTCAAAGAGCAGGTCGCCGTTCAGGTCGGCCCAGGTTTGGTCCGGCAACCGGTGATAGGCCGGCTCGTGCTGCACCAAGTCATAGTAGCGGGTCACTAAGGGCAGGTTAGCGGAGTGCGAAACCGGCTGCTGCCAGGCCGCCTCCAGGCGCGCTAAACGCTTGCGAGAAGAAGTCCACATAAGAAACGGGAGCCGTTAGCGGAGCGTGGGTAGTGCCCCGGCCGCCCCAGACACCGTGAAAGGTAGCTGGATAGTGAGGATAAGGAGAATACCCCGCGCCGGTGTCAGGAGGAGTAGGCGTAAAACCGGTGCAATTCCGGAGCAGGGGATACAAATAGGTCGAGAAGGAGTTTCAAGCGTTACAGGAGCTTGAACACAAGTGTCTGCTGCTACTATAGCTGCGCTAAACCACTAGGATGCCTGCAACTCAAGAGGAGACAGTTGTCCTGCTCCATCAGTTATGCGCTGACCAGGCTTCAGAACACTCGTGGAAGAAAGCAGATCAAACCAAGCATAAAATACCGCACAACCCGTAGCTGCTACCTCACTAGCGCGGTACCTCCGCCGTCAGAAACTCCACGGCGCGCCGCTCTGAGTAGTACGGTCCATCCGGGGCGCCTTCCCCGAAGCCCACGTGGCCCCCGTCGGCGGGCGTTTCTAGGAATAAATAGGGACTTTGGGCAGCTACCTCACGGGGAAAGCAGGAAGCCGGCAGAAACGGGTCGTTTTGGGCATTGACCAGCAGTGTAGGAATGCGGATGCCGCTGAGGTAGCGGCCCGAGCTGGCGTGCTCGTAGTATTCATCCGCCGACTTGAAGCCGTGCATGGGTGCCGTAAACCGGTCGTCAAACTGGGGGAAATCCTGGAGGGTATCAATATCCGTCAGGTCTACCTGGCCCGGTAATAAGGCCGCTTTCTGCCGCATCTTTTCCCGTAGCGTTTTCATGAAGCGGTTCAGGTAGATGCGGTTTTCTAGGCGGGCAATATGGTGGGAACTGGATTTGAGGTCGGTAGGCACTGAAAACACAGCGGCCCGCTGCACTTCTTTCGGCACCCGGGCCGGGTTTTCGCCCAAGTATTTGAGCGTCACGTTGCCGCCTGCCGAAAACCCCGTCAGAAACACGCGGCGGTAGCGGGCAGTGCCTAAGGCGTAGCGCACCACAAAATCCAGGTCGTCGGTGTCGCCGAGGTGGTAGGAGCGGAGCAGGCGGTTCATCTCGCCGCTGCAGCTGCGGTAATTCCAAGCCAGGGCATCGAGGCCGGCGTGGTTAAGAGCCCGCACCATACCCCGCACGTAGGGCCGGCCCGCGTCGCCCTCCAACCCGTGTGATACAATGGCGAGGGTATCGGTAGCTTGTCCGTCAGGTCGGCGCGACCAGTCCAAGTCCAGAAAGTCGCCGTCCTCGGTTTCGACCCGTTCCCGCTGGTAGCGCACATCGGGTACAGAGCGCCACAGGCTGGGCACAATGGTTTGCAGGTGGCCGTTGAACATGTAGAACGGCGGCTGGTAAGCGGAGTGTGAGACGAGGGGCATAGCAGTAGGCAGCAGTAATCCAGAAAAGTGCAGCCAAGTAGGGCCTGGAAATATACGCAACGGTAAAGTAGGCATGCCTACTTTACCGTTGTCTGAAAGGGAAACAGTTTGGGCGTGAAATAGCCTTTTTACCTCCACCTCTACAATGCACGTGCTGTTGTGTTAATAGTTGAGGTTCAATATTTTGTGACTGGTTGAGCTAGAATAAAATCAGAGAAATATGCGTACCCACCAGCAGGATGAACGTAGAATAGGGTCCTGACCAACTGCCTACGCATTATGAAAACAACGCACAGTATTTTCCGCCTTTTTCTGCTGGGTTCACTTGCTACAGGCGCTGCCTGTACGGGTACCAGCCCCGGTGCCGCCACTAATGCCGCTACCACATCAGCTACTGATGCTACCGGCACCGGCTCCGGCACCGACATGACCTCGACTCCTGCTGCAGATGCTACCTCCGGCACTGGCAGTAGCGGAACTACTACAGCAGCATCGAGCGGGGCGGCTGGCACAACCGGCAGCGCTACCGGTAGCACCACCGGTGCCGGCGCGGGCAACCCCGCCGATATGACTGCCTTCACGGCCACCTTTGCTACCATGCAGGACCCCGTGTTTCTGATGAATGCGGCTAGTAGTAATCTGCTGGAAATACAGCTTGGGCAAGCGGCCGCGCAACGGGCCAGCAATGCCGACGTGAAGCGATTCGCACAGATGATGGTGACGCACCATACCAAAGCCACCCAAGACCTCAAATCAGTGGCCACGCCCCTGGGTGTGCAGATACCTGAAACCATGATGCCGGTACATCAGGCCATGGCTGATAAAGTCATGAGCAAATCGGGTAAGGATTTCGATGAAGCATACATGGACGCCATGGAAACAGCGCACAAGATGGACATTGCCATGTTTGAAGTGAAAAGCCGGGCTGCCGACACGCCAACCGTGAAGACGTTTGCTACCAACACCCTACCTATGCTTCGCTCCCATGAGAAGATGGCCAGTGAAACCGAAAAAAAGGTAGACTAGGCGCTGAGCGAAAGGTTAAACCAACAAGCCCGTCGATATAGCGTTCCGTTGAAATAGATACCGCCCCGACCTTGGCTTCTGAGCTAAAGCCGGGGCGGCTGCTTACTGGGGGGAGGATGAGGAGGTTTTGTCTGAGAGGTTTGCTATTTCAAACCAAACCACTACCTTTGCACTCCCCAATTGAACTGAATTCGAGCAGAAGACCATATTTCAACCCCCATGGCAAACCATAAATCGGCCCTTAAGCGCATCCGTTCCAACGAAGCTAAGCGCGTGCTGAACCGTTACCAGGCTAAATCTACTCGCACTGCTATCAAAAAGCTGCGCGGTATCACCGATGCTTCGGCCGCTCAGGAGCAGCTGCAAAAAGTATCGTCGATGCTGGACCGTTTGGCCAAGAAGAACATCATTCACAAGAACAAAGCCGCCAACAACAAGTCGAAGCTGGCCAAGTTCGTGAAGTCGCTGGCTGCCTAAGTAGTCAACCGGCTTTCTGCTCTTTTATACAGAAAGGCCTTGGGCGCAAGCTCAGGGCCTTTTGCTGTTTCGGCTGCACACTGTCCTAGCGGCAAATAGTGGCTGCTACATTCACGGCAAGCCAATGACGCTGTTTAGAAAATAGTGAAATGTCATACAGAAGCGGAGGCGCAGCATCTCGCGTGCTGATGTATGAATGGCACGGCAACGTCAGCACGCGAGATGCTGCGCCTCCGGCTCTGCATGACAGTCGGTTGATCTTTAGGACCTCCTAAAAAGCTTCAATAAAAAAGTCCGTCAGCAAAGTGCTGACGGACTTTTTCGTGAATAGCAGTAGGCGGTTACGCTACGCTTACCTTTACCATGTTGGTTTTGCCCTTTTCGTTAATGGGCATGGAGGCCGTATTGATAAACACGTCACCCTTCTGCAGGTGGCCGGTAGTAGTCAGGGCGTACTTAATATCCGATACGGTGCTGTCGGTGCTCACCATCCGATCATAGTAGAAGCCGCGTACCCCCCAGATTAAGCTCAAAGTAGTAAGCAGGGAGCGGTTATCGGTGAAGATGAAGATGTTGGCTTTGGGCCGGTACTTGGCAATCTGGAAGGCCGTGTAGCCCCGGTGCGTCATACCAGTAATGGCTTTGGCACCCGTGTTCTTGGCCAGGTGGCAGGCCGCCGACAGCACGCTGTCCACCATGAACGTGGGCGACTCGGGCGTGATGGGCCACCAGCGGTGGTACAGCGACTCGCGGCGGGTTTCCACGCTCATAATCGTGCCCACCATCGAGCGAATTACCTCGGCGGGATAAGCACCCACGGCGGTTTCAGCGGAGAGCATTACGGCATCAGCCCCGTCGAGCACGGCGTTAGCCACGTCGCTGGTTTCGGCGCGGGTAGGACGGGGGGCGGTAATCATGCTTTCCATCATCTGGGTAGCTACAATTACCGGTTTGCCGGCCTTGTTGCACTTCTCCACAATCATCTTCTGGGCCATTGGCACCTCCTCCATCTTCACCTCCACACCCAGGTCGCCGCGCGCTACCATTACAGCGTCAGTGAGGGCAATGATTTCGTCGAGGTTCTTGAGGCCTTCGGGCGTCTCAATCTTGGCAATTACGCGGGCAGTTTTGCCGCTCTCCGCAATCAGGCTCTTGATAAAGCGGATGTCCTCGCCCCGGCGGGCAAACGAGAGGGCAATCCAGTCTACGTCGTTTTCGAGGCCAAATTTCAGGTCTTCGATATCCTTTTCCGTCATGGAAGGAGCCGAAACCTCCGAGTCGGGGAGGTTGATGCCTTTGCGGGGCTTCACCAGGCCGCCGTAGATTACTTCCACGTCCACTTCTTTGTCCCGGTCGGTAGCCAGCACGCGCAGCTCAATCTTACCGTCGTCGATGAGGATCATGTCGCCGGCTTTCACGTCGCGGGCCAGGCCCAGGTAAATCGTGCTCAAGCGGGTAGCCGTGCTGATTTCCTTCTCGCCGCACACCAGCTTAATTTTGTCGCCGGCCTTAATTTCTACGCCGCCGCCTTCCACCTCCCCGAGACGAATTTTAGGGCCCTGCAAGTCCTGGAGCAGGCCTACGTGCGTGCGCATGTCCTTATTGAGGCGGCGCACCGTGTTAATCACCGATAGGTGGTCTTCGTGGCTGCCGTGCGAGAAGTTGAGGCGAAATACGTCCACGCCTTCGCGCATGAGCATGCCCAGCTTCTCGTAGGTGTTGGACGCGGGGCCCACGGTGGCAATTATCTTGGTTTTATTAAAATGCGGACGAGCTTCCATGAGGCGTTGTATGGTCAAAAAAGTAGTTCAGTAAAACAAGGAAACACATGCCGCACTGAGCAGCGCAAAGGACCTTACCCCGTAGCAACAGCTCGTCTGGGCGAGTGGCAGTCCGGCGTGATAAGGTCCTTCGTGCTACCCAGCAGTACAGGAGTTCAAAACTCAAAAGAGCAGATTTTCTTTGAATTTAAGGTCATTCGGGTCAACCTGGCTGACTAACTGGACCTCGGGCAGAGCCGAAAGTTGCACGAGCAACTCATCTGATGAGTGGCTGGCCATGCCGTTGCTCACCTGCAACAGATAGTCGTACTCCTTGATATCGGGGGCGAGGAAAGGCTTTTTCAGGGGCGAAGGGTCCACGGAGCGGTTACGGAGCAAGCGTAGCGTGTAGTGCTCGGTGGTATGCAGATAGTTGCTGATGACCAGCCGGCCCTGGCTAAACAGGTCGTAAATCAGGTCCTGCTGCTTAATCAGCCGCAGATGCAGCGCCCGGTTGAGTACCCAGGCCAAGGTATGCTCCCGGCTGGACGATACGAGCCCGAACAAGTCGAAGTCGCAGTCATACTCCACATCCAGGGTAAGGGTTTTCATGAGCGGAAAAAGGAAGGAAAACGCAAAAATAAGCGCCGTAGTACCCCGGTGGAACTCAACGGGCCATAATCTTGCACCCGGAAGATTAGGGGGGTGAAGTTTGACAATGTTAGCGAAGATGGTGTTATTTGTGCCGAGTTTTCCTTAAACCCCCACGGAAATGTCTGAAATTGCAGAAAAAGTAAAGGCCATCATCATCGATAAACTCGGCGTAGAAGCTTCGGAAGTAACGCCGGAGGCTTCCTTCACCAACGACTTGGGCGCTGATTCGCTCGATACCGTTGAGCTGATCATGGAATTCGAAAAAGAATTCAACGTGTCTATCCCAGACGATCAGGCTGAAAACATCGGCACCGTGGGCCAGGCTATCAGCTACCTCGAGGAGCACGCCAAATAGTTAGTAATAAGTATTTGGTATTGAGTAGTTGGATTCCGTGGTGTTGCTGTGTATAGCGACATACTAACTACTAATTACTCAATACCAAATACTTATTACAGCTGCTTGCCGGCCGGCCTGCCGCCGGCCGTTTTGCTTTTCTAGTGATTTCCTTTCTTTCGCTTCTCTGAGCCAGCCTATGTCTCTTCGGAGAGTTGTCGTGACCGGCCTGGGTGCCATTACCCCGCTGGGAAACACCGCCCCTGCCTATTGGGAGGGCCTGCAAGCCGGCGTGAGTGGGGCCGCCCCCATCACCCGTTTTGATGCCAGCAAGTTCAAAACTCGCTTCGCCTGCGAAGTGAAGAACTACAACCCGGATACCTACTTCCCCACCAAGGAGGGCCGGAAAATGGATATCTTCACCCAGTTTGCCCTGATTGCCGCCGATGAGGCCATTCAGGATGCCAACCTGAAGGGAGTGGATAAAGACCGGGTGGGCGTTATCTGGGGTTCCGGTATCGGGGGGCTCACCAGCCTCCAGGCCGAGTGCATCAACTTCGCCAACGGCGACGGTACGCCCCGTTTCAACCCCTTCTTCATTCCGAAGATGATTGCCGACAGCGCGTCGGGCAACATCTCCATCCGCCACAAATTCCGGGGCCCGAACTTCGTAACTACCTCGGCCTGCGCGTCTTCGTCTGACTCCATCATCTCGGCCTTCAACTACATCCGCCTGAACATGGCCGATGTAATGGTGACCGGGGGCTCGGAGGCGGCCATCACCGAATCGGGGGTGGGCGGCTTCAATGCTCTCAAGGCCATGAGTGAGCGAAACGATGCCCCCGAGCAAGCTTCTCGCCCCTACGATAAGGAGCGGGACGGGTTTGTGCTGGGAGAAGGCGCAGCCTCGCTGATTCTGGAAGAATACGAGCACGCCAAGGCCCGCGGGGCTAAAATCTATGCCGAGCTGATTGGCGGCGGCATGTCGGCCGATGCCTATCATATCACCGCGCCGGACCCCGAGGGCAACGGCGTAGTGCTGGTAATGCAGAATGCCCTGCGTGACGCCGGTATTTCGCCCGCCGATGTGGACTACATCAACACCCACGGCACCAGCACTCCGCTGGGGGACGGGGCCGAGGTGAAGGCCATTCAAAAGGTGTTCGGTGAGCACGCCTACGACCTGAACATCAGCTCAACCAAGAGCATGACGGGGCATTTGCTGGGTGGCGCGGGCGCTATTGAAGCGGTGGCCTGCATCCTGGCCATGCAGCACAACGTGGTGCCCCCCACCATCAACCACTTCACCGACGACCCGGAGCTGGACCCCAAGCTGAACTTCACGTTCAACAAAGCCCAGGCCCGCGAGGTGAACGTGGCCATGAGTAATACCTTCGGATTCGGCGGCCACAACACGTCCGTCATCTTCCGTAAAGTGCGCGACTAATGCCAAAGCCCGGTCAGCCCCTGCCATTATTCGGTTTTTTTCGCCGACTGCTGGGCCGTGACCGGGCTTTTCGGCAGGCTATTGCCACCCTCACAGGGCACACGCCCGACAACGTACGCCTGTACCAGCTGGCTTTCACGCACTCCTCCATTGTGCGGCAGCAGGGTGAGCAGGCCCGCCACCAAAGCAACGAGCGGCTGGAATTCCTCGGCGACGCCGTGCTGGGCACGGTGGTGGCCGAGTACCTGTTCCGCAAGTTCCCGTACGAGCAAGAAGGCTTCCTGACGGAGATGCGCAGCCGCATCGTGAACCGGGAAAGCCTCAACGGCATTGCCCTCAAAATTGGCCTCGATAAGCTGGTGCAGCTGGATGCTGCCCAGGGCCGGGCTGCCCGCTCCCGTTCCGTGAATGGCAATGCCCTGGAGGCGCTGGTAGGAGCCGTGTACCTCGACCAAGGCTACAAAACGGCCCGCAAGTTTGTGCTCAGCCGCCTCATCAAGCCCTACGTGGACGTGAAGGCCATGACCCAGACGACCACCAACTTCAAGAGCAAGCTGATTGAGTGGGCCCAGCGCAACGGCAAAAACCTGCGCTACGACCTCACCGGCGAAGCCCGCCCCGGTGGCGTAATGGAGTTTTCGGCCACGGTAGTGGTGGATGAAAACCCAGTAGCCGTAGGTATGGGCCTGAGTAAGAAGCAGGCCGAGCAGCTAGCCGCTGAGCGGGCGTTGGATACGCTGGGGGTGTAAGAACTCTGTGCCTTCTGCGAAACCACCGCGTCCTCTGCGGGCTACCATCGTACCAACGACGTAGCCCGCAGAGGACGCGGTGGTTTACGCAGAAGGCGCAGAGGCAACCCAATCCGGGGAAATGGAGTTGATTTGCACTGTCAACCCTTTCACCCGAACTCATGCGAATAGCCGGCGCCGCCCTCAATCAGATACCATTTGACTGGACCCATAATTTGCGCACCATCCGCGAGGCCATTGAGCAGGCCAAAGCGGCCGGGGTGGAGCTACTGTGCCTGCCCGAACTGTGCCTTACCGGGTACGGCTGCGAAGATTTGTTTCTGAGTGACTGGCTACCGGAGGCGGCGCTGCTGCACTTGCAGCAGGTGCGGCCCTGGACCGACGGCATTTGCGTGGTAGTGGGGCTGCCCATCCGGCTCAACCACCGCACCTATAACACGGCTGCGGTGCTGCGCGACGGGCAGATTCTGGGTTTTGCGGCCAAGCAGTTTCTGGCCAATGATGGCGTGCACTATGAGCCGCGCTTCTTCCACCCTTGGCCGGCCGGCGAAACTACCACGGTGCAGTGGGAAGGGGAGGAGTGGACCCTGGGCGACATGATTTTCGAGCACCAGGGCGTGAAGTTCGGATTTGAAATCTGTGAGGATGCGTGGCGGCCCGACGACGTGCGCCCCGCCTGCCGCCTCGTGGGCCGGGTAGATTTGATTGTGAATCCCTCGGCCTCGCACTTTGCCATGAGCAAGACCGATGTGCGCTACCACCTCGTGACGGAGGCTTCGCGCAACTTCCGCTGCACCTACCTCTACGCCAATTTGCTGGGAAACGAGGCCGGCCGCATGATTTACGACGGCGAAATTCTGGTAGCCCGTAATGGCCATCTGCTGCTGCGCAACCAACTCATGAGCTTCAAGGAAGTAGATATGGAATGCGTGGACGTAGATTTCAGCCAGCCCCTGGAGCCCGCCGCCGAGATAGAGCCGCTACCGGCGCCGGACGAGTACCGGGAGCTGAATCAGGCTTTGAGTCTGGCCCTGTTCGACTACCTGCGCAAGGCCCGCAGCCGGGGCTTTGTGCTGAGTTTGAGCGGTGGGGCTGACTCGGTAATGTGCGCCGTGGCCGTGGCGGAGTTGGTGCGCCTGGGCACTGCTGAGCTGGGTACGGCCGAGTTTATGCGCCGGGTCGGCTGCTTCACGGTGGAGGAAATCGAGCAACTGGCCGGCCCCGTAATGCCAGTACCCGACCAGCAAACCCCCGGCCCCAAGGATGCCTCACTTACGGAGCCCGGCCAGCAGCAGCAAACAGTGAATCAGCAGCTCACGCGCCGCTTGCTCACCTGCGCCTACCAGGGCACCGTTAATTCCTCCGACGACACCTACAACTCTGCCAAGGAACTGGCCGATTCCATTGGCGCGGTGTTCTACGACTGGACGATTGATGAGGAAGTAACCGGCTACGTGGGCAAGATTGAGCACGCGCTGGGCCGCCCGCTAACCTGGCAGACGGATGATCTGGCCCTGCAGAACATTCAAGCTCGGGTGCGCGCCCCGGCCATCTGGCTGCTGGCCAACGTGCAAAACTGCCTGCTCATGACCACCTCTAACCGCTCGGAGGCCAGCGTGGGCTACTGCACCATGGACGGCGACACAGCCGGTTCCATCTCGCCTATTGCGGGTGTGGATAAGGCCTTTGTGAAGCAGTGGCTGCGCTGGGCCGAAACCGAGCTGAATTATCCGGCCCTGCGCCACGTGAATGCCCTGCAGCCCACCGCCGAGCTGCGCCCCCTGGAAGAAAAGCAAACGGACGAAAAGGACCTCATGCCTTATCCGCTGCTTAACCGCATCGAACGGCTGGCGTTCTACAACCGGCTCAGTCCCCGGCAGGTGCTGGCTACGCTGGTGCAGGAGGAAACAGCCACCGATGAGGAGCAGCTGAAAACCTACGTAAAGCGCTTTTACAGCCTCTGGAGCCGCAATCAATGGAAGCGGGAGCGGTACGCCCCGGCTTTCCACCTCGATGACTACAACGTGGACCCTCGTTCTTGGCTGCGTTTCCCTATCCTGAGCGGAGGCTTCACGCAGGAGCTGAACGCGCTGTAAAAAAACTTGCACGTCCGGTCCGGCGGCTGCAAGCCGTCGGGCCGGTTGTCGTTAGCCGACACCCGAACGGCAACGGAACAACGTCAGCACGCTTAAACCGGCCCGACGGCTTCCAGCCGCCGGACCGGGGACCGTTCCGCTCACACTGGCTGAGCCGGAATGACAGGCACGAAAAGGCTGGTTCTGCGGTAAACCCTGTACTTTCGTAGCTCAACTCCCAACAGCATGGTGGCGGCAAGCAGTCTGACTCAACTATACCAGGAACGTGAGGCCTACCGGCTGCCCCTGTACTCTACGCGGCAGGTGGCCCACCTCACGGGGCTTTCGGCCACTACCGTGCAAACCTGGACGCGGGCCGAGGATGCTTTGGTCCAGCCAGCCAGCGCCGACGGGTTATCATTTTTGAACCTGGTAGAAGTACACGTGTTGGCCGCCATTCGGCACCAGCACGGTATTTCGCTGCAGCGGGTGCGCCACGCGGTGCAGTTTGTGCGCCAGGAGCTGCAGTCGGAAAACCCGCTGGCCCAGCACCAGTTTGAAACCGACGGCGTGGATTTGTTTGTGCGGGCTCTGGAGGATGATTCCATGCTGATTAATGCCTCTCGGCGGGGGCAGCTAACTATTCGGGAGCTGGTGGAGGCCTACCTGCGTCGCATTGAGCGGGCCGCCGATGGTTTTCCGCTGCGGTTGTTTCCGGTGTACGGCAGCACTGCCGGCTTCGTGCCCGAAGGATTACCCTCCCTCATTGCCGTCGACCCTACCGTTGCCTTTGGTCGGCCCGTGCTGACGGAAAACTACGTGCCCGTAGATGTGGTGGTGGGCCTGTACCGCGCCGGTGACTCAGTGCAAGTTATTGCTGGGGAGTATGGTGTAACTGCCCGCGCCGTGGAAGAAGCAATTCGTTATGAGCTTGGAGCCGCAGCCTGACCCCATATTTTTCCTGGATCGGACCGTGGCCATGCCGCGCGTGCAGGCCGCATTGCGCGAGCAGCAAACGGCTTTTGTAAGCCACGCCGACCTGTTCCGGCCCGAAGCGCCCGATACTGAGTGGCTGCCGGCAGTGGTAGCTCGCGACCTATGTGTACTTACCCAGGAGCGCCGCATCCGCTACAACCCACTGGAGCAGCAGGCGTTGCTAGCCAGCGGGGGCGCTACATTTATCATCGTAGCTAAAGGCCTCACCAGCGCTGATTTGGCGGCCTGTGTGGTGCGGGCCCTACCGCGCCTGCGCCGGTTTGCGCTCCGCACGCCCCGGCCATTTCTGGCCAAAGTGTACGTGGATGGCAGCGTGCAGCTGCTGTCTTCTCCTTCCTAACCCTACCGTTTACCTTCCCTGCGTATGAGTTTGCTAAGTGCCATTCTTTGGAGTCCGAACCCTATTCTGGCCGAAATCGGCCCGCTCACGCTGCGCTGGTACGGGCTGCTGTTCATGTCGGGTTTCGTGGTGGGTACCTTCATCTTGGGCCACGTGTACAAGTCCGAGAAGGTGTCGCCGCGTTGGGTGGATGTCATTACCATTTACGTGCTGCTGGGCACGGTTCTGGGCGCGCGCCTGGGCCACGTATTTTTCTACGACTGGGCCCAGTATAAGGATGATTTGCTGAGCATCTTCAAAATCTGGGAAGGGGGTCTGGCCTCGCACGGGGCTACCATCGGCATCATCTTCGCCGTGTGGCTGTTCAGTCGCAACAATAAGTTCGATGTGCTCTGGACCCTTGACCGGATTGTGCTGGTAGTGGCCGTGGGCGGTGCGCTCATTCGCATTGGCAACCTGATGAACTCCGAAATTGTGGGCCGCCCCACCGATGCGCCCTGGGCCTTTGTATTCCCCCGCGACACTGAGCACCTGCAGGAGCCGCGCCCCGACCAACCCGTGCCGGCCGGCTCGGTAGCCGTGCGCCGCGTGGCCCAGCCTGATGGTAAGATGGCCTACGAAACTCAGCCCGTAAGCGGGAGCGTGGGTCCAGGTGCACAAGTAGCCGTGCCGCGTCACCCCACCCAGATTTACGAGTCGCTGTTCTGCGTGTTCCTGTTCGTGGTACTGTACTCGATGTGGAACCGCACCAAGGAGCACACGCCCCGCGGCCAGCTGTTTGGGCTGTTCGTGGTGCTGCTGTTCACGTTCCGGATTGTGGTAGAGTTCTTCAAGGAAGACCAGGTGGCATTTGAGCAGGGTATGACCCTGAACATGGGCCAGTGGTTGAGTATCCCGCTGGTGTTCATGGGCCTCTACGTGCTGTTCACGGCCCGCAACCGCCCCGGCCGCCCCCAGGATGCTCCCCGCGACTTGGAAGAGCAGGAGGCCCGCGAAGCTGCCCTGGCCGCCGCCAAGCGGTAGGCACCCCACCCCCGGCCCCTCCCCTGCGGGAGAGGGGTGCGTTCAACGATTTTATCGTCTGGCACCCCTCTCCCGCAGGGGAGGGGCCGGGGGTGGGGTAACACAAAAGGCCCCGCGCTCAACCTGAGCACGGGGCCTTTCTGCTTGCGGGCGGAAACGCGAACTGCAAAGTTCGCGCTACTGCCAATTAGGGGCGGCGGTTTACGGCGTTGAGGTCTTCGAAGGCCGATTTGAGGCGGGTTACGAAGCTTTCCTCGCCTTTACGCAGCCACACGCGCGGATCGTAGTACTTCTTGTTGGGCGAATCCTCCCCGGTGGGGTTGCCAATCTGGCTTTGCAGGAAGCCTTCGTTTTTCTGGTAGTACCCGCGGATACCATCCCAGAACGCCCACTGCATGTCGGTGTCGATGTTCATCTTGATGGCTCCGTAGCCGATAGCCTCCCGGATTTCCTCCTGCGAGGAGCCCGAGCCGCCGTGGAATACGAAGTTGATGGGGCGCTCAGCCTTTAGGCCAAATTTCTCCTTCACAAAGTCCTGGGAGTTTTTCAGGATAACAGGCTGCAGCTTCACGTTGCCGGGCTTGTACACGCCGTGCACGTTGCCGAAAGCGGCGGCAATGGTGAAGCGCGGGCTTACCTTGCTCAGCTCCTCGTAGGCGTAGGCCACTTCCGAAGGCTGAGTGTAGAGCTTGCTGGAATCCACGTCGGAGTTGTCCACGCCGTCTTCCTCGCCGCCGGTTACGCCCAGCTCAATTTCCAGCGTCATGCCAATTTTGGCCATGCGCTTCAGGTACTCCTTGCACACTTCAATGTTCTCCTCAATGGGCTCCTCCGAGAGGTCGAGCATGTGGGAGGAGTACAGCGGCTGGCCGTGCTCAGCGTAGAATTTCTCACCGGCTTCCAGCAGGCCGTCAATCCAGGGCAGCAGCTTCTTGGCGGCGTGGTCGGTGTGCAGAATCACGGGTACGCCGTAGGCTTCGGCCATTAGGTGCACGTGGTGGGCACCCGAAATGCCCCCGGCAATGCTGGCCTGCTGCTTGTCGTTAGCCAAGCCTTTGCCAGCAAAAAACTGGGCACCACCGTTCGAAAACTGAATAATTACGGGCGAGTTCAGGTCGCGGGCGGCTTCCAGCACGGCGTTTACCGTGTCGGTGCCGGTTACGTTCACGGCAGGCAGGGCGTAGCCGTTAGCTTTAGCGTGTTCGAAGAGTTGCTGCACTTCGTCGCCGTGCAGCACGCCGGCGCGCAGGCCGGTGAGAGTGGTTTGTTCAGCCATGTGTACTGAAAAGGATGATGGCGCAGAAGGAGCCGCGCCGGGTTTGCAGAATCGACGGTCAAACATACTCAAAAGAAAAGGGCCATGCTAAACGCCGTAGCGGGCTTACAGCGAATTTTCGCTGTAAGCCCGCCGGTTACTGGTTTCTTTCTTGTGTTGTAAGCTGCCCGAGCCGGAGATTATTGAAAGCTATAGGTGTACAAAGCGCCCTGCTCATTGCTGATGTAAAGCGTGTTGTTTTCCGTGAAAACGGCGCCTTCCGTCTGGCCAGCGCCTTTCAGGGAAATCTGTTGGGGCGCGGCTTTCAGGATTTCGGGCAGGCTGCCGGCTTCCAGCACAAACATTTCCTGGCGGGCCAGCAGCACCAGGCGGCGGCCGTCGGGGCTGAGGGCGGCGTCGGTGACAGCGCCAGGGATGGGTAGCTTGGCTACCAGTTGAGCCGTGTACGTGCCGGGCTGATCGGGCACGCTGTACACCTTGCTGGTTTGCTCCTGGCCCCGGTCTTTGGTAAACAGGTATACTTTGCCGCCGTACCAGAGTGTGGCCTCACAGTCGAAATTCCGGTCGTCCTTGGCCGGCGGAAATTCCGTCTGGTCGGGGTATTTGAGGTGAATTTCCTGCACCTGCTGCGGGTTGCTGGGGTTGAGGCGGTAAATCACCAGGTCGCGGCGGTTGTTGTTGTTATTGCCCACGTCGCCGATGTACACATTGCCGCTCTGGTCACGGGTCACGCTTTCCCAGTCATGGCTTTTTACGGGTACGTCAATTTGGGCGAGGGTTTTTCCGGACGTGCTGATTTTGTAGAGAATGGGCTGGGTACCGTCGTCGCCGTGGGTGTAAAAGGAGCCCGCCTCGCCGGTGAGGGCCAGGCCCGAGCTTTCCGGCACGCCGCTCATGGTGCCCACCTGGGTGAGGCCCGCAATGGCCTCGGCGCCCTTACCGCCTTTCTTGCCCTTCTTCTTGCCCTGTTTTTCCTGCTTTTCGGCGGTTTCGGTCCCGACCGTTTCCTTGGTCTGGGCCTCCGAGCAGCTACTGAACATTATTCCCGCCACAACGGCGGCCACACACAAACTACGCATACCAGATTGGTTTCAGGCGAAAAAAAACTGCCGTAACCCCAGGTTTCGGCAGCAACAGAGTGCCTTATACGGATGATAAGATGGGGAGATGGTGAAATAGTGAGTTTGATGTTCTGATAGCGCCGCTTGCGCACACTGAACATCAAACTCACTATTTCACCACCTCACCTCACGGTACCGGGTCGTAGCCGTGGCCGCCCCAGGGGTGGCAGCGGCCGATGCGGCGCAGGGCCAGCCGGCCGCCGCGCCAGGGGCCGTATTTGGTCACAGCCTCCACGGCGTAGGCCGAGCAGGTAGGCACGTAGCGGCAACTGGCCGGGGTGAGGGGCGAAATCAGGTGGCGGTACACCCACAGCAGGCCCAGCACCAGCTGGCGAAATAGGTAGGTCATAGTGGGGATAAAGTTAACTCGTGCGGTAGATGTTCCCGCAGAGGGCGCAGTGTTGACGCGGAAGACGCAGAACCGTTCCAGAATGGCTCTGCGTCCTCCGCGTCAACACTGCGCCCTCTGCGGGAACCAACGGCAGAACAGCTTATCTTCGCCGCTAAACCACTCATCCACCCCCAATTTCATCATGCAAAAACAACACTGGGCCAAAGTGCTGCTGCTCACGCTGCTGCTCCCGCTGGCCGCCAAGGCCGACGAAGGCATGTGGCTGCCCCTGTTCGTGAAGCGCCTCAACCAGGCCGACATGCAGAAGAAAGGCCTCAAGCTCACGGCCGAAGAAATCTACGACGTCAACAATGCCTCGCTGAAAGATGCCGTGGTGCAGCTGGGCGGTTTCTGCACCGGCGAGTTCGTGAGCAGCCAAGGCTTGCTGCTCACCAACCACCACTGTGGCTACGACGCCATTCAGAGCCACAGCACCCCCGAAAACAACATTCTGCAGAACGGCTTTTATGCCGCTACCAAGCGCGACGAGAAGAAGAACCCCGGCCTGTTCGTGGATATTCTGGTGCGCATGGAGGACGTGACCGGCCGGGTGCTGGAAGGCATTACGCCCGCCACCCCGGAGCAGGAGCGCATGGCCACCATCCAGAAGCGCCAGCGCGAAATGGCGGATAACGCCAAAGAAAACGGCAAATACGTGGCCTACGTGCGCGACATGTTCGGCGGCAACGAGTACTACCTGTTCATTTACCAGCGCTTTGGTGACGTGCGCCTGGTGGGCGCGCCACCGGAAGCCGTGGGCAAGTTTGGGGGGGATACCGACAACTGGATGTGGCCCCGCCACACCGGCGACTTTTCCATGTTTCGGGTGTACGCCGATAAGAACAACCAGCCCACCGCTGGCCCCCAGGAAGGCAACGTGCCCTACGTGCCCAAAAAGCACCTGCCCGTGGCTCTGCAGGGTGTAAGTGAAGGCGACTTCGCTATGGTGTTCGGCTTCCCTGGCCGCACCCAGCGCTTTTTGCCCGCCGCCGGCCTGCAGCTCACCCTCGACCAGACCAACCCCGCCCGCATCAAGCTGCGCGACACTCGCCTGAAGCTGTGGAAAGAGGACATGGACCAGGACCCCGCTCTGCGCCTGAAATACGCCTCCAAGTACGCCGGTATTGCCAACTACTGGAAGTATTTCATCGGCCAGAATGAAGGCATGAAGCGCCTGAAAACTGTGGACGCCAAGAAAGCCGAGGAAAATGCCCTCATGCAGTGGATTGCCCAGGACCAGACCCGCGCCCAGCAGTACGGCGAGGCCCTGAACACCATTAACCAAAGCTACGCCGGCATCCGCCAGTACAACCTCAGTAGCCAGTACGTGAACGAAGCCGCATTCGGCACCGAAATCATCACGCTGGCCGCCCGCATGATGCCCCTCGCCACCGCGCTGAAAGCCGGCGACAAGGGCGGAATCGACAAAGCCGTAGCCGACCTGAAAGAGCCCGTAGCTGACTACTTCAAGGATTACAGCGCCCCCACCGACAAAAAGGTATTTGCCGCCCTCATGAACCTGTACATGCAGGACGTGCCCAAGGACCAGCAGCCCGACGTGTTCCAGACGGTGCAGAAGCAGTACGGCGGCTCGATGCCGAAGTACGCCGACTACGTGTTCAGCAACTCCTTCCTAACCTCGGAAGCCAAGGTAAACGCCTTCCTGGCCGCACCTACCCTGGCTAAGCTGGAAGCTGACCCTGGCTACAAAACGTATCAGTCAGTGTACTCCAACTACGTGCAGAACATTGTGCCCAAGCTGCAGGGCCTGCAGGCCGGCCTGGGCCGCGCCAACCGTCAGTACGTGGCCGCCCTGCGCGAGAAGAACAGCACGAAGGTGTACTCGCCCGATGCTAACTCTACCATCCGGCTGAGCTATGGCACCGTGCGCCCCTATAAAGGCCGCGACGCCGTGGAGTACGACTATAAAACCACTGCCCAGGGTATTCTGGAAAAGGAAGATGCCACTAACCCCGAGTTTGTGGTGCCCCAGAAAGAACTGGAACTGCTCAAAATGAAGGATTACGGCCGCTTCGCCGATAAGCAGGGCAACCTGCCCGTGGCCTTCATCACCGATAACGACATCACCGGCGGCAACTCCGGCTCCCCCGTCATCAACGGCCGCGGCGAGCTGATTGGCCTGGCCTTTGATGGCAACTGGGAAGCCATGACCGGCGACCTGGCCTACGACCCCGACCTGAAGCGCTGCATCAACGCCGATATCCGCTACGTGCTCTGGTGCATCGAGAAGCTGGGCGGTGCCAAGCACATCGTGGATGAAATGACGCTGGTAAACAACGGCCCGAACCCCGGCGTAGGCCCCGCCACCGCCAGCGGTGCCGATATGAGTGACGTGGAAAAGATGAAGGTAAAAACCGAAAAAGGCGGTAAAACCAAAATCAAGCGCAAGAAGGACGCCGCCATGCTGTAACACTTAGTTGAAGCAGTTTAGAAAATCCGAAAGAACGTCATGCTGAGCTTGTCGAAGCATCTCTACCGCTTCGCCTGAACTATCCTACCGAAGCGGTAGAGATGCTTCGACAAGCTCAGCATGACGTTCTTTCAAGCTTCAGGTACTTTCTAAACAGCTTCAGTTGTGTCATTCCGAGCAGCGCGAGGAATCCGGGTTAAATATTCGATAGATTTTCCTCACTTTATCCGGAGCGACAACCCACAAAAAAAGACCCGATGCCACCTGGCGTTGGGTCTTTTTTTGTGGGTTCTAGAAAAGCCGTTGTACGGTTGAGCTAGAGTAGCTACTTTCCAGCAATAGAAACTGTTATCCTACGCCTATGCTGAAAATTTACCTGCTATCTGGGTTGTGTATTGGACTAGTAGCTACTGCCCACGCTCAGGGCAACGGCCCCGGTTTGTGGGGTGCCCGCTCGGCGGGGCTCGGGCACATCGGGAGCGTGCTGGAAAATGACGGTTGGGCCGGTGCCGCCAACGCTGCCGCGCTAGGCAGCCTCGCCCGGCCTACGGTGGGCGTGGGAGTCGAAAACCGGTATCTGCTGCCCGCACTGAATACGGTTTCGTTGGCTGCGTCCTTGCCCATCGGCTACCGAGCCGGGCAGCCAGCCGCGCCGGTGGCGGGCGTATCGGCGGCGGTGGCTGCTGCGGAGGCTCCGCGCTATGGCGTAGTGGGTTTCACGGCCCAGCGGTTTGGGGGTAAGCTGTACTCGGAGCAGCGGCTGGGGCTGGGCTACGGCTACCAGCTGGGCACCGTGCGGGTGGGGGCGCGGGTGGAGGTGCTGCAAACCAGCTTCGAGGGTCTGGGGAGCCAGCGGGTGGTGGCCGCGTCGTTGGGCGGGCAGGCCGATATCATTCCGCGCAAGCTCACCTTCGGGGCCACGCTCTACAACCTCAACCAGGCCCGCCTCTACCGCTACCAGGATGAGCGCCTGCCCACGGTGCTACGGGCCGGGCTGGCGTGGCGGGCTTCAGCCAAGGTGCTGTTGCTGGCTGAAACCGAGAAAGACGTGGAGCAGGACGCCGACTTCAAGGCTGGGTTGGAATACCAGCCGGTACCGGTGCTGGCCGTGCGCGCGGGCATCTCATCGTTGCAGCAGCAGCTTACGGGCGGAGTAGGGCTAAAGGCCGGGCAGTTTCAGGTGGATTACGCCGCGGCCTGGCACGAGGCCCTGGGCCTGAGCCAGCAGCTGAGCGTGGCCTACGTGTGGGCCAAACTGCAGCCGCAACCATGAGCCGCCGCTTGCTTTTATTTGGGGCATTGCTGCTCGCGGCCACCGGGGCCCGGGCGCAAGAGTACCCCCGCGCCGCCGTGCCCGACCTCGACCGGCTGACCCAGGAGCTGTTTGCTGAAATCCAAAGCGACCAGGTGCCCTACGAGGACCTCTACGAAACGCTGCTGCAGTATTACCAGACGCCCCTCAACCTGAACACGGCCACCCGCGAGGAACTGCGCGGCCTGCTGCTACTCTCCGAAACCCAGATAACTAACCTGCTGGAGCACCGGCAGCGGAACGGCGTGCTGCTGAGCCTCTATGAGCTACAGAGTATTCAGGGCTTCGAGCTGCGCACCATTTACCGGGTAGCACCCTTCGTGGCCGTGCTAGCCACCGACCCCAACGCCGCCCGCGGGCCGCTGTGGCAGCGCATCTGGCAGGAAGACAACAACGCGCTGTTTGTGCGCTACGAGCGGACTCTGCAGGGCCGCCCCGGCTACCTCCCACCCGATACCACCAGCACCGGCGTGCCCGCCTCGCGCTACCTCGGCTCGCCCGATAAGCTGCTGGTGCGCTACCGCGTGAGCCGCAGCAAGGATTTCAGCCTGGGCTTTACGGCCGAACAGGATGCCGGCGAGCAGTTTGCCTGGGACCCGAAAACCCGCCGCTACGGCGCCGACTTCTACTCCGGCCACTTGATGGTGCAGGAGCGGGGCCGACTCAAAACCCTGGCATTGGGCGACTATCAACTGCAGTTTGGTCAGGGCTTGCTGCTGTCGTCGGGGCTGGCGGTGGGCAAGGGGGCCGAAACCATTACTACCCTGCGCCGCAGCTCGGTGGGCGTGCGACCCTACTCCTCAGTGCTGGAAAGCACGTTTTTCCGGGGTGCAGCGGCAACGGTGGCCCTAACCGGCACCGTGCGGGCCACGGCCTTTGCTTCTCGCAAACGGGTGGATGCGGCCCTGCAAACAGCCCGCGACTCCCTGGCCGATTTCAGCGAATTTACCTCCGGCCTGCTGCTCACGGGCTTCCACCGCACGCCCACCGAACTGGCCAACCGCCAAGCCCTGCGTGAAACCGTGCTGGGCGGCAACGTCAGCTACGCCAGCCGCGGCGGCGACCTGCAGGCCGGCCTCACGGCCGTGAATACGGTGTTCGATAAGCCCTTGCAGCGCCGCGACGAGCCGTATAATGCCTACGAGCTGCGCGGCCGCCGCAACTTGGCCCTCAGCGCCAACTACAGCTACGTGTGGCGTAACCTGCTGCTGTTTGGCGAAACAGCCCGCAGCAGCGGGGGCGGGCTGGGCACAGTGAACGGCCTATTGGCCAGTCTCGCGCCCAACGTGGATGTCTCGGCTTTGTACCGGCACTACGCCCGCAACTTCCACACGCTGTACGGCAATGCCCTGAGTGAAAACACCCGCAACATCAACGAAAGTGGCCTGTACCTGGGGCTGAAGCTGCGGCCGGCGGTCCGCTGGGAAATATCAGCGTACTACGACCGGTTTAGGTTTCCGTGGCTGCGCTACCAGGCCGGGGCGCCCAGCACCGGCCACGACTGGCTGGTACGCCTGGCCTTCAGTCCCACCAAAACCAGCCTGCTCTACGCCCAGGTCCGGCAGCGTACCAAGGCCTATGATGCCGATACTCTGCGCCCCGTGCCGCTGCCCGTGCCTACGCGCCGCCGCAGCTTGTTGCTGTTTTATGATGCCAGCCCCACCGCCTTCCTGAGTTTGCGCACCCGGGTGCAAGGCTCCGAATACCAAGAGGATGCCGGCCACGCCCGCCACGGCTATGTGCTGGCCCAGGACGTAACGGTGCAGCCCTGGCGCCGCCTGCGCCTCTCGGCCCGCTACGCCCTCTTCGACACCGACGACTACGATACCCGCCAGTACGTGTTTGAGCAGGATGTACTGTACGCTTTTTCGGTGCCGGCCCTGTCCGGCCAGGGCACCCGCGCCTATGTGCTGGCTCAGGTGGAAGTCAACCGTCACCTCACGCTCTGGTTGCGCTACGCCGATACGCACTACCGCCACCAGCGCACCGTGGGCTCCGGCCTGGAGGAAATTGAGGGCTCCCGGCGCTCCGATGTAAATGCCCAGCTGCGCTATCGGTTCTGATAAGCTGTTTGAGGATTCATGGGCAGTCCACCGCAAGTCGGGGCGCTTTTGAACCATGAAAAAGGGTCGTCTTCCCACGCGGAAAGACGACCCTTTGCTCGTTGTGCTGAACGGCGACTATTCTTTCAGCAGGCGCACTACCGTGGAGCCGTTAGGCAGATCCAGGTGGAGGTAGTAGAGCCCGGTGCTGAGGTTGCCCAGGTCCAGGGGAACCTGCAGAATAGTATCGGTTTTTGTGAGGCTGCGGGAATGAACCTGGCGGCCCAGGGCATCCGTCACCCGCAGCCCGATACGGCCCCGCTGGTCGTTGTCGATACGCACGTTGAACACGCTGGCACTGGGGTTGGGAGCTACGGTTATACCTTGCTGCAGCGTGGTGCCCAGGCCCGTAATGGTGCCTACCGTCTGGCAGCTTTCATTGGAGTAGGCGGAAGCGCCGGAGCCATTTACGGCCCGCACGCGGTAACAGTAAAGCCCATTACCGGTAACCGCATCCTGGTAGAAAGTGTCACCTGCGGGCAACGTAGCAATGCGAGCAAAAGCCCCGCCGCCCACGGACCGCTCTACCTCGAAGCCGGTTTCGTTGTTCGACCGATCGAGCCAGAGCATATCAACGGTAGCGCCGGTAGCCGTGGTAACCGGCGCATAGGAAGTAAGGTTGATGGGGGCGGCGGGTACTTCATTCAGCGTACACAGCTCCAGCGTCCAGCCGGTGAGGGTGCCGGTCGTGGCCGGGTCGTTGCCGGAAATGGTGAGCGTCCAGTTGCCAACTGCCGAGGTATTCAGCAGACTGGCTAATGCCGTGGCGGGCCGCACCGTGGTACCGCTGGGCAGGGGGCAGGCCAGGGCCGCCGCCGCCGCATCATCAAACGAGAGGCTGAGGTTGCTGGTGCCGGGGCAGTTGCGGGCAAATAGTACCACTCGCTGGCCGGCCGGGTTGGTCAGGCTGATTTCTAGCTGCCCGGCATTGGGATGCGTAATGGTCAGGTTGCGGATGCGCAGGTCAGAAACCCGCTCCGTGCGCGTAACGGCTATAACCGAAGTTACCGTAGTAGCTGCGCCAGCCTGAATAGTGCGAGGCACGTTGGTGGCCGCCAGGCTCTGGCAGATCTGGGCACCAGTCGTAAACTGCACCACCGCCGAGAATGGCGCCGGGCCGCAGTTGCTCAGGGCCCGCACCCGGACAAAGTAGGTAGTGAGGGGCTGCAGGGCGCCGGCGGGGGTGAAGCTGGTTCCACTGCCGGTAGTCTGGCTCAGAACCACGTTGGTAAAGGCGGCATCGGTAGCAAGCTGCACTTCGTAGGCTGTGGCATTAGGCACGGCCGTCCAGGTGAGCAAGGGGCGAAGCGTAGCTGGGCCGCCGCCGGTGGGCACTGAGAGTACGGTGGCCTGCGTGGCCGCCGCCTGCACCGTAAGTACCACATCCAGGTAGCGCACCACGCCACCACTGGTGCCCGCCAACTGAATTACGTAGGTACCTGACGCCACGGCCCCGGTAGTGCTGATGGTGGCCGTAGTGCTGGCACCGGCCTGCAAACTGGGGTTGGCAAAAACCACGGAAACGCCGGCCGGTAAATTTGTGGCCGATAAGGCAACGGCGCCCGTAAAGTTCTGCAACTGGCCAGCCGTAACGGCTACCGTACCCGACCCGCCCGGGCAAAAAGCGAGGGCACTGGCTCCGCACCCGGGGCCCTGCAGGAAGAAGGTGGGGCCAGTGGGTATTTCCAGCGTGAAATTCTGGTTGGAGACGTCGAAGAAGATACCACCGGTAGCTTGCACTCGAATACGAGCCTGGGAAGAGGCTCCCACGCTGGCCGGCACGGTTACCGGCTCACACCCATCGTTGGGGGTGTTGGCCAGCAGCACCGTGGGGTAAGTGAGTCCCCCATCGGTCGAGAGCAGAATATCCACGTTGGCAGCATTGATGGGAGCCTGCGTAGTGTTGGCCACGTTCCAGGTTACCTGCTGCGCCGCTCCGGCCACCCAGGTAGTGGCCGTGTTGGGGGTTGTGACCACAAAAGGGCCGGCAGTGCCTACCACCACCACATTCATGGAGTCGTAGTCGACCCCACCTCCGCCCGCGCGGTTATCACGGGCCACCAGCCGGAAAATCAGGCGCCGGCCGTACGTGGGCAGGAGTCCTCCCTTGGTTTGAGTGTTGTTGAGCAGGTCGGCCAAGCGCGGAAAAGTGCGGGAGGGGCTGGTGGTAGGCGGAAAAAACCTAAACAGGGGGGCGTCACCGGTCGGGGCGTTTGGGGCACTGGGGTTTCCGAGGTTAAACTGCTCCCAGGAGTACGTTAGGGCATCGTTGTTAGCATCGGAGGCGGCGCCCGTGAGCGTGAAAGGCGTACTGATGGGAATGGCGTAGTTGCGGCCGGCATTCACCACCGGCGGCGTATTACCCGTGGCCGTATTCACCGAGCAGTTGCCGGCCCCTACAATGTGAGCTACAATCTGGTCGAAGCTGCGCGAGTGAAAATAGGGGTCGGAGTTAGGCTGAATGTCATCGGCCCCGCAGATGCCGGCATAGGCCATGATGGTTGTACCCGAGCCCGGCTCGTAGGCCGATGAGGCCGAGCGGTTGCCGCCGCCGCAGTTGCCGGTGGTGCTGTTAAACGTATGGTCGGCCCCGAACTGGTGCCCCATTTCGTGGGCTACATAGTCGATGTCGAAAGCATCATTGCGGGGAGCCGAAGCCCCGGTTACGCCCCGGGCTTTGCCGGCAACGCAGACTGAAGGCAGCTGGGCCACGCCCCCGCCCCCGGTGCTGAAAACGTGCCCGATATCATAATTGGCGTCTCCAATCAGGTTGTCGGCGGTGGCCTGATTTTCGTCCAGCATTTCGTTGCCGTTGTCGTTGGTGTACGGGTCGGTAGCGGGGTCCAGAAAAATCAGCTTGTCGTTGTCGGGCACCAGCACCATTCGTACGGCCAGCTCCTTTTCATAAATGCCGTTAACCCGGTTCATGGAGGCTACCATACCCGCCATGGCCCCGGCTTTGGTGCCGCCATGAAAGGCCGCGTACTCTCCGGTGCAAGCCAAGGCCAGCCGGTAGGTGCGCAACGTGGTGCCATTGGCTACCGCGGCCCGCTGCGCTTTGGTTAGCTGGGGCAGCGCGGCACTGGCATCGGCGGCGGGCGTGGCGCACACAAACGGGAATGCGCTCCGATTCATGGCCCGGCGCTCAAATACCAAGTGGGTCTGTTGGCCCCGCTCGGCCGGGTCAATGTACACCGTGGCACTGGCCGACAGAATCAGGGCGTGAAACCCATCCGGACTGAGGTCGAGGCGGGCCGTGGCCGAGGGGTCGTCGAGGCCCTGGGCTGCGTAGGTGCGGATGCTGGGGTAACGGGCCGCCAGCTCTGGGGCCATTACCGGCACCTGCACCACCCGGAACCGCTGCGAAGTACCATTGGGCAATGGCAACGAGATGACCGTAGCAGAAGCCCGCGCCCCGCCACCGCGTTCCGTGGGAGCCGCACTCAGAGCGGCGCGCACCGCATCCAGCTGAAAGGTGACGGCCCGGAAGTGGGAAAGCGGCTGCGTGGCCGCCCGGGCGGCCGTAGGCACCTGCTGCGCATCGGCCCACAATACGCGCTGCGCGGAGGCCGTAGTGAAGGTGCCCAGGCTGGCAAGCAGTGCGCCACCAGCCAGCAACGACTGCCAGGCTTGCCGGAACAGGGTAGGGGTTTGGTGCATACTTATGGAGGAGGAATGCAAGAATTCGAGAAATAATCAGCAGAAATAGACGGCTCAAGTTAAAGTTTTTGCCTGCCGGGGCCGCGCTTCCAGCTGGATATATTTTGGCTGTTTATCAATGGTGCTAAGGGCTAAAATCCGGCAAATTTCCTGTGGTGGGCCCAACCCGAATTTCTGGCAAAAGCTCAATGCCAAGTCAGAAGCATGGTAGTAGCACCAACTGACCGCAAAACCACAACACCCGCTACTGCTGGTAGCGGGTGTTGTGGTTTTGAGCTAAGAACCGGCTTCTAGCGGCCTATGCATCGGTTTTTAGGAGCACCAGCTGGGCCTTGTCAGCAGCACTGATTTTGCGCCGGAACTCCAGATAAGCCGGGTACTCCGTGCGGGCAAAGCGCGTGCGGGGCATTACCAGGCGCCGGATGTACTGAATAGTGCCATCGGGCAGAGCAGTCAGCTGGCTGTGGTAGGTGCCAAAGGGCGTGGTCAGCTGCACCGGCGTGGGGAGCTGCTCGGCGTGAAGGCTGGCGGGCAAATGCAGCTGCAGGGTGTCCTGCTGCGTGAAAGCATGTTCCAAGACCACATCGGCCTGCCGCTCACCCACCGTAGCCTGGGGCGGGGCCAGGCGGCTTAGAAGGTTGGGCGTCAGGAAAAGGCGCTTGCCACTGGGAGGGGCCAGTGCCGGCAGAGTAAGCGCCAGGGTTTCGGTAATGCCGGGCAGGGGCGCTGTGGGGCTCGTGTGCTTGTAGCCCACTTTGGTAAGAGTGAAGTTGGGCAGCGTCAGGCGCCGGCTGATGTGCTTCTTCTGCTCGGCTAGCTCCAGGCCCGCCAGGCCCGAAACGGCGTCGTATTCCAGGCCGGTGCTCAGGGTGCGAAGGGTAGCCGTAGCATTGCCTGCGGCGTCCAGATACACGTGGGTCAGGCGCTCCTGGCGGTTTTCGGAGGCACCGTAGCGGGGCGTGGCAATCAGGCGGCCGCCTTCAGGCAGCAGCAGCAGGGCGTGGCGGTTGCCCGTAAATCCGCCCATGTACCCAAACGGCGTGGTCTGGCTGGTGCATTCCAGCCACACGGTATCGGGGCGGGCGCTTTTGGTCAGGGGCACGCACAGAATCACGTGGTTGAACTGGGAGCTGGGGAAGCTGGTGCGAATATCCTGCTCGTCGGAGCCGGCACGCACCAGGGCCGCATGGGCCTTGATGCCCGCCGCCCCCAACAGGGCTTGGCAGTAGTTGGTCAGGGCCTTACAGTCGCCGTAGCCGTTGGCTGCCACCGAGGAGGCCGGAAACGTCTGCCAGCCACCCAGGCCCAGTTGCACGGAAATGTAGCGCGTGTTGGCCTGCAGAAACTGATACACCTTGCGGATGCGAGCCCGCTCGTCGGTTTCGCCCTGCACCAGCGCAGCGGCGGCGGCTTTCATAGCGGGCGGTAGCTCGTCGCGGCCAGCGTTGAGTTCGTAGGTCCAGCGGCTGAGGTCGGCCCAGGAGGTGAGGCGGCCGGCGTGGCCCTGCACCTCAAACTCGGCGGGAGCCGTGTACACGGCGGGCGTTAGCTCGGCCAGGGGCGGAGCGTCGGTTTCTTCCTCGCGGGCGGCCAAATCGTGCACCTGCCACTCGTACACCTCCTGGCTACCCTGGGTGCGTTTGGGCTGGGCCGTGCCAGCGGGTAGCTGCTGCTCCTGGTAGCGCAGGGCCATACCAGTCGGCATCAGTACTTTGAAGGTGGCCTGCTCCACGGCCAGCTGCTCCACTGGCTGGGGCCGCCAGGTAGAGTAAAACAGCGGGTTATCCGACACCACTTCGTAGTCGAACTCCACCGTGTAGGGGTAGGTAGGTTGGCTGAGGTCGGCCACCCGGCCCCGGGCATCGGAAGCCAGGCTAAAGCCATCCGATAAGCTAATATCCCGGATATCCTGGCTGCGCAGCTGCCGCAGCTGCCGGCCCGCGGCATCGTACACGGCCCCCCGGAAGTAGCTGATACTGTTGAGCTGGCTGTAGTACACCAGCTCGGAAGCCCAGCGGGCGCCGGCCTCATCCAGAATGGTTACGGCCCGGTGGGTGGTTTCTACGGTGCGCGCCGCCGACTTCACCAGCAGCTGCTCATCCTGCCGCCGGATAACGGCGTGGGCGTTTTCGCGCAGGGCGGCGGGTAGGTCGGCCACGGCATATTTAAGCGCGGGACCGGGGGCCGCCAGCCCGGGCAGCCCGGCTGCCAAGGCCAGCGCAATACTCAACGAAAGAACACGCATGGCGCTTAGCTTTTTTTCTTGAGGACCAGCCGCTCGTTCTGCTTGGTCATCATGCGGCTGAAAAATTCGCGCAGGTAGGCATATTCCTCGGCCTGATATACTGGCCGGGTTAGGCTCATACGGCTCATAATCTGCACGGTACCGCTGCCGGGCTGCACGGCGTAAGTGAAGCGGCCACCGCCTTCGGGCAGCTCCACCGCCATGGGTTTGGGTATTTCCTCCAGCTCGTAGCCGGCGGGTAGCGTCAGGTTCACCAGCACGGTTTCATCCATGTTGGCCCCAAAATCTACCGGAAAGCGTCGCTCTTCGTGCAGGAAGGGGTTCTTCTCGGTGCCGAAGTCGTGCAAAGGGCTCAGGTAAATAGTACCAACCGGCGCCTCAGCTCCGGCAGTGGCAAACTCATAGTCCAAAGTAAGGGGGCGGTTCAGGGTCGTTTGCTCCTTGAATGTGTACTTCGGAATGCTCCAGCCTTCGTGGGCCGAGGCCAACTCCTCCACGTATTTCTTTTCGCCCAATTTTCGCAGCTTTTCCCGCTGGGCCAGACCCAGGTAGCCGGCGTGCTCCTGGTGCACTTTGCCATTGATGCCGCCTTTTTCATCCACAGTCAGGTTGATTTGGCTGTAGTGGAGCAGGCGGTCGGCGGGCTTCAGCTCTACCCAGCGCGAGGCACCATCCTGGGGCAGTACCAGGCGGCCTACGCCGTTGAGGCAGCGCGGCGGCAGCATGCCGCAGGGGGCCAGTTCCTCCGTGGCATCTACCAGCATGGTTGTGCCATCGGGTAGCTCTACGTGGGCCAGTACATAGTTAAAGCGGGAAATCAGCGGCACGTTGGTTTCCATGCGGCCGTGGCTGCGGGTGCTCAGTACCAGGGGGTTGGCCTTGAAGCCGGCTTCCCGCAGAGCGGAAATCAGCAACAGGTTGATATCTGCGGCGTTGCCGGTTTTTTGGTCGAAGGCGCGCCGCACGGGGCCGGAGGCGTATACCCCGTTGTTACCATTGTGCTTCACGCTGCTGCGCACCAGGTTATGGATGGCCGCCAGACGCGTTGCAGGCTCTTTGTGCTGGGCCTGCAAGGTGGTGAGCTGTTCTTTCAGGAAGCCCGCCCGATTAAGCTGTCCGCCCAGGTTGTCGCTGGTTAGTAGCTCCCGGTCAATTTTATCCCAGGAGTCGGCCACGGCTTTATAGGGCTCATCGGGCCACTTAATGCCAGCCAGCTCAAAGTCAATTTTGGCTATGTAGTCGCCGGTGGTGGTCATGTACGGCTCCTCCCGCATGGCCGGCACGTTTTTCATGGCCCAGCGGTGGTTGGTTACGCGCGGGGTTACTACCTGCGAGCCGCCCGAAGTCCGCTCCCCAAATTCCAGCTTCGACGACCAGCTAATGGTGTACTGCGTGGTGCTTTCTTCCCGCGTCTGCACTTCCAGGGGCTCGTAGCCCTGCATCAGCATTTTGTAGTCGAAATATTCTGGAATGGCTGCCCGGTACTCACTCCAGCGCACCGGAATATCGCGCTGAAACGTCCAGTCCTGGAAGTTGAATGTGAATGGCGACAAAACCGTGTACGTGTACTCAATAACGGAGCCCACGCGCACATTGGGCAGCGTAAACTTGCGGGTGGTAACGTTGGGTGAGGTTTCTTCCCGGAAAATAGCATCAGCATTCAGCTTTTCCTTGACTACCTGCCCGTTTACCAAGTTGTAAGTAAAGCCTTTCAAGCCCGACAGCTTTTCTTCACTGCTGTTTCGGTGGTAGAGCGGCACTTCCACGGTAGCGTACTCGTAGCCGGATTTGCGGAGAATCTTGAGCCGCGTTACCCGCTCAAATACCACCTTAAACTGGCCGTCATTGTATTCAAAGCGGGTGCGGCCAAAGTCGCCGAGCACCACGGCTCCGGCCGTGCTGTCGGCTACGAAATTTTTGGGCGTCAGGTCAAGCTCATCAATCTTGCCGAACTTAATGGGGTCTGTTTGGGCCTGGGCCAGGGTTACGGCCGCGCCGGTGAGCATACCAGCCAGCCACAGCCGACGGAGTAAAGGTGACTTCATAGGAAGACGTAAAGGGAAATAAGAAGAAATCAAGCGGAATATTCCCGGCTGCAAACAAGCAGGCAATAAGGCACTACTAAGGGCGTAGATAGAGCTGGACAGAGTATCGGAACCGAAATATCCTATTTCTCCGGAACATGAGCAACAGATGAAGCCCGGTTTTCTACTGCTCAGTTTGTAAAAGGCTTATAACTGTGCTGGAGCAGGATTTCGGCAACCCCAATAGGCTACTGCCGCTGCAGTACAATGGGCTCGGCCAGCTTGCTCAGAGCCTTAGTGTACATCTCCCGCAGGGCGTGGTATTCCTCGGCCGTATAGTGCGTTTTGAGCAGGTGCAGGCGGCCCACCAGGCTTAGGGTTTGCGGAGTAGGCTGGGTGATGTTGAACAGGAAACGCCCGCCGCTATCGGGCAATACCAATTGCATGTTGGCCGGAAGCTCAGCAACAGCATACCCTGCCGGCAAGGTGAGGTCGGTGGCGTACTCGAAGCGCTGCACAGTGGCAAAATCAACCGGAAACAGCCGTTCATCAGCCTGAAACAGGTTGCCGCTCAGCACCAACTGCTGCAAGGGGCGCAGGTAGAGCGTGGCCGCCGGGGCCTCGACTCCGGGCAGGCTGGCAGTAAGCTCCAGAGCCACCGGCCGGCTCACATCCGGCGCCAACACGCTGGCCTTGCTGATTTGCCAATCGGGGTGAGCTTTCTGCCAGTTCTGCCGCAGCTCCGGCAAGGGGCGGCGGTAATTGGAAGCCGCGTAGCCCGCGTACTCCTGCCGGATGCTGCCCCGCAGCTCGCCCTGGGGCGTGGCCGTGAGCTGGGCGCGGGTATACAGCAGGGTGGGGGCGGTGTCCATCAGATTTACCCAGCGCCCGGCCGGGCCTAGCAGGCGCCCCTGGCCGTTCAGGCAATTCTCGGGCAGGAGCGTGGGAGGCAAGCTGGCATCGGTGGCGTCCAGCAGCAGCTCTTTATTGTCGGGCAGCAGCACGTGGGCCACCACGTAGTTGAACTGGCTCACCACTGGTAATTCCGTTTGAACGCGCCCGTTTGAGCGGGTGCTCAGGAGCAAGGGCTGCGCATTAAGCCCGGCGGCCCGCAGGGCAGCTACCAGCAGCAGGTTCACCTCGGCCGCGTTGCCCTTGCGCTGCTCCGCAACGCGTTTGGCCGTGCTGCCCGGGCGGGCGTGGGAGGCCGGGGTGTCGTCGTAGGCAACCTGCTGCATGACCAGCTGCCGTACGGCCTGGGCCCGCTCAGTGGGGTTGGGCATCGGCTGGAGCACGGCGGCCAGAGTAGTTACCGGACTATTAGCCTTCAGATATTGACCAAACCGCTCATCTTCCAGTAGCTCCTTTTCAATCTCGGGCCAGCTGCCCACTATAAACTGCGGGTCGCGTTGCGGATCAAACTGAATGCGCTCCAACTCAAAGTCCACCTGGCTGAGGTAGTCGCGGCGGGTGGTCATGAACGGCTCCGAGTGGAAAGCCGGTAAATTCTTGATGGCCCAACGGCGCGTCACGGCCTGAGTTGTAATGCTATATACATTATCCGAAGCACCAGCGTTGGTACTCCCGTATCCAGCGTTGGATCCTTCCCGATACGATGTTGCGTAAGGTTTTGTACCGGTTTCGTTGATGGTGAAGGGCCAGTAGGTGCGGGTGGTTTCTTTGTAGCGGTAAAACGAGGGTATTACGGTGCGGTACTCACTCCAGCGCACCGGAATATCTTGCTGAAACTGCCAGTCCTGAAGGTTGAACAGGAAGGGCGAACGGACTATGTAGGTAAACTCCAGAATGGAATTTTCCCGCACGTTGGGCAGCGTGAAAGCATACTCATTGAGCCGCTCATTTATCTTCTTGCTGAAGACGGCTTCAGTGCGTAGCGGCTCCTTGCTGAGTACGCCGGCTGTCAGGTTATACGTAAAGCCCTTAAGCTGCTGAATGTCCTCGTGGCCGCCATTCTTTGGGTCGTGGTAGAGGTAGACTCGCACGGTGGCGTGTTCGTAGCCCGCCGGCCGGCGTATCAGCAGCCGGGCCGTGCGCGCAAAGCGCAACTCAAAACCATCTTTCTTGCCTTGGATACTGGATTGCCCAAAGTCGCAGAGCACCTCGGCGGCGGCAGAATCGGGGGTGGGGCTAGCCAGCAGGGCGGCGGCCTCCTTGGCGTCGAGTTTGCCGAATTTGATGGGCTCTTCCTGGGCGCGCGCAGTGGCGGCCCACAGGAGCAAGCCCGCAGTGGCCAGCACCCGGCCCGCAGTGGAGTAAATGAAGGACACGAGCAATACGTGGTAACAGGCCGCAGCCTAGTAAATAACCACGAAGATAGGCGCAACCCGGCAGATTTCCAGCCCCTGGTGTTGTTCAGCTACGCGACAGTTTTCCGGCGCCAGATCAGCAGATACACCAGGCCCGCCAGCACGCTGAGCACACTGAATAAGTGCACGTAGGGCAGGTGGCTGGGCTTGTTGGCGAATACCCAGCCGGCCAGTAGCGCCCCCAGACCGATTCCCATTTCAAGGGCAATGTACATGGTGGCCACGGCCCGGCCACGCCGCTCGGGGTGACTCAAATCCACCGTCCAGGCATACAGCGTGGGCGAGTTGAGGCCCGTACCCAGGCCCAGCAGAATAGCGCCCGCCAAAAACACCGGCGCCGACTGCGCCAACGCCAGCAGCCCCAGCGAGGCCACCATAATGGCCGAAGAACCAATGAGCACCGGCACGCGGCCGTACTTGTCGGAGGCACGGCCCGCCACCAGCCGGATTACCAGGGAAGCGCCGGTGTAACAAGTGTAGAACAGTCCTTTATTTTCACCTACCAAACCCAGAAACCGGCTCTGGTCGGGTACCACGGTGAGCACCGCCCCAAACGGGAACAGGCACAGCAGCGTAACCACGGCCGGGGCCAGTACCCGGGGCTCAAATACCTCTTCCCAGCTTTCCAGGCGCAGCAGCTTCCAACTAAAGGGATGGCGCTGGGCTTTAGGCAGAGTTTCCGTCATGGTGCCTTGCACCACCAGGCTCAGCAGGGCCAGGCCCGAGGAGCAGTAGAACAGCGTATTGAGGGAGAAGCGCTGGGCCAGCCAGGAGCCCAGCATGGGGCCGGCGGCCATGCCCACCGAGCCCGCCACGCCCAACAGGCCCATAGCCTCGCCCCGGCGCTCCAGCGGAATAATATCGGCAATGAAGGCGGCCGTGCCGGTGGGCTTGAACCCGGTGCTGAACCCGTGCAGCAGCCGCAGCCCCAGAAAGGCCGTTACCGTAACCGCAAACGGGTAGAAGAACCCGCAAACAAAGCACACCAGGGAACCGAACACCATCACCGGAATGCGGCCCACTGTGTCGGCCAGTTTGCCGCTGAACGGGCGCGAAATACCCGCCGTGAGAGTAAACAACGCAATGATGAAGCCTTTATAATCCTCGCCGCCCAGGCGGGTGAGGTAGTCGGGCAACTCGGGCAGCAGCATGTTGAAGCTCATGAAAAAGAGGAGCGACGACAGGCACATCAGCCAAAAACCAACGGTGTACACGCGTTGGGTAGGGGGCGCGGAAGGAGGAAGCGTAGCGGGCATCGGAGCCGTAAAGGTAGCCCATAGAATGCCGGCCGCCGCACATACCTACCTACAGCTCAGCTTCGCGCTCAGGGAAACACGCCTCTTCCTTACTGGCCAAAACCACGGAATGCCAAAATTCTTTCGGAGAAAAATTCTCCACTAGCCAAACCTCCGTGTACCTTGCCGGTATTACACTCAGCATGTATTTCCCATCCTAACACTATGGCACAAGATCAGCAAGACCAACCGCAGAACGGCCATTCCGGCAACGGTACTGGCACGGCCGTAACCGTCGCGGGCACCTCCCACGACGAGCGTACGGCCGCCGGGGAGCAGAGCCAAACCATTACCACCCGCCAGGGCCACCCGGTTACCAACAACCAGAATACGCGCACCGTGGGCAACCGCGGCCCCGTAACGCTGGAAAACTACCACTTCCTCGAAAAAATCAGCCACTTCGACCGGGAGCGGGTGCCGGAGCGGGTGGTGCACGCCCGTGGTGCCGGAGCCCACGGCGTGTTTAAAGCTTACGGCAAAGTAGGTAACGAACCCATTGAGCAGTACACCCGCGCCAAGCTGTTCAACACGGCTGGCAAGGAAACGCCGGTGTTCGTGCGCTTCTCCTCGGTAATTCACGGGGGCCACTCGCCGGAAACCCTGCGCGACCCGCGCGGCTTCGCCGTGAAGTTTTATACCGAAGACGGCAACTGGGACATGGTAGGCAACAACCTCAAGGTGTTCTTCATCCGTGACGCCATGAAATTTCCGGACCTGGTGCACGCCTTCAAGCCCGACCCGGTAACTAACCGCCAGGATGGCGGGCGCATTTTCGATTTCATTTCGAATACGCCCGAGGCCATGCACATGATTACCTTCCTGTTCTCGCCCTGGGGCATTCCGGCTAACTACCGCCAGATGCAGGGCTCAGGCGTGAACACTTACAAGTGGGTGAACAAGGAAGGCGTAGCGCACCTGGTGAAATACCACTGGGAGCCTAAGCAGGGTGTAAAAAACCTGACTCAGCCCGAAGCCGAGGCCATTCAGGCCAAAAACTTCAACCACGCCACCCAGGACCTTTACGACCATATCAAGGCCGGTGACTTCCCGGAGTGGGAGCTCCAGGTGCAGCTGATGCCCGACGGCTACCACGAAGAGTTGGATTTTGACCCCTTGGATGACACCAAGATCTGGCCCGAAGACCAGTTCCCGCTGTTGCCCGTAGGCGTGATGACGCTGAACAAAAACCCCGAAAACTACTTCGCCGAGGTAGAGCAGGTGGCCTTCGGAACGGGCGTGCTGGTAGATGGCCTTGACTTCTCCGACGACAAGATGCTGCAAGGCCGCACCTTCTCCTACTCGGATACGCAGCGCTACCGCGTGGGTACCAACTACTTGCAGCTGCCCATTAATGCGCCCAAAAAACACGTAGCTACCAACCAGCGCGACGGGCAGATGGCTTACCACGTAGACACGGCCCCGGGTCAAAACCCGCATGTAAACTACGAGCCCAGCAACCTCAGCGGTCTGAAAGAGGCTGCGCCCTCGGGCCAGGAGCACGAGCCGGAGTACAACGCCAAGCTGGTGCGCCAAACCCTGGACCGCCAAAATAACTTCAAACAGGCCGGGGTGCGGTATCGTCAGCACACCGAAACGGAGCGCAATGACCTCATCGAAAACCTGGTAGGTGCCCTGAGCGGTGCCGAGAAGGTGGTACAGGACAAGATGGTTGCCCTGTTTACGCAGTGCGACGAGGATTACGGCCGCCGCGTGCGGGAAGGCCTGCAGCACGCCGCTGCCGGTAGCAACGGCCAAGCTGCTACTAGCCAGCAAATGGTAAAAGAGCAAGCGTAGGCGAGTTCTGCGTTTAGATAGAAAAAGGGCTTCTGCAGTGTGCGGAAGCCCTTTTTCTTGTCTTGCTGGCTTTGAACACCTCCCCATCTTGGGCGCAATTCAAGGTCCTCTAGTAATTTTTTGAACCATGTAGAGACGCATATTTGCGTCTC
This sequence comes from Hymenobacter sp. UYP22, assembly GCF_040547285.1. NCBI lineage: Bacteria > Pseudomonadati > Bacteroidota > Cytophagia > Cytophagales > Hymenobacteraceae > Hymenobacter > Hymenobacter sp. UYP22. The sequence goes on along the minus strand of NZ_JBEPPK010000005.1, from coordinate 288,612 downwards.
TACATGGTTCAAAAGCCCTTGTGTCACGCCGGAATGAGCTATGTAGACAGCTTGTATGGGGTGATAAGGTCCTTTGTCGCCGCTTGATGCGTGGAATGCGCAGGATAACAAGGTGGTTTTGATACGCTTGCTACCTCGCCGCCTACTTCCAGCCGCCGCCCAGGGCTCGGTACACGTTTACGGAGGCGTTGAGCTGCTGCATTCGGGTTTCGATGAGGTTGAACTTGGATTCCAGGGCGTCGCGCTGGGTGAAGAGCACTTCGGTGTAATCGGCGCGGGCGGAGCGGAACAGGCTGTTGGAGATGGTGACGGACTGGTTCAGGGCCTGCACTTGCTTGGTTTTTTCGTCGTAGCTCTGCTGCAGGTTGTTGATGCTGGCGAGCTGGTTGGCCACTTCTACGTAGGCGTTCAGGATTGTGCGCTCATAGTTGTAGGCGGCCTGAATCTGCACGGCGTTGGCGTTGCCGTACACGGCCTTGATGCCGTTGCGGTTCACCAATGGCGCCACTAAGTCGCCGGCCAGGGAGTACAGCATACTCTCGGGTGTAGTGAACAGCAAACCGGGCTTGAAGGCCCCAAAACCGGCTCCGCCCGTGATGCGCAACGCCGGGTAAAAATTGGCGCGGGCAATCTGAATATCCAGCTTGGCGGCGGCCAGCTGCTGCTCGGCCTGGCGGATATCGGGGCGGTTTTGCAGTAGCTGGGCCGGCACGCCGGCTTGCACCGGCGTAGGCAGCAGCTCATTAAATGCCGCCGAGTTGCGCGTAATCGGCTGGGGGTAGCGGCCGGCCAGGAAGTTGAGGCGGTTTTCGGTTTCGGTGATGCGCTGCTGAATGCCGTACTGCAGGCTGCGGGTGTTATGTAGCTGGGCCTCGAAGCGCTGCACGGCCAGCTCCGTCGTGCGCGCCGACTCCTTCTGCAGCTTCACCAGCTCCAGAGCGTTGGTTTGCAGCCCGATGTTCTGGCGCACGATGGCCAGTTGGTTGTCCAGGGCCAGCAGCTCGTAGTAGGAGGTGGCTATTTCGCTGATCAGGTTGGTTACCGTGAAGTTGCGGCCTTCCACTGTGGCTAGGTAGCGCAGCGCGGCCGACTTGCGGGCGTTGCGCAGCTTGTGCCAGATGTCCACTTCCCAGCTGGCAAACGCCCCGATCTGGTAGTTCTGGAGCGGGTCGGGGTTGCGGTGCTCGGGCTGGATGCGGATGGCTTCCTCGGTGGCACCCTGCAGGGTGTTGCGGCTGGGTCGCTCGGCTTCGGCCTTTACGCCTAGCCCCACGAAGGGCAGGTACTCACCCTTGCGAATCTGAACCTCGTTGCGGGTAATCTGGATTTCCTGCAGCGAGATATTCAGCTCCTGGTTGCGCTGCAGGGCCGTGTCGATGAGGCCGATGAGGTTAGGGTCGGTGAAAAATTGTCGCCACTGGTTGCGGGCCGTGTTGGTGCTGTCCTGGGTGGCGGTGGCGTAGGTGGCGGGCATTGGGCGGCCGGCGGCTTTGGTGGCCAGCTCGGGCGTTTTGCACGCGCCCACCGCCAGCGTCAGCAACGCTGCGCTCAGGCCCCGATAGAGGCGTTTCTTAAGCATGACTGTGGCTCGGAATTTCATCAACTAAAACGTGGGGCTCGAACTCGGTTAGCGGGTGCTCGTTTTCGTCCCCGATGAGCTTGCGGCCGGAGGCCAGCGTGCCAAAAATGTAGTACAGCCCCGGCACGCTGATGACGCCGAACACGGTGCCGAACAGCATGCCGCCCAGGGCCGAGGTGCCGATGGTGCGGTTGCCGATGGCGCCCGCGCCGGTAGCCAGCACCAGCGGAATCAGGCCGGCAATGAAGGCAAAGGAGGTCATCAGGATGGGGCGGAAGCGCACTTTGGCACCTTCAATGGCCGCCTCGCGCACCGTCATGCCTTCCTCGTGCTTCTGCACCGCGAATTCCACAATCAGCACCGCGTTTTTGCCCAGCAAACCCACCAGCATCACCAGGCCCACCTGGGCGTAGATGTTGTTGGCCAAACCGAAGCCCTTGATGAGCAGGAAAGAGCCGAAAATACCGGCCGGCAAGCTCAGAATAACGGCCAGCGGCAGCAGGAAACTCTCGTACTGCGCGGCCAGCACCAGGTACACGAACACAATCACGACCAGGAAGATGTAGATGGCCTCGTTGCCGCGTGATACTTCGTCTTTCGACAAGCCGCCCCAGTCGATGTCGTAGCCGCGGGGTAGGGTTTTGGCCGCCACTTCCTGCACCGCCTTGATGGCCTCGCCCGAGCTGTAGCCGGGGGCCGCGTCGCCGCGGATGGAGGCCGTGGGGTACATGTTGTAGCGGTTGATTTCGTTGGCGCCCTGGCCCTTCACAATTTTCATGAAGGCCGACATCGGCACCATTTCGCCCTTGTCGTTCTTCACCCAGAGGTCCAGAATGTCCTTGGGCAGGCGGCGGTACTCGGGCGAGGCCTGCACGAACACCTTGAAGAAGCGCTGGTACTTGATGAAGCCCAGCTCGTACGTCGAGCCCACCATAATGCTGAGCGTGTTCATGGCGTTGCCGATGCTCACGCCCTTCTGCATGGCCAGCTGGTTGTCAATCTGCAGTTCGTACTGGGGGTAATTGGCCGAGAAGAAGGTGAACAAGCCGGCCAGCTCCTTGCGCTTTTTGAGCTCGTCCATAAACTCCTCGTTCACTTTTTCCAGGGCTTTGTAGTCGCCGGTGGAGGTTTTGTCGAGCAGCTGGAGCTGGAAGCCGCCCGCCGCGCCGTAGCCCGGTACTGCCGGCGGCTCGAAGAATTCGATGGTCGCGCCGGGAATTTCCTTGGCTTTTTCTTCCAGGCTCATCACAATATCGTGCACCGACTGCTTGCGCTTGGCCCAGGGCTTGAGGCTGATGAGCAGGGTGCCGGCGTTGGAGCCGCGGCCCTCGGTCAGCACCTCGTAGCCCGCCAATGACGACACGCTTTCGATGCCGGGCACCTTTTCGGCCAGCTTGGAAAGCTGCTGCGACAACGCGTTGGTGCGCTCCAGCGTGGAGCCGGGCGGCGTCTGAATGATGGCGTAGAGCATGCCCTGGTCCTCGGCCGGAATGAAGCCCGACGGCAGGGTGGAGGAGATGCCGAAAATGCCGAACCCGAAGGCAATCAGAATGGCAAACGTCACCACGCGGCGGTCCACCACCTTCTCCAGCAGGTTGGTGTAGCGGCCGGTCAGGCGCTCGAAGCCCCGGTTAAACCAGTCGATAAAGCGGTTGATGGGGGTTTTCTTGCGGGGCTGGCCGTGGGTGTTCTTCAGAATCATGGCGCAGAGCACCGGCGTCAGCGTCAGGGCCACGATGCCCGAAATGACGATGCTGGAAGCCATGGTGATGGAGAACTGCCGGTAGAAAATGCCCACCGGGCCGCTCATGAAGGCCACCGGCACGAATACGGCCGTCATCAGAATGGTAATGGCCACGATGGCGCCGCTGATTTCGCCCACCACCTCGCGCACCGCCCCGTAGGGCGAGAGGTGCTTTTCCTCCATCTTGGCGTGCACGGCCTCGACGACGACAATGGCGTCATCGACCACAATGCCAATGGCCAGCACCAGGGCAAACAGCGTTATCATGTTGATGGTCATGCCAAACGCCTGCATGGCCATGAACGCGCCCACCAACGACACCGGCACGGCAATAATCGGAATCAGCGTGGAGCGCCAGTCACCCAGAAACAGGAACACCACCAGGGCCACCAGAATAAAGGCGTCGCGCAGGGTGTGAATCACGTTTTCGGTGGAAGCGTCGAGAAAGTTCGACACGTCGTAGCTGATTTTGTAGTCCATGCCGGGGGGCATGGTTTTCTTGAGCTCCTGCAGCTTGTCCTTCACGCTTTTAATCACGTCGAGGGCGTTGGAGCCGTAGGTTTGCTTGAGCATGATGGCCGCCGAGGGGTAGCCGTCGAGGTTGGAGTAGATGTCGTAGAATTCCGAGCCCAGCTCCACGTTGGCCACGTCCTTGAGGCGCAGCGTTTCGCCGTTGGCGTTGGCCTTGATGATGACGTTCTTGTACTCCTCCACGTCGTTGAAGCGACCCTTGTAGGTCAGCACGTACTCCAGCGCCGAGGCCTCCTTGCCGTCGGAGCGGCCGATGCGGCCCGGCGAGCCAATTACGCTCTGGTCGTTGAGGGCTTCCATTACATCATCCACCGACAGGTTGTAGGCCCGCATGCGGTCCGGCTTCAGCCACACGCGCATGGCGTACTGGCGGCTGCCCAGAATGCTGGCCCGGCCCACGCCATCAATGCGCTGGATTTCGGGCAGCATATTCACCCCGGCAAAGTTGAAGAGGTACCGCATGTCGGTATTCTTGTCTTTGCTGTAGAGGTTGACGTACATGAGCATGTTGGGCACCACGCGGTTTACCACCACGCCCTCCCGCTGCACCAGCGTGGGCAAACGGTTGAGCACCTGGGCAATACGCGTGTTTACGTTCACCACGGCCTGCTCGGGGTCGGTACCCAGGTTGAACACAATCTGAATGTTAGCCTCGCCCGCCGATACGGCGTCGGAGGTCATGTACTTCATGCCGGGCACCCCGTTGATGGCCTGTTCCAGCGGAATGAGCACCGACTCAGTGAGCACCTTGGCGCTGGCGCCCGGGTAGGCCGTGCTAACCATCACCATGGGCGGCGAAATTTCGGGAAACTGCGAGGTGGGCAGCGTCTTGATAGCCAGAACGCCCAGGAATAGAATGACCACCGAAATAACGATGGCAAACACGGGTCGGCGAAGGAATCTACTGAACATAGTTTGAGACTATTAGAGTCAGGTAGACGTCATTCCGGGCACAGCGAGGAGTCTCGCATGCGGTTGTTGCGGTGGTAATTAAATACTATGGCAACGTCAGCACGCGAGATGTCTCGCGCTGCTCGACATGACGTTCTTGAGGTCAAGCTTCTATTCCGAGTAAGTTTTCAGGTGCGAAATGACCGACTTGGGCTCCTGGTAGGAGTAGCGGATTTTGTCGCCTTCCTTCACCTTGCGGATGCCTTCCAGCATGATTTTGTCGGTGGCTTTCAGGCCCGCGGAAATGATATAGAGGTCGGGCATTTCTGAGGCCACGGTCACCTCCGTCTGGTGCACTTTCTTCTTGTCGTCCACCACGTACACGAACTTCTTTTCCAGCACCTCGAAGGTGGCTTTCTGCGGAATAATCACGGCGTTTTTGAGCGGCACCGTCATCAGCACCGAGCCGGTTTCGCCGTTGCGCAGCAGGCCCTCGGGGTTGGGAAAAGTGGCCCGGAAGGCAATGTTGCCGGTTTCGTTGTTGAAGTCGGCCTCGATGGTTTGTACCACACCGGAGTGCTTGAACACCTCGTTGTTGGCCATCAGCAGCTTCACTTTCGTCTCGGCTTCGGTGCGGGCGTGGGCTTTGTAGGCGAGGTACTCAGCCTCGGGCACGTTGAAGTACACCCACATCTTGCTGTTGTCGGAAAGCGTGGTCAGCAGGTCGCCCTCATCCACCAGGCTGCCTAGCCGGGCCTGAAAGTGGTCCATCATGCCGCTGAACGGGGCCCGGATGGTGGTAAAATCGAGGTGGGTTTTGGCTAGGCCCACTTCGGCGTTGGCCTTGTCCAGCTTAGCCTGGGCCAGGGCCAGCTCGTTCTTGGAAACCACGTTCTTGTCGGCCAGCTGCTTGGTGTTCTGGTACTCGATGCCCACGTAGTTAGCCTCGGCCTTCGACTTCTGCAGCTCGGCCTTGTACACCATCGGCATGATCTGGAACATGAGCTGCCCTTCCCGCACGGCTTGGCCCTCATCCACGTAAATCTTCTGGAGGTAGCCTTTTTCCAGCGCCCGCACTTCAATGTGCTGGTAGGCGTGAATCTGCGACACGTATTCCTTGGTGATGGTCGTGTCTTTCTGGAGTGGGCTGGTGACGAGAAACTTCACTTTTTCCTCTTTCTCCTTGTGTTCTTTGGAGCAGCTGGTGCCGCCGTACAGTACGCCCACGCTCAGTAGCGTTAGCAGAAACCTTGTTTTCATAACCTTAAACGAGCATTGACCAGCGTTGCGCGACGCCTAAAAACGGGGGTGTTGGAGAGCTGTTAGTAGCTGCAAGCGGCCGGTGTATCAGGCTTGCGTGATACAAAGCACCGGGCCTTACATGAAGTCGGTATGAAGGGATAAAACCAATAGCGTAGGAATACCCGTGGATGGTAGCGGGGCGCCGGGCAACAAAAAAGGCTCCCGCACCATGTGGAAGCCTTTTAGTGTAAGGGAGTTGGAGGGAGTTATATGTCGCCGGAGGGCTCGTCGGCGGCAACTGAATCCAGCAGTTCGCCGGCGCGGGCCGGAGTTTCCAGGGAGTCGGCCGGAACAATATTTTCCTCATCTTCCTCAGCGGAGGTATCCGCAGAATCCACGGCCACGGTATCGGGCTGAATATCGAACAGGGTAGGGGCAGCGGCTTCGGCGTTGTCGTCGAAGGTATCGTCGGACGCCTGGGTGGCCCGAGTGGCAGCGGGCAACACCGGGCGCAACAACGTTGGTAGCTTGGTTACGCCCCACAACCCGGCCCCCAACGCCCCTATCGAAAGTACCACCAGTGCCGCCCGGGCCCACTGCAGCCGCCAAGTTGGGCCTGGGGCCGCAGCCGTTGCTCGGGAACGGGCAGCTGGCGGTGCGGAAACGGGCACCGTGGCCGGCGTTGGAGTAGCCGCAGCTGGTTGCCGTTGGAGTTGCTCCAGTTGGTTTCCTAACTGCTGAATACGAGCATCAAGCGCCTGGTTACGGGCTTCTGCTTCGGTGCGGGAAGCCTGAATAGCCTGTTGCAGCTGCTGTTTTTCCTGCATTTCGGTGTTGAGGCGGGCTTGCAGGTCGGCTACTTCGGCCGTGGACGAGGGCGCCTGAGTAAGCTGCTGGCGGAGTTGGGCAATGCTGGCCGCCTGCTGGGCCTCCCGGGCTTCCATAGCCTGGCGCTGCTGCTGCAACTCCTGCGTTACCTGCTGCCGTAGCTGCTCCAGCCGCTGCTTTTCCTGCTCATTGGCCGCTGAAATTCCGGAAGCCAGCAGCCCTCCGTAGGGCGGGTCCGCGGGAACATCCTCGGCGCCCAGCCAGCCCCAGAGCTGCCGGAGCTTGCCCGCCACAAAGCCGCCGGGCTGGGTTTCGTACGCTTCTTCCGGTACTTCTTCAGGGGTAGTTGGTTGGTAGCCCCGCTGGCGCAGTAACTCGGCCCACTGATGCAGGAAAGTAGGCGGCAGCAGTACCTGGGGTTCTAGCTGCTGCAGGCGCCGGGGGAGTTGGCCCAGGGCGGGTACCAGCTGAAATTGCTCCGTCGCGGGCAGCTGCTGTAAGCCGGCTTCTACATCACCAGCAAAGTGCACCGGCTGCAAGCACACCACCAGCCCTGCCACATCAGAGGAGGCCACGGCCGGAAATTCTGGCTGCTGGCTAAGCCACTCGGCCAAAGCCGCCCGCTGCTGCTGAAACTGCTGCCAGGGCGAGATGCTAGACTCAAACCCCGCCAAAGCCTGCCCGTCAAGCTGCCAGGGTGCTGCCGTGAGAGCCGGGGTGGAAAGCGTGCCGCCGGTTGCCAGCAGTTGCATCACCGTAACGCCTCCCGGCTGCACCAGGGCGAGTATCGGCGCAGCCTCGGGCAACGACAGGTTCACCAGCAACACGCCTTCCGTAGCCGCCCCGGCCAGGGTGGCTTGCAGAGCCTCAGCATGAGCCTCAGCGGCGGCATCCGAAAAAGGGGCGAATAGAATACTATGCAGCATGGCAGCAAGAAACGACGGGAAGTGCGTAAAAGTACGGTCCCGCCGGCGCTTCGGTGTTGGCAATACGCTACCGGGCCGGTAGGGCAGCCAGCAAGGTCTGGGCTTCTTCGCCGGTTTCGTGGTGCTGCGGGGCAATAGCCAGGGCTTCCTCGGCCAACTGCCGCGCCGGGGCCAAACGGTGCGCTTGGTGTTCCAGCCGGGCGCAGAGTAGTAGGCTCTCGTAGCTACGCTCCGCTTGTAGCAGCACTGGCAACACCGCCAGAATTTCCTGTAGGGCCTGTTGCTGCCGCTCTGGGCCCTGCTCCTCCCCAAAGTGGTAGAGGTAGGTGGCCGATTTTCGCAGGGTATACGGGTCAGGAGAAGCAAGCAGACTGTAGCGGCGTGTAGCCTGCGCATACCGCAGCCAGTCGCGCCGACCTTCCCAGAAATTGATGCGAGCAGTATGCCCAGCTTGGGCCGTGTCGGCGAATTGGGTGTGGGCTAGTTCCTGTACTGTCCGGAAGGCCTCGCCCGAAGTTTGTTTTCCGGCATCGAAGGCCCGGGCTGCTAAAATTCTGTAAGCACGCTTCTGCACAACGGCAGCTGGAAAGTAGGGAGCAAAATCAGCTTGGTGCCGGATGATGTACTCGTCGGTTGGGGCGCTGTACTGCTCGAACAGGTAGCGTATGTTTTTCTCGGACTTCAACTGTAGCGCCGATTGGGTGGCCAGGTATTCGGTGAGCACCTGGGCCTGAGGGTTGCGGCGCTGGTTGGATGAGTTCAGGGCTTGGCTGTACCGGTAAAGCAGATCAGGGCTGCGGTTACCGGCCTGGTACTGGCGCTGCAGGGCGTAAAACGCTGTTTGGGGCTGAAAAGCGGCTTGGGCGTCGGCTATAAATGCGGCGGCGGGCTTTTCGCCGGAGCTGCGGTGCAGGGGCTGACCCGCGCTGTCAAAATAGAGGTAGGTGGGAAATCCGTTGATATCGTAGCGGCGGGCAAAGGCAGTATCCACCGTTACATCCACCTTCACTGATACAAACGCAGTATTATAATAGGTGGCTAAGGCCGCGTTGCGCAGCGTGGTTTTTTCCATCTGTTGGCAGAAATGGCAACCAGGGCTGTACGCGTACACAAAAACGGGCCGCTGCAACTGCTGTGCTTTCTGCATTGCCGTCGTCCAAGTGGTAGGTTCAAAAGCTAGAGCTGCCTGCTGGGCCTGGCCTGGGCCAGATAACAGGAGTAGGCACAGCAGCGCAAGTATCGTTTTCATCCAGATAAGTATAGAAATGGTATTCAGCTAGCTACAAGGTAGGTAAGTGAAAGGTAAGGAAAGCGGAGAACTGCCAAAACGGCCGCCGCCGTACTCCGGCCCGAAGTATGCCGTATAGCCCGTTCTATGCCTCGTTCCGACTCGTTTTTCTCCACTATTTCCGCCAAAAAGCCCCGCCCAGACGGCAAGCCCGCCCTTACGGTGCGGGAGCGGTTTTCGGCCCTGCGCAACCTGCCGGCGTTTTTGCGCCTGATCTGGCAAACCAGCCCTGGCCTCACGCTGGGTAACGTGGGGCTACGCCTACTACGGGCGCTTTTGCCGGTGGCCATGCTCTATGTGGGCCAGCTGATTCTGGATGCCGTGGTGCAGTTGAGCCAACTGCCCGCCCCGGAGCGCACTCTCACGCCGGTGCTTAGCCTGGTGGCCCTGGAGTTTGGCTTGGCCATTCTCTCCGATGCCCTGGGCCGGGGCGTGGCTCTGCTCGATTCCTTACTGGGCGACCTGTTCGCCAACCAAAGCTCGGTGCGACTCATGCAGCACGCCGCCGAGCTGGACCTGGACCAGTTCGAGGACAGCAACTTCTACGACAAGCTGGAGCGCGCCCGTCGCCAAACCCTTTCGCGCACGGTGCTCATGGCCCAGGTGCTCAGCCAGGCCCAGGACGTACTTACCATGAGTTTTTTGGCCGTGGGGCTGGTGGCCTTCAACCCCTGGCTATTGCTGCTGCTGTTGGTAGCGGTGGTGCCGGCCTTCCTGGGCGAAAGTCACTTTAATGAGCGGAGCTACTCGCTGGTGCACGGCTGGACGCCCGAGCGGCGGGAGCTGGACTACCTGCGCCAAACCGGCGCTTCGGATGAAACGGCCAAGGAGGTCAAGATTTTTGGCCTTTCTGGCTTCCTAATTGACCGATTTCGGCAGCTCTCTGATGAGTTTTATCAGCAGAACAAGTCTCTGGTGATAAAGCGGGCGGGCTGGGGGACGTTCTTCGCGGCGGTGGGCGCGGCTGGTTATTACGCGGCCTATGTATACATCATCAGTCAGGCGGTATATGGGTGGGTCAGCATTGGGCAGCTCACGTTTCTGGCGGGCTCATTTGCCCGCATGCGGGGGCTGCTGGAAGGCATTTTGAGTCGGTTCAGCTCGGTGGCCGAGGGTGCCCTGTACCTGCAGGATTTCTTTGAATTCTTCCAGCTGCAGCCCCGCATCCGCCGCGACGAATCCAGAACGGTGCGGCCGTTTCCGCGACCCATCCGGCAGGGCTTCACCTTCGAGAATGTGGGCTTCAAATACCGCACGGCCGAAAAATGGGCCCTGCGTAACCTCAACTTCGAGCTGCAAGCCGGTGAAAAGCTGGCATTGGTGGGCGAAAACGGGGCCGGTAAAACTACCCTTGTCAAGCTGCTGGCCCGCCTCTACGACCCCACCGAGGGCCGCATTTTACTGGATGGCCACGACCTGCGCGAGTACGACCCCCAGGAGCTGCGTCAGGAAATTGGGGTGATTTTCCAGGATTTTGTGCGCTTCCAGCTGCCCGCCGGCCAGAACCTGGCTGTGGGCCGCATTGAGGAGAAAGGCAACCAGCCCCGCATCGAGCAGGCCGCCCAGCAAAGCCTGGCCGACTCAGTTATTGCCAAGCTGCCCCAGGGCTACGAGCAGATGATTGGCCGCCGCTTCAACGGGGGCGTGGACCTAAGCGGGGGCGAGTGGCAGAAAATTGCCCTCGGCCGGGCCTACATGCGCGACGCCCAGCTCCTCATCCTCGACGAGCCCACCGCCGCCCTCGATGCCCGCGCTGAGTACGAGGTATTCCAGCGCTTCAAAGAACTGACCCAGGGCAAAACCGCCGTGCTCATCAGCCACCGCTTCAGCACCGTGCGCATGGCCGACCGGATTCTGGTTATCGAAAACGGACAGTTTCAGGAAATAGGCAGCCACGAGGAGCTGCTGGCCCGCGGCGGCCGCTACGCCGAGCTGTTCCGGTTGCAGGCCGCCGGGTATCAGTAGATAAAATATTGTGCAACCTTTTGTACGGCCTCGGCTCTACCTATCGAAACCTTATCAGATGCCAGTATGAAACGATTAGTAAGTGCCGCTCTACTGCTATTTCTCCTGCCTGCCTGTGAATTAATTTTCGGTGATGCTTGTAGCTCTGGGCCAGCTTATTATGATGTCAGTGGTGTTCTGTTGTCGGTAAACCGCTATTCCTACCATCCGCAATATCGCAGCATAGGCGTTTATCTTCAGGTGAGTGAGCGGTATTACAGCCGCAGGACCGGAAGTAGTGGAACGGCCTATGCGTGCAGCCCAACTAATCCGGGCTATAGGGGCACAAAGGAACGGCTAGATTCACTTGTATTTACTAGCCGCTACGATTACGATGTTCAGCATCCCGCCGGAACGCCGTTGAATGATATTTTGAGAAAACAAATTGGAACAAGCGACTCGCTGGTGGCTATGAAATCGGGGGGAATTGAACCGCCGCGTAGCCTTAACTTACGCTTAAGCGTACCGCCCACCCGAACCGGAATTCAGCAGTTTGTGGTGCGCTACCGACAAACAAATGGCGAGATTTATACAGCCGTAACCGATACTGTTAAGGTGTACCGTTAATGTAAGAGGCTGCTTAGGAGGTCAAAGGTCGTCACGTTGAGCATAAGAGAAGCATTTCTACGAATGATTGAAACGAAGCGGTAGAGATGCTTCGGCTGCGCTCAGCAGGACAGTCTGAATTATCCAGTAGACTTTCCAAACAGGTTCAAAGTATAGCTCAATCTGTACATATGGCACTTATGTATCAGTTTTCGCACACGCTACTTCTCAATACCTCCACGGTACCAGACTTAAGTGCGCTGCTGTCTGCTGCCTTGGAAACCACGGCTGCCGAGCTAGCGGATGATGTGCTCTACCAGCAGCAGCGCCAGCCGGTGCAGGTATGGCTGGCGTACGAAGACGACCAACTGGTGGGCTGCAAGCTGGGCTATGAGCGGAAGCCCGGGCACTACTACAGTTGGCTGGGCGGCGTACACCCTGGTTTTCGGGGCCGTGGCATTGCTGCCGAGCTAATGCGGCAACAACATGCTTGGTGCGCGGCCCAAGGGTACCACCGTGTCCGTACGCACACCTACAACCGGTGGCGGGCCATGCTGCTGCTGAATCTGCGGCATGGATTTGATATTATTGGTACCGTGCAAAGCTCCCGCGGCCTGACCATTGTGCTAGAAAAAGAATTGACGGCTGGCGTATAGTCTGTCAAAACCTTTCCCTTTTGCCCTGGCGCCCATATTGCGGCCTGCCGTAGCGTACGGAAAGCTGAGCCAGATACATCCTGCACAAATATTTACGCTGGAAGCCAATCGATTAGCGCTGTGAGTTTCGTATTTTAGTCAGTACGACCCTCTTAATTCCCCAGCGCCTATGAAATGGTATGTTACTCTGTTAGCCGGCGGTAGCCTGGCCCTATCCAGCTGCTTAATGGCGCGGGAAGCTCGCGTCGAGTCCGACTACAGTTACGCCGGGCAATTCCGGCGCTACCGCACCTACGAGTTCATCAGCGGCGACGGCATCAACTCGGATACCAGCCGGCTGGGCTCCACCGTGCGCGACGCCATCCGGAACCGGCTTAAAATCCAGGGCTACCGCACCGCCCGCCGCCGCCCCGATCTGCTGGTCAATTTCCGATTGTTTGAAGGGGATATGCGCTTTCGAGGGTACGCCCAGGAGGATTTCTCGCGCTGGGTAAAAGCGGGTTACTCCGAGGATGAGGAAACACCCAAGGAGGACCGCAAAGGTTACCAGCCGGTGCGCCTGTTGCTCCAGGAAGGTACTCTGCTGGTCACGCTCATTGATAACCGCACCAACCGGGCCGTCTGGAACGGCTACGCCTCGGGCGTGAGCGTCCCCACTGGGCCCCAGGGCGACATTGTGCTCCGCCGCTCCGTGCGCTCCATTTTCGACCAATACCACATCTTCACCGAAGGCTACCTCAGCGGCCAGAATGCGACCAGCGAATCAGAGGAGTAAAGAAAACCCAAGGTACGATGGCGCAACTACCCCGCAGCAACGCTGCGGGGTAGTTGTTTTTACACGGTGTTTCGCTCCCGAATCAATTCAGCGGCAATGCTAATGGCAATTTCCTCGGGCGTACGGCTGTTGATGGGCAAGCCGATGGGCGCGTGTACCCGGGCCAAGGTTTCTTCGGGTACGCCTTCGGCGCGCAGGGTAGCTAGCAGCTCGGTAATTTTGGCTTGACTGCCCATCACGCCCAAGTAGCACACGGGGTGGTGCAGCAAGGCTCGCAGCGCCACCAAGTCGGAGCGGTACCCAAAGGTCATCAGGATAACATACTGGTGCGGGCCAGCCGGAATTTCCTGGGGCAACTGCTCGTAGGCCACGGTGCGCTTGTAGTGCGCGTAGGGGTTGAGCTGGTGCGTGTTCAGATTAGGCCGGTCATCCAGCACGGTCAGGCCGAAGTCAAGGGACGCCAGCACCCTCGACAACGCCAGCGCCACATGCCCGCCGCCCACTAGGGTAACCTGGTCGCGGAATCCTACTTTCTCGGAATACGCCCAGTCAGCGCCCAATTGCAGGGTATAGTGGGGTGCGGCCGGTGCTTGCTGCTCTAGGCACAACCCCGCCGCTGATAGCCACAACCGGCCCGACGCCGACTGCTGCAATAGCTCCGTGATGCGAAGCACGGTGGGCAAGTCGGCGGAGGTCAGCGGGTACACGAGAAGCTGCTGTTCCCCGGAGCAAATCATGCCTGAGCGGTCGGCGGGCGCTTCTCTGCGATGAATCTGGTGGCGCAGCACCGGGGAGAAATTTCCTCCGGCCAGCAGGGTGCGGGCCAGTTCCACAAACTTGTGCTCCATGATGCCGCCCCCGATGGAGCCCGCCATCGAGTCGACCGTCACAACCATCTTAAAACCCTGCCGGCCGGGGCTGCTGCCCGTGCTGGCCAGCACGCACAGCAACGCTACCGGCACCCCTGCCTGCAAGCTGGCGACGGCCAGTTGCCACACTGGCAGGTCGCGCGGGGCGGCGGATAAGGCAGAAGAAGTATTCACGGGCGGAAAGCTACGGGCAGAAGTTCAGCCAGGAAGGCAGGCCGCTTAGGCAGTCAGCCGCTATGCCCGGTTACCAGGTGGAGCTGATGGCGTAATACACTGCCATAAACCCCGAAAACAGCGCGCTGGCCACAAACCGAAAGTCGGCGGAAACCTTGTTTTGAATGAAGTAATTCACCACCAGTGCCAACGGCACATTCAGCAGAAACGAGCGAGTAGCTACCGGTACCAGGGCCAGGGAAATTTCGTTGAACTGGCCGCTGAACAACCGCAGAAACACGTAGTGCCGCACAATCCAGAGCGGGTTAAAGTACACCTGCGACAATGCCGCCCGCAGCCAGCGTCGCCCCAGGCCCCCGTCGGGCCGCTCGGGTACCTGCCGGTCAATCCAGCGGAAAAAGGCGGGCACTTCCCAGGAGTAGAGAATCCCACCCACCAGAGCCATACCCAGCAGCCGGGTCCAGGAAAACTGGTGCAGTAGCAGGGCAGCGGCTGTGTCGCCGGCGGCGTAAATCAGCAGGCCGCGGAGGTGGTTGCGGAAGTTAACGGAGCGGATGAGTTCCAAGCAGTAGGTGGGGTGTTCAGGAAAGAGGGGTGCAAATTTACGAGAACCTTTTCCGGCGTCATAGGCGCGGAGAAAGAAATACCGGAATCCGGGTTGAATGCCCGCACCGCGTCGCGTAACGCGAAGTACGCCCCGATGCCGTACATCAGCGGCGGCTCGCCCACGGCCTTGGAGCGCATCACGGCCCGGGAGTGGCCCGGCGTATCCAGGAAATGCACGTCCAGCACCCTGGGGGCTGAGTACAGATCGGGGATTTTGTAGGCGTTGAGCGAGTTGCTCAGCAGGCGGCCTTCCTCATTGTACACCAACTCCTCCAGCGTCATCCAGCCAATGCCCTGCACCGCCCCGCCCTCAATCTGGCCCCGGTCCACGGCCGGGTTCAGGCTCTGGCCAAAGTCGTGGGCAATCTGCACGGCCTGCACCTCGTAAGTACCCCGGCGGCAATCCACCTGCACGGTGGTCAGGGCCGTGCCGTACACATGGTAGGCGAAGGGGTAGCCCTGGTTGGTGGTGGCGTCGAAATGGAGGTCGGGCGTGGCGTAATGGGCGTTTTCGGAGAGGTTCACGCGCTGCCAGTAGGCTGCCGAAACCAGCTTCTCCCAGGTGGTGTCGGCGGGCTTGCCGGCGGCCAGCACCTGCTCATTTTCAATGTGCAGGCCCTCGTAGTTCATGCTCAGCTCCGTGGAGGCCAGCCGCAGCAGCCGTTCTCGCAGGGCCAGGCAGGCCAGTTCGGTGGCTTTGCCGTTGAGGTCGGCGGTGGCGGAGGCGGCCGAGGGGGAGGTGTTGGCCACGCGGGTGGTGTTGGTGCTTTCCACCTTGATGCGGTTCACGCTGATACCCAGCGTGCGGGCGGCTACCTGGGCAATTTTGGTGTTCACGCCCTGACCCATTTCCACGGCCCCGGTGCTCACGCCCACCGAGCCATCGGTGTAGATGTGCACCAGCGCGCGGGCCTGATTCATGGCCGTTTTGGTAAACGAAATGCCGAAACAGATTGGCATAACGGCCAGCCCCTGCTTCTGCCAGCGGTGGGTGCGGTTGAACTCGTCCACCTCGCGGCGGCGGGCCGGCAGGTCGAACAGCCCGGCGGCCGTGTCCCAGGCCTGCTCGGCGTGGCAGCCCTCGGCCGGTTGGCGGTAGGGAAACAGGTCCCCCTCCCGCAGCAGGTTACGGCGCTGAATTTCGGCGGCGGGCACGCCCAGCCGCTCGGCCGCGCAGGCAATGGCCGACTCAATTACAAACATGCCCTGCGGCCCCCCAAAACCCCGGAAAGCCGTGTTGGGCGGCAGATTGGTGCGGCAGCTGTAGGCCGTGGCCGTCACGTTCGGAATGAAGTAGGTATTGGTGCTATGGAACAACGTGCGCTCCATCACGGCCGGCGACAAATCGGCCGCCGCGCCCCCGTTCTGGTAGAAGGTCACCTCGTAGGCCACAATCTTCAGGTCGGCATCCAGCCCGATTTTAAAATCGGAGGAATAGGGGTGGCGCTTGCCGGTCATGCGCATATCGGCCATGCGGTCCAGTACCAGCTTCACCGGGCGGCGGGCTACGAAGGCCCCCAGAGCGGCCAGGGCACCCCAGGGGGTAGCTTGGTCTTCCTTGCCCCCGAAACCACCACCCAGGCGGGTTACGTCCACTTCTACCTGGTGCATGCCCAGGCCCAGCACGTGGGCCGTGTGGCGCTGCACGGCCGTGGGGCCTTGGGTAGAGGAGATGATGCGTACCCCGCCCATTTCCGTGGGAAAGGCGTACGCGCCCTGCGTTTCAATGTACAAGTGCTCCTGACCACCCGATTCGGCCACGCCCTCAAACACGTGGGCGCACCCGGCCCAGGCTTCCCCGGGGTCACCGATGCGGAAGGTGCGGGGCGGTACCAGCAGCTCGCCCTGGGCCGCGGCCACCCGTGGGTCGGTAATGATGGGCAGCGGAGATACTTCTACCCGCACGTGGGCCAACGCCGCGTGGGCCGCATGTTCTGATTCGGCTAGTACCAGCGCCACCGGTTGCCCGCGGAAATGCACGTGGCCCTCGGCCAGCAGCGGCTCATCGGGTACGATGCCGCCAATCTGATTTTTGCCCGGAATATCCTGGGCCGTGAGAACATGCACCACGCCGGGCAGCGCCAGCGCCGCCGTGGCGTCCACCGTCAGCAGCTTGCCGTGGGCCACCGGCGACTCCACTACGGCCGCGTACAGGGTGCCGTGCTGCACCGGCACATCATCCAGATACTGGGATTCGCCGCGCACGTGGCGGAAGGGGTCGAGGTGATTCACGGGAGCGGTGACTTAATGATTAAGTGAATAAGTGGGGTGGAACAGCGTGTGGTTGTCATTCCGAATAAAGTGAGGAATCTGGGTTTGCCATTTGGTGAGTAACCCAGATTTCTCACTTCGCTTGGAATGACAGTGCTGTTCGAACAATGTCAGCAACGATTGAGACGCGAATACGCGTTTCTACAGCTGTTCTTCGGTGAGTAGGCCCGTTTCCACGAAGTGGGCTTCCAGCAGCTGGTGCAGCAGTAGGCGCTTGTACTGCTCAGTACCGCGCACGTCGCTGATGGGACTGATTTCCTGCTGGGCTGCCTGTTGAGCCTGGCGTAGCGTTTCCACTGAAGCCGGCCGACCTATCAGCGTAGCAGCCGTCTGACGCAGCAGCAGCGGAATGGGCCCCACGCCCCCGGCCGAAAAGCGGGCTTCCTGAATCAAGCCATTCTCTACCCGCAGCCAGGCCGCGGTATTCACGCTGGCAATATCCAGGTGGGTGCGTTTGGATACCTTTTCGAAGTTGAACGCATCGGTTGGAGCCGGGGCGGGAAAGCGAATGGCTGTTACCTGCTCGTCAGGGGCTTTGGTGAGCTGCTTGTAGCCCGCGTACAGCTCCGCAAGCGGCATCCAGCGGCGGTGTTCAGCAGTGTCGGCAAGCTCAACTTCCGCGCTCAGGGCCAGGAACAGAATGGTCAGGTCGCCGATGGGGGAGGCGTTGATGAAGTTGCCGGCCACGGTGCCCATCTGCCGGATGGGCGTGCTGCTGACCAGCTTCAGAAAGCGCGGCAGCTCGGGCAGCACCGCCAGCATCACTTCTGATTCCAGCAGCTGCTGGGCGGTGGTGGCGGCTCCTAGTATAATGGTATTGTCTTCACGCCGGATGCCGCGCAGGTGAGCTTGGTCGTACACCAGCTCTACATCGGCAGCCCGGAGTTTTTCGGGTTGCTGCACCAACAAATCGGTGCCGCCGCCCAGGATGCGGGCCCGGGCCGCGGCCGGGGCATCGAGACCAGTTACCGTAGCGGGCAGCGGAGCGGTAGTTTCGGAACCGCCGGCGGCAGCGGCCGTGGTGGCGCTGTGCAACGCTTGGAGCTTGCTAGGCATATCGGCAAAATACTGCGGCACGAAACCGTGCTCCGCCAGCCAGGGCAACGACTCGGTGGCGGGCCGTTGCTGCAGCTGCTCCTGCAGGTGGGCCGCCGCCCGCTCCAGGCTCTTGTAGCCAGTGCAACGGCAGATGTTGCCATCAATAGCGGCCAGTACGCTGGTTTCGGTGCTGGGCTGGGTGCTGAGGGCGTGGCCGGTCAGGCTCATTACAAAGCCCACGGTGCAGAAACCGCACTGGGAGCCGCCTTCCTGCACAATGGCCTGCTGCACCGGCGTGAGGCTGCCCCGGGCCGCATTAATGCCTTCCACAGTAACCACATGCTTGCCGTGGGCGTTGCCCAGGGGGGTCAGGCAGGAGGTCATGGACTGGTAGCGTACGGCCTCGCCCAACGCATCCAACTCACCTACCAACACGGTGCAGGCCCCACAGTCACCCTCCCGGCAGCCAATTTTGGTGCCCTTCAGGTGCTGGTTGTAGCGCACGAAATCGAGCAGGGTGCTGCCAGCCGACTGGTCAGTGCGAATGAGCTGGTTGTTGAGGTAAAACTGGAGCATAACGGAGCAAAAAATCTGGGAGCGGAAAGGAAAGTTACGGTATTTTCTGCCTTCTCCCCATCCATTTGATCATGCTAGCTCAGCTGCCTCGAAACGGCGGGTTGATACCTGCCTGTCGGTATTGCTCAGTTGATAAAACAGCCAACGGCCTCAGTGCGGGGTACAGCCACTGGCTTTCCGCTTACCACGGCCGCCAGAGCATCCTGGAGCTCGTGATGGAGTACTACAGTGCGGCGTTTGCCCAGGGCCAGGTAACTGTCATCAATGCGACCTTGGTAGAGGATGCGGCCATCGGGGGCCACTACCACTGCTTCGGGGGTGATGCGGGCCTGGAGTTGGCGGGTGAGTAGCTGCCCCTCATCCTGGCGCAATGGGAAGGGTACTTGGTACTGTTGCTGAAACAGAATAATGTCGGTAGGCCGGGTTTGGGGCTCCGGAAAAATCCCCACAAACGCAACTCCCTGGGGCGCGTAGGTGGCGTGCAGCTGCCGCAAAGCCAGCGTGGAGGTCTGGCAAATTGGGCAGGTATCGGAAAGGAACAGGTACACGGTAGCCTTAGACACGATTGGCTGGGGGGCCGCGCCGGTAGCGGCAGTCAGCACCAGTAAACCCAGTGCCAGGGCCCGCCATCCGCGTAAAAACCAAGTGAAATATGCAGTCATGATCAAAGATAAAACCGAAAATTGTGCCCCCGGCACAAAGCACCGCCGGGGCAACATCTGGAGCTGGGCAGCGGGTTCAACAGCAGCCGGAGGCGCGGGGGCAGCAGCCGGGTTGCGGGGCTTTTCCTACTTTCGGCCTGGTTTTAGCCCTCAGCCGGTTTTCGCTCCTCCCTATCTTCGCTATTGATGAACAAGTTCTCCTCCCTTCCTGCCGCCCTACGCCTGCTGGCCGGGGCTAGTCTGCTGTTTGCCGCTTCCTGCACGGCACCCCGCGCCATTGTAAGCACGGGCAAGGTAACGCCCCGGGGCGAGTTTAAAATAGGCGGCAACATGGCCTTCAACGTGGCCACCGAAACGCTGGGCAAAACCGGCTCGGCGCTAGTGGAGGCCGCCAAATCGGCGGCCAATCAGGATAGTGTTTTCTACGATCAGACCATTGAGAAGCTGCAGATTGGTGCCCTGGCTTACGTGCTGGACCCCGTGCGCCCCACCTCCGACCTGTACGTGCGCTACGGGGTGATTGACCGGCTGGACGTGGGCTACAAGTACGGCTTTGGCTCCCACGTCTTCGATGCCATGTACCAGTTTATGGGGCCCACGGGCACACCTGAAAACCCCGGTAGCCGGGCGGCGGGTGCTACCTACGGCAGCATCGGGCTGCAGTTTGCCACCCAGCGCAGCAAGTTGCCCAGCATTCCGTTTCTGGATAACGTGACGGATTTTCTGGGCTTTGAGGCTCGCCGCCACGACCTGATTGTGCCGCTGGTATTCAGCAAGTCGTTGGGCGTGGAAGAAGAAATTGGGGCCATTTCCTACGGGGTGGTGTATGCGCACAGCTTCTTCAAGTACGGCTTCCAGCCCCGCAACCTGTTCTACTCGGCGGGGCGGCTGGCGCTGCCGGCACTGCCCTCGGCCCGCCAGGATTTTGGCTCTTTCGGGGCGTTCTTCAATGCCAAGCTGGGCTACCGCTACGCCTATTTCATTCCGGCCCTTTCGGTGTACTACCAGAACTATGGCGAGTACCAGCTGCTGAATAACGCCAAAGCCAAGCTCAGCGGCCTCACCTTCATTCCCAGCCTGGGCGTGCAGTTCCGCGTGCCTACCGGCCGTCGGTAATTCACAGCGCTATGAATATTTTGTACGGAGTGCCGGGCGAAGGGCTGGGCCACGCCACGCGCAGCAAGGTAGTAATTGGCCACCTGCTCAGCCAGGGCCACAACGTGTGCGTGGTGAGCAGCGCCCGGGCTTACCAGATGCTGGCGGCTAACTTCCCGGGCCGGGTGCACGAAATCCGGGGTTTTCACCTGGCCTACAAGCACCTCACGGTTTCTAAGTCACGCACGGCCGCCCTCACGCTCCGCTCGGCCCCGGAAAACCTGCTCGTCAACTTCCGCAAGTACCGGGAGTTGCTCTGCGACTTTGAGCCCGAAGTGGTTATTTCCGATTTTGAGTCGTTCAGCTTTCTGTTTGCCAAGTGGAAGCGCCTACCCGTTATCAGCATTGATAATATGCAGATAATCAGCCGGGCGGCCCTGGATGTTGTGGTGCCGCCCCAGGAACGAGGCAACCTCACCCTGGCCCGGCAAATCGTGCGGGCCAAGCTGCCGGGCAGTCAGCAGTACCTGGTTTCCACTTTCTTTCAGCTGCCCGTTATCAAGGAGCGCACTACGCTGGTACCGCCCATTCTGCGGCCCGAGGTGCTGGCGTTGCGTCCCACCAAGGGCAAACACGTGCTGGTGTACCAATCGGCTACCACGCAAAAGGACCTGATAGGCCAGCTGCAGCAGCTGCCGGGGCAGGAGTTTCGGGTGTACGGCTTCAACAAGGAAGAAAGCCACGGCAACGTGCAGCTGCGGGCTTTTAGCGAAGCGGGCTTTCTGGCGGATTTGGCCAGTGCCCGGGCCGTGGTAACCAACGGGGGCTTTTCGCTGATCAGTGAAGCCGTGTACCTGCGCAAACCCATCTGTGCGGTGCCCATTCCGGCCCAGTTTGAGCAGTTTCTGAATGCCGCCGAGGTAGAAAAGCTCGGTTACGGCCGCCACTTTTCGGCCATTACTCCCGATAACCTCAAGGCGTTTCTCTATGACCTCACGGGCTTTGAAACCGCTTTGCAGCACTACGAGCAATCCGGCAACGAGGAGCTGTTCCAAGCGCTGGAAACGGCCCTGGCGGAAGTAACGGCCTGAGCCGGGCCATCGGCTTCCTAATTATTGGGTTCGGGGTAGGCTTGCTGGCGCGGTGGTAGTGTCTGAGGTGGCGGGTTGCGCGCGAAGGGCCCAGGTGCTGCAAAAAAACGGCACTAACCCGCCCGAAGGCTCCTATCTTGCGGGTAGAACAGAAGCTGGAAGTCAGGCAGGAGGAGCGTTCTGCTGTCTCCTAACTCCTGTCTCCTAACTCCTGTCTCCTAACTCCTAAATTCCCAGCTTCTTTTCATGACCTTACGCGCACGTTGGCAGCAGTTGCTGGGCATTCGTCCGGAGGAAGGACGCACGGTAGGACTGTTTTTCCTGCACAATTTCCTGCTGGGCATCGGTACCATTCTGGTGTACGTGGCCGCCAACGTGATTCTGCTCGAAAACCAGCCCGAGCGGAACCTGCCCTTGGCCTACGGCGTGGCTGCCCTAGCTATGATGGCCGCCGGACAGATCTACGCTCACTTCGAGCACCACCTGGGGCTGCAGCGCGTGGCCGTACGCGTATTGCTGGCCGTGGTGGCTCTGATGGCGGTGCTGGCGGTGCTGGTGGCCGTGGGCCATTCGGTGGCCGCCGCCGTGGCCATCATGACGGGCTACCGCGTTATTTACCTGCTCACCAACCTGGAGTTCTGGGGCGTATCGGCGGTGGTGTTTGATGTGCGGCAGGGGCGGCGGCTGTTCAGCGTTATCAGCTCCGGCGACATGCCCGCTAAGGCGTTGGGCGCCGTGCTGGCCTTGCTCATTCACAATCATACCGAGCTGCTGTGGCTGCTGCTGCTGGCGTTTGGGGCCTACGTGGGCGCGTTGCTGGTGCTGCAGGCTACCGGCCGGGAGCACGTGGTGGAGGCCCGTTCCCGGGCCCGGGCCGTGCGCACCGAGGCGGTGGCCGCCCCCTTGCAACGGTGGTTTGGCAGCAGCCGGCTGGTGCTCACCATGTGCCTGAGCATGCTGGCCATTGCGGCCGTTACCACCGGCATCGAGTACACGTTTTTTGTGCACGTTAAGCATCGGTTCCACGACCAGTCGGTGGTGATGCGCTACGTCAGCACCGTGCTGGCTCTTACCTATCTGGTGGCGCTAATTGTGAAGCTGGTGGTGACGGGCAAGGTGCTGGACCGGGCCGGGGTACGGCCGGTGCTGCTGGCCCTGCCGGGCCTGGTAGTGGCCGGACTGGCCCTGTACGGCCTGCACGACACCTGGGCCGATGGGGGCCTGATGCTCTACTTCTGCATCCTGTTCCTGACGCTGGAAGTGCTACGCCGCGCCTTCTTCGACCCCGTGTTTCTGGTGCTGTTTCAGCCTTTGCCGGCTCCGGAGCGCCTGCAGGCCCATACCCTGGCGAAAGGCCTGTATGAGCCGCTGGGCATGGGCCTGGCTGGGTTGCTGCTGCTCCTGCCGCACCTGGTGCCAGCCTTGGGTACCGGCTTTGCATTTGGCTGGATGGGGGCGCTCATGACCGGGGCTCTGCTGCTGCTGTATCGGACCTACGGGCAGTATATCGGGGAGCTGCAGCATGCCGTCAGCCGCCGGTTTGCCCTGGATGACGTATTGCCGGCAGTAGCTGCCCATGGGCAGGAAACGGCTTCCGAGGAGGAGCTTACCGGCCTAACCAGGGCCCTTGCGGATAAATCTACCCGTCCTGCTGCCACCGCTCAGCTTCGGCAATTGGGGGTGGCAGCCGTGCCTGCCTTGACCCAGGCCCTGCAAACTACCACCGAGGAGGCCCAGGTGCGGCGTTTGGCTCATCTGCTGGGACAAGTACCGTCGGCTGCAAGTCGGAATGCGTTGGTTACCCTGGCGCAACGTCCAGTCCTGACTTCTCGCGAAGCGGCTCTACGGGCCCTCCGTAATTTCCCGCCTGAGCCGACTGATGCCCCGGTGTTTCAAGCTCTGGTGCAGCAGGAGTTGCTGCTGGCCCGGCAACTGCTCCACGCCAAAGCCGCCACGGAGCACCAGCCCCTGCGCGACGCGCTGGCCTATGAGCTGCACCGCCTGGAGCAGCGGCTGTTTGGCCTGCTGTTGCAGCTGTACCCGCCCCAAGCCATTGCCGATGCCCAGCGCAGCGTGGCGCACGCCGCCCGGGAGCGGCAGGCCAATGCCCTCGAAATCCTCGATAACCTGATTGCCCGCCCGGTCTACCAGGCCCTGCAAACCCTGCTGGAGCTGCGCCCCGCCGCCGAAAAAGCCCGCATTTTTGACCGCCTATTCCCCACGGCCGCTGCGCCGCTACCGGGGCTGCGCTTTATTATAGAGAAGGGAGAAACCGTTTTTTCTGACTGGACGCTGAGCCAGGCCATATGGCAGTGGCAACCCGCTGCCACTGATTTTACCCTGCTGCCGCCCCACCTGGAAAGCACCAGCCTGCTGGTGCAGGAAAGTGCCCTGGATGCGCTGAGTCGCTGGGCTACCGCTCACCCCGCAGCATACCAGGCCACCACCATTCATCATCCCTCCCTACCCGAGTTGCTTATGAGCCATGCTGCTGCTGCCGCCCACCTTTCCGCCGCCGACCGGGTGGCTCTGCTGCAACACACCGCCCTTTTCGCCCAAACACCCGCCAACGTGCTCAGCAGCATTGTGCCCATTATGAAGGAAGTGGTTTTCGAAGCTCAGGAGCAGATTTTTGCCAAGGGCGACCTGGGCACGTCCCTGTTTATTGTGCACCAAGGCGAAGTGAGTGTTTTTAACGGCGCGCAGCAGCTAGCCACCTTCCGCCCCGGCGACTTTTTTGGGGAGTTGGCCCTGCTGGATGCGGAGCCGCGTTCCGCCACGGCCATAGCCCAAACCTCCGTGCTGGCCTTCCGCCTTGATCAGGACGACTTCTACGACGTGATGGAGGAGCGCCCCGAGGTGCTACGCAATATCATGCAGGTGCTCTGCCAGCGCCTGCGCCGCCAGAACGAGATGGTGAAGTAGAAGAGCAAAGAGAAAAAGTAAAAGCGCTGACGGAACCGGTTATTCGATTCCGTCAGCGCTTTTACTTTTTCTCTTTGCTCTTAATCTACGCCACTACCTCGTAAATCATGACGGGCTGGGCCTTGTTTTTCAGGGTTACCTCGTGCAGCGGGCGGCACTGGAACGACTCTTTTACCTGTTCGTAGGTGGCTTCGGTGATGATAATCTGGCCGGGCTGGGCCACCGACTGCAGGCGTTGGCTCACGTTCACATTGTCGCCGATAACGGTGTAGTCCAGGCGCTTGAGCGAGGCCGAGCCGATGTTGCCCGATACCATTTCGCCGGTGTTGATGCCGATGCTGACTTCCGGGTGGTAGGGACGGCCATCAGGTAGTAAGTCCTCGTTGGCCTGCACTACCTGGCGCACGGCCAGAGCCGCGTCCATGGCCCGGTCGAGGTGATATTCGCCCCGGAAAACGGCCATGACGGCGTCGCCCATAAACTTATCCACGTGGCCGCCCTGGGCAATAACCTCCTGCACCATCTGGTCGAAGTAGCGGTTCAGCATAGCCACAATATCGGTGGGCGGTAGCACTTCCGAGAGGGAGGTAAACCCGCAGATATCAATGAACACCACCGTGGCATCCACCGTTTCGGAGGCCATAAGCGTGTTCTGAAACTCGGGCCGCTCCACAAATTTCAGCACGGTTTCATCCACATACATGCGCAGAATGTTGTTTTCCTGGATGGCCCGTAGCGTGCCGCGCAGCTGCTGCACATGCAGGGCAGTTTTGTCCATGGTTACTTCCAGGTCCTGAAAATCGACGGGCTTGGTCACGAAGTCAAACGCCCCCCGGTTCATGGCCGCGCGGATGTTCTGCATGTCGCCGTAGGCCGATACCATCACCGTTTTCAGCACGGGGTTGGCCTCCTGCAGCTTGGTGAGCAGCGTGAGGCCATCCATCACCGGCATGTTGATGTCGGAGAGGATGATATCGAGGTCGGGGTGCTGCTGCAGGCTATTCAGGGCCTCCTGCCCGTTGCTGGCAAACACAAACTCGTACACACTTTCCCGGATTTTGCGCCGGAATTTCTGCTTGATGAGCAGCTCCAGGTCGGCCTCATCATCGACCACCAGAATTTTAGTTTTCATGCTCGGTCAGGTGCAGTAGTTTTTCCTTGAGGGCCGCGAAATCTACGGGCTTAGCCAGGAAATCGTTGGCGCCTAATGCCAAGGCCTGCTGGCGGCTGGCGTCGTCGCCGTAGGCCGTTATCATCATCACCTGGGGCGGCAGGGGCGGGGGCGCGTTGTACTCTTGGCGGATGTGGCGCAGCAGCTCCAGACCGCTCATGCCTGGCATGTTGATATCGGACAGAATCAGCACGACCTCCGAGGCGTGGCCGTGCAGGTAGTCCAAGGCTTCCTCGCCAGAGTAAGCAAACGAGAAGGTAAACACACCACTGCGGATTTCGCGGCGAAACCGCTGCTCGAACAGCGTCCGCACGTCCTGTTCGTCGTCAACAACTAATATCTTCATCAAGAGCAAAACTAACAGAAACCGCCGGCCGGGTGGTAGTTCTAGGCCGGTAACGTGATAATGAACTCGGTGCCCTGGCCTTCCTGCGACTCCACTTCCAAAGTGCCGCCGTGGGCTTTGGTCACGATATCGTAGCTCAGGGAGAGGCCCAGGCCAGTGCCCTCGCCGGTGGGTTTGGTGGTGAAAAAGGGCTGGAAGATTTTCTGGCGGACGCCCTCCGGAATGCCGGTGCCGTTGTCGCGCACCCTAATTTCCACGTCCCCGTCGGGTAGCTGGCGGGTAGCAATGCTCACGGTAGGCGCGTAGTCGGGCTGGCCCTGTTCCTTGCGCTTTTGCACGGCGTAAAAGGCATTGGTGAACAGGTTCAGCAGCACCCGGCCCAGGTCCTGGGCCACGGCGCTGATCTTGCGCAGGTCAGGGTCGAAGTGGGTGTTGAGCGTGGCATTGAACGACTTATCCTTGGCCCGCAGACCGTGGTAGGCCAGGCGCAGGTACTCATCGGCCAGCACGTTCAGGTCGGTGGCTTGCCGCTCGCCGGTGCTGGCGCGGCTGTGTTCCAGCATACCGCGCACAATGCTGGCGGCCCGCTGCCCGTGGTGGGTAATTTTCTGCAGATTCTGGCGCAGGTCGGCGAGCAGCTCCGCTTCCAGCCCCGCGTCCCGGTCGGGGCGCTGCTGCTCTTCTTCCAGCTCGGTTACCAGCTCCGCCGATACATCCGAGAAGTTGGTAACGAAGTTGAGCGGGTTCTGAATTTCGTGGGCAATACCAGCCGTAAGCTCCCCCAGGGAGGCCATTTTCTCGGCCTGAATGAGCTGGGCCTGGGTGGTTTTGAGCTCTTCCAGGGCGTGCTGCAGCTCCTCGGTTTGCTGCGTAAGCGAGGCAGTACGCTCGGCTACCATGCGCTCCAGGGCGGAGTTTTGGGCAGCAATTTCGCGCCGTTCTTTCTCCTCGGCTTCGCGCTGCACCCGCTCTATTTCCAGCTGCTTTTTCTGCTTGCGGGCAATGAGTACGAACGTAATCAGCCAGATAATGGCAAAGCCCTTACTGTTGCTGAACAGGCCCCGGTACTCGCGCAGAAAGTCACTGCTCAGCGCCCCCGACAGCAGCTCAATAATGGCGTATAGCACGTATGGAGCCACCGCCAGCAGCAGCGTCCGGGCGGGGCGGTACTCCTGCACCCGCACCAGTACCAGCACCACCATTCCCAACACGAACATGATATATAGTTCGTCGAGACGGTCGGTTTTCCACTGAATGAGCAGGGCAAACAGGTACAGCACTACGCCCGGCACCCAGAAAAAATTAATCAGCCGGTTTAGATGCGGCGCCCGGACCGGCAAATCCAGAAACCTCCGCAACCTCCACACCACCACGGCCGCCAGCCCAACGGAAAAGAAGATGTCGGTATTTACTTCCATAGTAGAAAACGGGGAGCGTAGAGTAAGGACAGGAGGAAAGGCTGGGAGCTGGGCGGGGTCAGGGTTTGCGGGGCTTGGCCGGGGTCGGCTCCGACTTGCTCAGGAAGCGCGGCAGCGGCACGGCCAGCGTCACTACTGGATTGTCAGTAGAGGTCTGGGTCTTGTCCTGGTCGGAATCGGGCAGTAATCCGGCTACTTCGGCCAGCTTGCCGAGCATAGTAGGCAATACCACGCGCACATTCAGCACCTTCTGGCGGGGCGGCGGGGCCGGCTTATTCTGGGCGTGCCCGGGTGCGGCGCCCAGCACGCCGGCGAAAAACAAAGCCCAACAAAGAAATGCGCGGAACATGGAAGGAAGGATAGTACCGTAAATATGCACGGATAAATAGGTTTCCGACTACTCAAGCGCAAAGCTTGCCCCCAAAGCCCGGATATACTATCTACCACACTGGTCGGATGCGTTTTTGCTCGTGGGCGTTGCCTACGGCCCCAGAGTATTTACCTTAGGGGCACTCATGAATTACTCCCTCCTGTACCGGTTGGCGGCCGTGGCGGCCTCCGCCGGCTGTACCCTGCTCACGGCCTGCGCACCCCATCCTTCCGGCTCGGCCGCGGCCAACTCAGCGCCCAACCAGTTTGCCGCCGATACCACCCTGCGCCGCATTGCCACGCTGCAGGATGAGCGGCGCACGGCCGGATTGCTGCCGTATCTGAGTAGTCAGCAGGCCCGCTACCGCCAGGCGGCCGCCGAGGCCCTGGCCTCCGTGCAGGACAAAGCCGCCACAATTCCACTGCTGGCTGCCTTGCAGGATGCCGAGTGGGCGGTGCGCCGGCAGGCCGCCTACGCCCTGGGCCAAACCGCCGACTCCACCGCCGAAGCCGGCCTCTGGCAGCGGGTACTGGCAGAAGCCAACCCCACGGTACGGCAGTATGAGCTAGAGGCCCTGGGCCGCTGCACTTCCCGCCGGGGCCTGCCCATACTGGCTAAACTGCCCGCCGGTTTACCGGCCGATACCGCCACGCTCAGCGGTCAGGCCTGGGGCCTGTACCGGGCCGGCCTGCGCGGCCTCACCTCCGAAGCCGCCGTGGCCCGCCTGGTGCAGCTGCTGGGCCGCGGCAACCCCACCAGTGCCCGCGTGGCCGCCGCCAACGCGCTGGTGCGTACGCGAGGCCTGAACTTGGCGCCGTACGCCGCCGCCATCGGTGCCGCGGCTCAGCAGGATACCCATTACGCCGTGCGCAGCGGGGCCGCCTCCGCCCTGGGTAAAGCCGCCGCCGCGCCCACCGTGCCGGCAACTTTGGCCACGCTGGCCCGCCGCGACGCCGACTACCGGGTGCGGGTAAGTGCCTTGCGGGCCATGAACAAAACCATGTACACCCAGGTGAAAGAAGCGGCCTGGGCTGCCCTCACCGACAATAATGCGCAGGTGGCCCTCTCGGCGGCCGAGTTCTTCCTGTCCCACGCTGCCGACGAGCCCGGTACCTTGTTTCTGGAAAAGGCTAATCGGCTAGAGCAATGGCGGGTGCGGGCCACGCTCCTGGCTGCGGCCTTGCGCCAGCCTGGTTCTGAGCGCCCGGCCATCCGCCGGGCTATTGAGGAGCGGTACGCCGCCACGGCCGACGTGTATGAGAAGGGCTACCTGCTGAAAGCCTTGGGCGAAGACCCCGCCGCCTTCGATTTCGTGCAGCAGGCCACCTTCACTCCCAACCAGCCCGTGGTAATTGGTACCTATGGAATGGAGGCCCTAGTAGCCCTGCGCCGCCAGCCCGATTTCCCGACGGCCCGCTACCCCGAGGTAGCACTGGCCCTGCGCCGGGGCGTGCTCAGTGGCGACGTGGCCATGATGGGCACGGCTGCCGAGGCCATCCGGGACCCCAAGCTGGACCTTCGCCGCCTGCTGCCTAACCCCGATTTCCTGCTCCAAGCCCGCGACAAACTCACCTTGCCCCGCGACCTGGAGGCCTGGCAATCCTTGCAGCAAACCATTGATTTTGTGCAACAGCGCCCCGCCATTCCTACGCCGGTAGCCCCGGCCGCCACGCATCCCATTGACTGGGGACTGGTGGCCTCGTTGCCGGCTGGGCAGCGGGCCGTGGTGCACACCAGCAAGGGGGATGTGGTGATGCGCTTATTGGTAGAGCAAGCCCCGGGCTCAGTGGCCAGCTTTGTGGCGCTTACCCGCCAGGGCTTCTACAATGGCAAAAACTTCCACCGGGTGGTACCCAACTTCGTGGCCCAGGGTGGCTGCCCCCGCGGCGACGGCTGGGGCAGCTCCGATTATAACCTGCGCTCTGAGTTTGCCGATTTGCACTACGGCGAGGGAGCAGTGGGCCTGGCCTCCGCCGGCAAAGACACCGAAAGCTGCCAGTGGTTTATCACCCACGCTCCCACGCCCCACCTCGACGGCCGCTACACCATTTTCGCCCAGGTAGTGCAGGGCATGGATGTGGTGAGCCGCCTGGAAATCGGAGACCGGATAGAAAAGGTGGAGTTGGTGAACTAAGGGTAAAAACTGTCATTCCGACCGTAGGGAGGAATCTGGGTGCACCGCTTCAACGGTTTGCGCCAGATTGCTTCCTACGGTCGGAATGATAGTTTTATTTCAGCAGCAGTTGCCTATTCTTCGTCGCGGCCGTGGGCCTGGGCGGGTGGGGTAGTGGCTTCTACCGCCGAAAAGGTTTCCAGAATTTTGTAGGTGTGAGAAGCACCCTTCGGAACCACCCAGGAGTTGCCGGTTTCCAGCAGTACCATCTGGCCTTCAATGTGCAGCTCGGCGCGGCCCTTCAGTACGTAGCCCACCGTTTCGTAGGGGCTGGCCGAGGGTTCTTTTGGCTCACCGGGCTGTTCGTTTTCCCAGAGGCGCATGGCCACGTTCTTGCCGGAAGCCAGGTATTTCTCGCCCTCGGAGCCGGTAGGGGAGGTGCGGGAATCTATTTTGGTGATGGTGGTATCAGCCATGATGCAGATAAAAAGGGAAGTGAAAGAATAAGCAGTTGCGTTGGCTAACGCATGGCAAGCTGGGCAGGTTGCTTACTAAATAGCCCCAAACCTTCCCCGGCTGCCTTGGTTTACAAAAATCCGTAGCGGTGTAGCTTCCACTCGTTGGCTGCGCGTCACCCTTCTCGTGTTCATGTCTGTGTACGATTCCGATTTTCTGCACGCGCTGGCTCAGGCGCACCAGCGCACGGCGGCCCCACTGCCGGCCGCGGCTTTTTGCCAGCTAGCCGACCACCTGCTGGAACTGCTGTTTCCGGAGCGGGCTGCTCGGCCCCTGCGCGACATGGATGCCGTTGCCGCCACCCTGCGTCTGCTTCAGGATGATCTGACGGATTTGCTGCGCGCCGTGCCAGCGCCGGAGCCTGCTGCTCAGCTGGTAGCCGGGCTTGTTAACTCTCTGCCCACTCTGCGCCACATGCTGCTGCTGGATGCCCAGGCCATTCTAGCTGCCGACCCCGCCGCGCAGGGCCTGGAGGAAGTGGTGAGCACCTACCCGGGGTTTTATGCCATTGCCCTGCACCGCTTCGCCCACGGATTGCACCAGCGCGGCGTGGGCCGGGTGCCGCGCCTGCTCAGCGAGTATGCCCACCAGCGCACCGGCATTGATATTCACCCCGGCGCCCGCATCGGCCCGTCTTTCTGCATTGACCATGGCACGGGGCTGGTTATTGGGGAAACCTGCGTAATTGGGGCCGGCGTGAAGATATTCCAGGGTGTTACGCTGGGGGCCCTGAGCGTGGCTAAGCACCTGCAAGGCATCAAGCGCCACCCCACCATCGAGGACAAGGTGGTGATTTACGCCGGAGCTACTATTTTGGGCGGCAATACCACCGTGGGCAGCCACAGCATCATTGGTGGCAATGTGTGGCTGACGGAAAGCGTACCCTCGCACTCCCGCGTCTACCACCAGGCCCAGATCCACGTCACCCGCTCTCAGGACCCGAACGAGGATATCCTGTTTTCCATTTAGAGCTTAGATGATGAGACCCGAGAAGTGAGACTGATATCCGAGGGCCCTTGCGCCCAAACGTCAGCTGACTTCTGAGGTCTGCCAGTATCACCTCTCACTTCACCTAGTATCACTTTCTGAAAAATATGAAAGCTACTTCCATTCTCGACACCATTGGCAACACCCCGCTGCTGCGCCTGAACAAGCTGTTTGCCCACCGCCCCGACGTAGAAGTTTGGGTGAAGCTGGAGCGCGCCAACCCCGGCGGCAGCATCAAAGACCGCATTGCCCTGAGCATGGTGGAGCAAGCCGAAAAAGACGGCATCCTCGGGCCCGATAGCCTGATTGTGGAACCTACCTCCGGCAACACTGGCGTGGGCCTGGCCATGGTAGCTGCCGTGAAAGGCTACAAGCTCACCCTGGTAATGCCCGAAAGCATGAGCATTGAGCGCCGCCGCCTCATGGCCGCCTACGGGGCCAACCTGGAACTCACGCCCCGCGAGAAGGGCATGAAAGGCGCCATCGAAAAAGCCCACGAGCTGGTGCGTGATACGCCCGGCGCCTGGATGCCCATGCAGTTTAGCAATCCGGCCAACCTTCGGGTGCACGCCGAAACCACGGCCCAGGAAATTCTGCGCGATGCTCCCGAGGGCTTCGATTTTCATATCACCGGCGTGGGTACGGGCGGCCACATTACGGCCGTGACGGAAGTACTGAAGCCCCACTTCCCGGCCATGAAAACCTTTGCCGTGGAGCCCGAACTATCCCCGGTTATCAGCGGCGGCGCGCCCGGCCCGCACCCCATCCAAGGCATCGGCGCCGGCTTCATCCCTGAAAATCTGCACCGCGAAATCCTGGACGGTGTCATCCAGGTCAGCCAGCAGGAGGCCTTTGAGATGACCCGCCGCGCCGCCCGCGAAGAGGGCCTGTTCGTGGGCGTATCCTCCGGAGCCTCCCTGGCCGCAGTGGCTAAAAAGCTGGACGAAGTGCCCCAGAGCGGGCGCGTACTCACGTTCTGCTATGACACGGGTGAGCGGTACTTATCGGTAGAAGGGCTGTTCGTGTAGGCCGCAAGCCGGCTCATACGCTGGCCGCAAAACGGCCCCGTCTGATTTCAGGCGGGGCCGCTTTCATTTTCCTGGCGTTGCCTGAATGACTACTGCGAAAAACAAAAAAAGCCCAACCGCTAGGTTGGGCTTTCAGGAACGGGAGTGGAGAATATCGGAGTCGAACCGATGACCTCTTGCATGCCATGCAAGCGCTCTAGCCAGCTGAGCTAATCCCCCGTTGGGTAAACACCGCTCATCAACTATGAGCAGAAGTGGAGAATATCGGAGTCGAACCGATGACCTCTTGCATGCCATGCAAGCGCTCTAGCCAGCTGAGCTAATCCCCCAGGATACTATCAAACCAAATAACTGGCTGTATTTGGTCTGGCAAAAGTACGGCGAGTTTTTGATTCTGCAAGTAAACTAACAAAAAAAGTGGGCTGACGATATCGTCAGCCCACTTTCAGGTAGCTAAGTGGTTGATGCTTAGTTGAAGATGTAGCGGATACCCACCTGCGCCTGCCAGCGCGAGCTGATGGAGCCCACGTTGTCGCGGAAGGTGCTGCTCAGCGGCACCCCGGGCGTTACCGTCGTCGTGCCGCTTACCGTTGTGGAGGAAGGGTTGGTGAGGTAGGGGAAGGTGAAGGCCGGCTGACCCTGGGCCGTGTAGCCCTGGAAGGTGAGCAGGTTGGTGCGGTTAGGCGTACGCAGGGTTCCCCAGTCGCTGTTGAGGAGGTTCCCGATGTTGAAGATATCCACGCTCAGCTGCAGGGTGTTGCGGTTCTTGCCCAGGTCCACGAACAGGTCCTGCAGCAGCTTCACATCCACCTGGTGCAACCAGGGCAGCTCGCCACCATTGCGCTCAGCGTATTCGCCGCGGTGCTTGCTCAGGTAGTCATCCTGACCGATATATTTGTCCAGGTCGGCCCACTGCTGGCTGGCGCTGTATACGCCGCCACCCTGGGCGGCCGTCAGCGTTACGTCACGCAGCACAATCTCACCCTGGTTACGCGGGATGTACACTAGGTCGTTCGACTGGCTGTCCCCGTTCATGTCGCCGGAGTACAGGTAGCTGAAGCGGCCCAGCGGCGAGCCGGTGTAGAATACCGACAGCGTGGTGCCCAGATGGTTCAGGTACTCCTTGCGGTAGGAGGCCACGGCAATTACGCGGTGGCGCTGCAGGAACTGGGAGTAGCTCAGCACGTCGGCATTCGGGTCGCCGGATACCGAACGGTCGCGCCAGATCGACTGGGCAATCGAGCCCCCATCGTTTACCGAGCGGGAGTCGGAGTAGGTATACGCTAGGCTGGTGAACAGGCCGCTGCCGAAGTTTTTCTGCACTTGGGCGGTCAGAGCATAGGAGTAGCCCTTATTGGTGTTCTTCATCACAATGGCATCCGTGATGTTGGGGTTGGCGGCCGAAGCGCCACCCTGGCCACCGTAGATGCGGTTGTTGGCTACCAGGCCCGTGCCGGTGTACAAGCCAGCGGCATTGATGGTGCTGCGCGACAGGTCGTAGAAAATTGGCCGGTTGTCAGCCCCCGCCGAGTTGAGGGTTGAATTGGGCAGGTTCACGTTCTGGTGGTACACCGCGTTCAGGTCCTTGGTGTAGAAGCCTTCCAGCGTGGCCACGAAGCCCGCGCCCAGGTCCTGGTCAAGAGCCAGGTTGGAGCGCCATACCTGCGGGAATCTGAAGTCCTGCTCGGTTACGGCCAGGTTATAGGTAGTGTTGGCCGCGCGCGAGGCGGGGATATACTTGGCTACATCTGCCGAGAAGGGGTAGTTGGCGGCCAGAGCGGCGCTGGTAGCGGCAATGGAGCCGAACAGAACCCCGTTGTTGCTGGCCTGGTTGGAAATCCACACGAACGGCACGCGGCCAGTGAAGATACCGGTACCACCGCGCACCTGGGTTTTCTTGTCGTTTTTCACATCCCAGTTGAAGCCAACCCGGGGCGAAAACAGCACCTGCTTCTTGGGCAGCTCACCCGTATTGATTTTCTCCCCGTTACGGAACGACAGCGCCGCCGCATTCGTGTTCTGCGCAACGTTGGAGCTGATTACCGGCAGATCGGCGCGGATACCGGCCGTGATGCGCAGGTTGGTAATGGGAGTGTACTCATCCTGCAGATACAGGCCGTACTGCTGGGCCTTGATGTCGGCGTAAGGAAACTCGCCCTGGGGGTTGGCCGCGTACTGGAGCTGGAACTGGGAAGGCGTAGCGCGGGCCGCCGTGGGGTTGGTGAAGGGCGTGTACTGGCCGGAATCCCGGTCGTAGGTGAAGCCGTTGGCGCTGTAGAAATCCTCCAGCGAGTTGAAGCGGTAGTAGCTGTTGTAGTTCGGCGCAAAGCCGTTCTTGAACTTGTAGAACTCGTTGTAGGTGCCTACCGTTACGTTGTGCTTGCCGAGGTAAGCCGTGAAGTTGTCCCCAAACTGGTAAGTATCCGAGTTCAGCAGGTTGCCCGCCGTGAAGGGCTCGTAACCGAACGACGTGTAGGTAGCATTGGGGCTGGTAGCGCCGGTAGTGCCCGTGCGGCCCACGCCGTTGCCAATTTCCACGAAGGGAAAAATGGTCGAAAATGGGGTGCGGAAGTCCCGGTTGGCCGTGTAGCCAGCCGTCAGGTTGTTAGAGAAACGGCTGCCGAACGAGCTGTTCAACTCCGCAATGTAGGAGTTGAGGTTGTTGTTAATGGTATAGTACGCCGCCTGGTAGGGCAACCCGAACGCCGTGCCCGAACGCACATTGGCAATGGAGCCACTACCGGATGGGGGCACATCGGCAAACGACTTCAGGTAATTGTACTTGACGTTGAAACGGTGATTTTGGGAAATGTTCCAGTCAATCTTGGCCGTAATCTTGTCGCTGTTCTGGCGCTGGCTGTAGCCTTGGTAAGCGCCCGTTTCGTAGCCGAACTGCGACTGCAGGAAATTGCTCAGGCTGGTGAGCTGAGTTTCGCTGGCTTGGGAGTAGCTGGTGCCGTTGGCCGGGTTGCTGCTGCTGCTGGCCTGGAAGTTACCGGACGGTGGGTCGGTGCGCCGCTCCCGCTCCCCGCTCACGAAGAAGAATACTTTATCCTTGATGATTGGGCCACCCAGGCGCACCCCGTAGTTCTGCAGGCGGAAATCGGTAACGGGTACTTCCACATCACCTACCTTGCGACCCAGAAACAGCTCGCGCTGGTTGCGATTATAGAAGTAGGCTGAGCCCGTTACTTTGTTGGAGCCCGAACGGGTTACGGCGTTGATACCCGCCCCCGTAAATGAACCCTGTCGCACATCGTACGGAGCTAGGCTTACCTGAATCTGCTCAATGGCATCAATGGAAATGGGCTGGGCACTGGCCTGACCGCCAATAGTAGGCGACAAGCCAAAGGCATTGTTGAATACTGCCCCGTCGATGGTAACGTTGTTGAAGCCGCCGTTCCGGCCGCCAAAGCTCTGGCCGTTGGCCTGAGGCGTGAGGCGGGTAAAGTCGTTGAAGGAGCGGTTGAGAGTGGGCAGGCGCTCAATTTGCTCGCGCTGCACCGTGGTAGCGGCCCCCGTGCGGCCAGCGTTGATAACCGGGTTCTGCCGGCCCGTTACTACTACCTCGCCCAACGTCTGCTCCGACTCGCTCAGGTTGATATCCAGGCGCTGGTTTTGGCCCAGGCTCAGGAAAATGTTTTCCCGCACCGATTCTTTAAAACCCACAAACGATACGCGAATGGTGTACGGGCCACCCACGCGCATATTCTGAATATTGAAGCGGCCCTCCGAGTTGGTAGGAGCCACGTACTGCGTGTTGGTGGGGGTGTGAATGGCAATAACCGTTGCACCGGGCAAGCCTTCACCCGCCTTGTCGGTGATGACACCGTTCATGGCCGAGGTAGTGGTGCCCTGCGCCCAGCCGAGCTGTGCTGCCAAAACGGCTATGGGCACCAGCGCCACTGAGGCGTACAAATTGCGTTTCATAAAAGAGGGGATTGGTGAAAAACCGGTGCAAAAGTACTCGACAGTTATCCTCGTCTACGTTATTAAAATGTTATTAAAATGCAGAGATGCTAACCAATCTACGGCTGAGCTTGTAATGGTAGGTTTGTAACTGCTAGCAACAAAAAAAGCGGACGGAGAATATCTCCGTCCGCTTTAAGAATGAGTTGGTAACCGCTGGGGTTATAGCACGCTTAGTTAAAGATGTAGCGCACGCCCAACTGGCCCTGCCAACGCGAGGCGAAGGGAGCCACGTCCCAAGCACGGTTGGTGGTAGCAAAGCTGCTGGGGAAGGTGAAGGTAGGCTGAGTGTTGGCACCGGTGGAGCTCACGCGCAGCAGTTCAGTAGCGTTATTAGCCACCGTGTACTGCCGGCCCCACTCGTTGCTGATGAGGTTACCCACGTTCACGATATCAAATGTAACCTGGATGGTATTCTTCTTACCACCGGCCTGGAAGTTGAAGTCTTGGGCTACCCGAAGATCGAACTGGTGCGTCCAGGGCAGACGAGCGGCGAAACGCTCGGCATACTGGCCGCGGTGGCTGCGCAGGTACGGGTCGTTTTCGATGAAGGCATCCAACTGCTGACGAACTTGGGCTTCCGTCCGGTTTTCGCTGGCTGCAATCCGGATTTCATTCGCGTCAAACGTATTGCGCGGGATGTAGAGCAAGTCGTTGCCAGTGTTCCCGTCACTGTTCAAGTCAGAGCTCTGGCCGTAGATGTAAGTAAGCGGCTGACCCGACAGGCCTTCGTACACGGCCGAAAGAGTAGTAGCGAATTTCTCCCCACCGTAGCGGAACGTGTAACCGGCAGTAGCCAGGAAACGATGCCGCTGGTCGTTGCGCGAGAAGCCCAGTTCCGGGTTGTTCGGATCAGCTACAATCTGGTTGAAGCCGAAGTTGGACGAAGCCGTGCTGCTCGAACCGCTGTTAATTTCTTTTGCCACGCCGTAGGTGTAGGCCACGGACGTATTCAGGCCGTTTACGAACTGCTTCTGCAACTGAGCCGTCGCGTTGTAGCGGTAGCCCTTGCTCGTGTTATCAAGCAGGTACACGTTCGTGAACCGGTCGTTTACGCGGCGCGCAGTCTGGTTGCTGCTGTACACGGGGCGCTGGTCGGGACCCGCCAAGCGGCCAACCGGAGCGGCTAGGTTGATATCCTGGTAATAGATATCATTGAAGGTCTTGGAATAGATACCTTCCAGCGTAGCTACGATGTCGCCGGGCAAGCGGAAATCTACGGCCAAGTTCGAGCGCCAAACTTGGGGCAGTTTGAAGTCCTTATCCAGCACGTTTACCTGCGTGCGGGGGTTGGTTCCCGATTGGTAAGCGGTTGGAATGTTGTCAATATTGGTTTCAATCCGGTCGAGGTAGCGAGGCTGCTGACCAGTAGCCGTGTTCAGGTAGTTAATGTCCAGGGCGCCTTGAATTACGCCGCTGTTGGTGTAGCTATTGGAAATCCACACGTATGGCACCCGGCCGGTGAAGATACCCGTACCACCACGGAGCTGTACTTTCTGGTCGTTGTTCACGTCCCAGTTGAAGCCCAGACGCGGCGACCAGAGCAGTTGTCCGCTCGGTACGTTAGTCGTGCTGATGTCGCCGTAAGCAGCGTAGGCTTGCTTGCCTGCCTCCAGCGTTGGGTTGAGCGCCGGCTTATCCACAAACACCGGAATATCCAGGCGAATACCACCCGTCAGGCGCAGGTTCTCAGCGGGGGAGAACTGATCTTGGGCGTAGAAGCCCAGCTGCATGGCTTTAAACGAAGCTTCTCCGTTGTCAGCGGTAGCAAACGCGGCCTGAATCCGGCTGGCCCGGTTGTTATAGAAGTTGGTGAGCGAGTTAAACGAATAGTAACCAACCCCGTTGTTGATGAACAGGTTGCGGAATTTGAAACCCTCGTTGTGGGTACCCACCGTAACAGTGTGCTTGCCGAAGCTGGCCGTCAGGTTATCCGTAATTTCAACAATGTCCTGATCCAGGGAGTTGAAACCGGAGCTGCGCTCCGTACCAAAGGTGAAGCGGTTGGCACCCTGGTTAATCTCAATCGTGGGGAACAGGTTGCCTGGAATACCGCGCGAATCCCGGATACGGCTGTAGCTGAGGAGTAGCTTGTTGGAGAAGCGGCCCAGAATGCTGTTCAATTCAATTACCGAGCTGTTGGTAACGTTGTCGAACTTGTAGGAGTTGCTGCCGAAACGGATAGTTCTTGAACCACGCGTCAGGTTATCGTCAAATGCCTTCACGTAGTTGTGGCGTACTGTCAGCTGGTGGTTATTGGACAAGTTGAAGTCCAAACGAGCGAACAGACGGTTGCTTTCCCGGCGCAGAGTCTCACCGCCCACGTTCCCAACTTCATAGTTACGGTACACATCACTGGCCCGTACAAAGTTGGCAATAGAGTCGATAGTAGCCTGACGAATCTGGGAAGTCGACGTGCCGGGGTCAAAGCCCAGTGGAGTGGCCTGGCGGCTGATTTCGGCGTTGGCGAAGAAGAAAATCTTATCCTTCACAATCGGGCCGCCCACCCGTACACCGGTTTGGTAGTTATAGAACTCATCAGCCTTCACGCGTGGTTCAGTAACGCTCTTGCCAATGGTGTTCTGGTTACGGCCGAAACCGTAGATGGAGGCCGAAATGTCGTTGGTGCCGGAACGCGTAACGGCATTTACGCCGCCGCCGGTAAAGTTACCCTGCGTTACATCGTAAGGAGCCAGTACCACCTGAATTTCCTGAATAGCATCCAGCGAAATGGGATTGGTACCAGCTTGTCCGCCAGGCGTACCCGAGCCAGCAAGGCCGAATACGTCGTTGTTTACCGCCCCGTCAATAGTGATGTTATTGTAGCGGTTGTTGGAACCCCCAATGGAGCTGCTACCGCCACCGTTGGCCTGGGGCGTCAAACGCGTAAAGTCATTCAACGAACGGCTCAGCGTAGGTAGGCGCTGAATCTGCTCCCGCGAAATAGTGGTTTCAGCACCAGTGCGGCCCGAATTAATAACCGGGTCGCGGCGGCCGCTTACCACTACTTCGCCCAGCGTCTGCTCGGTTTCGCTCAGGTTGATGTCGAGGCGCTGATTCTGGCCCAGGGTCAGGAAGATGTTTTCCCGCACAGATTCTTTGTAGCCTACAAAGGATACGCGCACGGTATAAGGACCACCTACCCGCATGTTCTGCAGGTTAAAGCGGCCTTCGGAGTTGGTTGGTGCTACGTACTGGGTGTTGGTAGGCGTGTGCACAGCAATTACCGTAGCGCCGGGAAGCCCCTCACCGCTTTTGTCGGTAATAATGCCGTTCATGGCGGAGGTGGTTACCTGCGCCCAGCCCAACTGGGCCACCAGCACCGACATCGGTACCAGCGCCACGGAGGCGTAAAGATTACGTTTCATACAAAAGGGGGATTGGTGAAAAAACGGGTGCTTCTGGAGGGTGGAAAAGCGCCGCAAAAATACTAGGTTGCTTGCATACCTGCCTTACCCAGTGTTACAAATGCCTTGCTTTCGTGCCGCAAAGGTAATAGGGAAAATTCACAATCTAGGCCGTACCGCCTTAATGAATCTGCTCAGATAGTAATCTGTTTCCAGGGCATTCTCCACCACACCTAATGAGCTGGAAGAGTGAATGAACTGTACGCTTTCGGGTGAGGCTTCCGTTACCATGCCCACATGGGTTATGGTTGAGCTGCCAGGTGAAGCTCCGAAAAATACCAAATCACCAGGCCGTAGATCCTGCGGGCGCACTGGTTCTCCCCACGCTGCCTGCTCGTTACTGGAGCGCGGAATACTCACGCTGATGGCCGCAAATGACTCGTGCAGCAAGCCGGAGCAGTCCATGCCCTGGCGGGTAGTGCCGCCGTAGCGGTAGGGGGTGCCCTGGTAGGAGCGGGCCGTCTCAATTACGGCCGCCATCTGCGCAGGCACGTTGGCCGGCAGGGGCCGCCGCACCACCGTTTTGGTCCGGCCCGCTGTAGCCGGCACTTTCGTTTTGGCTTTTACCGTACCAGGGCGGGTAGCGGGGCGGCGGCGGGCCGTAGCCTTCATGCGGGCCATGTCCCGGGCCGAGTAGTAGCGGCCGTTGCGGTAATTTACTTTGCTGGTAGAGCCGCAGGCTGCCAACCAGCCCAGCATGCTTAGCAATAAGGCTGTCAGCAGGGGCCGGGGCCACTGAACTGAATGCCGTACCTTCGTAGCGTGTTCGCGCATCGGGGCAAAGATACGCGAAGCTGGTATTTCACTCCTCATCTTTCTTATGGACTTTCAGCTCCTGACTCCGGCATTAGTAACCCAACTAGA
This sequence comes from Hymenobacter sp. UYP22, assembly GCF_040547285.1. Classification (NCBI taxonomy): domain Bacteria; kingdom Pseudomonadati; phylum Bacteroidota; class Cytophagia; order Cytophagales; family Hymenobacteraceae; genus Hymenobacter; species Hymenobacter sp. UYP22. Next base: position 248,106 of record NZ_JBEPPK010000005.1, on the reverse strand, counting down.
AGCCATTGTGGGCCCGGCGTACATCCTTACGGCCGAGCGGGCCGAAGCCGATGTGTACGCCAACTACGGCCGCGACCATACCGAGGACCTGCACTTTGCCCCGGACGTGGTGCTGCGCCCCGGTAACGCCGAGGAGGTTAGCCAAATTGTGCGCTTGTGCCATGAGCATCGTATTCCGGTAACGCCCCGGGGCGCGGGTACCGGGCTTTCGGGTGGGGCTCTGCCGGTTCATCATGGCGTGCTGCTGAGCACAGAGCGGCTGAACCGCATCCTGGAAATTGACGAGCGGAACCTGCAGGCCACCGTGGAGCCGGGTGTGGTGAACGAGGTATTTCAGAATGCCGTGAAAGAGGTGGGCCTGTTTTATCCGCCCGACCCGGCCAGCAAGGGCAGCTGCTCCTTGGGCGGCAACCTGGCCCACAGTAGTGGTGGCCCCAAGGCCGTAAAGTATGGCACTACCAAAGATTACGTGCTCAACTTACAGGTAGTGCTACCCACCGGCGAGCTAATTTGGACGGCCGCCAACACGCTCAAAAACTCCACCGGCTACAACCTCACCCAGCTCATGATTGGCTCGGAGGGCACGCTGGGCATTATCACCAAGGTGGTGTTTCGACTGTTGCCCTATCCCAAGCACAACATTCTCATGCTGGTGCCCTTTCGGCAGGAAGCCCAGGCAGCCGAAGCCGTATCGGCAGTTTTCCGGGCGGGTATTATTCCCTCGGGTATGGAATTTATGGAGCGCGAAGCCATTGTCTGGTCTTCTGACTACTTAAAAATCCCGCTTACCCTGCCCGAAGATATTCGCGCCCACCTGCTCATTGAGCTGGATGGCCAAGATCTGGATCAGCTGTACAAAGAAGCCGAGACCGTGTACGGCGTGCTGGAAGGCTACGACATCGACGAAATTCTGTTGGCTGATACGGCCGGCCAGAAGGATGACCTCTGGCGCATCCGTCGCAATATTGGCAATTCTGTGCGCTACAACTCGGTGTATAAGGAGGAGGATACGGTGGTGCCCCGCGCTGAGCTGCCCACACTCCTGGCCGGCGTAAAGGAAATCGGCCGGCGCTACGGCTTCACTTCCGTGTGCTACGGCCACGCCGGCGACGGCAACCTGCACGTCAACATCATCCGGGGTAACCTCGATGATGAAATGTGGAACGTGGGCTTGCGCCAACCCATCACCGAAATTTTTGAGCTGTGCGTGAAGCTGGGCGGTACCATCAGTGGGGAGCACGGCATTGGGTTGGTGCAGAAAGGCTACATCGGTATTGCCCTCAAGGAGGCCAACCTAAACCTGATGCGCGGCATCAAGCACGTCTTCGATCCTCATGGCATCCTGAACCCCGGCAAGATCTTTTAATCACAGATTTCGTTGATTAATTGGATAGCACAGATTGTATTCCGGCAACTTGTGCACCAAACAAAAAGAAGCCGCTCCATACGGGGCGGCTTCTCTTATGCTATATATACATGCTAGGGCTGAACCAGAAGGGATACTATACAGAACGGAATCTGCGCTATCCAACTAATCCGCAAAATCCGTGACTTAGCTCTGGTCGCCTTTCAGCTTGTCTTCACCGCCGTAGGGTGCACCAGCGGTAATGTCGCCGCGCAGGCCGCCCTGCGATACGCCGGGGCCACTAGTAGGCTGCTGGGAAAGAGTGGTATTATCATCTGCCTGTACGTCCGGGCCGGAAGCTGCGTCGGCACCACCTACCTGGGAGGCGGTGGCGGGGTGGCCGTTGCCAGTAAGTACGTTAGCCTTTTCGCCCACTGGCCCGGCTAGCTCGTTTACTTTCTCTACGTAGAGGCGGCGGGCTTCGTCCTGGTCGGTACCCTTAAATTTGCTCCAGGCATCCCATTGCGCCTGCGACAGGCCTTTGGGTCCGTTCGGATTGTCAGGGGTGTCGTCGCCTACTTCCTCTTGTTTGGTGTCATGGTCGCCTTCAGTAGCTTGCTTATACAGGCCATATAAGTCGGTCATATGGGCGGCAGCTTGGTCGCCGGGCAGATTGTCCACGCGGGATACGGCGGCTTCGAAATCTTGCTGGAGGCTCAGTTTATCTTGCAGGTTCATGGGATGGAGTAGGGGGTAAGTGAGGGGAATGTAAGGGTTGTACTAAGGTGGCACGGCTTTGGTTGCGGGCAGGTTCCGTAGTTTTTTCGGGATTCACGTCCTGATAGTTCGTACTTTTGCCCGCCTTATGTGTGGAATCTCCGGAGTATTCGCCTTTACCGATGCGGGCCGCAATGCGCTGGCCTCGCTGCACGCTTCAACTGATGCTATTTCCAGCCGTGGCCCCGACTCGCAGGGACATTTCTTCTTTGAGCGTTGCGGGCTGGGCTTTCGGAGGTTAGCCATTCTTGACCTGACGGCCGATGGCAACCAGCCCATGACCGATGAGTCGGGCCGATACACCATTGTTTTCAACGGCGAAATCTTTAATTTTAAAGAGTTACGCCAGAAACTGGTAGCCCGGGGGCACCGCTTCCATTCCCAGACGGATACCGAGGTAGTGCTGCACATGTACATTGCAGAGGGCCGCAATTTCCTGAAAAAGCTCAACGGCTTCTTCGACTTTGCCATTTACGACAAGGAAGAAGATTCCATCTTTTTGGCCCGCGACCGGATGGGGGAGAAGCCCTTGCTGGTGTACCGCGACGAGGACAGGCTGCTATTTTCCTCGGAAATGAAGTCGTTGCTGGCGCTGGGTATCCCGCGCAAGCTTGATTACGTCTCGCTGAGCCATTATTTACAGCTCAACTACATTCCGGGCCCGGCTACCATCTTCAAAGGAGTGAAGAAATTGTTGCCTGGGCATTACATGTATGTGAAGGGCAAGAAGGTAGTGCGCAAGCGCTGGTATAAAGTGCCCTACGACCCCAAAAAGGTTGAGAAAAACAAAACCAGCTACGAGCAGCAGCAGAAGAAACTGGTAGAAATTCTGGACGAGGCCACGGCCCGTCGCCTCGTGGCCGATGTGCCCGTGGGCGCCTTCCTCAGCGGTGGTATCGACTCCTCCGTGGTGGTGGCCCTGGCTTCCCGCCACACCCAGCACCTGAACACGTTTAGCATTGGCTTTGCCGATGAGCCTTTCTTCGACGAAACCAAGTACGCCAAGCTTGTTGCCGACCGATACAAGACCAATCACACGGTCTTCTCCCTGACCAACCAGGATTTGTACGACCACATCTTCGATGTGCTCAACTACATTGATGAGCCCTTCGCTGATTCCTCGGCCTTGGCCGTGTACATCCTGAGCAAGCGTACCCGCGAAAAAGCTACCGTGGCCCTGAGCGGCGACGGCGCCGATGAGCTGTTTGCCGGTTACAATAAGCATATGGGCGAGTTTCAGGTGCGGCAGGGCGGCTTCAAGGCCGAGGCAGTAACCGGCCTGAACCTGCTCTGGGACGTGCTGCCCAAGTCGCGTAACTCTTTCTTCGGTAATAAAATTCGCCAGTTTCAGCGCTTCTCCCGGGGCATGCTCAGCGGCCCCAAAGACCGGTACTGGGACTGGGCCTCGTTTGCTTCCGAAAAGGATGCACGCGGACTGCTGAGTACGGCTTCCCAGCGTAAGGTGGGCAAGAAGCTGGCCGATAAGCGCCGCCGGGAACTGCTGGAAGACCTGCACGCCGATGGCGACCTAAACGAAGTGCTCTTGACCGATACCAAGCTGGTATTACCCTACGACATGCTCACTAAGGTAGACTTAATGAGCATGGCCAATTCTCTGGAAGTGCGCCCGCCCTTTCTGGACCCCAACGTGGTACGCTTCGCATTCTCTTTGCCGGTCAGTAGCAAGATTGACGCGAAGATGAAAAAGAAAATTGTGCAGGATGCGTTTCGGCCCATGCTGCCGGAGGAGCTCTACAAACGCCCTAAGCATGGCTTTGAGGTGCCTCTGCTCAAGTGGTTCCGCGGTGAGCTACGCCCTCTAATTGAGGACGACTTGCTCTCCGACGGTTTTATTGAATCCCAGGGCGTTTTCGATGTTGATGCCATTCGGGGGCTCAAAAAGCAGCTGTTCAGCAGCAGCCCCGGCGACGTGCACGCACGTATCTGGGCGCTTATCGTGTTTCAGTGGTGGTGGAAGAAGTGGATGATAAGCTAGTAGAACCTTACGTGTTACTCCCGCAGTCCTCTCTCTTTATTAGCTTTTCTTCATGTCAGCACCGGTTACCCCACGTAAGCTTTCTATCATCATTCCGGCTTATAACGAAGGCGCAACCATCCACCTGATTTTGGACCAGGTGAAGGCAGTGGAGTTGATTGGAGGCTTCACTAAAGAAGTCATCATTGTAAATGACTGTTCCCGGGATAATACAGAGGAAGCCATTCAACGCTACATGGCGTCCAATCCGGAACTGAACATTCAATATCGTAAGCACGCAGTCAACCAGGGAAAGGGTGCCGCCCTGCATACCGGCATCCGCGAGGCTACCGGCGACTACGTAATTATTCAGGATGCCGACCTGGAATATGACCCCGAGGAGTACAACGTGTTGCTCCGCCCCATCGTACGGGGCGTGGCCGACGTTGTATACGGCTCCCGCTTCCTGGGCGGCAAGCCCCATCGGATTCTATTCTTCTGGCACAGCATTGGTAACCAGTGGCTTACCATGCTGTGTAACGCCTTCGCCAACCTCAACCTCACCGACATGGAAACCTGCTATAAGCTGTTTCGGCGGGATATTGTACAGGGCTTGCAACTAGAAGAAAAGCGTTTTGGTTTCGAGCCGGAAGTAACACTCAAAGCAGCTCGTTTTCCGAACGTGCGCATCTACGAAGTAGGTATCAGCTACTATGGCCGCACCTACGCCGAGGGTAAAAAGATAGGTTGGCGCGATGGATTCCGCGCCATCTACTGCATCATCAAATACGGCCTGCTCAACTAGAGCCTGCGCCTGACAAATTCGACAATTACCAATTGACCAACATATGAAAATTGCTGTAGTAGGTACGGGCTACGTAGGCCTGGTAACTGGCACTTGTTTTGCCGAAGTGGGTATTGACGTTACCTGCATTGACATCGACCAGCGCAAAATCGACAACCTACATAAGGGTATTCTGCCGATTTATGAGCCGGGCCTTGAGGAGATGGTAACGCGCAACGTGGCCGCTGGTCGTCTGCACTTTTCTACCAAGTTGGCCGAAGCCATCAAAGGCTGCGACGTAGCCTTTATTGCCGTGGGTACTCCTCCCGGCGAAGATGGCTCCGCTGACCTGAAATACGTGCTGGGTGTGGCCCGCGAGATTGGTGAGAACATGACCAGCTACGGTGTCATTGTAACCAAAAGCACGGTGCCCGTGGGCACGGCAGCCAAGGTACGCAAGGAAATTGCCGGTGCGCTGGCCCGCCGCAACGAAACCATAGAATTCGATGTAGCCTCCAACCCCGAGTTCCTCAAGGAAGGTGCCGCCATCGACGACTTCCTGAAGCCTGACCGCATTGTGGTGGGTGTGTCCTCAGAGCGCGCCGAGGAGGTGATGAGCCGCCTCTATAAGCCTTTTCTGCTCAATGGTCACCCCATTATCTTCATGGATATTCCATCGGCGGAAATGACGAAATACGCGGCTAACTCTATGCTTGCCACCAAAATATCGTTCATGAACGATATTGCTAACCTCTGCGAAATCATGGGGGCTGACGTGAACATGGTGCGCAAAGGTATTGGCTCGGATGCCCGTATCGGCACCAAGTTTATCTACCCCGGTATCGGCTACGGCGGCTCCTGCTTCCCCAAGGACGTAAAAGCCCTCATCAAAACCGCCGAGGAAAACGGCTACCGGATGCAGGTGCTCAAAGCGGTGGAAAGCGTAAACGAAGCCCAGAAGGAAGTGCTGTACAACAAAGTACAGAAGCATTTTGGCGGAGAGTTGAGCGGTAAGAAAATTGCCGTGTGGGGTTTGTCCTTCAAGCCCAAAACCGACGATATGCGCGAGGCACCGTCCTTGGTTATTATTGAGAAACTCCTGGCTGAAGGGTGCACCGTAAGTGCTTATGACCCAGTAGCTATGGAGGAGGCCAAGCATTCCTTAGGTGAGCGTATCACGTACGCTAAAGACCAGATGGAGGCCCTGATTGATGCCGATGCCTTGCTGATAGTAACGGAGTGGCCTGAATTCCGGGTGCCGAACTTCGAGGTGATGAGTCGCTTGCTCAAGCAGAAAGTCATCTTTGATGGCCGTAATATCTATGACGCAACGGAGTTGCAGGCTGCTGGTTACGCTTACCACTGCATCGGTGTTAAAACGGCTCACCAAGAGCCAGCTTAGTTGGTAGTACAGTTGACGGCTACGGGCCGTCAACTGTACGTTCTTCCCCTCGCTTCTGTCACAAAAAAAGCTGGTGTCCACTAGCTAAAAGCTTACAGTATTATGGCTGATAAAAAACGAGTTCTGATTACGGGCGGTGCTGGGTTTCTCGGCTCCCACCTCTGCGACCGGTTTCTGAAAGAAGGTCACCATGTCATTGCCATGGATAACCTGATTACCGGCGACCTGAAAAACATTGAGCACCTGTTCGGCAATGAGAGCTTTGAGTTTCATCACGCCGACGTGTCAAAGTTTGTGTTCGTGCCCGGCAAGCTGGACTATATCCTGCACTTTGCCTCGCCGGCCTCGCCCATCGACTACCTCAAGATTCCGATTCAGACCCTGAAAGTTGGCTCGCTGGGTACGCACAACCTGCTGGGCCTGGCCCGGGTAAAGGGTGCCCGCATGCTGATTGCCAGCACCTCGGAGGTATACGGCGACCCGGAGATTCACCCTCAGGTGGAGGAGTACTTCGGCAACGTGAATCCCGTAGGGCCCCGTGGCTGCTACGATGAGGCCAAGCGCTTCCAGGAAGCCATTACGATGGCCTACCATAACCACCACGGTCTGGAAACGCGCATTGTGCGCATCTTCAATACCTATGGCCCCCGCATGCGCCTCAACGACGGCCGCGTGTTGCCGGCGTTCCTGAGCCAGGCCCTGCGCGGTGAGAACCTGACCGTATTCGGCGACGGTTCCCAGACCCGCTCGTTCTGCTACGTGGATGATTTGGTGGAAGGCATTTACCGCCTGCTGCTGAGCGACTACGCCTTACCGGTAAACGTGGGCAACCCCGACGAAATCACCATTAAGGAGTTCGGCGAAGAAATTGCCAAGCTCATGAATGTGGAGTTCAAGCCCACCTATCAGGAGCTGCCCCAGAATGACCCGATGAAGCGCAAGCCGGACATTACCAAAGCCAAGGAAATTCTGGGCTGGGAGCCGAAAGTAGACCGTGCCGAGGGCCTGCGTCGTACGCTGGAGTACTTTAAGGAGCACGTGCAGACTACTTCCGGCGGCCAGGTTGACAACACGCCCCGTAGCTTCTAATCCATTTCTCCCCGTTGCCAACGCGTATGCAAAAGCCACACCTGATTGAATTTCCGAAGCTGGGTGCTTCCGATATTGGCTACATATCGGTGGGCGAGAACAACGGCTTGCTTCCGTTCACTGTTGAGCGCACGTTCTGGACGTACTTCACGCCCGAAAGTATCGTGCGCGGCCGTCACGCTCATTACGTAACTGAACAGGTTCTTGTGGCAGTGGCTGGCCGCATTATTGTAACGACGGAGATGCCTGATGGTGAAGTCCAGACTTTTGTCTTAGAGTCGCCTCATGTGGGCGTGTACGTGCCACCTAACGCTTGGCATACGATGCAGTATTCTCACACGGCCGTGCAGTTGGTATTTGCCTCCACGCGCTATAACGAGGAAGACTACATTCGGAAGTACGAAGATTTTCGTCAGGTATGGGGAACCAAGTAAATGAGGCCTTAGTCGCGGCACGGGCTGAAAAGCTGTTCTTCTACTCGCCCTACAACTTTCTGCGTCAACTCGAGGTGGATGTGCAACAGCGTCTGTTCGGTACGGGCGTTGCCGGGCAGTATGCTGCTGACCCAACCCATCAAGTGTTCGAGTTTGCCGAAGGTGAGGATACCGTTCAGTTCTTGTACACTCTCCTGACCTGGGATACCGACTTCTTTCGGGCCCCGGTATACAAGCTCTTCACCATTTTATTTACTTCTGCTACCTCCGCTGCTACGTTAGCTGCTGCCGGAACCGCTTTCCGGCAGCAGCTGAAGCAGCAGGGAGCAGCCTACTGCTTCGCCGAACTCCCCGTCGAAGATACTCGGGTAGCTCAGGCACTGGGCAACGCTGGCTGGCGTTTGGTTGAAACTCGCCTCACCTTCTTTCATGACGCGGTAGCCAGCTTTAACTACCCTCGGTATCCGGTGCGGTCGGCTGGTAAGGATGAAGCTGCGGCTATTGGTCGGATTTCGGCCCAGGCCCGCAACGACTACGACCGGTTTCATGCTGATAAATGGTTTGGCGATGAGTTGGGTGACCAATTCTTGGCCAAATATGCCTCCGCCTCTGTGGAAGGTTACTGCGACGATGTACTGGTGCCCAACGAAGTCTCTCTGCCCGTCGATTCTTTCTTGGCCATCAGTGACTTGCACCAGCATGCGAACAGCCTACACACAGGCTTTTCCCGGGTGGTGCTTACGGCCGTAGGACCCGCCAACCGCGGCTGGCACCTGAAGCTAGTGTCGGAAACGGTACACCGGGCCCGCCAAAACGGTGCCTCCTACGTGCTCATGACTACTCAGGCTACCAATCGGGCCGTTTTTCGCACCTGCGAGAAGCTAGGCTTCAAGCTTGGGGGCTCCAGTCACGTATTAGCGTGGTCAGCATAAGATTCGGAAGGAAAATTCATCCTATTCGGTCACGAGTAACAGTGGTACTTAGTAGTTGCATTTGCAGTTATATAGCCATTTTCTTCGCTTCATGGGAATGCGCGTTATCTGCTACAGGCTGATGCATTGAGAATGGTGCCAGCAGCACTGCTCTTATCCATCCAGTTGGTTACCCAGATGCTGGTTGCAATCGGGCACGCTACTCGAGTTACCTAATGGCCTTTACTTGCAAGAATAACTTTCTAAAACACCGCACCATCCTCTAGGCTTGCCCGGCATCCTTTATCTTCGCCATATGAAAGTTCCTTTTCTCTCCTTCACCCCGCAAAATCAGGCAGTCCGTACTCAGGTACTGGACGCTATGACTCAGGTATTTGATTCGCAATGGTACGTGCTGGGCGAAGCAGTAAAACAGTTTGAAGCCGAGTATGCTCGCTTTTCAACTACCACGGAGTGTGTGGGAGTTGCTAACGGCTTAGATGCCCTACATCTTGCTCTTAAGGCGCTGGATGTTACGGAGGGGGACGAGGTAATCGTGCCCTCTAACACATACATTGCTACTTGGCTGGCTATTTCCTTTGTGGGTGCTACGCCTATACCGGTGGAGCCCAATCCTGCCACCTACAACCTGGACCCCGCACGACTGGAAGCGGCCATTACGCCTCGTACCCGGGCTATAATGCCTGTGCACCTCTACGGCCAAGCCTGTGAGATGGGAGCCATCATGGATATTGCCCGGCGACACAGCCTCTACGTAATAGAAGACAATGCACAGTCGCAGGGTGCTACTTACGAAGGTGGCATTACTGGCAGCTTCGGCAACGTGAATGCCACCAGTTTCTACCCTGGTAAAAACCTGGGCGCCCTAGGCGACGCCGGGGCCGTAACTACCAACGATGCCGAGCTGGCAAAAAAAGTGCGCACTCTGCGCAATTATGGCTCCCAGCAGAAATACTACAACGAAGTAATCGGCCACAACTCCCGCCTAGACGAGCTGCAGGCTGCTGTGCTCAGTGCCAAGCTGCCGCTGCTGATGGAGTGGACGGGCCAGCGCCAAAAGGTAGCTGCCCTCTACAGCGAGCAGCTGTCGGGTATTGCTGATCTGCACTTGCCGGTTGTAGCACCCGGCGCTACCCACGTTTACCACTTGTACGTGGTACGCACCAGCCGCCGCGATGCATTGCAGCAGCATCTTACAGCACAAGGCATCGGTACGCTGATTCACTACCCCATTCCGCCTCACCTACAGGACGCGTATCGTTTCATGAACTTCCAAGCCGGTGACTTTCCTATTGCCGAAGAACTGGCTACAACCTGCCTGAGCCTGCCCATGTGGCCGGGTATGACGGCTGCCGAAGTGGAAACTGTAGCCAGCGCCATCCGCACATTTTTCCAGTCTTAGTTCCTGCTCTGATTTTCCTGTAATGCCCAAATTGTCAATCATCATACCCTGCTATTACAACGAAGCCAATATTCCAGTCACCAGCCGGGAGTTGATTGCCAATGAGGCGCTGTTTCCCTCCGAAGTGACCTTCGAGTATGTGCTCGTTGATGATGGCTCGGGAGATGGTACGTTGCAAGCGTTACTGGCTTTCCGGGAATTGTATCCTGAAAAGGTGCGGGTAGTAGAACTGGCCGGGAATGTAGGCTCCTACAACGCCATTGTAGCTGGCATAGAGCAGGCAACAGGCGACTGCATGGCCATCATTACGGCCGATATGCAAGATCCGCCCGAACTGATGGTGCAGATGTACGATTACTGGAAGAAAGGCCTTAAGCTCGTCATCGGCAACCGACAGGATCGGGAAGAAACAGGGTTGCAGCAGGTGTTTGCCAAGACCTTCCACGCGTTGATGAAGAAGATTGCCCTGCCCAATATTCCGGATGGAGGCTTCGACTTTGTATTCTTTGATCGGCAGGTGGGCGAGCATGTTCTGGAAATGAAGGAGCGTAACAGCAACCTGTTTTACCTGATGGTATGGCTGGGCTACCCCTACGTGAATATTCCCTACGTGCGTCGCAAACGGGAAATCGGAAAGTCACGCTGGACAATTCAGAAAAAGATCAAGTTATTTATCGACTCGATTCTGGCCTTTTCCTTTTTCCCAATTCGCGCTATATCGGTGCTGGGCGTGGGCATGGGTGTTGTGGCGCTGTTTTATGGGCTCTACATTCTAAGCGTAAAAGTATTTGGCGGTATTGAAGTAGAAGGCTGGACCACCTTGATGCTGGTGCTACTCTTTGTGTCGGCCTTCCAGATGACTGCTCTAGGTATCATCGGTGAGTATGTATGGCGCGGGTTGGACGCGGCCCGCAGCCGTCCGCTGTATGTGGTAAAAAATCTGTACTCCTCCCCGCGCCAGTAGCTGGGCGGTAAGTCTACTACTGCTGTCTGCCATCTGTTCAGCCTTCGGCTCTTCGCGTTGCAAAACTATAAGGAGGTGCAATTCTGAACTTTCACTTAATTACGCTGGAAGCTACACGGCCGTGGTTGTGCGTAGTATCACTTGCTCAATTGCCGGCTACCTGCATGGAGCCTTGCCACTGTGGATGCCGGAGTTATTGAATACACTTCAATATAACCTCGTTATGGGATTAGACAACGCATGAGTGCAATCCCGAACAATCCACAAGCGCACTGAACTTCTGATTCCGGACAAAATCACTAACGTCCTTGGTAGCGAAGCCAGACGGGAAGTGAACGAGGGTATCAACCACCTTCCGCACACTCGACATGGCTAGCTTTGCCTTTGCGCGACGCATTATTACGCGTTGCGTGATTATAGCCAAGTTTACGAACTGAGTAGGTGCCGGAAAAACGCTATCCACTAGTACCTACTCAGACGGGTGCTATGCGTGCGGCCCATTTTTTCATTATTATCTTCAAAAGTTCTCCTGTATGCATCATGATTCTGCGCCGCGACTAACTATCTATTCAGGTATGTTAGGGATAATTGCTGCCTTGCTGATCGCGCTTTTCCTGTGGGCCATTAATAAAGGCTATGATCTGACGGACGAAGGATTCTATCTGCTGAGTTATGCCTACCCGGAAGAGTACAGTTCAAGTTTCTCCAGCTTCAATTTGCTTGTTAGTAAGATTCTGAGCCCAAGCTCCACCTCTATTATCGGTTATCGGCTGGCAAGCCTATTCACTACTGTGGCGGGAGGCTTGCTACTGGCCAGTGGTGTTTGGAAGTGGATCCAGGAGAAATACCGAAGTGTCGCCTTGCCTTACTGGGTGGTGGCCTGCCTGTTCGTGAGCGGTAACTTCTTGCAGTATTCCATTTTTCCCCGTACAATTTTCTATAACAACATCAACTCATTCTGTATTGCTGCATTTGCCAGTAGCGTACTATTTTACTGCTCCTATCCAGGTACTATAGGGTCTAAGTGGCGGCATGCGCTGTTACTTCTGGGCGGGGCATTTGTCGGGCTTGATTTATTCGTAAAGGGAAGTTCCAGCATAATTGCGCTGGGCACTGGGTTGCTGGTGATTAGCTTTCTGGCAGGCTTATCTAACGTACGGGAGTGGTACAAACCTGTGGGTCTGGTAGTACTGGGCTACCTCCTAGGTATTGGCATTTTTTTCCTAGGAATTCAGTCGCCTATAGCATGGCAGGCCAATTTCGTGCATGAAACCCAACTGCTGCTCAAGACTAGTTACAATGGGGGCCTGCTGGTACGCTATCTACAAGATGCGTATCCGGTGCTGCGTACCTTAGTATATCCGTTCTCCGTGTTTGTGCTGCTGAGCTTCTTCCTAACTCGTGCCTATCTGCGCAACAAGCTGCGGCTGGCCCCGGCGCTACAGGTGGGCGCGGGCTTGCTTACTCTGGCCTTTCTTGTATACGAGGCCCTGCGCACCGATCTGTACCGGAATACTCACCTCAACCATAACCGCTCTATTGTTTGGTTTCTGGCTATTATGCTGGTAGTGTTGGCTATGTTCAGCGCCGTGTACCTGGAGCAGCCGCGAAAAAAGGTGGACTGGAACAAAATAATCATTGCCGGATGGCTTGTGATGCTACCTTTTGTGGGTGCAATAGGTACTTACAACAACCTGTTCATTAATGTTATGCTGGATATAAACTATTGGCTGGCCCTGTTGTGCATTCTGTACGTGAGCATGCCCGCCATAGCGCACAGCACGGCGGTGCGGGTTATCGTTTTTTTGGTGCCTACGTTGGTCATCGCCCAGCAGTACGCCTATGGCTTACTGTACGCTCCCTACCTGCAGGCCGCTAATATGCTTCAGCAAAATGTACCCGTAACGCTAGGCCGCAACCATACGTCGACTGTACTGCAGCTCGATGCTAAAACGGCTGCTTTTATAGGCGACTTGCGGCAAACCATGAAGCGGGCTGGCTTTGAGCCGGGAATGCCGGTGGTGGCTATGTACGATATGCCGGGCCTGGTGTACATGCTCGACGGAATATCGCCAGGCAACCCTTGGCTGTTCGGGCAGCTGGATTTGCGCAACTGCGACGCGCTGGCCAAAACCCGGCTGGATTTGACCAAGGCCTTTCTGCTGGTGAATGAGAAACCCGGCCTCGAGTTATTGACCTGCATGGAAAGCCACGGCATGCGTTTTCCGCAGGATTACCGCGAGGTGAAAAAGCTTCTGAATCCGTATAATCCTAACCAGTACAACTGGCGCAACAACCAAGACACACTGACGGTGTACGCACCCGTGGTGGCCACCACGGCCCGGTAGTACCTACCTGGTTCTACAACTCAGTAAATAACTCCCCACAGTAGCCCGGCCTGGTACTACCAAGCCGGGCCATTGTATGAGGAACTGCATTATAACAATCAATATCTGGTAAGGCTGGCAGCAGTACGGGAGTAGGTATAAAATATAATTTTTCTGTTTTTTGTCATGTTATACAAAAATGGGTTTAGGGGAGAACAGCTAGTAAGTTCGAGTGACGAGGTGATTGTAGGAGGAGACTTGATAACGAGCGTCGTGCCCAGATAACCCACCTATTCTGTTGTTGGGCTACTCTCACTACTGCTGTGGTGGCTTGGTGAGCAGAGGTAAATACATGAAATGAGTATAATATGCTTAATGTCAAGTATATAATAGGGTGATGATTGGTTTGTGTAGTGGATTTAAACAAACGTACCGGTTCGATAGGCATTCAGGAAAGCGTAGTATCTGGCACAAATACTGTAACTTTGCCCCCAACCTGCAATTTGGGAACGGTTGATTCTAGGGGATGTTCATTACATTCTTTCCATCAGTTTCCCGGGTCGAAATGTAACCTATGGACACCGGAATCATCAAATATTCGCTTGATAGCATACGCTATTATTTAACTTCATCCCAGAAGTACAAGGCAGTTTGGATGTTCGTACTGGTGCTGGTGTCGTCCTTCCTGGATGTATTTGGCTTGGCCGCATTAGTACCCGTTATGATGGTGGCCGCCGAACCCGGCGGAGTACAAAAAAGCAAGTACTTCTCTCTGCTCTACAACACCCTGGACTTTCAGTCGGAGCGGTCATTCCTGTTGTTTCTGATGATAGGGATACTGCTGTTCTTTCTGTTTAAGAATGTGTTCACAACTTGGGTTAACTACCTGCAAACCCGCTTCACCGCCGATATCGGCCTGAAGATTATCGACAGCCAGCTAAGCAAGTATCTGAACCTGTCGTTCTGGAAGTTTAACGATACGGGTTCTTCGGCTTTGATGAACGCGGCCTTGCAGGTGCCCGGTGTATACGTGAGTGGCGTGCTGCGGCCCTTGTTCATCTTCTTCTCGGAGGTAGCCGTTATCATCGTCATTGTCATCAGCATTATTGTGTATAAGCCTCTGCTGCTCGCCATTCTGGCGGTGGTACTGGTTCCTACTACCTGGTTAATGTACCGCGCGCTACGCACCCGTACCCAGAATATCGGGCACCGTATCAATGAGTTAAGGCCAGTGGCCTTCAGTGTCCTCAACGACCTGTTTGTGGGCTACGTGGAACTGAAACTGGCAAATAAGCAGCAGGAATTTAAGCGCAAGCTACTGGTCAATCAGGGCGAACTGCAAAAGCTTGATGCCGAAGGCTACCTCTATAGTCTGCTGCCCATCAAGATGATTGAGATGGTGGCCATTCTGGGTGTGCTGACCATTTTCTTATACGCGCTGTTCTTCTCCAACGCCTCCACTGACCTTATTGCTCTAGTGGGCCTGTTTGCCGCCGCCGCCTACCGCCTCATGCCGTCGGTGAACCGGTTGTTGCAGTCCCTGTTCCAGATTAAGCAGGCCCAGTATACTATTGAAATTATCAACGGTGATAAGGACGCGGGCTTCTACGCCCCCCTCGACCCCGTGCAGGTGCCTTTCACCTTCGAAAAGTCTCTGACGTTCGATAACATCACCTATTCATTCCCCGGTGCCGCCCGGCAGACCCTGAAAGATATCAGCCTGACCATTAAGAAAGGGGAGAAAATAGGGTTTATTGGTAGCTCTGGCTCCGGTAAAACCACGCTGATGAATGTACTGCTGCGCTTTTATGTGGAGCAGAGCGGGAGCATTCTGGTGGATGGCCGGCCCCTCACCCCCCAGAATCTGGTGGCTTGGTACAAAGTAATTGGATATGTAAAGCAGGACACGTTTCTGATGGAGTCCTCAATTCAGGACAATATTACCTTGGGCGACGCTTCGGTAGACCAAGAACGTCTGCGCTACGCCATTGAGCAGGCCTCATTGACAAGCTTTATTGCCGGTCTGCCCGAGGGCGTGCAGACTCAGATCGGGGAGCGGGGCTCCAAGCTTTCCGGCGGACAGCGCCAGCGCATTGGCATTGCCCGGGCCCTTTACAAACGCACTGAGGTGCTGGTGCTGGATGAGGCCACCAGCGCCCTCGACAATGAAACTGAGCGGGAGGTGAATGAAGCCATCAACAAGCTTTCCCACACCGATATTACCATTCTTATTATTGCTCACCGCATCACTACCCTGCGAGAGTGTGACCGGATCTACGAGCTCAATCAGGGCGAAATCGTAGCAGTGCACCAGTACGAAGACTTGGTGCGCCAGATTGTGCAGCTCTAATGCGCTTAGGCGCTCTCACCACAAAACTTGTTTTCAGTTGATATGGGTATCAATGTAACCAAATCGTATCTGCCTCCCATGGAGGAGTATGTAGGCTACCTGGCGGGTATATGGGAAAGAGCCCACCTTACCAACGCCGGCCCGCTGGTGGTGGAGCTGGAAAAGAGTCTGAAAGAATACCTGGGCGTGAAGCACCTGTTCTTCGTTAACAACGGAACCATTGCCCTACAGATAGCCCTGAAAGCCCTGAACCTGAAAGGGGAGATTCTGACCACGCCTTTCTCCTACGTAGCTACCACCTCCAGCATCGTGTGGGAAGGCAGTGTGCCGGTTTTCGTTGATATTGATCCGCACACCCTTTGCCTTGACCCCACACTGCTGGAAGCGGCCATTACGCCCCAAACGGTGGCTATTATGGCCACGCACGTGTATGGGAACCCCTGCAATGTGGAAGCCATTGCGGAATTGGCTCAGCGCCACGGCCTGCGCGTGATATACGACGCGGCCCATGCCTTTGGGGTAACCTATAAGAATAGCTCCGTACTGAACTACGGGGATATTTCGACTCTAAGCTTTCACGCCACCAAGCTGTTTCATACCGTGGAAGGCGGCGCCATCGTGACTGATAACGACGAGCTGGCCCACAGAATCAGCTACATGCGCAATTTCGGCCACAACGGCCCGGAGGCATTCTGGGGAGTAGGCGTGAACGGCAAAAGCTCGGAGTTCCATGCCGCCATGGGCCTGTGCGTGCTGCCCCGGGTAGATGAGCTAATTCGGCGGCGCCGGGAGTTAAGTGAGCGGTATGATGCGCTACTGGCCGGTACTGGCGTGCTACGGCCGCAGCTTCAGGCGGGTACCACCCGTTACAACTACTCCTATTACCCCACGGTAATGCCCTCAGAACCGGCACTGCTGGCCGTGCGCGACGCCCTGAACGCGGCCGACATCATTCCGCGACGCTATTTCTACCCTTCTCTGAACACGCTGGAATACACGGCCCGGCAGCCGGCTCCGGTATCGGAAGATATTTCGACGCGGGCCCTGTGCCTGCCCCTGTACTACGAGCTGCTGGATGAGGAAGTAGATACCATTTGCCGCGTAATTAAGTCGGTGATGGAGGCGCAGCCAGCCGCTGCTTCGGCCCAGCAGTTGAGCATGGGCTAGGTCGCCTGTCTCAGTTGTTCCGTCATTCATATTTCCTCAGAAAGCCCATGCTGGTTGTAGGTGCCCGTGGCCACGCCATAGAAGTTCTGGAATGTCTGCCGCCGACCCTCACCACGGCCGGGCTGTGCTTCTTCGACGACGTGACGCCCAACTTGGAGTCGCACCTGTTTGGCCGGTTTCCCATTCTGCGCCACGTGGATCAGGCTGCCGAGCTATTCCGGCGTGACCCGGCATTTGTGCTGGGGCTTGGCGGCAGCTACCTGCGCCAGAAGCTGGCCGACAAGTTTCGGGGGCTGGGCGGTCAGCTTACCTCCGTGGTGGCTACTACGGCGCAGATGGGGTGCTTCGAGGTGGAGCTGGAAGCCGGCCTGAATGTGATGCACAACACCCTGGTTTCGAATGCCACGCAGCTGGGCGAAGGCACCCTGATAAATGCCGGTGCGGCCATTCATCACAACGTGGTGGTAGGCCGGTACTGCGAGGTTTCGCCGGGGGCACGGGTGCTGGGCGGCAGTCGCCTGGCCGATTACGTGCTGGTGGGGGCCAATGCCACTATCCTGCCGCGGCTCACGATAGGGGAAGGGGCTCGGATTGGAGCCGGAGCCGTGGTCATTCAGGATGTGCCGGCGGGGGCCACCATAGTAGGCGTGCCCGGCCGAATTGTCCGGCTCGCTGCCGCGGTTGAGTAGGCTGCACGGCTCGCTTCTACTTTACTTAGTGCTTTAATTTTTGCGTATGCCCACAGTAAGCGTCTGCTGCATTACCTACAACCACGAGCGGTTTCTGGCCCAGGCTATTGAATCGGTGCTGATGCAGGAGACCAGCTTTACTGTCGAGCTGATAATTGGGGAGGATTGCTCCACGGACTCTACCCGGCAAATTGCCCTGGATTTTCAGCGGCGCTACCCTGACCGCATCCGGCTGCTGCTGCCGGAAACGAATCTGGGCGTGATGGGCAACTTCCTGGGGACCCTGCAGGCCTGTACCGGTACCTATATTGCCCTGCTGGAAGGCGACGACTACTGGACTAACCCCCATAAATTGCAGCGGCAGGTGGATATTCTGGAAAGCCACCCGGATTGCAACACCTGCATTCACGACGCCGAGGAGTTTATGGATGACAATTCCATTCCGCCCCTGCTGTTCAGCCAGAAGTTCTCGCATATCCTGTCGGCCACTGAGCACGAGTTTACCCAAGGCGACATTGCTCGCCACGGCTGGTTTATCCCGACCGCCTCCATGTTATTCCGTCGCTCGGCGCTGTTCCCGATTCCGGCTTGGGTGAAAGAAGCCTTCAGCGGCGACTA
Organism: Hymenobacter sp. UYP22; assembly: GCF_040547285.1. Classification (NCBI taxonomy): domain Bacteria; kingdom Pseudomonadati; phylum Bacteroidota; class Cytophagia; order Cytophagales; family Hymenobacteraceae; genus Hymenobacter; species Hymenobacter sp. UYP22. The sequence goes on along the minus strand of NZ_JBEPPK010000005.1, from coordinate 229,851 downwards.
TTCCCTGCATCTGCTACTCACGCGCACTGGCAAGGTGTACTACCTGCCCGAGGTAATGTCGCGCTACCGCCTGCACCCCGGCGGCATTATGTCAGCCACCCAGAACAGCCGCATCATTACCCGCAACCAGAAGCAGATTTTCGAGACGGCTCACTACAAGCAAATGGTGGATGCCCAGCACCACGGGCGGTTCAATGAATTTCTGGAGGGCCTGCATTTCGACCAGAGCAAGCGCCTAAAAGAGGAAGGGCAGGTGTGGGCCAGCTATTACAACTACTGCAAAGCCATTTCAGTAGTAGGCCGCGCCCGCACCATCGGGCACCTCAAGCAAATCGTTTATCAGTGGTATAAAAAGCTTACCGCGTAGGTGGCGGCCCCTGACCTCAGAACTTCTCATACATGGAAATTGCTCAGCCCGAACGCGGTATAACAGTACTGATTTGTACTTACAACAGTGCGGCGCGCATCAAAGAAACCCTGCAGGCCTTGGCCCGGCAGCAAGTGGACCCGGCCAAATTTGCGGTGGAAGTGCTGCTGGTGGATAACGCTTCCACCGATGCTACCTCCCAAGTAGCGGCCGATGCGTTTGCAGCGCTGAGCTTTCCATTTCCGTACCGGTTACTCTACGAGGGCAAAAGCGGGAAAAGCCACGCCTTGGAGCAAGGCTTCGCCACGGCCTGCTACGAGTACGTGTGCATTGTGGACGACGACAACTGGCTGGAAGACAATTACCTGTCTATAGCCTGGGATATTATGGAGCATGATCCAAAGATTGGGGCCTTGGGCGGCATTGGCCGGCCTGAGTGCGAAATAACCCCGCCCCAATGGTTTGCCGAATTTGCCGTTATCTACGCCGCCGATAAGCAGGCTACCCACCAGGGTGATATCACCCGGCACCCTAGCTACGTGTACGGCGCGGGCTGCGTGGTGCGCAAGCAAGCCTGGAAAAAAATATACGAAGCTGGCTTCACTTCCATGCTCACCGGGCGCCACGGTGACAAGCTGACTTCCGGTGAGGACAACGAAATGTGCTACGCCTTCGTGCTGGCCGGCTACAAGATTTGGTACGATGAGCGCCTGCGCTTCCAGCACTTTATTCCGGCCAAGCGCCTTACCTGGAACTACGTGGAGCGTATCTTCGCTGGCAATGCCGAGTCGGAGGCGGCCCTGCGGCCCTACCTGGACCACATTCAGGCCCTGCACACTCACGCCCCGGCCGACAAGCCCTTGGTCTGGCTGCGCAACGCCAAGTATGCACTGCAGTATACCGGGAAGTTTCTGGCGCAGGCAGTCAGGAAAAAAGAGTTCTTCCGCGAAGGGGAGCCCGCCGCCATCCGGGTTAGCTTCTACTGGCAGCAGTTTCGGGAGCTGGTAAAAAAGGAGCTGCGCGGTGACCAGAGCTACGCCCAGGTGCAGGCCTTCATCAACCGCCTGCGGGCCCTGGATAACTGAATACATGGGGCTTCTGCTACCCATGCTCTAACCCTTGACTATTGAAAAGTGAACGGAATAACTGCCCTGATTTGCACGCACAACGGCGCTAATCGTCTGACGGAAGCCCTGCGGCACATTGCGGCCCAGCAAACGGGCCCGAATATTCCTTGGGAGGTGCTCATCATCAGCAACGCCTCGTCCGACAACACAGTGGAGGTGGCCCTCTCGTTGCGTGAGCAACTCAACATTCAAGTGCCGTTTCGGGTGCTGGAAGAACCGGTGGCCGGCAAGGAAAACGCTCTTATTCGTGGGTTCAATGAGGCCGCCTACGAGTACATCGTCATCATTGATGACGACAACTGGTTGGCTCCGAACTATTTTTCGCTGGTATACGACATCATGGGGGCTCACCCCCAGATTGGGGTGCTGGGTGCCCACGCCGAAGGTATGTTTGAGGTGCCCGCTCCGGCCTGGTTCGAGGCGTTTCAGGCCGTGTATGCCGTGGGTCCTCAGAACGGCGGCAAGAGTGGCCCGCTGCCTGACCACGAAGGCTACCTGTACGGAGCCGGCTCGGTGGTGCGCAAATCGGCGTGGCTGAAGCTGCTGGCCCACGGCTTCCGCTTCACCACTTCCACCAAGCGCGGCAAAATCATTGTGAGCGGCGAAGACGTGGAGCTGGGCGACGCCATGCAGCTGGCCGGCTATAAGCTTTGGTACGATGACCGGCTGCGCTTCAAGCATTTCATGTTTAAGGAACGCCTGACGTGGAGCTATCTGCTGCGCATTGGCCAGGGCACGGCCTCGTCCCAGCTCACGAGTATTGTGTATTACTTCGTTTTCCGGCACCCTACTCTGACGGAAAAAGACTTCCGTTTTCTTTATAACAAGCGTTTGGTGTGGCTGGCGGCCCAGATGGCCAAGCAGCCCGTTAGGTTGTTTAACGCTACGTTCCGACGTGAAAAAGAAGGCTTGGTAAGCAATTTCGAAACCTTACGTCTGTTCTATAATTTTCAGACTTCATTAAAGCAGCGTGAGGAGGCCGTTAGGGTATTTCACCAGATAAGTGAATTACGCAAGCAGTTTACCAGGCGATAATTCGGGCACTGATCTGCTACATCATAATTTTACCACATGAGTACGTCTGGGTCCAGGATACACATTGCCATAGCGTTTGACGAGAACTACCTGACACCGGTATATACGCTGCTGGCGTCTGTTTTCGATAATAATACGCAGGATACCGTTGTTATCCATGCCATTGTAACCGGGCTTACTGCTGAGCAGCGCGAAGAGGTTCAGCAGTATACCGTGGCCCATAACAGCACCGTGTGCTATTATGATATTGAGGAAAGCTTTGCCCAGGACTTTGTGCTGCCCCCTACGCTCTGGTGGACGGCTTCCATTTATTACCGGCTGATGTTTCCGATGGTATTACCGGCCGCGGTGGACAAGTTCCTCTACCTCGATACCGATATCATCGTGCTGGGCAGGCTGCGTGCCCTGCTTGCCACCGATATGCAGGGCCTGCCCGTAGCTGCCGTGCGCGACTTCGTGGATGCGCGGCCGGAGCTGGGTATTCATGCGCCCAACAGCTACTTTAATTCCGGCGTGCTGCTCATTGACCGGGCCGAGTGGGTGCGACAAGAGGTGACGGAGAAAGTAATAGATTTCATTCGGAACAATGCCGAAAAGCTGATGTATCCTGATCAGGATGCGCTGAACGCGGTGCTGGCTCACAACTGGCTGAAGCTGGATAGCCGGTTTAACCGCATGTACAAGGAAATTCCCAAAGACCAGCCTCGTAAGCAACTCCGGGAGTTCCTGCGTGATACCGTAATCCTGCACTATACCACCCAACACAAGCCTTGGGCGATGCTGGGCGAAAACCGCCTCCGCGACCTGTATTTTGGCTACCTGGAGCGGATACCCAGAAAATACCGCCGCCGCTACGACGATTTTGAGTGGAACCGCCACAAGGTGCGGAAGATGATTGAAATTCGTCTGGGGGAGCTGGCCCTTAACTGCCCGGCCGTATTCACCCAGTGGCTGAAAAGGTAACCCTTTGACCCGGACCAGCCCCGGCACGTTTCGGAGCCCGTCAATAGACTGATGAAATAACCCAGACTAGATTATCACCGATGCTTGCTAAAATAACCAACCGTGTGGCCGCCAAACGCCGCTTCGAGGCCAAGCGCCGCCAACTGCGCCTAATTCGTAACCGCGACTTCACCATTCTATCGAATGACTGCTGGGGAGCTGAGGTCTACAAATACGTAGGGCTGCCTTTCAACACGCCTTTTATCGGGTTGTTTCTGATGGGGCCTTGTTACCTAGAGTTGCTACGTGACCCTCAGCATTATCTGAGCCAGGAGCTTGTATTTCAGCAAACCTCGCGCTACGACGAGATAAACAAGATTCGGCAGACCAACCCTTATCCGCTGGCCACGTTGGGCGGCAAGATTGAGGTGGATTTTCTGCATTATCATTCTGAAGAAGAAGCCCGCGGTAAATGGCAGCGCCGCGTGGCCCGCATCAACTGGAATAACCTACTCGTTAAGTTTGACGGTAGCAAGGACGGCGCTACGCCCGAATTAGTGCGCGAGTTTGCTCAGATGCCGTACGCGCGGCTGCTTCTGCTGAAGGAGCCCGTACCCGGCGCCGAACAGGCCGTGGTAGTACGCAACTACACCACTAACGGGGCTCATATGTTTCAAAAATCACTGCCTGATTATGACTTGGTTAATTGGCTCAACACCGGTAACCCCGCCTTTACCATCGGGAGTTGGCTTGCACACAAACTGCTGGGCGTAGGTCAATGATTATTTTTAAACATATTTGATTGCAAGTAAAATTTACGAATTGAAGAAATTTTTTATATTCATATACTATTAATTATTGTATTTTGCTATATAATATGGTAAGGAAATTATTTTACTGCTTTTATTACTAAAGTTATCTGTCGACGAAATAGGGCTTTACTTGAAACTTTCTTTGTAGAATTGTGTGATGAAAAAAATAATTGATCTTGCAATAGCTAAATTATCCAGGGTATTACCGGCTTGGGAAGCGAATAATGCAATAGTCGCTTCTTCTGATCAGGCTGCGCACCAGTACACGTTGCCAGTCAATATCAATGCAATGACGGAAGAGGTTGCTGCTCATTATAAAAATATGGTCAGCATTGCTCCCAAATCAATAGCTGCATTACACTTGTATACAGTTGCCAATGCGTATGTATCTTGGCACGGCGCTATGTTTCGTGATCTTAGGCTTTTCAAACCTGAGATGTCGCCTGATGTTGATGGTTTCTTCAGGGATAGTTTCCTGCTTAAGCAGTGGTTGCAGCCAAAGAAAATCCGTCGCTACGACGAAGCAGCGCTGGTGCATGATATCTGGTCGGCGCAGAATTACTATCATTGGCTGGTAGAGTCATTGCCGCGGTTACTGGTTCTGCGGAAATATTATCCAACCATCGGCTTACTAGTACCGGAGCCAACGCCTTCTTTTATTAAAATTACTGCCTCGTTGCTGGGATTTGAGAAGCTCATTCCTATCAAAAAGGATGAAATAGCGCAGGTACAATCTTTGATTGTCCCGGAGAAAAGACGCTACCTAGAGATGGCTCTTGAGGATACTACAAATAAGCCGGGTGAATTTAGCCTGTCTACGGTGCGCGATGAGTTAATGCAACATCTTGATACGCCAAGCCGCTTACCATACAGGCGGATTTACGTCTCGCGCGCAAAGCAGAAAGTACGCCGGGTATCCAATGAGGCAGCTGTTGAGCAAGTATTAAAGAAACATGGTTTCGAAACTGTCTTTTTTGAGGATTTGAGCATTCAACAGCAAATGGAGCTCATGCGGGAAACAGCAATAATGGTCGGCCTGCATGGCGCTAATCTGACTAATCTAATGTTCCTGCAGCCCGAAGCAAAAGTTGTGGAGCTCATTAATTTAGACTCGGAGAAATATTTGTTTTACTTTTTCTTAGCCTCGTATTTTAATATCTCCTATTATGCCGCAACTTGTCGCTCGGCCACGGGTGCAGTAAATAACCAAGTTGATGTAGTAGTAGATACTGATGAGCTGGATGCAGTAATTGCTGCCACGCTTTTCAAGCCGACGACGCCAGCTCTTATGGAGTAAGTCAGCATAGCTGCCTGCTGCGCAGGTGTCTGGACGTACGCGTCGTGAAGAATTTGCGCGTATGCTTACCTGCTTAAGGTAACGGGCAGACAGGGGATGGAAGAAGAGAGGATAAGAGGGGGTTTCAGCCGGGTACCGTACCTTTACAGTATTATGCCCACTTCCGCGTCGCCCCTCGTGTCCGTGATTATCCCCGTGTTTAACGCTGGGGAGTACTTGCGACCTGCCATTGACAGTATTCTGCAGCAAACGCTCCAGGACTTCGAGCTGATCATTGTGGACGACTGCTCTCGCGACGAAAGCTTGAGCGTGGCCCGCAGCTACGAAACCGACCCGCGGGTGAAAGTGCTGGCCAATGCCCAGAACCGGGGCCGCTCTTTCTCCGACAATTATGGCGCCGAGTTTGCCTGCGGCAAGTACATTGCCAAGATGGACGCCGACGATGTGGCTCTGCCGCACCGCCTGCAAACCCAAGTCGACTTTCTGGAGCAGAACCCCTCGGTGGGTCTCACAAGCAGCTTCATGCAGTGCTTCGGCGAGTCGGACATCGTGTATGAGTACCCGGTTTCGGCCGATGCCGTGCGCAGCTTTATGCTGTTCAATATGCCGGTGGCCAACCCCACGGCCTTTTTCCGCCGCTCCCTGCTTCAGGAGCACGGCCTGCGTTACGACGACACGATTCAGGATACCTTCGGGGAAGACTACGAGTTTATTGCCCGCGTGGCGCAAGTGGTGGATATCGTGAATCAGCCCGAGATTCTGCTGCACTATCGCACGCTGCCTCAAACCTTAAAGGCCGACGTGCACGCCCGCCGCAACGCCAAGTCGAACCAGATCCGGGAGCGGCAGCTGCGCGTATTCGGTATCCCGTTTACGGAGCGCGAACTGCTGGTACACAATACCATCTCCTATTTTCCCTTTACCCTCGGCGATATTACCCTAGCTGAGGTGCACACTTGGCTCTGGAAACTAAACGCCTTCAATCAGGAGCGGCGCTATGCTGACCCCGCCGCCATGTTGCGGTGCGTAGCCGAACGGTGGTTCCTGACCTGCTACCTCAACCCTGATAAGCGCACCAACTCCCTGCGGGAGTTCCAGCGCTACTCCTTGGCCGGACATTACCGGCCCACGGCCAAGCTGCGGGGTAAATTTCTGCTGAAAAGCTATATCCTGCGGCATTTTTAGGGGGCCTGCGTTTGTCTATGATTTCTTCTGCTGCGCCTACGCGCAAAAATATTCTACTGCTCATCCCGCAACTCACCTACGGGGGAGCCGAGCGGGTATTTCATGATCATGGCCAGCAACTGGCCCGCCACCACCACGTGGTGGAGTGCGTGTTCAGTAGCCAGACAGAGGTGGCTTTTCCCACCCGCAATACCTTAGTGGCCTTGGATATAGCAGCCGGGGCTGGCATAGTGGGCAAGCTGCGCAGCTTCGTGCAGCGCATTCGGCGAGTCAGGAAATTGAAGCAGGAGCACCGCATTGATGTTTGTATCAGTCACTTGGAAGGTGCCGACTATCTCAATTTGCTCAGCAAAGGCCCCGAGCAGGTGCTGCTGTGCATTCACAACTCCAAGCGCCACGACCCCAATATTCGTGGAGTTCTGGGCTGGCTGCGTCGCCAGGTGCTGATGCCCTGGCTCTACCGCTCGGCCGATTACGTGGTGCCCGTGAGCCGCGACCTACGCCAGGAGATGATTGAGATGTTCGGTCTGCCCCCGCAGAAGGTGGTGACGGTCAATAACTTCTTCGATGTGGAAGGTATTCGGCGGTGTAGTCAGGAGCCGCTGGGTAAGGCCGAGCAAGCCTTATTCAGTGAACACCCAGTGCTGATTACGGCCGGCCGCTTGGCCCGCGAGAAAAATCAGGTCGCTCTGCTCCAAGTGCTGCATACGCTACGTGCCACCGGCTACTCGGCCCCCAAGCTGGCCCTACTCGGCGACGGCCCCCTGCGCGCTGATTTGCTGCAACGCGCCCAGGAACTGGGCCTGCGCTGCTGGCAGGTGTGGGATGGGGAGCCCCTAACGGCAGCCTACGACGTGTACTTTTTCGGCTTTCAAAGCAATCCTTTCCAGTACATTGCCCGCGCGATGGTTTCGCTGCTGTCCTCGTCTACGGAAGGCTTTCCGATGGCTTTGTGTGAAGCTATGGCCTGTGGCGTACCCGTGGTATCGACAGATTGCCCCACCGGACCACGTGAAATACTAGCGCCCCAAACTCTGGCCAGCCAGTATGCCCAGGCACCGGAATGGGCCGAGTTCGGAATTCTGTTGCCTCTGCTGGGTACGGCTGAGGCCTTAGGCCATAGTGCTCCGGTATGGGCCGACACGCTGAGCCGCTTGCTGGCCGATTCGGCTCAGCGCACGCACTACGCAGCACAGGCTTACTCCCGGGTGCAGGATTTTGCCCCTGCCAAGATTATGCAGCAGTGGGAAAACCTGCTTAACAAACCTACTAAATCATGAAGCTGCGCCACGTAATTGTCTACGTCTACAATAGCTTTGACGATCCTCTGTTTAAAGGTAATTTGCTGTTATTCCTGCAGCATGTTGGCCGGCAGCAGCCCGATCTGCGGCTGCACCTCATTACCTACGAACAACAGGATTACGCCCTGAATGAGGAGCAGGTCGCGCAGGTGCGGAGTAATCTGGCCACTTATAACATTGAGTGGCATCCGCTTCAGTGGCATTCCGGAAACTTCAAGCTCATCAAGAAAGCCTATGATCTGCTTGTGGGTTTCCTACTGGTGCTTAAACTGCGTATCGTGGTAGGGGCCCGCAGCATCGGGGGATTGGGCACCGTGGCGGGTTCATTTGCCTTTATGATGGCCAAAGTGTTGGGGTTGCGCTACTATGGGTACCAATATGAGCCCCATAGCGAGTTCATGCTTGACTGCCACGTGTGGCCTAAGTCAAGTTTAGCTTACCGGGGGTTGAATTACATGGAGCGGGTGTCGGGAATGAACGCCGATATTCTCTCCACTGGCACCGTACACATGGTGAACCGCCTGCAAGAGTGGGGGACTACGGCCAAGGTGTACAGGCTGCCGAGTTGCGTTGATGAAACCAAGATCTTCTTCCGGCCCGAGGGCCGCCAGCGGATTCGCGCCCACTATGGCATTCCAGCCGATAAGCAGGTAGTGCTCTACTTGGGTAAGTTCGGTGGTATCTACTACGACCGGGAAATTGCGGTGCTCTTCCGGGTGTTTCTGCAGCACAACCCCAAGTTGTTTTTCCTCATTGTATCGCCGGACGCCCCGGCCCACATTGCGGGTCTGATGCAGGCTGAGGGGCTGCCTGAGGCTAGTTACACCATTACGCGCAGCCCCTATGAGCAGGTGCAGGATTACATTTCGGCCGCCGATTTCGGGGTAGTAGCTGTCCCGTCGTTGCCGTCCCAGAAATTCCGCTCCCCCATCAAAGTGGGCGAATACCTGTGCTGCGGCCTGCCTTACCTAGTATGCGCCGGCGTATCGGAAGACGACTTAGTGGCCGAAAAGTACGACGTAGGCGTAGTCGCGAATAATTTTTCGGAGGCTGAGGCGCACCGGGTGTATCCGCAGGTGGAGCAACTGCTAAATCAGGAGAAAACCCAACTGCGCGAAAAGTGCCGGGCGGCCGGCATCGCCTATCGTGGCCTGAGCCAATACCTAGCCACCGCCGATACCATATTTGCCCAGTTATAAGTTGGCTTCATGGACAGTAGCGCTATAACCATAAAGGGAAGTTGTGCATACTGCTCCTTTAGTACTGGAGCTTTAACCGATTATAAAAAGCAGTAAGCCCGCGCTAATAAGTTGAAAGAGTAATAACAAGGCTCATAAAACCTAACCTAGTCTGATTTAAATTAGGTTTTCTACCCCGAAGTGGCTGAGCAGATCTTGGGAGCTTACCACGGTATAAGACGGTGCCTGGGACAGTACCACCTCTATCAACCCGGGAGACAAGTTGGCCCTCACCAGTTCGGGGCCGACTGTCCGCTGTACAGCAGGTAGTTTACGGGTCCAATGGCGAGAAATTCCTGCACGTCGTGGACGACATTACCGGTATGACGCAATTGCTCGGTGACGGTGAGCTATTGGGTGGCAACCTGTGCCAGTCCGTAATCGGTGACTTTCTAGATGTGCGCATTGAGTGCAGCCACTACCACACCAGCAGGTCCCACCAGCGCATGAATGCCTGTGTGTCTATGAATAAAAACTTGATAAATATGGAGGCCTTAGTTGTACTATAGGAGAGTTTGCGTCCCCAAACCTGAATTTTCAAACCTATCGTGACTGAACCTACTGCGCGCCCTTTCTTCTCCATTGTCAGTCCTGTATACCGGGCCGATATACTGCTGCCGGAACTGGTAACCCGCATTACCCGCAGCATGACGACCATCACGGCCGATTTCGAGATTATTCTGGTCGATGACCGTAGTCCTGATAGCTCCTGGGCCAGCATTGAGGATCAGGTAGGCCTAGACTCACGGGTGCTAGGGCTGCGCCTGAGCCGCAACTTCGGGCAGCACCGCGCCATTAGCGCAGGTCTCGATTTTAGCCGGGGCGAGTGGGTGGTCGTAATGGACTGTGACCTGCAGGACCAGCCCGAGGAAATTCCGGCGCTGTTTGCTAAGGCACAGGAAGGATTTGAGATGGTACTGGCTCGTCGGCACGAGCGTCAGGATACTTTCTTCAAACGACTGTTTTCACAGATGTTCTATGGGACGTTAGGCTACCTCACTGGCTCCCGCCAGGATAGCGCTATTGCTAACTTCGGCATCTACCACCGCAAGGTTATCAACGCTATTTGCACCATGCGGGAGAGTGCACGCTACTTTCCTACAATGGCCCGCTGGGTCGGGTTTCGCGTAGCGACCCTCAACGTGGAACACGCCGAGCGGGCCGCAGGCAGCAGTAGCTATAACTTTAAGCGACTGATAAATCTGGCGCTGGATATTATTTTGGCTTATTCCGATAAGCCTCTGCGTCTAACAGTAAAATTTGGCCTGCTCGTGTCCGCTACTTCGTTTCTAGGCGCCATTTACATGCTCATCCGGGCAGCCGAGGGTAAAATTCAAGTACTGGGCTACGCCAGCCTTATTGTATCCATTTGGTTTTTCTCGGGTATAATAATTTTGATCATGGGCGTTCTTGGCTTGTACTTGGGCAAAACCTTTGAGGGGGTCAAAAACCGTCCGATCTATGTAGTCGATGAGTTTATTGGCGCCAATGCTACTTTGCCGCCGCGCATATGAGCAAATTTCTACAACTTTTACCTTGGGATAGTGAATTTCTGGGCTTTTCCGTGGGGCGGCTGCTGTCAACAACACCAGTGGCCGAGTTACCGGCCCTATTGGAGCAAGCTCGACAGGACGGTTACCGCCTGCTAAACTGGGCCGTGCCGCCTGAAGATGCGGCGGCTAATGCGGCGGCCTGCGCCGCGGGTGGCTTTCTGGCCGATGAAAAAATAACCTACGCCATGCGGATTGAGGAAGTCCCGACCGAGCTACCGGCCGGGGTGCAGCCTACTACCACGCTCACCTCCCAACTCACCGCGCTGGCGCTACAGGCGGGCCATCGGTCGCGCTACCAAACCGACCCGCGGTTTGAGCGAGATGTATATCAGCGCTTGTATTCGCTTTGGATTGCCAACTCCCTTGAGGGCGAAATGGCCCGAGAGGTGCTGGTATTCCGCCCTGATGCGAGTGCTGCAGAAGCAGGTTTGCTCACGCTGGGCATCAAAAATACCCGTGCCGATATCGGCCTGCTAGCCGTAGATGCACAGGTGCGTGGACAGGCCATCGGGGCGCGCTTACTAACCGCCGCTCGCCAGCGCACCCGGGCCTGGGGCTTTGATGCCTTGCAGGTGGTAACCCAACGGGCCAATGTTGGGGCATGTCGATTTTATGAGCGGTGCGGTTTCACCCCCGATGTGGTGGAAAATATATACCACCTCTGGTTGTATTAGCGTCCCTAATGATCCCCCCGTTGGGCGCCGACTTCGTACCTCTTACGCCGTGACTTTGGACTATGAATACAATCATTCCATTCAATAAGCCCTACCTCTCCGGAAACGAAATGATTTACATCAAGGAAGCCGTGCTGTCGGGCAAAATTTCTGGTGATGGTATATTCACTAAGCGCTGCCACCAGTTCTTTGAGCAGCAGCTTGGCTTTCAGAAGGTTTTATTAACTACTTCTTGCACTGACGCGCTGGAAATGGCCGCTTTGCTACTCAATATCCAGCCCGGGGATGAGGTAATTATGCCTTCCTACACGTTCGTCTCGACGCCTAACGTCTTTGTGCTGCGCGGTGCTCACATTGTATTTGCAGACAGCACCGCTGACAATCCCAATTTGGATCCGGCTCAACTGGAGGCGCTGATTACCCCCCGTACTCGTGCTATTGTGCCCGTGCATTACGCCGGTATCGCCTGCGACATGGATTCTATTATGGCAATTGCCGAGCGGTATAGCCTCTTCGTGGTAGAAGACGCCGCCCAGGCCATCGACAGCTTCTATAAAGGGCAGGCACTGGGTACCATCGGGCATTTGGCTGCCTTCTCTTTCCACGAAACCAAGAATATTATTTCTGGTGAAGGCGGCATGCTAGCCATCAATGACGTGCGCTTTGCTGATCGGGCTGAAATTATTCGTGAGAAAGGTACCAACCGCTCATCCTTTTTTCGCGGTGAAGTTGATAAATATAGCTGGGTAGACCAAGGCTCTTCGTTTCTGCCCTCTGACATCATTGCGGCTTTCCTATGGGCGCAGCTTGAGAACATGGTCGATATACAGACGAAGCGTAAAGCGTTGTGGCAGCGCTACTTCATGGCGTTGACCCCACTGGTCCGAGTTGGCGTACAGTTGCCTCAGGTGCCTGACTATGCCACTACTAATGGCCATATGTTTTATCTGGTCTGCCGCAGCCTTGACGAACGCACGGCACTAATTGATCATCTCAAAGCCCAGGATATCAACCCCGTATTTCACTACCTGTCGCTGCATACTAGCCCATTCTACGCCGGGAAGCATGACGGCCGGGTATTGCCTTGGTCCGACCATTACACTAATTGCCTGATCAGGCTGCCGCTATACTATGAACTGAGCGAAGAGCAACAGGACCGCACTACGCAGGCCATTTTAGCATTCTATCAGCCGGCGATTATCTAGTTGATGCATTCTAGCTCATTTCTATTCGCGTAATCCTTCCGTTGTGGCCACTATTTCTTCGCCTGCTGACCCATTTCGCCCAACGCACCGCCTGACGCCTTACATAGTACCGGCGCAGTTACTGGCTGGCTTTCTACTGCGGCTGCTATTCGTTTGGGTTGGGGCGGCAGTATACTGCAGAAACAGCCCATGCATCAGCAACGATACGTACTCATTTACTCAGAGCTTTTGAGCCTGTGGGAATAACGACGTTTCCACTTCCAATTCCCTGAAGATGGAGGCTGCATGCGGCCGCTTGCCAGGGTTTTCAGGAGTATTCACTAGCTGATTTTGGGGGAGTGCGAGGTAGTTCAGTAAAAGCGGACGGCGTGCTAGGGCGTATGGTACCCCTGCATTAAATTCGTATATAGTACCTTTACTTAGCAAGATGTAGTTGTCTCGTGCTACGTTAAAGCTGGCTTATGCACATTCTGTTCCTAGTGCCGTATCCTCCCGGCAAAGCTCCTTCCCAACGTTTTCGATTCGAGCAATATCTTCAGTTCCTGACTGCGGAGGGGCACAATTACCAGTTGGAATCGTTTGTTTCCGAAGACACTTGGGTCATTCTTTACAAACCCGGTCACACCTTGCGTAAGGCTCTGGGTATTATTGGCGGTTTCCTGCGGCGGTTTCTGCTGCTGGCTGCCGTACCTCGTGCTGACTACGTTTTTATTCACCGGGAGGCTTCGCCTATCGGGCCGCCTATCTTCGAGTGGATGATTGCCAAGGTCTTTAGAAAGCGTATTATCTATGACTTTGATGATGCCATATGGATTCCTAACACTTCGGCAGCCAACAGCATTGTGGCCGGGGTAAAGTGGCACCATAAGGTGGGTAGTATCTGCCGTTGGGCTTACAAAGTGAGCTGCGGCAATACCTATCTACGCAACTATGCCCGGCAATTCAACGCCAATGCCGTGGTAAACCCTACTACCATTGATACAGAGCATCTGCATAACCAAGTGCGCAACCAGCAGCAACCTGGGCCGTTGGTAATTGGGTGGACGGGTACGCACTCGACTCTGAAATACCTAGAGCAGGTGGTGCCGGTTCTGGCCCGGTTGGAACATGAGTTCGAGTTTGAATTTCGGGTAATTTCCAATGAGCCTCCCCAACTGCCGTTGCGTAGCCTAGTATTTCAACCCTGGCGAAAGGAGACGGAAATAGCTGACCTGTTGGGTTTCCACGTTGGCCTGATGCCATTGGAAGATGATTTGTGGGCAAAAGGCAAATGCGCGTTCAAAGCCTTGCAGTACATGGCTTTGGGAGAGCCTGCTCTAGTGTCGCCGGTAGGAATGAATACGGAAGTGGTTGTAGATGGGTACAACGGCTACGTGTGCACTACGCCAGAGGAGTGGGAGCTAGCCTTACGCCGCCTGCTACAGACGCCTGCTCTGCGAACAGAGCTAGGTCAGAACGCCCGGCAAACCATAGTTGACCGTTACTCAGTGGTTGCTAATTGGCCCAATTTTCTGGGGCTATTCGCTTGAAGCCGGATAGGGCGCTTGAATTTACGGCGGCTCTCAGCAGCTTTGGCTTGTAACATATACAAGCCCGCCAAATAGAAAGGCATCAGCGGAATTTTATACCGTACCAGTGTACCGAAATTCCCACTATTAATGCCTACTCCAATTGCAAATACTATAGAAAACAAAAAGCTAAACAGTATTAATGGTGTGCTTGCAATTAGCCCCAAGCCTTTCAGCAGACCAGTTTTGTAGAGCAATGAAACAGTCAGCCAGATAAAAAGTGAGGCCTCTAATGCTGAAAGCAGCATTACAGGGTTGCGAACTTCGAATAAGAATGGCCGAAAAATAGAAACTACAATGGCCTGTGGTGCAACCTTTAGCATGGAAGAAGCACTACCATCAAACTCGCCTATACTATAGGCGGAACCATTGGCTGCAAAATTGGTCAGGTACTCTTGGTTGATCTTGGTACGTTCACCGATTTTTTCTACGTCGTACTTCTCATCGCCAGCGGTAAGCCCGGTAGCACCAAGGTAACCCGCCCCCGCTCCTAATAACAAGAAAAGTGGTTTCAAAGCCAAGCGCAAAGCTGCGGATTTGATGCGTTGGCTGTTCTCGTTAAACACCCACAGGAGAGCCGGAGGCATGAACGAAAGCAGGATGTATACTTTAACCGACATGAGAACATAAGCTCCCAAGGCGCCCAATGCTATGCCGGTCACTACATTCTTTTTGGCAATGAAGACATGGTAGAAGCCATAAAACGTCCAACCCAGCGCCCCAATACACAAGGAGTCTTTCATAAGGCCGGAGCCCCAGAAGAACACAGACGGCAGAAAGAAAACAGCAATGGCAAACTTCTTATAGGCAAGCGGATAAATGCGTAGAAATGTAACGTACATCGCCCACATGCCCGCAAAGCTGATGAAAGCAAAGCACAGCCCGATGACGGCATACGAGTTAAAGCAGAACAACGAACATATACTAGCTACTTTGACTACGAAATATTCTGTGGGGGCTTTATAC
This sequence comes from Hymenobacter sp. UYP22, assembly GCF_040547285.1. Lineage (NCBI taxonomy): Bacteria > Pseudomonadati > Bacteroidota > Cytophagia > Cytophagales > Hymenobacteraceae > Hymenobacter > Hymenobacter sp. UYP22. The sequence continues at coordinate 214,581 of NZ_JBEPPK010000005.1, read as the reverse complement.
CAATACATGCGGCCTGTATAGCGCAGCATGTCGCCGTCAGGAATTTCTGGTGCCTGTAACAGCCGGAGCCAGATGCTAAATGAATCTGACAGTGAACTGTGTACTGTACTTACGTGACTGAAATAATTGAACGTATCACCTCCACCGTAATAGAACTGGTATACAAGGCCCAGACCTATAGCTCCCAGAAACTTTACTGATAAGGCGGGGATAAAATACTTACGGGTGAGCGGATTGGTAAAGCGTTTACGTAGAGCAAATGCCAACCCATAAAACAGGCCCAGGTACAGAGGCGTCAGAAATAGGTCCTTCAGTTCCATGGCAATGTTGTGTTACTTCTTGGGCTTGGCTTTCAGGTAGGCTTTGGCTTCCTGATACTGCTCCGACTTTTTATCGGATTTGTCCAGTACCACAGCGTAGTGGCGTTGAGCGGCGGCCGCATCTTTCGCTTTATCGGCCAGGCGAGCTAAGCCCAGGTTGGCAAACACGTAAAAGCCATACTTGGTTTCTCCGTTCTGCTCAGCGAATACGATGCAGCGCTGGTAATACTCCTTGGCCTTCTTGGCATCCTTGTAGCGGGTCTGCATGAGGTAGCCCAGAAAGAAAGTGGCGTACCGGCCGCTATTTGCTTCGTAGCCGGGTAGGCCACGGTTAAGCTTGTCCAGAATATCCCGGCTTACTCGCTCACACTCGCGTAACTCGCCCTGCCGGAAGCAGATATTGGCGTAGATGCGTTGGAAGTATCCGTTGTCAGGGTAGGTGGTGGCCAGGTAACGCGCCAAGGGCATGGCCTGCTCGGGCTTGTCTTCCTCGTTCAGCAAAATCCGCATCAGGAAAACGCGCGCTTCCGGACCCACATAAAAGCCGTTGTCGGCCACGTTGCGCAGTTGTTGCAGGCCGAGCTGCTTATTGCCTTTCGGGAAAAACAGCAATACTGGCTTGAGCAAGGGGTAGTTATCAGGAATCCAGACGGCGTAATAGTTGAACAGTGCCTGCCCGAACAGAAACTCGGGGCTCAGACCGTTGGCCTCTTTGCTTTTGTCGAGATAATCGAGGGCGCGTTTGGCGCTGACGGTGGCCTTGCGCCAGTCGTGCCGCTCGGCGTGCAGGCGGCCGTCGAAGCCGTAGCCGGCGGCCAGGAAAAAACAGGCCTCGTAGTTTTTGCTATCCGCCTTGTACATGGCCTCCCCCTTGGCAATGGTGGTATCCATGTAGGCAAAAAACTGCTTGTCGTAGAGCGTGGTTTGAATGCCGGAAGGCATGATTTTCCACCACGTACTCAGCCCCAGCAGAAAATAGGGCATGGGGTGGTTGGGGTAGCGGCGGCGTAGGCTCCGGAACTGCCGCTCAGCCTTGTCATACTTAAAGTTGTAGAGGTTGAATACCGCCCCTTCTAGCTCCGTCTGAATGTCCTTGTCCAGCAGTAGCCAGCTTTTGGTATCAACGGCGGCGGGAGCTACATCTACGTTTTCCAGGCGCACCTGCTGTACCGTATCCGGTAGGGCAGGGGGGCGAGTAGTATCCGGCTGCTGCGCCCACGCTACCAGCGGTAGCCCAAGAATCAGCAATAGGATAAATTGAAAACGTGGAAGCATAGGTACACACTAATGGCGGTTTTACACACTGACTATGGCCTGCTCTACACCGCCCATTCAAGAGGCTAAAGTAGAACATTTGTCCTAGTTTTGGACAAATAATATACGCTATATGCAGCTTTTACAAGCACTTTGCCAGATTCATGCACCCTCCGGCAATGAAGCACCCCTGACAGAATACCTACTCCACTACATTCAGCAGCACCAGCAGCAGTGGCGCATTCAGCCAACCGTGCTGGCGGGGGGAGAGTTCCAGGATTGCATTATTCTAGTATTTGGAAAGCCGCGTACGGCCGTGTTTGCCCACCTCGATAGTATCGGATTTACGGTGCGCTACGGCCGGCAGTTGGTGCGTATTGGTGGGCCCGATGCGGCAACTGGGTGCGAATTGGTTGGCCGAGATGCGCAAGGGGACATTGCGTGTACATTAGTGGTAGACGAGAATACCAAAGCGCTCAGCTACGACTACCACCGGGAAATTGAGCGCGGAACGGAGCTGACCTTCCGCTGCGACTTTCGGGAAACGGCTACCACCGTGCAAAGCTGCTACCTGGATAACCGCCTGGGAGTGTGGAATGCCTTGGGCCTCTGCGAAACGCTGGAAAACGGGGTTGTGGTGTTTAGCTGCTGGGAAGAGCACGGCGGCGGCTCAGTAGCCTACCTGGCTAAGTACATCTACGAGCACTACGGCGTGCGGCAGGCCCTGATTTCGGATATTACCTGGGTGACTGAAGGAGTGCATCCGGGCCAGGGCGTGGTCATTTCTCTCCGCGACTCCCTGATTCCGCGCCGAAGCTACGTGGAGCGTATCCGGCGCATTGCCGAGGCCGCCAGCGTGCCCCACCAACTGGAGGTGGAAGGCAGCGGCGGCTCCGACGCGAAAGAACTGCAACATGGTGCCCAGCCCTGGGACTGGTGCTTCATTGGAGCCCCCGAAGACAATGTGCACACGCCCCACGAAATCGTGGATAAACGTGACATAGCAAGCATGCTAGCCTTGTACCAGGTGCTGATGCGCGAGTTGTAGGGAAAGGGAAATGAGCGGCGCGCAGAGCGGCTGGTTCTAGGGCTATTGCGGAATCAGCCGCTCCGCGTGTACTGGGTTAGAAGGAAACGGCTGGTTATTAGGGAATAAACTCTATTTTACTCGCCCAATCGTTCTTGTCTCTTCTAACCCTAACTCCCTGTTCCCACCGTTTATGACGAACATTCTCTACGTAGTGCCGGCCTTGGGTGTGCTGGCGTTGCTCTACACTTGGCTGCGCGCGGGCTGGGTGAGTCGGCAGGATGCCGGTGACGAGCGGATGCGCACAATTGCCGGCTACATTGCCGACGGGGCCATTGCCTTTCTGCGGGCCGAGTACAAGGTGCTGGCCATTTTTGGCCTGATAGCCAGTGCGTTTCTGTTCTACCTGGGCAGTACCGGCGAAAAATCCAGCCCAGTAATTGTGCTGGCGTTCCTGATTGGGGCGGTTTTTTCGGCGCTGGCGGGTTTTGTTGGGATGAAGATTGCCACCAAGGCCAACGTGCGTACAGCCCAGGCTGCCCGTACCTCCCTGAGCCGGGCCCTGAGCGTGTCGTTTTCGGGTGGCTCGGTAATGGGGATGGGCGTGGCTGGGCTGGCAGTATTGGGCCTGGGCTCGTTGTTTCTGGTGTTCTACCAGATGTTCGTAGTCAGCAGAAACGGTTCGGCCAACGGCATTGAAATGGAAACGGCCTTGGAGGTGCTCACTGGCTTTTCGCTGGGGGCCGAAAGCATTGCCCTGTTTGCCCGGGTAGGTGGTGGTATCTATACCAAAGCGGCGGATGTAGGGGCGGACCTAGTGGGCAAAGTAGAAGCCGGCATTCCCGAGGATGACCCCCGTAACCCCGCCACCATTGCCGACAACGTGGGTGATAACGTGGGCGACGTGGCCGGTATGGGTGCTGACCTGTTCGGCTCCTACGTAGCTACCATCCTGGCTACTATGGTGCTGGGAAGAGAAGTAGTAGCCCGCGGCGACCAGTTTCAGGGACTTTCGCCTATCCTTTTGCCCATGGCCATTGCGGGTATGGGCATTGTGGCCTCACTCATTGGCATTCTGTGCGTGCGAGTGAAGGAAGGGGGCAACGTGCAGAGCGCGCTCAACTTGGGCAACTACGTGTCGGTGCTGGTATCGGCGGCGGCTTCGTTCTTTATCATCCGCTGGATGCTGCCCACCGAGGACCTAACCATCCGGGGTATCACCTTCAGCTCCATGAACGTGTTTTATGCCGTGTTGGTGGGCTTGGTAGTTGGTACGCTCATGAGTATCATCACCGAGTATTACACGGCCATGGGCAAGCGGCCGGTGCTGAGTATTGTGCGCCAAAGTAGCACTGGCCACGCCACCACCGTTATTGGTGGGCTGGCTGTGGGCATGGAAAGCACCGTGCTGCCCATTATCGTGCTGGCGGCCGGCATCATCCTTAGCTTTGAGTGTGCCGGCCTGTACGGGGTAGCCATTGCGGCGGCCGGTATGATGGCAACTACGGCCATGCAGTTGGCCATTGATGCCTTCGGGCCTATTGCCGATAACGCCGGTGGTATTGCCGAAATGAGCGAGCTACCCAAGGAAGTGCGGGAGCGGACCGATATTCTGGATGCCGTGGGTAATACTACTGCTGCTACCGGCAAGGGGTTCGCCATTGCCTCTGCCGCCTTAACTTCCTTGGCCCTGTTTGCCGCCTTTATGGGTACCGCCAACATCAACGCCATTGATATCAGCAATGCCCGGGTGCTGGGCGGGCTGTTCGTGGGCGCCATGATTCCGTTTATCTTCTCGGCCCTGGCTATTGCGGCTGTGGGGCGGGCGGCCATGGCTATGGTGCAGGAGGTGCGCCGGCAGTTCCGCGAAATTCCGGGTATAATGGAGGGCACTGGCCGGCCGGAGTACGAGAAGTGCGTGGCTATTTCTACTCAGGCGGCCATTCGGGAGATGATGCTGCCCGGCGCCATTGCCCTCGTGGTGCCGGTACTGGTGGGCTTTGCCTTCGGGCCGGAAGTGCTGGGCGGTACCCTGGCCGGGGTAACCGTATCGGGGGTGCTGATGGCCATGTTCCAGAGCAACGCCGGCGGGGCCTGGGACAACGCCAAGAAGTCGTTTGAGAAAGGGGTGCAGATTGACGGCGAAACCCACTACAAAGGCTCGGAGGCCCACAAAGCTTCTGTTACGGGCGACACGGTAGGGGACCCGTTCAAGGATACTTCCGGCCCCAGCATGAATATCCTCATCAAGCTCATGAGTATTGTATCCTTGGTTATTGCGCCCCACATTGCCGCCCCCGAGCGGGGCGTGGCCCAGCATCCAGCCCCGCAGTGGCAGCGCAAAACCGAGGAGGCCGTACGCCCCAAAGTCAAATATGCCGATGTAACCCAGCGGGCCACCCACGCAGTACAAGTGCTGCTGGGTAAATGAGTTAGTAGTTATCAGTTGTTCGTTGACAGTTGATAGATGGACGCCTTCAGGGATGCAGAACAAGTAGTGAACAACGAACAACTGACACCTAGCAACTACCAACTGAAGAAGCCGCTTCCTACCCGGGAGGCGGCTTTTTTCTGCTACCTTTGCCCGCCCGCTCACCCACGGCCTAACCCCAAACGGATGAACCCGGACCATATTTCGCTGCACAACAAACAGTTTGAACCTTACTTGTCAGCTGCGGAGCTTCAGGCCGCCATCAAACAGGTAGCCACGCAACTCAACCAGGAGTACACCGGCCAGCCGGTGATATTTGTAGTGGTGCTGAACGGCTCCTTTATGTTTGCCGCCGATTTGCTCAAGGAAGTAAACCTGCCGTGTGAAGTCTGCTTTATTCGGGTGGCTTCTTACCAGGGTACCAATAGCACTGGTGAGGTAAAAGAAGTACTCGGCCTTACGGAAGACTTGCGGGGCCGCCACGTGGTAATTGTGGAGGATATTGTGGACACCGGCCACACCATGCGCATGCTGCTCGATACGCTGGGCAGCCAGCAGCCCGCTTCCCTGGAAGTTGCCACGCTGTTTTTGAAGCCCGAGTGCCTGCAGCAGGAATTGTCGCTCCGCTACGTGGGCCTGAGCATTCCCAATGACTTTATTGTGGGCTACGGCCTTGATTTTGACGGGCTGGGCCGTAATTACCCCAATGTGTACAAGGCAGTTTAGTCCTGGCTCCCGGCTATAATTCGCTGGTTCGCGTAAAGGCTTTCCCATTCCTTGCTTATCTTTCCCAAACCCACCTGTTTCCCCTTCCTCGCGTAACTCCCCGCTACTCATGCTGAATCTCGTGCTCTTCGGCCCGCCCGGCGCCGGCAAAGGAACGCAAAGCCAGAAGCTTATTGCCCGCTACAATCTGGTGCATCTTTCCACCGGCGACCTACTGCGCGCCCAGATTTCGCAGGGTACCGAGCTGGGCCTGCGTGCCAAGCAACTCATGGATGAAGGCCTGTTGGTGCCCGATGAAGTGGTAATTGGCATGATTGGCTCGGCACTGAAAGACAACAAACAGGCCTCCGGCTTCATTTTCGATGGGTTCCCGCGTACTGTGCCACAGGCCGAAAGTCTCGATCAGCTACTGGCCGAGCATGAAACCAAGGTGTCGTGCATGGTGGCCTTGGAAGTAGCCGAAGAAGAGCTGGTGAAGCGCCTGCTGGAACGGGGCAAAACCTCCGGCCGCCCCGATGACCAGGACGAGACCAAAATTCGTAAGCGCGTAACGGTGTACAACACCGAAACGGCCCAGGTAGCCGGCTACTACGCCAGCCAGCAGAAATTTCACGCCCTGAACGGTATTGGAGCCATTGAAGACATCTTTGGGCAGATCTGCACTATTCTGGACGAGCACCAGCCTGCTACCACGGAAGGAAGCCGCCAAGCAACCGACGAAGTAAAAGCGTAACTTTGCCGCTGCTACCCGCCTGGGTAGTGGCAGAACCATCTGTCATCCTGAGCACAGCGAAGGACCTTCTCCCGTCAGCACGAAATTCGTCTGCTGTAGACAAGGTCCTTCGCTGTGCTCAGGATGACAGTCGTTTTTACGCATCCTGATTAAAAATTAAGACCGTCCCCATTCTTAATTTTTAATTCTCAATTTTTAATTGAAACAAAGTGGCTTCCAATAATTTTATCGACTACGTCAAAATCAATTGCCGCTCGGGTAAGGGTGGGGCGGGTTCGCACCACTTTTTCCGGGCCAAGGGCCTGCCCAACGGCGGTCCAGATGGTGGCGACGGTGGCCGGGGCGGCCACATTATCTTGGAGGGCAGCTCCCAGCTCTGGACGCTGCTGCACCTGCAGTACCAGAAACACCTGATTGCCCAGGCCGGCGAAAACGGCGGCGAAAACCTGCGCTCCGGCAAACAGGGCGAGGATATCATCATTCAGGTGCCTCTGGGTACCGTGGCCCGCGACGCGGAAACGGGCGAAAAAAAGCTAGAAATTACCGAAGACGGGCAGCGCCTGATCCTCACGCCCGGCGGGCGGGGCGGCCTCGGCAACGACCATTTTAAGTCCGCTACCAACCAAGCCCCGCAATACGCCCAACCTGGCGAGCCGGGCATTGATGAGTGGGTGATTCTGGAGTTGAAGCTGCTGGCCGATGTGGGCTTGGTAGGCTTGCCCAACGCTGGCAAAAGCACGCTGCTCTCGGTAGTATCGGCGGCTAAACCCAAAATTGCCGACTACGCCTTTACCACCCTCACGCCTAACCTGGGCGTAGTGGCCTACCGCGACTACAAATCCTTCGTGATGGCCGATATTCCAGGTATCATTGAGGGCGCGGCTGAAGGTAAAGGACTGGGCACCCGCTTCCTGCGCCACATCGAGCGGAACTCCATCCTGCTATTCATGATCAGCTGCGACTCGCCCGACATCAATGCCGAGTACGGTGTGTTGCTCAACGAGTTGGAGCAGTTCAACCCCGAGCTATTGGAGAAGCGCCGCCTGCTGGCCGTCACCAAATCCGACATGCTGGACGAGGAGCTGGAAGAAGAAATCCGCACGTCGCTGCCCACGGACTTACCGACAGTGTTCATTTCCAGCCTCACCAACAAGAATATCCAGAAGCTGAAGGACCTGATTTGGGAGGCGTTGCACGCGCAGGCGTAGTAGTGGTACGTAACTAGGTTTATAGCTGAGATGCACTCATACTGAAGCATCTTGGTTGTAGATAAGCTGAGTAAGTCGCACGTCGCCGGGTTTTTCTGACCAACCTAAGATTAGCGCTTCGATGCGGGAGCCTGTGGCTGGGTATTGATCCGGATGGCTAAGTGGGTGAAATGGTTCTGCAGATGGTTCTGCCTGGGTATAAGGCATATGAATTATTTCCAGCAGGGCGTTTACGTCGGGAAACTCATCAACCTGCACGAAAACGCCGAAACGCGCCACATGTACAATTATGCCGTGTATGGTGGTGCCGAATGGAAATCTTTGAGCTAGTTCATTCCATTGCGTTTGCGAAAAAGAGAGAGGCATATAGCAAGATGGTAAGTCGGCTGCCAAGATATTACCACGGTCATGAATGAACCAACGGTAGCTCGTTTATAGTTTTCCGTGTCAAACTGACAGCCGCCGTGCCTTTGGCAAACTCCTTGCGCCCTGTTGCTGGCCCAACGGCGAATCCTGTGAAAAACCCATTCCGACGAATATTCAACAAGATGGCTGACGATAACAACCTGCCCCAGGACGACAACCTGTCGGTAGATGCCGACCTCACGGCTGGCGAAACGACCGAAGAAACTACCGCTGCTGCCGAAACCCTGGAAGGTGCCGCTGGCTCCAAGACCGAAGCCGAGCTGGCCGACCTGAAGGACAAGTACCTGCGCCTGGCCGCTGAGTTTGAGAACTATAAGCGCCGCACCACCAAGGAGCGCGCCGACTTGTTTAAAACTGCTAACCAGGAGCTGATGGTGTCTCTGCTGCCGGTGCTCGATGATTTTGACCGGGCCCGCCACCATACCAAGGAGACGGAAGATGCTGGCACCGTGCGCGAGAGTGTGGACATCATCTACAACAAGCTCAACAAGACCCTGACGCAAAAGGGCCTTGTTACCATGGAGGTTAAAGGTGGTGCCTTCGACCCGGAGCTGCACGAGGCCATTACCCAGATTCCGGCCCCGACGGAAGACTTGAAGGGCAAGATTGTGGATGAAGTAGAGAAGGGCTATTACCTCGGCGACAAGGTAATCCGTCACGCCAAGGTGGTGCTGGGCCAGTAAGTAGAAAGAATGCCGCGCAGAGGCGCAGCCGAGGCATCTCGCGTGGCACCGTTTAGAAGTAACCCATTTACGTTGGTGTGCGAGATGCCTCGGCCGCGCCTCTGCATACTTGACGAAGTACATTACCAACCATGGCAACGAAGCGAGATTATTACGAGGTGTTGGGCGTAGCCAAAAGCGCGTCGGCGGATGAGTTGAAGTCGGCTTACCGCAAGCTGGCTATCAAATACCACCCCGATAAAAACCCCGACGACCCCACGGCCGAGGATAAGTTCAAGGAAGCAGCGGAGGCCTACGAGGCGCTTTCCGATGCCAACAAGCGCGCCCGCTACGACCAGTACGGGCACCAGGGCATGGGTGGCAACGGCGGTGGCCCCAGCATGGAGGACATCTTCAGTCATTTCGGCGACATCTTCGGTGGTGGCGGCGGAGGTGGTGGCTTCGAGAGCTTCTTCGGAGGCGGGCGGGGCCAGGGTCGGCGCGTGCGCAAGGGCTCCAACCTACGCATCAAGCTGAAGCTGGACCTGGAGGAAGTAGCCAACGGCGTTGAGAAAAAGATCAAGGTGAAGCGCTACGTAGCCTGCAACACCTGCTCGGGTACCGGTGCCAAAAACGGTACCGACCTCAAAACCTGCGGTACCTGCCAAGGACAGGGCCAGGTGAAGCGCGTGGTAAACACCATGCTCGGCCAGATGGTAAGCGCCAGCACCTGCCCCACCTGTGAGGGCGAGGGCAAAGTAGTAACCAGCAAGTGCGACACCTGCCACGGCGACGGCCGCCAACTGCACGAGGAGGTTATTCCGATCAATATTCCGGCGGGGGTGGCTGAGGGCATGCAGCTCAGCATGAACGGCAAAGGCAACTTCCCGGAGCGTGGCGGCGTGCCCGGCGACCTGCTCATTCAGATTGAGGAGGAGCCGCACGAGTCGTTGAAGCGGGATGGGAACAACATTATGTTCGAGCAGTATATCTCGTTCGTGGATGCCGCCTTGGGTGCCAGCATTGAAGTGCCTACCATCGAGGGCAAGGTGAAAATCAAGGTGGACCCCGGCACCCAGCCCGGCAAGATCCTGCGTCTGCGCGGTAAGGGTATCAAGGACATCAATGGCTACGGCCGCGGCGACCAGCTGATTCATCTCAGCGTGTGGACGCCCAAAAACGTGACCAACGAAGAGCGGGAGCTGCTGGAAAAGCTCCGCGACGCCCGCAACTTCACGCCCAACCCCGGCAAAAACGAGAAGGGCTTCTTCGAAAAAGTGAAGGAGTACTTCCAATAATCACGGATTTAGCCGGATTTATCGGATTTCACGAATAATTCTAGCCCGCTTCCCTGTCTAGGGGAGCGGGCTTTTTTGTGGCACAAGCTTTAGCTTGTGTCGGACGGGGACTACCGGATTGCATAACCAGGTTCCGGTCCGATGACGCAGCCGTCCGACCGGTTGTTATGCGGGGCCGCTGCTACGTCATCGTTTGGCCGTCAGCACGCAGCAAATCGACCGGACGGCTGCGCCGTCGGACCGGTGGCCGGTTAAGCAGGTGAAAAATAGTTGCCGCCCGCTGTAATGCCGCCGCCTGTTTGCCGATATATCCGGCAAACTTCTCCACCGTATGTCTGCCGCCTCTCCAGATTTTCTGCGTCTGCTAAACGAGCACCAGCCCTTGCTGCGGCGGGTAGCACGCCTGTATTGCCCCGATGCGGAAGAGCGACAGGATTTGTACCAGGAAATAGTGCTGCAGCTATGGCAGGCCTGGCCGCAGTACCGGCCGGGAGTTGCTAAAGTGAGCACCTGGCTGTACCGGGTGGCGCTGAATGTGGCCATTACTGACCTGCGCCGCCGCACCCGTGCCCCCACGCCGGCCCGCTTTGGTGGGGCGGCCCCGCCTGAGGTGCCGACCCCGCCCCCCGATTGCCCCGACGCTGACGACCTGGCTCACCTATACCGGGCCATTGAGCAGCTATCCGACGTGGAAAAGGCCTTTGTGCTACTCTACCTGGAGGAGCGCACCTACGAGGAAATGGCCGATATTCTCGGCATCACCCAGAATAATGTGCGCGTGAAAATGCACCGCGTGCAGGACAAGCTTCGCCAACTTTTGCCTCTCACTACCTGATGGAACTCGATGATTTTCGCCGGAAATGGCAGGAGGGGGCGTCGCTGGAAAGCCCAGCCGCCACTACTGCTGCTGAGTTGCAACAGTTGCTAGATCATACTAACAAAAGCCCGTTGGCGCAGTTGCAACAGGCTGTGCGTCGCGATGTGCGCATGCTGTGGTGGGTCAGTATCCTAAACGTGAGTAATGTATTCAGCCTTACGAAGCATTACTCGCAATGGGCCGAAATTCGAAGCGCGCTTTTGGTGCTGGTTGGAAGTATGATTTTGTACGTGATGTGGGATACGTGGCAGCGCCACCGAATTGTTAAAGGATTGCGGACCGGGGCGGATACTGCTGCTAATCAACTCCGGGTGATGATTAACAAATTGCGGCGGCTGATGAATTTATACACTTGGGCTGGAGTATTTTTCTGTACCAGTTTAGCGCTGTGTGTTGGTTACGCCAAACGAAATAGTATAAGTTGGCCGCCCTTCACGCAGTCCTTAGATCCAGAGCGCACTGTGCTGGCCTGCTTGTGCCTACTGGCTTTGGGGTTGCTCATAGCGGTTGGGTATGAGCGGCAACAGCGCCGCTATGGTCAGCCCTTGCGTCAGCTGGAAGCGGCCCTGCGGGAACTGGAAACCGTGGAGTAGCTCCCGTTCAGGCGTCATTTCCGACAGTTCAGGCTACCAAAATGCCGGTTGGTTGGAATTTCGGCGGCGCCTTTATTGGCTTCCTGTAATATTACAGCAACAACCTACCTGTCTTTCTGCGCTATGAAACCACCTATCCTCGAAGTGCGCGACGTACGCAAGTACTACGCCGCGCATACGGCCCTCGATGGCGTAAGCCTTTCAGTGCCCGATGGTTCCATCTTCGGCCTGCTAGGTCCTAACGGAGCCGGTAAAACGTCGCTTATTCGCATTATCACCCAGATAACCGGGGCCGATGCGGGGGAAGTGCTGTTCCGGGGCGAGAAGCTTAACCCTTCGCACATTGGCCGCATTGGCTACCTGCCCGAGGAGCGGGGGCTCTACAAGAAGATGAAAGTAGGGGAGCAGCTGATGTACCTGGCCCAGCTAAAGGGTATTCATAAGGACGAGGCCCGCCTGAAAATCAAGAACTGGCTGGAGCGCTTCGATATTAAGTCGTGGGCCGACAAGAACATTGAGGACCTGAGCAAGGGCATGCAGCAGAAGGTGCAGTTTATTGCCACCGTAGTGCACGAGCCCGAGCTGGTAATTCTGGATGAGCCCTTCTCCGGCTTCGACCCCATCAACGCCAACCTGCTCAAGGACGAAATATTGGCCATGCGCGACCGGGGCGCCAGCATTATCTTCTCCACGCACCGCATGGAATCGGTGGAGGAAATGTGCGACCATATTGCCCTCATCAACCGCTCGAAAAAAGTGCTGGACGGCCCCGTGCGCCAAGTGCGCGACGCCTACCGCACCCAAACGTACGAGGTAGAAGGCATGGGCCGCCCCATGATTATCCACCCCGATTTTGAGGTGGTAAAGCATCAGGAGCGGGAGAATGGCCATTTCTACGATATCATTAAGCTGCACGCCGGGACCACCCCTAACGATTTGCTCCGCTACCTCATCGGACCAGGCAACGTGGAGGTGCACGCCTTCCGGGAGATGATTCCGAGCATCAACGACATCTTTATCCGGCGGGTGCGCGAAACCCAGCCCGACTATGTGCCCGAAACCGATGGCGCGCTGGTGTAAGGCGGGCGGCTACCCATTCTCCTTCTGAAACTCTCCTGATTATGTCGAAAACCTGGCTGATTGCCCAGCGCGAATACCTGACCCGGGTGCGCAAAAAGAGCTTTATCATTATGTCGTTGCTGGGGCCGCTCATTACGGCTGCCATCTTCGCCGTACCCGTACTCATTGCCACCATGTCGGATAATGGCAAGGTGGTGGCCGTAGCCGATGCCGGTGGCCTGTTCACGGATAAGCTGCCCGATGCCAAGGACGACATCAGCTTCACCCGCGTATCCGCCGATTTGCCGGCCGCTAAAGCCGAATTCAACAAGGCCAAATACGATGCCCTCCTGTACGTGCCCAAGCTGGACATGGCCAACCCTGAAGGCTTTCAGGTATTCTCCCGCAAGGGGCTGGGAATATCGTTGCAGCGGGATATTGAGCGTTCCGTAGAAAATGCCGTGGAAGCCCAACGCCTCAAAAAGGCCGGCCTTGACCAAGCAGTGCTCAACACCATGAAGGCTGACGTAGACCTGCAAACCATCAGCCTCAGCGACGATGGGGAGCGGAGTTCCAGCACGGGCGTAAGCACCGGGGTGGCGTACATATGCGGCTTCCTGATTTACATGTTCATCTTCATCTACGGCATCCAGATTATGCGCGGGGTGATGGAGGAGAAAACCAACCGCATTGTGGAGGTGGTTATTTCCTCGGTGAAGCCCTTTGAGTTGATGATGGGCAAAGTATTGGGTATTGCCGGGGTAGGCTTCACGCAGCTGGCCCTGTGGGTGGTGTTGTCCCTCGGAATTACGTCGGTGGTTGCCGGTTCCATAAGTCCTGATAAAATAGCGCAGAACCAAGTGGAGCGCGTAAACACGGCGGCTGGCAATGTGGCTACCGTGAAGGCCAAGGAAACCAAGAAAGAGGGCAATGAGATGATTCAGGCACTGAAGAATGCCGATATCAATGTGCCGTTAATTGTCGGCTGCTTCCTGTTCTACTTCCTGGGCGGCTACCTGTTCTACGGGGCATTGTTTGGGGCCATCGGCTCGGCCGTAGACAGTGAAACCGATACCCAGCAGTTTATGATGCCCGTGACCATGCCGCTGGTACTCACCTTTGTGGTAGCCCAGGCCACGCTCACTACCAACCCCAATGGGCAGGTGGCCTTCTGGATGTCGATGTTCCCGCTGACTTCCCCTATTGCCATGATGATGCGCCTGCCATTCGGGGGAGTGCCCATGTGGCAGCTGGGCCTCTCCATGCTGCTGCTGATTGTGGGCTTCGTGGGTACCATCTGGCTAGCCGCCCGCATCTACCGCGTGGGCATCCTGATGTACGGCAAGAAGGTGACGTACGGTGAGCTGTCGAAGTGGCTGTTCTATAAAGGCTAGTTATATTCCCCTCAGACTGCGCTGCAACTGCCCCGGTACCCGCAAAGTGCCGGGGCAGTTTGGTTGTAGGCTATGAAGTCTCTCCGATTCGCGGGTAGCCGGTATCTTCGTGCCATGCGTATTCCGTTTCTTTCGTTGGTACTGCTGCTGCTGCTGCTGCTCAGTCTTTCTGTACGCGCCCAGGACAAGCCGGCTTACCGCCTGTTCACGGCCGCTGGTAAGCCGGCCGGCTACGACAAAATGCTGAAGGAGCTGGCCCAGGCCGATGTGGTGTTCTTCGGGGAGCAGCACAACGACCCCATTGCCCACTGGCTGGAGCTGCAGCTTACCAAAGACCTGCTGCGCCTGCGCCAGGGCCAGGTGGTGCTGGGCCTGGAAATGTTTGAGCGGGACGTGCAGCCCCTGGTGGACCAGTATACTACCGGTGAGCTGGACGATAAAGCCTTTGAAGCCGACAGCCGCCCCTGGCCCAACTACGCTACTGATTACCGCCCGCTACTGCAGCTGGCGCGGCAGCAGAAGTTTCGGGTGGTGGGTACCAACGTGCCGCGCCGCTACGCTTCCCAGGTAGCCAAAGGTGGCGTAGCGGTGCTGGATGCCCTGCCCTCCGCCGAAAAAGCCTGGCTGACTCCGTTGCCGCTGGTCGTGGATTTCAGCTTACCCGGCTACCAGAACATGGCCAAGATGTTCGGGAGCGACGCGGCCCACTCAGTGGGTACTCAGAACATCATCCGGGCCCAGGCGCTTAAGGATGCCACTATGGCCTACTTTCTCAACCAAGCCCGCCCCGAAGGCCACCTGCTGCTTCACCTCAACGGCGCCTACCACTCCGACAACCATGACGGTATTCTGGCCTACCTGCGCCAGCAGAACCCAAAACTGAAGGTGCTCACCATTAGTGCGGTTGCTCAGGAGCAACTGGATAAGCTCGCGCAGGAAAACCAGCAGAAAGCGGATTTCGTGGTGGTAGTGCCTCAGGATATGACCAAAACGTATTGAGCTTGGTTTACGCCAGTTTTTTGTCGCCCAGGCAGGCGGCATCGTGGAGCTCCGTCAGTACTGCTGCCTCGGGGCAAACGTGGCCGCTGCCGTATTCGCCTACCCACTGGCACACCGAATATTCCTCGCTCCGGGCGTGGTACTGCTGCTCCCATTCCTGCTGTTGCACACGTTGGGCGGCAGTATCGTAGGGGAAAGGGTGGGGCGGACGCTTCCAGCCCACGCGCCAGGGCTTGGGGCTCAGGCGGGCACGGTAGCACCCCTGCTGCTGGCACAGCCGCACGTAAAGGCTGTCGGTGGGCATGGCCGCAAATACTTCCCGGGCTTCCGCACTAGTAGGGTTTAGCAGC
Source organism: Hymenobacter sp. UYP22 (assembly GCF_040547285.1). Taxonomy (NCBI): domain Bacteria; kingdom Pseudomonadati; phylum Bacteroidota; class Cytophagia; order Cytophagales; family Hymenobacteraceae; genus Hymenobacter; species Hymenobacter sp. UYP22. Next base: position 199,224 of record NZ_JBEPPK010000005.1, on the reverse strand, counting down.
TGATGCGTGACGAGAATGCGGAAACCCAGCCGGGTGCGGTACAGCCGAAAATTCCAGGTGGGATGCAGCTGAAGCCAAGCGGCCAGCCGCATCTGCAACTGGGCTTGGGCATCGGGCAGGGGCAAGGGCGGCGGCGGTGGCGGCGGGTTAAAGAGGGTACGCAGAAACCCGCCGAGGCTGAATGGCATTTCAGTCGATTTCCGCTGTATGCTCTGCTGCAGGTCATGGTCGTCCACATCCAGCATCATAAAGGTCGGGGCATTCAGCACGAGGCTACCGTAGCGGTTACGGGTAATGGCGCCTAGCTCTCGGCCCTGGGCATTCTGAACCCGTTGAACCAGCTGTTCGCGCAGGGGCGCAGAGCCGCTTGGGTATTCTCCCAGAATACCAGACCCCAGCAAGCGGGCCTGCCGGATCTGCAGCAACTGGTGGGCGGCCTCCTGGGCGGCAGCCTGGGTGTCATTGCTGCCCCCGTAGGCAACCAGGTGGTATGAGTCGCCTTCGGCATCAAGGCAATCGAGTGTGGCCCGGGCCCAGTAGGAATACAGCTGCATAAGAGAAATAAAAAAGCCAATGTAACGTATCAAGGCTAGTTTCAACCGTTAACAAGGACTCCCGCAATCCTACTTTTCCCGTCTATGATTTCCACTCTCGACCTTTCCCAGCTTCCCAACGCGGCCGCCCTGCAGCGCCTGTGCGTGTCTCTGGCCGCCTTGGATGCCATCAACTCTCCCGACCCGGAATTTCGTTACTACACTTACAATCCCCAGTGGGACGAAAACGAGGCCGTATTTGAAATGAGCGACGGGGAGGGCGACCAGATGCTGGTGCTGTTCCGGCCCGAGGGCTGCGTTATCAACGGCTTCCTGCACGAGTACGACCAGCCCAACAAGGACCAGATAACGCGCGGCCTGCCCGATGCTTTTGAGGAGTTTATCTTTGGGGAGCCGGTCAATTCCATTGGCACCACGTTTTGCGCGTGGTACACGCCCGCCCACGGCTGGCAAACCGGCGTAGTAGAAAACGAGGAAGACGGCTCGGAAGAATTGCTGTATATCTTCGACAATGACCCCGCAACCTACGCTGACTGGGCCAACGAATACTACCTCGACGAAACCGAGCGGGAGCCCCTGGAAACAGAAGCCGTAGCCGCCCTGTACCACCACGAGCCCCTAACTAAAACCGCCGCCCTTACCCTCAACAATGAGCTTCAGGACTGGCTGCAGCTGGAATCTGACCTCACAGAAATCGGCTACCCCCATACCCTCCGGTAGAAAAGGCCACGCCAAGCGCCGCCAGCCCGTTTCACCCACGGCCGCCGCTGCACCTATTGTACACTGCTGTTGAGGCTCCCTTCTGGACGGTAGCGCACAACCGGTGCGGCAGCGTCTTTGTGTACCGATTCGGTAAAGACAACCCTGTTCAAGGCAAATAATGCTTCGCCAATGCGGTGAAATCGGCTACTTGCTGCCGCTGCCACGCCTCGTCAAAACCTAGCTCCTGAGCCAGCAGCGCCGCCACGGCCGGAGACATCCGAATGGCGGCTCGCACGTCCAGAAACAGTGCCCGCACACGGCGCGCCAGCACATCCTCCACGGTGCGGGCCATTTCGTAGCGGGCCGCCCACACCACCTCCGCCCGCCGAAATTCCAAGTTGGGGTCGAGCTTTTCGGCCAGTTCGGGTTGCTGCTGCATAAGCTGGAGCAGGTGGGGTTGGTCGGAGCCGTACACGTAAAAATGGCTGCTGAAATCGGTGGTGGGCCGGGCACCGTGAACGGGCAGCGCGGTGGTGTTACTGGCTGCCTTGGGCAACTTACCCAAGCTAATAGCCCGGTCTACCACATCCTGGGCCATACGGCGGTAAGTGGTCCATTTGCCGCCCGTAATAGTTATAAGGCCGGTTTCGGATACCAGAATTTTGTGGCTGCGCGAAATTTCCTTGGTGCTGCCTGAGCCGTTCTGCGGAGCTGCTAGCGGGCGGAGACCGGCAAACATGCTCAGCACATCGGTGCGCTGGGGCGGCCGGGTCAGGTATCGGCCCGCCGTGCGCAAAATAAAGTCGATTTCCTCCTCCAATGCCTGCGGCTCCTCGCGGGCTTCGGCCAGGGGCGTATCGGTAGTGCCCAGCACCACGCGCCCGTGCCAGGGTACGGCAAACAGCACCCGCCCGTCCTCGGTCTTCGGAATCATCAGCGCATCATCGCCGGGCAGAAACGACTTGTCCAGTACTAGGTGTACACCCTGGCTGGGTTGCACCAGCTTGGGCGTACCGGGCTGGTCCAGTTGGCGAATACCATCCACGAAAATGCCGGTAGCATTTACCACGGCCCGGGCGCGGAGCTCGTACGTGCGGCCAGTTTCCTGATCTAGGGCCCGCACGCTTTCTACTTGGCCCTTAGCGTTTTTTAGCAGGCCCGTTACAGCCATGTGGTTGAGCAAGGTGCCGCCCAACTCAATACCCGTTTGGGCCAGATTCACGGCCAAGCGGGCATCATCAAACTGCCCATCCTGGTATACCACGCCGCCCCGCAGCCCGGCCGGCCGCAGGTTGCCCAGCCGTCGGAGGGTTTGTTGGGAGCTGATGTGGGCCGTGGCCCCCAGGCTAAGGCGACCCGCCAGCAAATCATACAGCTTCAGGCCGGCAGCGTAGAATGGGCCGCCCCACCAAGTGTAGCTGGGGATAATAAACGACTGATTTTTGCAGAGGTGAGGAGCATTTTTCAGCAGCAGGCCCCGCTCGTATAAGGCCTCTCGTACCAGCCCAATGTCGCCTTGGGCCAGGTAGCGTACCCCGCCGTGCACCAGCTTGGTGCTGCGGCTGCTGGTGCCCTTAGCAAAGTCGGTTTGCTCCAGCAGCAGCGTGCGGTAGCCCCGGCTGAGTCCGTCAAGGGCCACCCCTAGCCCGGTTGCTCCGCCCCCAATTACCAGTAGGTCCCAATCGGGCGTGGTGTTGAGCTGCTGTATCAGCGTGGCACGCTGGAAGGGGAGGGCGTTGGGAGTGGGCTGCATTGGAACGGAGTGGTGGAGTTCTGTGCTCAACGGATTATGGCGGAAATAGATAATTTCCGGCCCGGTCCGGCGGCTGCAGGCCGTCGGGCCGGTTGTCGTCAGGTTCACCAGAACAACGACGCCACAACATGGGCCTGCTTCCACCGGCCCGACAGGCTACCTTCCACCGTCATATGCTGTACCGCCTCGCTCACCCTGCCGATATTCCGGCCCTAACGGAAGTACGCTTGGCCGTGCGCGAAAATGTGCTGCGCAACCACGCCCTGGTAACGGAAGCCGACTACCGGGCCTACCTCACGCAGCGCGGCCGGGGCTGGGTGGCCGAAACAGCGGGCCGGGTGGTGGGTTTTGCCATTGCGGATGCCCAGCAGCATAGCATCTGGGCCCTGTTCGTGCATCCCAACTTCGATAAACAGGGTATCGGCAAGACGCTGCACCGACTGCTACTCAACTGGTACTTCGCCCAAACCGACCATACCATCTGGCTCACTACCAGCCCCGGCACCCGGGCCGAGGAGTTCTACCACCGTCAGGGCTGGCAAGCTACCGGCCGCACCAGTAGCGGAGAAGTGCGGTTTGAGCTAACCAAGGAGCGGTGGAATGAAAAATCAGCTGTTGAGGTACCTGCCTCTAATGTCGATGAATAATAACCTGCGTTGTCGTTTGCGCCGACTGGCTACGGGCGGCATGGTAGTGCTAATGCTGCTGTATTCCCAGAGCAGTACAGGGCAAACGAAAAGTCAGCCGGCCTTCACCGTTGTTCCGCTGGGCGTAAAGGGTGGGCTGGCAGAGGGCAACCTCTCGGCGTATTTGGTGGCGGCGGTGGGCTCTCCAGCTTACGTCTGTCTGGATGCCGGTACCGTGTACGGCGGCGTAGAAAAAGCCGTGGCCAGCAAGGCATTAACCGGTGCCGCCGGGGAAATCATCCGCACCACTATCAAAGCCTACCTGATTTCCCACGCCCACCTCGACCACGTAGCCGGCCTGTTACTGAATGCCCCCGACGACACTCCCAAAAGTATATACGGCCTGCCTGATTGCCTGACGACTATTCAAAACGACTACTTCAACTGGCGAGCCTGGCCCAACTTTGGGCCCGGCGGTACCCCACCCGCGTTGGGCAAGTACCAGCTGCGGGAGCTGGTGCCGGGCCGGGAAATACCAGTGGAGAACACGCCCCTGCAGGTGCAAACCTTCGTGCTCAGTCACGGCCGCCCCACCCAAAGTGCCGCGTTTCTGGTGCGCAGCGGCCGTAATTACCTACTCTACCTCGGCGACACCGGGGCCGATGCCGTGGAGCAAACCGACAACCTCCGCCGGCTGTGGGAGGCGGTGGCGCCTTTGGTGAAAGCCCGGCAGCTCAAGGGGGTGTTTATGGAGGCTTCCTACGCCAACTCCCAGCCGGAAAAACAATTGTTTGGCCACCTCACGCCGGCCCTGCTGCTGCAGGAGTTGGGCGTACTGGCCCAGCTTGCGGGCCCGGAGGCAGTGCGCGGGCTGCCCGTTGTTATAACGCATATCAAGCCCACGGCTGGCAACGAAAAGGATATTCGCCAGCAGCTACGGGAAGCCAATACACTGCACCTCCGGCTGATTTTCCCGGAGCAGGGGCACCTGCTGGAGCTGTAAATCTGTTATCTTACCCACCATAAATTCTTCCCTTCATTACTATTTCACAAGCAAGCATGGTTGATGTATCGATTCAGGATAATGAAGTGCATTTTAATGTGCGGGGCCTGCACAAGCTCTGGGCTTTTAAAAGCCAGCTCCAGATTCCGCGTAGCCATATTACCGCCGCCCGCCAGGATGCCGAGGTGCTAAAAGGCTGGTGGAAGGGCTGGCGCATGCCCGGTACGCACATTCCGGGCTTGCTAGCTGCCGGTACGTTTCTGCACGAGGACAGGCGTATCTTCTGGGACGTACACAATGCCGATAAGGCCGTCATCATTGACCTGGAGCATGATGAGTATAACCAGCTCATCATTGAGGTAGACGACCCCGCCGCGGTGGTAGCTTTACTCAACACCCCCGCCTAAAAACCAGGGCCGGTATAAACAGAAAGCCCCTGGCAACACTGCCAGGGGCTTTCTGTTTTGCATTACTCAATTGCCAGCAGGTTGCAGCTAGCTTACGACGAGAATGAGGAGCCGCAGCCGCAGGTGCTTTTGGCCTGGGGGTTGTTGAACACAAATCCCCGGGCATTGAGGCCGTCCTGGAAGTCAACCTCCATGCCGAGCACGTACATGGCATGCTTCTTATCCATGATGAGCAGTACGCCGTCCAGGTCGAAGGTTTCGTCCTGGTCTTTGGGCTTATCGAAACCCAGCAGGTAGCTCATGCCGGAGCAGCCCCCGCCCTGTACGCCCACGCGCAGGCCGTACTCGCCGGGCACATTTTTCTCAATCAGAATATTCCGGACCTCCTCCAGTGCGCGGGAAGTGAGGCTGATGGGAGCAAGTTTCGTGGAAACGGCCGTTGCCATAGTGAGTTCGTCTTTAGAGAAGTAAGGCGGCAAAGATACGAAGCAAGTAGTAGTTCCGGATACCGGTTGGCATCGGGGTGGCCACACTACGTCGGTCGTTTGCCGCGTTTGGTCGTATAACAACGGCTTGAGCCCTCCGGTTCACGGAGTATCTTTGCCGGCCCTGGCTACTGCCCTACGGCCTTTTTTACGCTACTTTCTTCCCGCATGGATTCTGCCGCCTACCTCTTCGACCTACTCAAAATTATTCTGCCGGCCCTTATCGTGGCCGGAGCCATTTACTACCTGTTCCAGCAGTTTCTGGAGCGGGAGCAGCAGCGCCGGCTCATTGAAATGCGCCTGGAAGCCAGCAAAACTACCCTGCCTCTGCGCCTGCAAGCCTTGGAGCGCGTTACGCTCCTGCTGGAGCGCATCAGCCCCAACAACCTGCTGGTGCGCGTGAGCAGCGCCGGCCTGCCCGCCGCCGACTACCACCGCCTGCTGCTGCAGGAAATTCGGGCCGAAGTGGAGCACAACCTCAGCCAGCAGCTGTACATGCAGCCCGAAACCTGGGCCGCCGTGAAGCAGGCGCAGGAAGCCGTAGTGAACCTGGTAAGCACCCAGTTCCGCAGCCTGCCTAACCCCCAGGAAGCTCGCGGCCCCGAACTGGCCCGTCGCGTACTGGAAACCCTCATGCAGGACAACCAACCCGACCCCACCGCCGCTGCTCTGCTGGCTGTGAAGCGCGAGGCCGTAGCTATGTTCTGATGCATAAGTGCAAACGCATCGTAGCGGCCGGTAGTGTCTGGGCACTGATGAGTGTGCCCGCGCACGCCGAAATGCATAAAAGCGGCGCCTCCATGGGCTCAGTGTTGTGGGGAGTTATTCTGCTAGCAGTGGGTGTTCCGCTCGGAATCGGCCTATTGGCGCAGGTATTGGTAACCAACGCAACTGATAAGCGCCCCAGTCGTGCCGCTACCTTGTTCATGGCTTTCATCAGTTGGTGGGGAGGAATGTTTCTCGCTATGGGGAGCCACGAAACAGGACAAAGTAACTCTGGTACTACGCTGCTATTGTTTCTGGGCACGTTGGCACTAACGACTGGCATGGCGTATCTGAGTGCCACCCCTGCTGCTCCGGATGAGGAGTAATGAGCGGCTGTGCAGTCAGTGACCAGAACAACAGACTACAAACGAAAAAGCCCCTGACGTCCGTGCTGGCGTCAGGGGCTTTTGGCTATATGTAGGAGTTTTGCGCTGGTCAGAGGACGGGTTACTCCGGTTTTGCCTCGTCCTGACAACGGCTACACGCTCGCCAGCGAGGTAGCAATGGCGCGCTGGTAGCAGGCTTCGTAAAGGGGTACAATGTGCTCCACGGCAAAAGTTTCGGCGTGGGCGCGGGCCGCAGCTTTGAAGCGGGGCAGGTTTTCTTCTGCCAGCACGTAGAGGGCGTTTTTCACCATATCGGGTACGTCGCCAATTTCACTGACCATACCCGTGAGGCCGTGCTCATTCAGCTCAGGAATACCGCCGGCGTTGGTGCTGATAACGGGTACCTCGCAGGCCATAGCCTCCAGGGCCGCCAACCCGAAGCTTTCCTTTTCAGAAGGCATCAGGAACAAGTCGGCAATACTGAGCACCTCTTCCACGGCTTCCAGCTTGCCCAGAAAGCGGATATCGTCGCAGTAGCCAATTTCGCGGCAAAGCTTTTCGATGCGCGGCCGGTCGGGGCCGTCGCCTACCAGCAGCAGCTTGGCCGGAATCTGCTTGCGCACGCCCGCAAAAATCTGCACCACATCTTCCACCCGTTTCACCGAGCGGAAGTTGCTGGTGTGCACCAGCAGCTTCTCGCCGTTGGGGGCAATGGCCGCCTTGAAGTGGCCCTTATCCTGCTTCTGAAAGCGCACCAGGTTGATGAAGTTGGGAATTACCTCAATGTCCTTCTCAATGGCGAAGTACTCGTAGGTTTCGCGGCGCAAATCTGCCGACACGGCCGTTACGCCGTCCGATTGGTTGATACTGAAGGTTACCACCGGCTCGTAGCTGGCATCCTTGCCCACCAGGGTAATATCGGTGCCGTGCAGGGTGGTTACTACCGGAATACGGATACCGCGGGTGAGCAAAATTTGCTTGGCCATGTAGGCTGCCGAGGCGTGCGGAATGGCGTAGTGTACGTGCAGCACGTCCAGCTTCTCGTTTTGCACAATGTCCACCATCTTGGAAGCCAGCGCCAGTTCGTAGGGTGGGAACTGGAACAGCGGGTAGGGCGGAATGTACACCTCGTGGTAGAACAGGTTCTCGTTGAAGAAATCGAGGCGCACCGGCTGGCTGTAGGTGATAAAGTGCACCCGGTGGCCGCGCTGGGCCAGGGCTTTGCCTAGCTCGGTGGCCACCACGCCGGAGCCGCCAAAAGTAGGGTAACAGACAATGCCGATGTTCATGGGAGAGGAGCGTAAGCGTTGGCTTGCGCCGTTACGGGAACGGCTGAAGTAGTGAGAGGAGAGGCTGCTACGCGGCGCAACGCGCCCAGCAGCGGATCAAGGACAAAAAAATCGGCGGCAGGTCGCTCCGAGGAACGTACTGCCGCCGATTGCGGAATCAAAGGAACGGAAAAGCTGGACAACACATCATGTCTTCTGCAGCGACTTGTAGATTACGTCGTGGATGCGGGTGCGGATGTTGTACTGACGCAGCTTGTTATTGCCGGCGTCGGGGTACACGCGGTTAGAAAGAAAGATGTAGAGGATTTTGTTTTCGGGGTCCATCCACACGCAGGTGCCCGTGAAGCCGGTGTGGCCGAAGGTGCTGGCCGGGGAGAGGTTGCTGGTGGGACCTTCGGGCTTGGATGGGTCGCCCCGGTCCCAGCCCAGGCCGCGGCGGTTGCCGGCCTCGGTGCTGCGGGCAAACTCCGTGACTACCGGTGTCTGGAAGTAGCGCTGCCCGCCGTAGCGGCCGTTCTGCAGGTTCATCTGCATCAGAATGGCTAGGTCGTTGGCATTCGAAAACAGGCCCGCGTGGCCGCCCACGCCCCCAATCATGGCCGCCGTCTGGTCGTGCACGGTGCCCTGCAACTGCGTGCGGCGGAAGTACGTGTCGTTTTCGGTGGGGGCAATGCAGGACTTGGGGAATTTGCTGAGCGGGTTATAGGTCATGTTGCCTAGTCCCAGCGGCTGGAAAAAGTTCTTTTGCAAGAACTCGTCAATGGGCTGCTGCAGCACTTTCTCGGCCACCCGCTTCAGAATAATAAAGCTCAGGTCAGAGTATTCGACGGGGAACTTGCCCTTGGTTTTGGGCAGCAGGCTGGAGCGCTGCACCCAAGTCCAGACGGAATCATCGGAAGTGCGGAGGCTGAACAGGTCGGGGGTTACCTCCCGGGAGAAGTCGGCCGATTCGGTGCTGGCGTAGAAGGTTGGCTTGGGGCCGGCTTTGGTGATGGTTTTCTCCCAGGTAGGAATGCCGGGCTTGAGGCCGGCCTGGTGCATAAGGACTTCGCGCACCGTCAGGTCGCGCTTGTTGGTGCCTTTCAGCTCAGGCAAATAGGACGCTACCTTATCGTCGAGGTTGAGCTTGCCCTGGTCCTTGAGGTACATGATAGCCTGCAAGGTACCTGCTACCTTAGTCACGGAGGCCAGGTCGTAGAGCGTGCTGCTGTTCACGGGCTGCGACTTATCGTAGGTGCAGTAGCCGTAGCTCTTGTCAAACACCACCATGCCATCCTTGGCTACCAGCACCTGGCAACCGGGCGCGGCGGCATAGGCTACGGCTTCCAGGGCTACGTTGTCAATCTGGGCCAGTATTTTGGAGTCCAGCCCTGCTTCCTCGGGAGTGCCGTAGCGCAGGCGCTTGAAGTCGGGAGTGGGCAGGCCCAGGCCGGTCTTCAGGTTTTCAGAAACGGTAACGGGCAAGCGGCCTTTGGCGGGCAGGGCCCCAAACAGCACTTGCGGCACCACCAAGTGGGAGGCGTAGTTGTCTTCGTAGCCGCACACCAGGTTGCGGTTTTCCTCCAGATACTTCAGCGAGTAGGCATTGCCGAAGGCTACCACTACTGTCTTCAGCTTGGGGTTGGCCCGCAGGTCTTTCAGAAACTTCAGCGCGCCCTCCCCGATACCGTAGTTGTGGGTAGGCGTGTTGTTCATGTTGTGCAGGCTGACTACCACCACATTGTAAGGCGCCAGCTGAGTGCCAATGCGGGCAAAAGTGGAATCAAGGGCGTAGCGGTTAGACACGCTGAATACCGGCCCGCTCTGATACTTGCCCATAATTTCCTTGTAGGTCGGAGCATCCGAGCCAATAGTAACCGTGGCAATCCGCAGGGTATCGAGGCGGTGGAAGGGGAGGATGTCGTCCTGGTTCTTTACCACCGTGGTAGCGTGCTCATAGATTTGCTGCTGCACCATGCGGCTCAGGGGCCGGTTCAGGTTTTGCATCAGGTTGGGCACATCAATGGGTTGCGGCTTGTTGAGGCCGGCCCAGAACTTGGCCCGCAGAATCTTGCGCACCCGCTGGTCCACGTCGGCCTGCTCTATTTTGCCGGCGGCAATAGCTTCCTTGATTTTTACCAGAGCCACCGGTACGTCTTCCGAAAATAGCAGCACATCGTTGCCCGCTACCAGTGCCAGGGCATCCAATTCCCCCGGTTTGTAGAGGCTGGATACGCTTTTCATGTTCAGGGCATCGGTAAACACCAAGCCCCGATAATTCATTTTCTCCTTTAGCAGCCCCGTTACCAGGTTGCGGGAAACCGTGGCCGAAAGGGTGCGCACCGTATCAAACAGGGGCATGTACAAGTGGCCCACCATCACGCCCATCACACCCTGCTCAAAGGACTTCTGGAACGGATACAGGTCCACGTTGGTGAGGCGGCCCAGGTCGGAGTTGATGACGGGTAGCGCCACGTGCGAGTCCACGTCAGTGTCGCCGTGCCCGGGGAAGTGCTTCACCACCGCAATTACGCCGTGGTCCTGCAGGCCCCGGATGTACTGAATGCCCCGGCTGGCTACCTGCTCCTTGTTTTCGCCGAACGAGCGGTTGCCGATAACCGGATTATCGGGGTTGGAATTGACGTCGAGCACCGGCGAGAAGCTGATGTGCACGCCCAGGGTCTTCATTTTCAGGGCAATTTCGCGGCCCATCTGGTACACGTACTGCTCGTCGTCCATGGCTCCCAGCGTCATGCCCTTGGCGAAGTGCATGCTGGAATCCAGGCGCATATCCAGGCCCCATTCGGCATCCATGGCAATGAGCAGGGGCACTTTGGCAGCAGCCTGGTAGCGGTTGGTGAGCAAGGCTTGGCGGCGCGGCCCACCCTGCAGGAACATCAGCCCGCCCACACCCTGGTTGCGCACTAGGCCCTCAATGGCCTGGGCGTGGCGCTTGTCCTTGTTGGAGTAGGCAGCCACCATAAATAGCTGGCCCAGGCGCTGGTCAGGAGTGAGGGAGTTGAACACGCTGTCCACCCAGTTCTGCTCGGCCACCGACATGGGCCGGGCCCCATTGTCGCGGGGCACCGAGGAGGAAACAGCCCAGCCCAGAAGGGCCAGTACTAGCAGGAAAAGTCCAATCCGAAAGTCTTTGAGCATCGGCTCCGGTGGTTCGTGCTGAAGGGGTAGAGAAACTGGAAGGCGAGCCGAAAAGCCCTACTTTTGCCCCTCCAAAAAGGGTGCCGGGTAGCGCTGCCGGCCGGGGTAGGGGCCGCTATTGTTAGCCTCCGAATCCCTGCCTGCCTCACTTCCCAACGCAGGAACCAACAGATTAATCTCCGGTGGTACGCACAAAAGTTGGCCGCAAACTTACGCATAAATTCCCGAGGCCCGTTGTAGTCAGGCGGATAGCCCCGGAAATCCAGCCCGGAATGCCCGCCTTTTTTCTTTCGATTTTTGTTTGAGCATGGCCGATATCATCCAACTTCTACCCGAATATTTAGCCAACCAGATTGCCGCCGGTGAGGTGGTGCAGCGCCCGGCCTCGGCCGTGAAAGAACTGCTGGAAAACGCCGTGGATGCCGGTGCCACCCAGGTGCAGCTCATCATTAAAGATGCCGGCAAGCAACTGGTGCAAGTGGTGGACAATGGCTCGGGCATGAGTCCCACCGACGCCCGGATGAGCTTGGAGCGCCACGCCACCAGTAAAATCCGCACCACCGATGACCTATTCCGTATCCGTACCCTCGGGTTCCGGGGCGAGGCCCTGGCCTCCATTGCGGCCGTGGCCCAGGTGGAACTGCGTACCAAACAGCGCGACCAGGATACCGGCTCCCTGCTGCTGGTGGAAGGCTCCCAGATTACCAGCCAGCAGCCCGTGGCCTGCCCCGACGGCACCAGCATCAGCGTGAAAAACCTGTTTTTCAACGTGCCGGCCCGCCGCAACTTCCTCAAAAGCAACGCAGTGGAGATGCGCCACATTCTGGACGAGTTTCAGCACGTGGCCCTGGCAAACCCGCAAATCAGCTTCTCGCTGTTCCAGAACGATTTGGAGGTGTTCAACCTGCCGGCCGGCAAGCTCAGCCAGCGTATTGTAGCGCTGCTGGGCAATGGCTACAAGGAGCAGCTGGCCCAGGTAGAGGAAGTGACGCCCTTCCTGACTGTGAAGGGCTTTATCGGCAAGCCGGAATCGGCCAAGAAAAGCCGGGGCGACCAGTTTTTCTTCGTGAACAACCGGTTTATCCGCTCGGCCTACCTCAACCACGCCGTGCTGACGGCCTACGAGGGGCTACTGCCGAAGGACACCCACCCGTTCTACGTGCTGTTCCTGGACCTCGACCCCAAGTCCATTGACATCAACGTGCACCCCACCAAAACCGAAATCAAGTTCGAGGACGAGAAAACGGTGTACGCCATTGTGCGGGCCGCCGCCAAGCAAAGCCTGGGCCTGCATAACATGGCCCCGTCCCTGGATTTTGATGGTAACGTGAACTTCGCGCCCATTCAGCCCCTGCGGCTGTCGGGCCAGGAGAAGAACCCCTTTGACGACGGTTACCAGCCCGATGCCCTGGCCTCGGCGGCCCGGGCAGCGGCTAAGAGTCCCGGCCGCCCCGCCGCCCAGGATGCCTACGAGCGGCAGCTGCCGCCCCGGCCCACCGAGCAGGCCAAGCGGGAGCTTGAGGAGTTCTACAAGAGCTTGAGCCAGCTAAGCGTACCCGATGTGGAGCACGAAGCCACGGCCGTGGGCGTGCCCGTGCCCACCATCACCCCCCTCACGCCCGAGGAGGATTTGCCAGCCGATGAGAAGCCACTCAGTGGGGGCCTCAACCTCCAGGCTGGGTTTACGGCCATGCCGCCTGCCCCAGGCCGTGCCCTGCCCGAAGCCGAACCCGCGGTGGCCCCCGCGCCGGTAGTGCTGCCCAGCGCCGCGGCGGCCCCGGCCACGCCCGAGCTGCCCCTACGCGAATCCAGTACCGGGCCGGGCAATAAGGTGCTACAGCTGCACCAGCAGTATTTATTGGTGCCCGTGAAATCGGGGATGATGCTGATTGACCAGGTAGCGGCCCGGGAGCGAATTCTCTACGAGCAGTATACCCAGAGTCTGGAGCGGGAAGTAAGTGCCTCCCAAACCCTGCTGTTCCCGCGCACCATCACCTTCACGCCCCAGGATTTTGCCATTCTGCGGGAGGTGGAGGAGCCGCTGCGGGCGTTGGGTTTCCGCTTTACTGATTTCGGCAAAAACACCATTGCCGTGGAGGGTATTCCGGCCGATGTGCCAGCCCGGGATGAGAAGGAGCTGCTGGAAGGCCTCATTGAGCAGTTTCGCACCACGGCCGGCCCCATGAAGCTGGACCGGCGCGAGCAGATGGCCCGGGCCCTGGCCCGGCGCGTGGCCGCCACCGCCGCCGGGGCCCGCCTCTCGGAACGGGAAATGACGGCCATTGTAGATAAGCTCTTTGCCTGCTCGGTGCCCAACTACACCCCGGATGGCCGCCGCACCATCGTGATGCTGGAGCTGGGCCAGTTGCAGGAACTGTTCCGGAAGTAAAACCGGGGTCTGGTCCGGCGGCGGCCAGCCGTTGGGCCAGTTGCCGCCCTTGCTCTACAACAGGGCCAGTGTACTATCTGCTTGCAGGCTAGCTGACTCAACAGCTGCCGGGCAGGCAGCTCACTGCGCCTGGCTTATCTATTCCAACGGTATCTGCGTAGCTTCACTTTCGAAACTCCCTCTTCGCCCGCACAACCTCGCTATGTTTCAGTTTACCCCTATGGTTCGCAACCTGCTCATCGCCAACGTGGTGGTGTTCCTAGCGAGCCGGTATCTACAGCTTGATCTTCTGGCCCTGTACCCCATTGGCTCACCGTTGTTCTGGCCCTGGCAGTTCTTCACCTATATGTTCATGCACGCCGATACGGGGCACATTTTCTCCAACATGATTGGCCTGATTTCCTTGGGGCCGCTGCTGGAAGAGCGGTGGGGGGCCAAGCGGTTCCTGACGTTCTGGCTGATTTGCGGGGTGGGCGCGGGCGTGCTCTACAACGGGCTGCGCACCTATGAGGTGCATCGCATGGGCCAGCAGCTAGAGGCATTCCGGCAGGAGCCCACAGGCGTAAACCTGATGAACTTTGCCGAAACCAACCTGCCCGACTTGGCCAAGACATACGAGTCGTCAGCGGTGAAATTGCATGATAACCCCAATGATACATACGTCATCAATAATACGCTGGGGCGGTTCGAGGCATTGTACGAGGGTAGTCTGAACGGCCCGATGGTGGGTGCATCCGGCGCGCTGTTCGGGATTATCATTGCCTTCGGGATGCTGTTCCCCAACACGTCGTTAATGGTGTTTCCGCTGCCGATACCCATCAAGGCCAAGTACTTTGTGATTCTCTACGGCTTATATGAGTTTTTCTTCGGCATCCGGCGCATACCCGGCGACAACATCGCCCACTTTGCGCACTTAGGTGGAATGCTGGTCGGGTTCATTGTGTTGCAGATCTGGCAGCGCAACCGCACCCGCCTGTACTAGTATGCCCGGCTGGGGCTGGCTAACGCCGCTTGCCCGAAAAATGTGGAAATTTCCCGCCACCCTGCAGCCCACCCGGCCGTACCTCCTTCACCCGCCCTACCACGCACATGAGCATCATTACCGATATCCGAACTGCCTTTAGCCGCGACAACTCCCTGCACAAGCTGCTGCTGCTGAACGTGCTGGTATTCGTGTTTCTGGTCTTGACCAAGGCTATAATGAGCCTTTCGGGCGTGGGGGCGTACTTTCTCAATGTGGCCCGGCAGTTTCAGCTGCCCTCCGACCTGCCCAGTCTGCTGCGCCACCCCTGGACGCTGCTGACGTATGCTTTTTCCCACCTGGAGTTCTGGCACATACTCTTTAACCTGCTCAACCTGTACTACTTCGGGGCACTGGTGCGGGAGTACTTGGGCGACCGGCGGCTGGTGAGCTTGTATGTACTGGGGGCGCTGGCCGGGGCAGTGCTCTTTCTACTGAGCTTTAATCTGCTACCAACCCTGCAGCCCATGGTGGGCCTGTCGCTGCTGGGCGCTTCCGCCTCCGTCACGGCCATCATCATGGCTGCCGCTACTCTGCTCCCCGACTACACCTTTATGCTGTTTCTGCTGGGGCCGGTGCGCATCAAGTACATTGCGGCGGTGGTCATCCTGCTTTCGGTGCTGGCCATCAACCAGGGTAACCCTGGTGGCGGAATAGCCCACATTGGCGGAGCATTGATTGGCTTCCTGTTCGTGAAACAGCTACAAGCCGGCCGCGACCTGGGCCGTCCCGTGCAGGCCGTGGGCGACTTTTTCGTGCGCCTGGTAACCGGCCGTCCCAATCTGCGCGTTACGCACCGCAGCGCAGCAGCCACGGCGGCCGCCCCTGCTGCCAGCAAAGCCAAGGCAAGTGCTACGTCCTTGCCCGGTGAGGATGAAATAAACCTGATTCTGGACAAGATTTCCCACTCCGGCTACGAGAGCCTCTCGAAGGAGGAAAAACAGAAGCTGTTCCGCGCCAGTCAGAAGTAAAGGTGCTTCACCCGGTGGGATGAGAAGTTACGGGATAGGGTACTTAATATCGGACTCGTTGTGGGTGTAGAAGTAGGCGTAGTTACCGCACATTTCTTCCCAACCAGCTACAGTGGCATGCCGTTGGTGCACCACGTCCTCCCAGGCAATGCGCATTTGGCGGGCGCACACCAGCGGCCGCACTTGGCCTACTCCGGTGCCCAGCCCCGGTATAGCCACCGTCTGCACCACTTCTTTTACTAATTGGCCATTAGGCAAACGGCCGTGTTCCAGCAGGAGCAGTAAGGCCCGCATGCTGTGGTACACGTTCGGGCCGCGCGTGATGGTCATGGGCGTGCGCATGGTGGGCGCCGCAATCAAGTAGGGAAACTGCGCGTGGCCGGTAGGTAGAATTTCGGCTTGGCCCACCAGCAGCTCTCCGTAATATTTCTCCCGGATGATGCTCTGTAGATCTTTTTCCAGGTGCCAGCCCAGGGTTTTGGAAATGGCGAAATCAATGCCGCCGTTCATGTAGCCGAAGCTGTTGGCGGGGCTTACCAGCGCATCGGCGGCTACCTCAAAAATGGAGCCGTGGCGAATAGTGACCTGGGATACATCGGCGAAAACCCGGTGCCAGGCGTCGGTAATTTCGGAGTTGGTGTCAGTGAAGTAGAAGTGCATAGAGTGGTTTGCCCCGGTAAAGTACGCATTTCAGCTTTCCGCAAACGCAAAAACGGCTGCCCCACAAGGAGCAGCCGTTTTTGCGTTTGCGCTGACTACGAACTAAGCCGAAGCTTTGCCCATGTTGTCCAGCGCGTCCATCACTTCTTTCACGTGGCCGCGCGAGGTTTCCAGCATTGCCTTTTCCTCGTCGTTTAGTTGCAACTCGATTACCTTTTCGATGCCGTTTTTGCCCAGGATAACCGGAGCACCCAGGTACACGCCGTTGATGCCGTACTCGCCCTGCAGCTCAATGCACACCGGGAACACGCGGCGCTGGTCGCGCACAATGGCTTCTACCATCTGGGCAGCAGCAGCACCGGGGGCATACCAGGCCGAGGTGCCCATCAGCTTCACCAATTCGCCACCACCCACGGCGGTGCGCTGCACAATGGCGTCCAGCTCAGCTTTGCCAATCAGCTCGGTTACGGGAATGCCGCCCACGGTGGTGTAGCGGGGCAGGGGTACCATGGTGTCGCCGTGGCCACCCATCAGGACTGCCTGAATGTCCTTGGGGCTTACGTTCAGGGCTTCGGCCAGGAAGGCGCGGTAGCGGGCCGTGTCCAGGATGCCCGCCATGCCAAACACCTTCTCCCGGGGCAGGCCCGAGGTGAGGTGCGCCTGGTAGGTCATCACGTCCAGGGGGTTCGATACCACGATGATGATGGCGTTGGGCGAGTATTTCACCACCTGCTCCGTCACCGACTTCACGATGCCGGCGTTGGTGGCAATCAGGTCGTCGCGGCTCATGCCGGGCTTGCGGGGCAGGCCCGAGGTAATCACCACCACGTCGGAGTCGGCGGTGCGGCTGTAGTCGTTGGTTACGCCCACGGTGCGGGAGTCGTAGCCGATGATGGGGGCTTTCTGCCAGATATCCAGGGCTTTGCCTTCGGCAATGCCTTCCTTGATGTCAACGAGGACGATTTCGTTGGCAATTTCGCGGGTGGCCAGTACATCGGCGCAGGTTGCGCCTACGTTGCCGGCTCCAACTACGGTAACTTTCATCAGTGGATGGAATTGGGTGTGAACTATGGGATGGGCGTAAAGCTACTTTATAGAAGTTAGATATGATAAGTAAGAGGGGAGACTTTTCCCAAAAAGCCCCGCATATCTAAAAGGAGGCCCGCACGGATAGCAGCAGCTGACGGGGGCGCAACTCGTATTCATTCTGTACCAGTATAAAGTCTGAGACAAACGTGTACTGATAAGTGCGGGCGTTGAGCATATTGCTGGCTTTCAGCTCAATATCCAGCTTGCGGGCAGTAGGCAGCGTGTAGCGGTAAATGGCATCCAGAAAAAAGGTGCGCACAGCTGGCCCCACCCCGGCACTACGGAAGTGCTCGGCCGCCAGCAGCAGTTGGTGTTGCTCGGCCGGGTACAGGGCCAGGCTGGCCCGGTGTTCCTGCAGGCGCGTAGTGGGTTGGTTGGTTTCGCCTACCTGGCTGCGCAGCAGAGTAAACTGGCCCGCGTACTCCAGGCTGGCCCAGCTGACGGGGGAGGCATTGGCGCGCAGGCGCGCGGTGCCCTGCCGGCTGTGGGTGGTAGCTAAGGTGCTGTTCAGCAGCACGGGCAGCTGGCTGGCACTACCGCTCAGCTGCAAACTCAGGCTCGTTTTCCAGGGGCTGATAAACTTGCTGGCCTGGGCCGCCAGGGTATGACTGGGAGCCACCGTGCGCCGGGCTACGGCCACGGTGGTCAGGGAGCCATCGGGCGCTACCAGGCTGCGCAGGAGCTGGTTGCGGGCAGTGCTGCTGACGCTGTACGTAGCCTGATAAAACCAGGAAGTCAGCGGGTTCTCGTAGTAGAAACCCAGCCGGCTGCTGAGTACGCGCTGGCGGGTGAGGGGGGCGGCGTTGCGCTGCAGGGTGCGGTAGTCGCGCAGCAGGTAGCCGTAGTACAGCTGCTCCAGGCTGCCGGCCGGGGTGCTCAGCTCGGCCCCGGCGGTGGCGTGCCACAGCCCGCTCAGCTCGTACCGCCCCGATACCTGCGGCTCCAGCGTCAGCCAGCGGCGGTGCTGGGCAGCGGCCAGGGGCCCATCGGCGGCCCGGAGGGTGCGGTAGCTCAGCGGGGCCTCAGCCTCCAGCCGCCATCGGTCGGTTTTGAAATCCAACGCCGGTTGCAGGTAGTAGCGGGCCTGGTGGGCACGTAAGCGGTTGCGCAAGGAGTCAGCGGTGGTTTCAGCCGCCGGCTGCCGGCTCAGGCTGGAGTTCAGGCTTTGTACCTCCTGCGTGAAGCCGGCGGTGGCCGTGTAGCGCCAGTGCGCTTGCCCCCACAGCAGCGCCGCCGAGTTGCTGGTATACAGGCTGCGCTGGGTGGCAGCCTGGCTGGCTCTGTCGTAGGGCAGCCCGCCGGTTAGCACGGCCGGCAGCGGGCCGGGTTCCACCGTCAGCTGCTGCGGGCTGGCGGCCAGCGTCAGCACGGAGTTTACCTGCACCATCCGCCCCCGGCTCAGCGGCTGCACCAGACCCAGGCGGTTACTAAGGCTGGTGAAGGGGTTGCGGGCCTGTTGGCGGATTGGTTTGGCGTCGACACTGCGCGTGAGCAGCCCGCTCTGCTCGTCCCAGCTGCGGATCAGGCTGAGCGTATTTTTCAGGTAGTACTGCTTCACGTTGCGGATGTAGGCCAGGTCGGTGGTAAGCTGGCGGGGGCGCAGTACGTTGCGCTTGTCCTCGGTGAGGGTGATGGCGCGGCCATCGGGCAGGGTGTAGCGGGTGCGGGTGCTGCCCCGCCGCAGCTGCTCATCGGTGAGGTAAGAGGCATTTACGCGCAGATTGGCCTCCTTGCTAAAGGGCACCAGATGGTTGGCGCTGACCAAGTGCACTTGGTTGAATAGCCAGCGGCTGGCTGGCAGCGGGGGCTGGCCCAGCTCCTGAATACTGGTCAGGTCGGGCTTACGAAACCCCGGCTCCCGCAGCCGCTGCACATCATCCAGGCTCAGGGGCTTTATCTCGGCGGCCACGTCCTGGCCGGTGTTATTGGTCTGGTAAGTATCCAGCAGCTGCTGCCGGGGCGTAAACAGCATGGGCGCCAGGTTGGCGTTCCAAAGCAGCGGGGCCGCGCCCAAACCCAGCCGGCCCTGCCCGGTAGCCGTTACTGCTTTCTTCAGGCTGATATTCAGGGAGGCCTGCTCCGACTGCCGCACCCCGCGCAACGCCGCAATGGGCTGGTGGCGCTTGAGCACCTGCACGTCCTGCACGGCCTCGGCGGGCAGGTTGTTGCTGGCCTGGCTGTAGCGGCTTTCCAGCAAATCGGCCCCGTTGATGTAGAACTTCTGGATGGGCCGGCCCTCATACAGGATGCGTCCGTCGGCCTCCACCTCCACGCCCGGCATCTTCTTCAGCACGTCGGCCAGCACGCGGTCCTTCTTCTCGGTAAACGCCGATACGCGGTAGCTGAGCGTGTCACCCTCGCGCCGGATGGGGTCGGCCTTCACTACTACCTCCTTGAGCGGGGTGGGGTTGTCGGGCAGGGTGAGGCTTACGGCCTGCGAGAAGTTGCGCAGTCGCCGCGTCTGCTCCCGGAAGCCCAGGCTGCGGGCACTCAGCAGCACCGAATCGGCGGCAAAAGGCAGTTGCACCCGGAAACGGCCCGCTTCATCGGTCACGGCCACCGCCGACTCATCCAGGCCCGGCAGCGGCTGCACCTCCACCAGTGCCCCCGGAATGGGCTGGCGCTGGGCGTCGGTGAGTGTACCGGTAAGCGTAGTTTGGGCTGAAATTGTAAAACAGGGAAATACTAAGAATAGTATAAGATATATTGCTTTGATGTGAATGCATTCTATTCTCATAACACATGCATCACGCAGTTTATCAACGCAACTCAAGAGGGTTGTTTTTACGTGCTTGTTTTTGTTGATAATTGCGAATCAATTGCCTGGCTACTTCAGGTGAATTGCCATTGTTAGCAACCTTTGTTACGCCTTGTAAATTGTATGTAATCTTTCCTTGATTAAATTCTTTTTGGTTAGTTGATATAATGTTTTCAGGTAGTTTTAATTTAATTATATTTGAGGTATTGCTTATTTTGATTAAATCAAATGAATAATCATTATCATTGTCATGTAAGCTGATAATCAAGCCAGGTAAGCCAGAGAATTTATAGGGTCCTTCGGAAAGAGGTATTGCTGTGGTAAACCAAGCTTCCCATTGTCTTCCTGCAAATGATGTCGTTGCTCTTCGGCATGAATACTCGGCTATTTTCTTCGTTACAGAAGTTATTTGCCATTTTACTATTTTGTTATTCTGGTCTATATGATATGTTTTATTTCCTATTTTGTCATAGTACTTAATTTCATTGTTTGGGTGAGTTTTGTATATTTTATAAGTAAAATTGCTCTTGAGGTAATTTGATAGTAGATTCATAGAAGATTGGTCAAATGATGGGCTATCCAAAATCGAATCTGCTTTATGGGAAAATTGACTCTCAAATAACGAAATATTATCTTTTACAGTTAGTTGCATTAATTCGGTGTTTTTATCGTCATTTAATGAGTCAATTTTATACGTTAATTTGTAGATTAATACAAATGATGATTGTATACTTTTGTTATGAATTGTATTAAATGAACATGTCAAAAAAATTAATGTCACGAAAAGAAAAAAATACTTATTCATGTTTTTGTTAAGTTAAAGTGAAAAAACACTAATAGGTAATTAATTTAATTACCTATTAGTGTTTTCAGGCGATGATATGAGTTGTGCTTTCTTGTGATTATTGAAAATAGCAATTTCGTGAATGGAGTATGCCTGTTACGGAGACGTGTCTTTACAGCTTAACGTTCGATCTGTTCAAGATACTAAAAACACCTTCGTAGTTAGGTATAACTAATTTTGGAAACTGCTATACGAAATCAGCAATATGTGTTTATCATCCATTGCATATATTCGGCTGCATCTGCTTTTTCCCCAACAAAGTGTTCATTATGGCCACATGCTGATAAATACCAGTCCTGAGCTTTGAAAATATATTTCGTAAGTGTTTCTGGCCGCGTTGACGGCTCAGCAGTGACTGTTGTTGATGCTTCTTTTGACGAAATTGGACTACCTGTCGACTCATTTCCAGCGGCCATGCTGCTGAACGATACGCCACCCAGCAAGGCAGCCATCAGAAGAACTTTTTTCATGATACGGTAAGGGTTAGATGAAATGATGCCTCAAGTAACTTCCTGTATCTAAGCAAGGTCAAGGCCAGAAGTATGCTGTTTGTGACATGGCGTGACCGGCTCAGTAGATGGTAGAGCAATGCTATAAAATTTATATGCCACTAGCTCAATATGTTGGCTAAAGCAGTTTCCGGTTGTTTGTGACATAGAAAGAACCATATATTACATCCGCTTCACCACCAGCACCCGCTCGGTATTCTCCGTCACTTTAAACCGCTCATCGGGCCGGAAGCCGATAACCCAGGCAATTTTGCCGTCGGCGGATACCAGAACCCACACGTTGTCTTTGAGGTTGAGGGGTACTTTCTGGTCGATGAGGAAGTCGGAGAGCTTCTTCTTGCCCTTCATGCCGATGGGCATAAACCAGTCGCCCTCCTGCCAGGGGCGCACCGTGAGCGGAAACTTGAGCACATCGGCATCCAGGGCAGCCAAGGCTTTGCCTTTGGGTACGGCGTAGCCTTCGGGTATTTCCAGTAGCTCGGTGCGCAGGTGCAGGCCGTCTATTTTCAGGGCTTCCTGCCCGGCTTGCAGCTGGTGGGTGCCAAATTTCTGGAGCTTGCGCGGGGTAATCACCAGCTGCTCCCGGTCCTTCACCAGCTGGTGCGTCGGCGACTCGAAGCGGCGGCCCGGCTCGGCCCTGAAGCTCTGCAGAATATCCTTGGTGACGAGGTAGCTGAAGCCGAAGGGCCGCAGCAACTCGTGCAGCACTAGAACGGTGGCGGCGGTTTTCTGCAGCGTCCGGATGTCGAGGTAGGTAGCTTCGGGCTCCTGGCGCTGGGCCTGGGCGGCGGTTTCCTCCACGTAGCGGCGCACGATTTCCTCGGCCGCGCCTACCCGCTCGGCCGTTACGCTCATGGTGTGGTCCAGGCTGGGGTTGATGTCGCGCAGCACGGGCAGCACCTCCAGGCGCAAGCGGTTACGCTGGTACACCGGCGAGTCGTTGCTGGCATCCTCGCGCCAGATCAGGCGGTTTTCCACCACGTAGTCGTAGAGGTCGGGTTTGCTCACGGCCAGCAGGGGGCGCACCAGG
This sequence comes from Hymenobacter sp. UYP22, assembly GCF_040547285.1. Classification (NCBI taxonomy): domain Bacteria; kingdom Pseudomonadati; phylum Bacteroidota; class Cytophagia; order Cytophagales; family Hymenobacteraceae; genus Hymenobacter; species Hymenobacter sp. UYP22. The sequence continues at coordinate 176,905 of NZ_JBEPPK010000005.1, read as the reverse complement.
TGGCCGGTTTTGGGCCGGATGCCGTGCAGGCCGGCCAGGCCGGTGCCGTGCACTAGGTTCAACAGCATGGTTTCGGCGGTGTCGCGCTGGTGGTGGGCGGTGGCTACGGCGGCGTAGCCCTGCTGCGCCCGGATGCGCTCAAACCACTCGTAACGCATGGCCCGGGCGGCCATCTGCGTCGAAATGCCTTCCTGCTCAGCAAACTTCTTGGTCTGGAAAAACTCCACGAAGTAGGGCGCATCGTACTTCTCCGCCAGCTTGCGCACAAACTGCTCGTCAGCGTCGGCCTCCTCGCCCCGCAGCCCGAAGTGGCAGTGCGCCACCCCAAACTTCACGCCCAGCCGGTGCAGCACGTCGGCCAGTACCACCGAATCGAGGCCGCCGCTAACGGCTACCAGCAGCTGGTCGGTAGGGGAGAAGAGGGTGTGTTCCTGAATGAAGGCTTGGATCCGGTCGAGCATGGGAAAGCGAAATCTAGTGCTAAAGAGCTAGCTCCTCTCCTTGGAAAGGAGGGGGGTGGTGGATGGCAAATGAACAGGCTATTGCCAGAGCTAAAAAGGGTGTTCAACGAATGTCAACCACCCCAGCCCCTCCTTTCCAAGGAGGGGAATTAGCCTTGGCTCTAAACAGAAGACCTGTACTATTCCACAAAGAAAACCGTTAGCAACGGCCCTTCTGTACCTTTGCGCTGAAATGTCGTTCCCGAAGCCTCTTTTTCTTCTGTTGCTGCTACTCCTGCCGGCCCAGGCATGGGCCCAGCAGCGCCCAGCCGCGCGCCCCGCCAATCAGCCTACCCCGCAAAAAGGCCAGCAGATTGAGCTCCTGACTGCCTCCGAATTGCAGGGCGGTGATTTCAATGGGGTGGAAATTCGTAAGCTGATTGGCAACGTGAGTTTCCGCCAAGGCACTACGCTGCTCTATTGTGACTCGGCATACCAATACACCGAGCGCAACTCGCTGGAGGCGTTCAGCAACGTGCGCATCATTCAGAACGACACCATCACCATTACCGGCGACCGGGGCACCTATGACGGCGACACCCGCAAGGCCCGCATGACCGGCAACGTGACCATGCGCGACCCGCGCATGACCCTCACCACCCAGCTGCTCGACTACGACCTCACCAACAACCTGGCCTATTACAGCACCGGCGGCCACCTCCAGGACCCCGAAAACACGCTCGACAGCCAGTTCGGTTACTACAACACCCAGAGCAAAGTGTTCAGCTTTAAGCGCAACGTAAAGCTGATTACCAAGGAAAATACCATCGACACCGACACGCTGCAGTACAACACCATCAGCAAGATTGCCTACTTCTTCGGGCCCACCCGCATTAAGGGCAAGCAGGGCAACCTCTACGCCGAAAACGGGAACTACAACACCATTACTAAGATTTCCAACTTCGCCCGAAACGCCAAAATCGAAACGCCCAACTACCTGCTGGGCGGCGACAAGCTGTACTACGATGAGGCTCGGCAGTACGGCGTGGCCACCGGTCGGGTGTCCATGACCTCGAAGAAGGATAACCTTGTAATCCGGGGCGACGTGGGGCGCTACTGGCGGGCCCAGGGCCGGGCCAAGGTGTACGGCAGCCAGCCCGTGATGCGTAATATCAACGCGAAGGATACCCTTTACCTGGCCGCCGATACGCTGGTGAGCCTGGAAGGTCGCCCGCCCCAGAATAAGGCCGGCGTGATTTACGCCTACCGCAAGGTGCGCATCTTCCGCAGTGACTTGCAGGGCCGCTGCGACTCACTCACCTACGACCGGCAGGATTCCATCATCTACCTCAGCCACGACCCGGTGCTCTGGAACAAGGGCAATCAGCTCACCGCCGACTCCATGCAGATTCAGCAGCGCAAGGGCCAAATTGACCAAATGCGGCTGTTTGGGCACGCCTTCAGCATCGGGCAGGACACTTTGCTGAACTTCAATCAGGTGAAGGGCCGCAACATGGTGGCTTACTTCCGCGACAAATCCATAAAAAAAATAGACGTGCTTGGCAACGCCGAGAGCCTCTACTATGCTCTTGAGGGTGATACGGCCGTGTCGGGCGTCAACAAAAGCCTTTCGGCCACCATGGCCTTGCGGTTTCAGGAGGGCAAGCTCAACACCATCAGCTTTCTGACCAACCCCGAAGCCCAATTCATTCCGCCCAACGACCTCAAACCGGAAGACGCCAAGCTCAAGGATTTCCGCTGGCGCGCCACGGAACGCCCTACCCGCCGCCAAACGTTAGGCAAGCACTTCGCTTTGCCAACCAAGGCTAAAAAGAAGACAACTCCCGCCAAGAAATCATCAACAGCCAAAAAAGCCGCGCCTAAGAAGCCAGCGGCTGTAAAACCTAAAGCGACTTCTAAACCGGTGAGAAAATAGATAAGAACGTCATGCTGAGCTTGCCGAAGCATCTCTGTCGCTTCGCCAGGTAGGATTAAACGAAGCGGCAGAGATGCTTCGACAAGCTCAGCATGACGGTTACATGCTACCTGCAAGCAATACCCCAATTGCCTCACCGATTCTTCTTACCTTTGCGCCCTTATGCTGTCTTTCCGCCCTGCCTTTTTTGTTCTGTTATTGAGCACCTTGCTGCTCGGCTCCTGCACTGGCTACCAAAAGCTGCTCAAGAGCACCGACGTGAACAAGAAATACGAAGCTGCCATCCAGTACTATGAGAAGGGCGACTATTTCAAGGCCGGTACATTGCTGGAAGAGTTGATTCCGTTGCTGAAAGGCCGTCCCGAGGCCGAGAAGGCCCAGTTCTACTTTGCTAACACCAACTTCCAGCAGCGCAACTACACGCTGAGCGCCTACTACTTCAAAACGTTTTACGAGACGTATCCCAACTCCCCCCAGGCGGAGGAAGCGGCTTTTATGCAAGCCAAGTCCCTGTTCCGTGACTCCCCGGAGTTTCAGCTGGACCAAACCAACACCTACACGGCCCTGGAGGTAATTCAGGAGTTCCTGAACCGCTTCCCGGAAAGCAAGTTCCGCTCGGAAACCGATGGTATGTCGCAGGAGCTGCAGAAGAAGCTGGAAAACAAAGCGTTCCGTGGTGCCCGTCTGTATTACGATTTGCGCTACTTCCAGTCGGCCATTACGGCGTTTACCCAGTTTCAGCAGCAGTTTCCTTCCTCAGCCTACGGCGAGCAGGCCGCTTTCCTGAAACTGAGCGCTCAGTATGACCTGGCCACGGAAAGCGTGGAAGAAAAGCAGCGGGAGCGGTACCTGGAAGCCATTGCCTTCTACCAGAATTTCGTTGACGCTTTCCCCCAAAGCAAAAGCCTAAAGGAGGCTGAGCGTATGTACGACCAGTCCCGCGACGCGGTAGCCAAGCTGAAACCTGCCGAAGGTACAGCCGCCAAGTAAATGTGAAAAATGTGGGAAGAATGTGGTTGAATGTGAGAAGTCGTACTCACCACACCACATAGGCTTCGCACTGATTTTTTACATTACTCACATCAAAACACATTCAGCACATTCAAGTATGAAAGCTCCCAATAACGTACCCGCCTCCATCGTAACCCGTAACATGTCGGATTTCACGGCTGAAACCGGCAACGTGTACGAAAGCCTGGCCATCATCTCCAAGCGCGCCAACCAGATTTCCGTGAAGCTGAAAGAGGAGCTGAATGGCAAGCTGGCCGAGTTTGCCACCACCGTAGACAACCTGGAAGAGGTATTCGAAAACCGCGAGCAAATCGAAATTTCCAAGCACTACGAGCGTCTGCCCAAACCTACCAACCTGGCCGTAGAGGAGTTCCTGGAAGGCAAAGTGCACTTCCGCACTCCCGCTGAGGAAGAAGTCAAAGGCTAGATTTACCAGCCGAGTATTCTCGTGAGAACGTCATGCTGACCCCGCACAGTAAGCTGCTCGGTTCGGCATGGCGTTTTTGTGTTCGGCTGCTTTCCGGTACTGCTGGGTTCTATTCTCAAACTCCACTCTATGCTGCAAGGGCGCAAAATTCTGGTAGGTGTGTGCGGGAGCATTGCAGCCTATAAATCGGCGCTGCTGGTGCGCCAGTTGGTGCAGGCCGGTGCCGAGGTACAGGTAATTCTAACCCCGTCCGCTTTGGCTTTTGTTACGCCGCTCACCCTGGGTACCTTATCAAAAAACCCGGTGCTACAGGGTTTTCTGCGGGATGAGAAAGCCGGGGAGTGGCACAACCATGTACACCTGGGTTTGTGGGCCGATGCCCTGGTAGTTGCTCCGGCTTCGGCTAATACCTTGGCGCACCTGGCCGGGGGGCTCTGCGATACGCTCCTGGATGCCGTGTACCTCTCGGCCCGCTGCCCCGTGTTTGTAGCGCCGGCCATGGACCTGGATATGTACCAGCACCCGGCCACGCAGGCCAACCTGCGCCGCCTGCGCGAGTACGGCACCACCGTATGGGACTCTCCGGCCGGCGAGCTAGCCAGCGGCCTCAGTGGCCCCGGTCGCATGCTGGAGCCGGAGGATATAGTACGGGAACTGGAGCAGTTTTTTGGGCAGGGAAAAGATGAGAAGTAGACGCTCGGGCGACTGAGGTGTATACTTACAGACTTATCCAGTGTGAGCCGTACGCCGAAGGAAGCAAGCGGATAACCTATTTGCTTCCGCGGCTCTGTTTTCTTTTCCTCTTTGACCTAAAAACGCATGCGCGTCCTGATTACTGCCGGCCCTACCTACGAACCCCTGGATCCAGTGCGATTTATTGGCAACCATAGCACCGGCAAAATGGGCTATGCACTAGCTGAAACATTTGCGGCGGAGGGGTGCGAGGTACTGCTTATCAGTGGGCCTACCAACCTGCCCGACCCAAGCAATGCCCGCATCCGGACGGTGCGCGTGCAAACTGCCCAGGAAATGTACGAGGCCGCCGTAGCCGAAGCCGCCTCGGCCGACGTGTGGGTGTTTGCCGCTGCCGTAGCTGACTACCGCCCGGCCCAGGTAGCCGAGCAGAAAATCAAAAAGGCGGGCGAAACCCTCACGCTGGAACTGGTAAAGAACGTGGACATTGCCGCCGAGCTGGGGAAAACCAAGCGGCCCGAACAATTTTCGGTAGGTTTTGCGTTGGAAACTGAGAACGAACACGCGCACGCCCTCGGTAAACTCCAGCGCAAAAACTTTGATATGGTGGTACTGAACTCCCTGCGTGACGCCGGGGCCGGTTTTCGCCACGATACCAACAAAGTGACTGTGCTGGATGCTGACGGCCGAATAACTAACTTCGAGCTGAAAGCCAAGACGGACGTGGCGCGTGATATTGTGCGTTCGGTATTGGCTCGTCGTTTACCCCAAGCTCATGCGTAAACTCTTCTTATTGTTGTGCCTCGTTAGCTGCGCTGCCGCCACCCAGGCTCAGGAACTGCTGGCCGAAGTAACCGTGTCCACCGAAAACGTGACCATATCGGACCGGCAGCTAGTGCAGCAGATGCGCAACGACATGCAGACGTTTCTGAACACGCGGTCCTTCACCAATAAGGTATATCGGCCCGAAGAGAAGATCCGCTGCAAAGTGTTCGTGGGTATTACCGAAATTCCGCAGAACGGTACGTACCGGGCCACGGTGCGCGTTCTGAGCACGCGCCCGGTGTACGGTACCGGCTACGAAACCAACTTGCTAAGCTTCGCCGACCGGGGCTGGCTGTTCAACTACTCCCCCCAAAACCCTATCGACTATTCCGAAACGACGTTTGTCGGGAATCTGTCGTCGCTGCTGACGTTCTACGCCTACATCATCATTGGCATGGACCAAGACAGCTTCTCGCCCCTGAGTGGCTCCCCATACTACGACCGAGCCCGCACTATTTTGGTAAACGCCGCCTCGCAGAACATCACCAACGAGGCCGATGAAGGGTGGAAAGACACCAACAACGGCAACCGGTATTGGCTGCTCAATAACCTGCAGGACCCGCAGTTGGAAGCTTTCCGGAGTGCTATTTATGCCTACTACCGGCAGGGCATGGATATATTTATTACCAACCCCGAAGAAGCCCGGGCTAGTATGGCCACGGCTCTGCAAAGCGTGCAACAGGCCGTGCAGCGCCGCCCGGGTACCTTGCTGGCCCGCGCCTTTTTCACCACCAAGGCCGAGGAAATATCCAACGTATTCCGCACCAGCCCCGACCAGCAGCAGAAAACGCAAGTAGCTACCCTGCTCACCGAAGTAGACCCTACTAACTCCGCCCGCTACCAAACAATTCTGCGGCAGCCCTAACGTTTGGCTTTCCAAGCCACCGGACGGATCTGGGGTGGCCATTAGCCTCCTTGAAAGCCTTGGGAGCTGTTTGCAAAAGCGAACTGGAAATCTTTCTGGCGAAACATATTGGCATTTGACTAAATGAACTAGTAGCTTTGCTAAAGCTACTAGACTTGCCTGTTGCTGGCTGGCCCGTAGCCTGGTTTCTTTGGCAGCTACGGCCGGCACCCCGGCCTTCATTTGGTTTGTTATGCTGGTTGATCTGCGAATTCAGAACTACGCGCTGATTGAAAAACTGGAGTTGCGCCCCTCGGCGCTGCTCAACATTATTACGGGCGAAACCGGAGCGGGTAAGTCCATTATGCTGGGCGCCATTGGGCTGCTGCTCGGCAACCGCGCCGACTCGCGCATGCTCTTTGACACGGACAAGAAGTGCGTAATTGAGGGGCAGTTTGATATTCGCAGCTACCAGTTGCAGGATATTTTTGAGTCGGAGGACCTGGACTATGACCAGCAATGCATTCTGCGCCGGGAAATTAGTCCGGCCGGAAAAAGCCGGGCGTTCATCAATGATACGCCCGTAACGCTGGAAACCCTGCGCCACATCGGAGCCAACCTGATGGATATTCACTCCCAGCACGATACGCTGCTGCTCGGCGACACGGTGTTTCAGCTAAACCTACTGGATTTGTACGCTGGCTTGGTGCCGATGCGGGGGCAATACAGCAATGCGTACCGCCAGTACCGCAAGCAGGAGTCAGATTTGAAAGCCCTGGAAGACCAGGTAGCCCAAGCCAATAAGGAGCTGGACTATCATAGCTTTCTACTCAATGAGCTGGAAGATGCCAGCCTCGACAACGAGCAGCAGGACGAGCTGGAGCAGGAAGTGAAGGAGCTGGAACACGCCGAGGAAATCAAGTTCAAGCTCACCCATGCTTTGCAGGGGCTGTCGGAGGGGGAATACTGCGCCGCCGGGGCCCTGAAGGATGCTGCTTCCATGCTGGGCCAGATTGCCGCCTACTCCGAACCGGTGCGGGAGCTGAAAAACCGCCTGGACAGCTGCCTGATTGAGCTGCACGATATTGCCGACGAGATTGAGGCCGTGGAGCGCCGCACCGAAGGCGACCCGGCCCGCATTGATGAGCTGCAAAACCGCTTAAACATTCTCTACAGCCTGCAGCGTAAGCATCAGGTGCGAGATGTAGTGGCTCTGTTAGCCGTACGCTCCGACCTACGCGACAAAGTGGGCTCAGTGCTCAACCTGGATAAGCAGATAACCCGCCTGCGTCGGGAAGTAGAAGCCAGCTTGGCCACCATTACCAAGCAGGCGGCCCGGCTCTCGGAAGCCCGCCGTAAGGTGTTCCCGAAGTTTGAGAAGGAGTTGGCCTCCCTACTCACGGACCTGGGCATGCCGCATTCCCGCATTGTGGTGCAGCACCAGGAAAGCGCCCCCGCTGCCAGCGGCATTGATGTAATAAGCATCCTGTTCTCGGCCAACAAAGGTGCCCAGCCCCAAACCCTGAGCAAATCGGCCTCGGGCGGGGAATTTTCCCGGCTCATGCTCTGCATCAAATACCTGCTGGCCGATAAAACGGCCCTGCCCACCATCGTATTCGATGAAATTGACACCGGCATCAGCGGGGAAATTGCCGTGAAAGTAGGCCGCATGATGCAGCAGATGGCTAAGAAGCACCAGCTCATTACCATCAGCCACCTGCCCCAGATGGCCGCCGCCGGCGACGCGCACTACTTCGTGTATAAGGAAGACCGCGCCGACCGCACCGTGAGCCGCATCCGGGAGCTCAACCAGGAGGAACGCATCCAGGAAATTGCCCAGATGATTTCCGGGGCCAACCCCAGCCAGCACGCGTACCAGAGCGCCCGGGAGCTACTGGCCCTGCGCGGCGTGGAAATGGCGGGGTAGTAGCGGTGAATGAATTGCTGTTAACTTAGCCAATCATCATAATCATATTCAAATGTATAGTTCAGCTGTTATCTTACGCATAATGACAGTGCTTGCTAAGTTGAGAAGGCTTTCCAGGGTGCTATTCGGGTTGGCTCTTGTATACTTGTTCAGCAGCCATCCCTTTAATACCAACCAACATTCCTGGATGTGGATAGCGTGGGCAGTACTAGTATTTCATAACCTGTTGTTAGTAGCAGATCTTTATTTTTCAGGGAAGCTGCAGCTTATAAGGCTGTTGCTTGGATTCTACGTGTTAGGAGGTCTTCTAGCAGCCTGGATCATCCTATGAAACCCCTAAGACAGGGAATTACAATGGCTCCATTATCTTAGCGCATCCTAAACTCTGAACCTATGCCTAACCTACTCGCGGGCAAAGTCGGTATCATTTCCGGCGCGCTGAACGAAGAATCTATTGCCTGGAAAGTAGCCCTGAAGGCCCACGCCGAAGGAGCCCGCTTTGTGCTCACCAACGCCCCGCTGGCCATGCGCATGGGCGAAATCAATAAGCTCTCGGAGCAGTGCAACGCGCCCATCATTCCGGCCGATGCTACCTCGATGGAGGACTTGGAGAAGCTGTTCTCGGGGGCGCAGGAGCACCTCGGCGGTAAGCTCGATTTCGTGCTGCACAGCATTGGCATGAGCGCCAACATCCGCAAGGGCAAGCACTACGGCGAGCTGAACTACGAGTGGTACCAGAAAACCTTGGATGTATCGGCCCTGTCGTTCCACAAAATGCTGGCCGTGGCTGAAAAGCAGGATGCCTTCAATGAGTGGGGCTCAGCCGTGGCCCTGAGCTACATTGCCGCCCAGCGCGCCTTCCTCGATTACACCGATATGTCGCAGGCCAAGGCAATGCTGGAGAGCATAGCCCGTAGCTACGGCCAGCGCTTGGGCAAGCTGAAAAAAGTACGCGTGAACACCATCAGCCAGTCGCCCACCAAAACCACGGCCGGCACCGGCATCAGCGGCTTCGATGCGTTTTACGAGTACGCCGACCGCCTTTCGCCCCTGGGCAACGCCCCGGCCGAAGCCTGCGCCGACTACTGCATCAGCCTGTTCTCCGACCTGACGCGCTACGTGACCATGCAGAACCTCATGCACGACGGCGGCTTCAGCACCACGGGCATTTCGGAAGAAATTGTGGAGCTGATTTCCAAAGCCAACTCCTAGGCTTAGCATTCTGCAAAACCACAGCGCCCGACCATTAATGGCCGGGCGCTGTGGTTTTATTAGTGTGCCGACGCAGCAAATGTGAATGCCATTTGCTCCCTATCGTAATCTAGGAGCAAGGAGTGATACTGTTCGTATAAAGGACGTAATGCATCTACTGTTGGGCCCAACACATCCAATCCTCGGTCGTCGTACATATGGAGCAACAGGCCGGAACTCAGATTTAGAAAGAACACATCATCGTGCAACTGCGGTTGGCGGCCAGGGAAATCCTGGTTGCTGATGGCCTGAAAAATGCGGTGGTAAGGAATAGCAGCGGCTCGTCGTTGCAGGGCAAAGCGAATAAGCTGCCGAGTATCGCGGAAGCGGGTTTGGTTGGCCAAGCGTTGAAACGCTACTTCCGAGCGTGATGCCTGTAACAATCGTAAAACGAAATGCCCGGCCCGAAAACGCCGACGTCGGAACCAACGCGTGTGCCAGGGACGCTGCACGATAATTAATACCTCATCAGTGGGGGCAAAAACAGCTTCAAATAATAAAGCAGCCCGCCGCTCTACCTCAGCGAAATATACTTCGTCAGATGTGCTGTTTTCGCTCTGCAAATCAAACCGGACTGCAACGGGCCATGTATAAAACAAACCCGGCCCAATAGCTAAACCGGGGTAATACTGCTGCAGGAATTGGGTAATTATAGAAGACATGCGTTGTCGTTACTCCTGCGCTTGGAGCCACTCTTGGGCGTTTTCTAGGCTGTCAAACAAGTGAATGTGAAGCATGTTGCCGATACGAACTTGCAGATTTTCCATGGAAATCTGGCCAAAAATATCGGGCGAAAGTACTTGGGCAAAGTAGCGTAGTCCGGCCCCAATTATTAGCGGCGTCCATACCTGTTCTATCCAGTCGTTGGCTTCGCTGAAAGTGCCTTGCAGGTCGCGGTGGTCGTTGAGCAGCTTGGCGCAGGGCTCCTCACGCAGCATATCCACGTAGGTCAGGCCGCCATCCATGACGGTACCCATCGTTTGGCGGCCATGCCACTGGGCATGAATCCAACCAGCCTGGCGGTTACGGTTTACAGTCAGGTATACGCTGCCGTCGCCGCGTTTTAAGGATATTGTCGTCATTCCAAATCAGGTGAAGCCTGTGGGAGTAGGCGGGCCGCAGATATGCCGGGCAGCAAAGATGGGAAACAATGGTAAAAGCAGCCGGGGCGAACCACCTGCTACGGGCCTACCGTAGTTGCGCCCAGCAATAGTGCCCCGCCAACAACCCGAGAAGGTGCAAGAGTTAAGGAATCAGCCGGTCGGTACGGAGCTGGGCAAACAGGTCAAGGAACGACTCCTCGGTAGATTGGTATTCCAGGAAGCCCCGCTTGCGGCTGTTGGCCATATCGGTCATCACCTCAATCGGGCGGCCCAAATCCAGGTCGGTGTGCCAGGGCGAGGCCAGGCGGTCAAGGTCGGGCTCCGCGAGGCCGTGGCGCTCGGCAATTTCGCGCCACACGGCCGCATCCTGGCTTAGCTCGGCTTCCAACGGACGAATCGTACCATCAAAGCCTGCGCTTTCCACGCCAAACCACGCCGCCAGGCGTGGCCACAGCCAGCTCCACCGAAACACGTCCCCGTTCACAATATTGAACGCCTGGTTTTGGGCAGCCTCGGTAGTAGCGGCCCAGCGCAGCTGCTTGGCGATGATGCGGGCGTCGGTCACGTCGGAGAGGCCGTTCCACTGGGCTTCGGAGCCGGGCCAGCGGAAGGGGCGGCCGGTTTCCCGGCAGATGCTGGCATACACGGCCAAGGTAGTGCCCAGGTTCATGAGGTTGCCCACGGCCTTACCAATGATGGTGTGGGGCCGGTGGATGCTCCAGGTAAATCCGTCACGAGTGGCGGCGGCGTACACCTCATCTTCCTGGGCGTAGTAGAAATTATCGAGCGGGAGGCGGGGCTGCTCCTCCCGCAGAGGCGTGGGCGGCGGCGTGCCCCCGCTTACGTACGCTTCAAACGGCCCCAGATAATGCTTGAGCCCCGTTACCAACGCCACATGCTGCACCGATTTTTTGGGGGCCAGGGCAGCCAATAGGTTGCGCACCATCTGGCTGTTTACCCGGATGTTCTCGGCCTCCGTATCCTGGCGCATCCAGCTGGTGATGAACACATGAGTGGGGGCCAGGCCCTGCAAGGCCGCTTCCAGGCTACCGGGTGATAGTAAGTCGGCCGGTACGGGGTGCAGGCCGGGTACATCGGTACGGGGCGAACGGGCCAGGCCGTAGGTTGGCCAGCCGTGGGCTAGCAGCTCCTGGGCCAGGTTGCTGCCAATGATGCCGCTGGCACCTACTATAAGTGCTGTATTTGACATGGTGCGAAAGTAAAAGGGGGTAATGGGCCGCGCTGTATGGGGCGGAAGCTACTGTAACCGCTCAAACCGCAAATCTTCCCGCACAAGGAGGGAAATAAGTACTGCCCAGCTTGCAAAAAGCCCGGCCTTGTTTGGGCCGGGCCTATACAGAAGCGCTACAAAATGCCGGTTTTACTGCGCGCTTTCGTCGCCGTCGAGGGGCTTGCTTTCCTGGTGGACTTTCGCGGCAATCAGCTCATCAGGTAGCACGTTGCTGGCCGTTACCTGCGCCTTATTCATGAAGCCAGAAATTACCCGGTTTTCGCCAGCCATTAGAGCTTTGTAGCCGTCCTGGGCCACGTCGGTAGGGGAGGACATGCCGCTTTTCTCGGCTACGTTCTTGGCCCGGGTCATATCGGCTTTGTTGAAAAAATCGGTGTCGGTGAGGCCGGGCAACAGGTTGGTGATGGTGACGCCCTTGTCCTTGTTCTCGTTCTGAATGGACTCGGCGAAAGAATTCACAAAGGCCTTGGTGCCGTGGTACACCGCCTGCAGGGGGCCGGGCAGCTCCCCGGCAATGCTGCCTACCAGTAGAATTTTGCCTTCGCTCCGGCCCAGCATTTCCTGCAGGTACAGCTTGGTAAACGTCACGTAAGCGCCGATATTCAGCTGAATAATGTCCAGTTCCCGGTTAATATCGGTGGTGTCGAAGGTGCCGTACTGGCCCTGGCCGGCGTCGTTTACCAAGGCATCCACTTGTATGCCGCTGGCCTTCACCTGCTCATACACCTCAAACGGGGCTTCGCGCTTAAATAGGTCCTTGGCAATGGTGGTTACCTCCACGCCGTGCTGCTGCTTGATTTCCTGAGCTGCCTGGTCGAGTTCCTGCTGGTTGCGGGCCACCAGAATAAGGTTGTACTGATCCTGAGCGAAGCAAGTAGCTAGCTCCCGGCCAATACCGCTGGTGCCGCCCGTAATAAGGGCCGTTTTGGATGTGGATGCCATGAGAATGGAAAGGCTAGGTTAGGCTAAAGCTAACGCGCCTAATTGCCAGTCGGTTATGGTTGAGGTGCCGCTTGGTTACCAGTAAGCGGCCCGCCCTCTGGCAACCAAGCGGCTACCAACCGGAAGCAGTGAGGTGCTGCTAGCGGGCCGGGGCAGCAACAGACGGGGCCCGAAAGAACTCGTCCACCTTGCGGTTGAACTCCTCGGCGCGTTCGTGCAGCGTGGCGTGGCCACTGTTGGGCACAATCCAGAGCCAGGCCCGGGTCAGATTCTGGTAAATAGCCACTGTGTGCTCCGGCCGAATCACGTCCCGGTCGCCGGCAATAATGAACGCCGGAGCCTTGATACTGGCTAAAGTCGGCAACGGCACGTGCGGGTGCCGCCAATCCAGCAGAAACACTTTCCAGTCGTTGCGGCGCTTGGGGTCGGTGAAGCGCTGAGTGCGGCCTTCCTGGTAGCCCCGCTTCATCTGCTGCCACAGCTCGGGCATCAGGGCTGTGGAGTCGGGCCAGAGGTTGGCGCCGGTGGCGGCCAGGCGCTTTACCTTGCTCGGGTGGCGCTGGGCCAGCAACAAAGCCGTAATGCCCCCGTCGCTCCAGCCCAGCACATAGGCTGAGTCGAGGCGCAGGTGGGTGAGCAGAACGGCACAATCATCGGCCAGCAGCTCGAAGCTTAAGGAGTCGCCGGCGTCCACCGACTGGCCGTGGGCCCGGCTGTCGAGGGCAATGACGCGGTACTTTTTGGCGAAGTAGGGGATGGTTTTGGCGAAATCCTGGCTGCTGCCGCCGTTGCCGTGCAGCAGGAGCAGCGGCGCTCCGGTGCCGTACGTCTCGTAGTACAGCTTCACACCGCGCACCGTAGCAAACTTACCAGCGGCCGGATTATGGCCGTACGGCACCGCCTTTTGGCCCCAAGCCAACTGGGTCAGCAGCAAAAACGATAGGAGCAGAAGGCAGGAGCGGCGCATCAGAGCAAGTAAAGTCTTTGGGGTAATCAGGAACGTCATGCTTCGCCGCCGGCTCTGCATGAGGTGCTAGGGTATGTGGACAGGAACTCCCAACGGCATTCTGATGCTATTCAGACCGTCCTATTGGGCTTGCCGAAGCATCTCTACCGAACAACGAAGCAGTCGAGATGCTTCGGCAAGCCCAGCAGGACGGTCTTTTTGCTTGCTGTTCACACAGCCTAGCAGATTTCGGCAAGGGCGTTACTGTTTCTGAAGATACAGCAAAGTAGACTGGCCCGAAGGCCCGTACTTGTCGTTGATCAGGAAGTAGCCGTTCCGGTAGGCGGCCAGGCCCTCCCAGTTGTAGGTCATGTACTCGCGGGGCAGTTCAAACAGTGGCTTCCAGGTAATTTTATCACGCTTATAGCGCAGGCTAATCAGGCGGCAATAGTTTTGGTAGCGGCTGCCGCTCCGGATGAAGCGGGCATTTGGATCGGGGCTGGGGGTGCGGTATACGCTGTCTTCGTCGCCGTTATAGAAGTAATTGATAGCCGTAAACCGGTTTTTACCCTCGTACACTAGGTCGGTTATGCGGAAGGGCAGGCGCTGCACCGGCACGTACTGCGGAACATCATTCCGGACGGCCGCGGTAGGCAGCCGAAAGGCAATGTTGTCGTGGGTGAAGTAGTTGTACTCGAAGAGAAACAGCAGGCTCTGGTTGTAGCCGGTGGCCGCCTCAAAACCGGCGTTGTGAATGTGCGTGCCATCGGTAAGCGCCGGTTTCGCCAGCGGCACCAGGTAGTTGGTGTCCATGGTGATAGTGGCGCTTTCTTCGCTCAACACGCCTTTCACCACGTAGCAGTACGCCGATTGGGTGGCTGTTTCAATGGTGAAGTAGGCGTCGTTGCCAATCATGGTAAGGCCCTCCAGACCCTCGTACAGTTGGCAGGCGCTATCAATGCGGGTCTTTATCCGGTCGAGCCCCTGAATGCGGTATTTTTTGAAGGTAGCAGTGGTTGAGCGGCCAGCCAGCTGGTCGTCCAGACTGCCAAGGCTGATGCCATACATTTTCGCCTCAGCCCGGTCCTGCAAGCGGCTTTCGGAGAGGAGCAGCAGCTCCTTGCCGCGCAGGAATAACCCGGAAAACTGGTTGTTCTTATCCGCAATTTCTGGGGGCAGTGAGATGGTGCGAATAGTAAACGACGCTTTCTGGGCGCAGACCGGAAGCTGGGCTAGCAGTAGCGCAATAAGCAAGAGGTACTTCATCAGTTGCGAGGCAAATAGGCAGCATAAAGGTAAACCTTCCCCTAGGCCGATACGATTAGCCAAAGGTTCTTCTATTCCTTTCCAACCACTTGCCGCATCATTTACCCCAGTACAATCCGCTTCGGGCGCATCTCCTCCTCGTAGTCCTTAATGACCTGTCGCAGAATCTCCATGTCGCGGGGGCAGCAGCGGGCAAATTCTTCCCAGTTCGTCAGCGTCAGCACGGGCGGCATTTCCACAATGGCAATAATGGAGTCCCAGAAAGCGTCCCAACTGGGGCCGTACCATTCTTCAAAGCCCAGCTTTTCTTTAAACAGCTGATGAATGGCGGCTTTGCTGGTGATGCCGGTGAGGTCGAGGGTCATGAGGGTAAATGTAGCGCGAACTTTGTAGTTCGCGTCCCCGCGCCGTTGCAACGATTATCGTTCCGGGACGCGAACTACAAAATTCGCGCTACAACATGCTACCTGTAGCGTTTCTATTGCGCTGCTTCGGACCAGTATGTATAGGGCCACTGCTCCCAGCTTTCGACAAGACCTGCTTTTACCGGGTTGTTCACTACGTAGGTAAATATGCGGTGCATCTCCTCGCCGTTGCGTACAATGTGGTCGTAGGTTTCGCGCTGCCAGAACTGGCGGGTTCTACCCAACAATTTGTTGGCTTGCAAAGCTGTATAGCCTTTAAGGCGTTGTAGTGTTTCAGCTAATAGCGGGGCATTTTCCGGAAGGGAAACAACTGCATGCACATGGTTCGGCATGATGCAGTAGCAGATCAATTCATATGCCTTTCCGTGGAAATGATGTAACGAAGCCGCTACCAAGTTGGCTATAGCCGGTTCGCGGAGCCATGTAGGACCATGGGCTGCACCATCCAGCAGCTGGTCGAAGCAACCAAAATAGCGGCGTTGTTGGGCGTAGGTAAGCTCAGTACTATCGTTTTCTGTATTTCTAAACTGCACCCGCAGCCGAGCCAATACCACTTGAGGAAGAGAATCAGCCAGACGAAACGTCAGGAATATAGCCGAGCCAGGGGGTAGGCGGTGCGGCAGGTTCCGCTCGTAATACAGAAGGTCGCCCATCCGGCAAGAAAGTAGAATATCAGCGCACTTCAGCACTGTAGCGCGAACTTTGTAGTTCGCGTCCCGGAACGATAATCGTTGCAACGGCGCAGGGACGCGAACTACAAAGTTCGCGCTACAACGCAGGTTCAGGCGAGTGTCGAACCGTACGCCAAACGGACGCGAACTACAAAGTTCGCGCTACAGTGCTGCAATACTACTACGCCGCCGTATCCTCCACCTCATCCCCATCATCCACCAGCACCCGGGCCAGCTTCTCGATGTTGAGGCTGCGGGCGGAGGCGTCGAAGATTTCCCGGTAGGTGCCGCGCAGGTCGTAGAGGTGCTCGTGGGTGCCGCTTTCCACCATGCGGCCCTGCTTCATCACATAGATGACGTCGGAGTCGACAATCTGGGCTAGGGAGTGGGAGATGATGACCACGGTGCGGCCCTGCTTGATGGCGTCGAGCGAGTTTTTGATTTGCTCGGTGGCAATGGCATCCAGGGAGGCGGTGGGCTCATCGAGGAAGATGATGGGCGGGTTTTTCAGGAATAGCCGGGCAATGGCAATGCGCTGCTGTTGCCCGCCCGAAAGCTGCTGAGCGTCGCTCTGGTAGCCCTTGGGCAGCTCCATGATCTGCTCGTGCAAATAGGCCTGCTTGGCGGCCTGCCTGATTTGATCAAGCGTGGCGTCCATCACGCCGTAGCGGATATTTTCCTCAATGGTGCCCTTAAAAATGTGATTTTTCTGGAGCACCAGCCCAATTTGCTGGCGCAGGGCGTGGGTGTCGTAATCGGCCAGCGGCTGGCCATCCAGCAGCATGCGGCCGTGGTCGGGGGCGTAGAACTTGCAGAGCAGGTTGATGATGGTGCTTTTGCCGGCCCCGCTCAGACCCACCAGCGCGGTGGTTTTGCCGGCCTCAATGGTCAGGCACACGTCGTGCAGGGCCTGGGTGCCGCTGGGGTAGGTAAAATTCACGTTGCAGATATCGAAGGTACCCCGCAGGTGGTCGGGTTTCAGCGGGCCGGTAGGCTCCACGGCCTCGTGGGCGTCGAGGATATCGAAGAAACCCTCGGAGTAGGTGAGGGCATCGTTCATCTCATCATAGATGCGGTGCAGCTGCCGGATGGGGGCCGATACGTTGTTGAATAGCAAAATGTGGAACATGATGGCCCCAATGCTGATTTGCCTATCGAGCACCAGGTAGGCTGTCAGAATGATGATGAGCACCACCCCAATCTGCTCGGTGAAGGTTTTGAGGCCGTCGTAGAGAAAGTTGGTTTTGCGGGTTTCCAGCTGGGCTTCCTGCAGGTTTTGCTGCACCTGGGCCTGCTTCTGCTCCTCATAGTCCTCGCGCACAAAGCTCTTGATGACCACCGCCGAATCAATCAGATTTACGAGGCCCTGGCTTTTGGCCTCGCGCAGCCCGCGCAATGCCCGGCGGGTGCCGTTAAGCTTATCGGCTTGGCGGTAGCTGAGCCAGAAGTACACCGGCAGCACCGCCACGGCCACCAGCCCCACGTACACGTTGGCCATAAACATAATTACCAACGCCACAATGGAGTTGGCAAACAGCGGCAGAATGTCAATAAAGAAGTTCTGCACCAGCTTCATCAGGCTTTCCACGCCCCTATCAATGCGGGTCTGGAGCTTGCCGGTCTGGTTGCCGCTGTCGGAGTAAAAGCCTAGCTCGTAACTCAGCACCTTGTGCACGGCATCCTGGGACAGAGTGCTGGACACGCTGATGCGGATTTTCTCCCCGTAAAACTTCTGCCCGAACTGAATCAGCGTATTGACGATTTCCTTGCCCAGGAGCAGCCCGCTCACCAGCAGCAGCAGGTTGGCACCTTCCACCAGTCCCTGGTTGCGGTCCAGCATTCCCTGCACCGTATCCACGGTGTAGCGCAGCACAAACGGATTCACCTGCGCCGCCAGCGAACCGACCAGCGTGAGCAGCAGCGTGGCAATGACGAGCCCCCGGTAGGGCCGCACGTAGGGCAGCAGGCGCTTAATAATTTCCCAAAGGCTCATGCAGCAGCGGCTAAGTAAAACGTAGCCGGTTAGACGAGCGGGGCGGGGGTGGGGTTATGGATTATCCGGCAAACGAGTAAGCCAGTGAGGTGCTGCAATAGGTGCTCAACCTCTCTTGTAGTATAACTAGTGTACAGCCCGAGAGCACAGGCTTTAGCTCCTGCGCTCCGTTTTGCGCAGGAACTTGATCAGGGCCGGGAAGTAGTGTTCTGGGTCGTCCCACATGGCGTAGTGCGAGCCTGCGGGGCAGATGTATGCCCGAGAGTTGGGAATGTGCTTTTGCATGTAGGCAATGTCAACGGGCGGCACGAAATCGTGTCGGGCACCGATAACCAGCGTGGGCGGCTTGATGGCGGCCAGCCGGTCGGAGAAGTCCCAGGCCAGCATGAAGGGCATAAAGGATACCGCGTAGGTACGGGTAATGTGGGCCTGGCTGCGCGTGAACGTGGGGTGCTCCGGTTGGCGGCGCATCATGTGCAGACTGCGGAACTCCTTGGTGACGGCCGGCGTGATGTAGGGCGAGAGGCTCATCAGCCCCATTGTATCGAGGCCGGCAATAACTTTTCCTTCCTGGGCCGCTTGCCGCCGAATAACGGCCGCGTACTGGCTGAACCGGTGCTTATTGAACACGGTGGCCTTATAGCCGATATTGGAGGTGATGAGCCCCTTGATATGCTCGGGGTGTTTGGCAGCGTACTCCAGGGCCAGCATGCCGCCCCAGGAGTGGCCCAGCAGGTAAAACTGCTCCAGGCCCAAGCCTTGGCGCACCTGCTCCACCTCCTCCACGAAGCGGGAAATGGCCCACACGCTTTTATCGTCGGTTTTATCGGAGTGGTAGGAGTTGAGTTGGTCGTAGTAGTAGATTTCCACGCCCTCCTTGGCCAGATACTGGGGGAAATTCTCGAAGTATTCGTGGGTGTTGCCGGGGCCGCCGTGCAGCACCAACAGCTTTATTTTACCCGAGCCTACTTTCTGGGTCCATACCTTATACTTATTATCGATGGGTATCATCTTCACTCCCGGGGCTTGCAGCTTGGCCGCGTAGCTGCTGTCGGGGGCGGGCGTTTGGGCAGTGGCCACCCAGGGCAAGGTGCACAGCAGGGCGACTAACAGGGAGCGAAGCACCACGGAATAGCGGATAAAAGTGAATCACTGAATGAAGCCCAATATCCGCAAAGATTTTGCTTGTTCAACAGGGCGGCCCGGCCAGTAGTGCCTGGTGCGCTAAACTGCCGCAAAAGCCTCAATGGCATTGAGGACTTCGGTGGGGGCGCTAACGTGGGGGCAGTGGCCGGCTACCGGTAGCGTGAGGAGGGTGGCGCCCGTAATAGTCTGGCGCAGAAACTCGCCTACCTCCGGAGGGGCCACAAAATCCTGGGCGCACTGCACCAGTAGGCAAGGCGTCTGGAGCTGCTGCACGTCGGGGCGGTTGTCGGAGAGGAAGGTAACGCGGGCAAACTGCTTGGCAATAACTGGGTCGTTCTGGCAAAAGCTGTGGATCAACTCTGCAGAAAGTGAGGGCCGGTCGGGGTTGCCCATAATGAAAGGGGCGAAGGAATCGGCCCATCCCACGTAGTCTTTCTCCATGAAGGCCAGCATCTGCTCAATATCGGCCCGGTCGAAGCCGCCGTGGTAGCCGGGCTCGTTCACGTAGCAGGGTGAGGGACACAGCAGCACCAGCTGCCGGAAAAGCTCAGGCTCCTGAATGGCGGCCAGCATACCAATTGTCGCCCCCACTGAGTGGCCTATCAGAGTAACCTGCGTCAGGTCCAGGGAGTGGCAGATTTCCAGCACGTCCTGGGCGTACCCATTGAGGGAGTTGTATTTGGTGCATTCATAAGCCGCCACCTCGGAGAGGCCCAGGCCGACGTGGTCGAATAGAACAAGCTGGAAACGTTCGGAAAGGGCGGGGAGTAGGTAGCGCCAAATACTCTGGTCGCAGCCGAAGCCATTCACGAACAGCAGCGTGCGGCTTCCCTGGCCAGCCACATGCACATTGTTGCGCTTCAGCACATTCATGGGCGTACTAGTTATGTGAAAATAACATTGATTAATAGCAATATTTAATAAAATTACCAATCAGGTACAACACCTTATCAAAATAGGAACAAGCTGAACTGTACAGAAAATACACAAAGCAGGAATTTGGCTGTCATAGTACTAAAACGGGAAATATTTGGCCAATTTGTCAGTGCTCACTACAGGGCCAGTCCGCCCCATCATTAATAAAATGTTATGCCTAGAACGTCATGCAGAGCCGGAGGCGAAGCATCTCGCGTGCTGATGTTGCAAGGGTAATTCAGACGTCAGTCAGGCGAGCTGCTTCGGCCCTGGCTCAAGGCGCCACATGCTCTGCATGACCTTCTCTCTACGCGACCGTCCACACAGCCTAGTGCGGAGTCTGCAACGTCAGCGGGTTTTGTGGTTCTTTAGCGGTAGAAACCTCCACTCTACAACCAACCCCGAATGAACAAACTTCAACTCCTAGCGCTGGCCGGCGGCCTGGCCCTAACGGCTCCCGCCTTTGCCCAGCAAGGCACCAAAGCCGACCCGGCCATGCTGGCCAAAATCAAAGATGAGGGCATGAACCGCTCCAAAGTGATGGAAACGGCCTTCTACCTCACCGACGTGTGCGGTCCGCGCCTGGCCAACTCGGCCGGCCTGGCCCGCGCCAACGAGTGGACGCAGAAGCAGTTCACTACCTGGGGCCTGAGCAAAGCCACCATCGAGCCTTGGGGTACTTTCGGCCGGGGCTGGGATATTGAGAAGTCGTACGTAGCCATGACGGCCCCGTACTACCATACCCTCATCGGGGCCCCGAAAGCCTGGACGCCCAGCACCAACGGCCCCCTCAAAAAGCAGGTGATTGTGGTGAAAGCCACCACCGAGGCGGAGCTGGACAAGTACAAAGGCCAGCTGCGCGACAAAGTGGTGCTGCTGGACGTGGCCAACCCGCCCAAGCCCAGCTTCGAGGCAGACGCCCGGCGCTATACTGCCGAGGAGCTGCAAAAAATGGCCGACTTCAAGCCCGAGCCCCCCGCAGCCAAGCCTGATGAAGCGGAAATGGAGAAGCGCATGGCCCAGCGCCGCACCATGATGGCCCTGCGCACCAAGATGTCGGATATGATTCTGAGCGAAGGTGCGGCGGCTATTCTGAGCACCCGCGGCGGCTCCGATGGTACCTTCTTCACCAGCAACGGCGCGCCCTACGCCGCCGATGCCAAGCCCGTACTGCCCGAGCTGGAAATGGCCCCCGAAGACCAACTGCGCCTCATCCGCCTCGCCGAAGCCGGTATTCCGGTGGAAATTGAGCTGGAAACCCGCACCCGCTTCCAGAGCCAGGATCTGAAAGGCTACAACGTGGTAGCCGAAATTCCGGGCACCGACAAAAAGCTGAAAAGCGAAGTGGTAATGCTGGGTGCCCACATCGACTCCTGGCACGCCGCCACCGGCGCCACCGACAACGCCGCCGGCTGCGCCGTGATGATGGAAGCCGTGCGCATTCTGAAAGCCAGCGGCGTACAGCCCCGCCGCACCATTCGGGTAGCGCTGTGGGGGGAAGAGGAGCAGGGCCTGTTCGGTTCGCGCGGCTACGTGAAAAACCACTTCGCCGACCCTGCCACCATGAAGCTGCTGCCCGAGCACGAGAAACTAGCCGCCTACTTCAACCTCGATAACGGGGCTGGGAAAATCCGGGGTATTTACGCTCAGGGCAACGAGGCGGCCGCACCCATCTTCCGGGAGTGGCTCCAGCCCTTCGCCGACATGGGAGCTACCACCGTTACGCTGCGCAACACCGGCGGCACCGACCACCTCTCGTTCGATGCGGTGGGCCTGCCCGGCTTCCAGTTCATTCAAGACCCCCTGGATTACGGCACCCGCACCCACCACACCAACATGGATACCTACGAGCGTCTGCCCGCCGATGACATGAGGCAGGCTTCCGTAGTAGTAGCTTCCTTCGTATACCAGGCCGCCATGCGCGACGCCAAGCTGCCCCGCAAAACTTTGCCTACCGCCAAGCCCGAGCAGCGGATGTAGGGCAAAGGTGAAATTGTGAAGTGGTGAAATTGTGTGACCATTTTACAAACAAGCTGCAATTCAATCTATAGCAAAAGCCCCTGACGCCAGCGTGGACGTCAGGGGCTTTTTGCATTTCAGGGCTTTGCGCTTGAAGCAAGAAGAATTGCTTCTTCTTCGTCCTGGCAGTAGCAAAACTCACCATTTCACTACTTCACAAATTTACCTCTCTACTGCACCAGCAGCTTCTTCGTGACTTTGCCGGCGGCGTTAGTGGCCTGAATCAGGTAGAGGCCGCCAGGCAGGCTGCGGCTTACTTCCACCGAGTTGCCGAAGGCCGTGTGCTGCCACACCTGCCGGCCACTCACATCCAGCACCTGCACGGTGGTGGGCTGCGTGAGGTCGGCGTTGTGTAGCTGGATGCTGAGCGGAGCGCCGGCCACCTGCGGGTTGGGGTACACAGCCACATCGAAGGGGCCGGTTGCTGCTGCGGGTGACGCTGCGGCCGTGGCCGTAGAGCCGGCGGTCCGGGCGCTGCTGGCCCGGGAAATCCGAATCCAGTTGAGGTTCCAGCCGCCGGTTTGAGCGAATACGCCGAAGTTGTAAGTGCCCGCATTCACGTACACGGTTTTCGATACGGTCGTCCAGTTCTGCCAGCCGCCCGAGGCCGGAATGGCGGTGTTGCCCAGTTGCACGGCCCCGGCGTTCAAATCCGACGATAGGGTGCCGCCCGAGGGACTGGCCACGCGGTACTCAAGGAGGTAGTTGCCGGAAGTGGGGAAGTTGACGCTGTTGTAGGCCAGCCAGTCGCCGGCGTCCACGTAGGCCACGTTCTGGCCCCCGCCCGTGTCGGTGGTAGCTTCCACTTGCACGCCGTTCATGGCGCTGTAGCTTTCGGCCTGCAAGGTGGTAGCTGTGGAGGCCGTGGTTTTCTGGTACACCCGCACGTAATCCACCGACATAGTGGCGGGCAGCTTGCTCTCGTCCACCGTTTGGCCGGGCCAGTTGCCGGCCACGGCTAGGTTCAGCAGCAGGAAGAAAGGGCGCTGAAATTCCTCGGTGCCGCCCGCGTTGTTGCTGATGTTGATTTCGTGAAACTTGATGCCATCTACAAACCAGCGGATGTAGGTAGGCTCCCACTCCACGGCGTACACGTGGTAGGCATCGGGTGAGGTGATGGTGTTGCCACCATACTCGGCGTGGCCGTTGTTGTCCCAGTGTACGGTGCCGTACACTTTGTTCTCGGTGTTAACGTGTTCCATCACGTCAATTTCACCGCAGGCCGGCCAGCTCACCGTGTTAATGTTGCTGCCCAGCATCCAGAAAGCCGGCCACAGGCCCTGGCCCAGGGGCATCTTGATGCGCGCTTCTACCTTGCCGTACTTAAATTCCTTGGTACCCTGGGTTTTTAGGCGGGCCGAGGTGTAGGGCATACCGCCCACAGTTTGCTTGCGGGCGGTAATCTGCAGCTCGGTGCTGGTAACGGTGGCGTTGGCGCGCTGATAGTACTGCTTCTCGTTGTTGCCCCAGCCGCCGCCGCCGGTTTCAAATACCCAGCTGGAGCTGATGCTGCCGTTGAACTCATCGGCCCATACCTGCTGGTAGGTTTGAGCTTGGGCAGTGCGGGAGCCGAGCAGGCACAGAGCCGCTGCTCCCAGAAGGGAAGTAAACTGGTGTTTCATTTGGTTGTGTGGGAATTGGTGGAACGAAAGAGCAGGGAAAGCCGAGTAATATTCGGCTGGTTCAGGAGCTGGATTGGCTCCTGAAAGCATCCAAGTATGGCGGGCTTTTTCGGTAAATCCAAGCTGCTCAACGCCACCAAATCCTACCATCTGGGCAGGTTTATACACCTACCGCACAACGCCAATTCAAGGCCCGGGCTTATTATATACGGACTGCCACCTACCAAGCAGCAGCTACACCACACGTGAAAAAGCTGCTGCCCACCAAAAATACTTTGGTGGGCAGCAGCATTCAGTGGGTAGACGTGGTTTTACGGAGTTACCAATTGTCGTACCTCGGCCACCATGCGTTCAAGGGCGGCTATATCGGCTGGGGAGGGTAAATTGGAATACTCAATCTGCTGCCGGTCATAACGGCGCAAAAAGTCCCGGATTTCCTGTTGGCTCAGGTACTGCAGCGAAGATGCCTGTGGGTGCCAGCCTTGTTGAGCTTGCCACCAGCAGAAGTTGGCTTGCGTAATTTCATCTATGGCCGCTGCCGCATCCGTTGGGAAAGCCGGTTGCCGATGCACGTAAAGCATCCATGCATCTGGCAGCCGCACGGCATGATGTGCCACGTAGTGGAGCAGGCTCTCGGGCCAGTAGTATGTGCCATCAGTACAGCCGGTAATGGGTAGGTGCTGGTTGCAACCGAGCAGGCAGGTTTCCATTCCCATCCAATAGTGCAGGGCCCGGCCCTGTTTCAGATGTTCCAGGGCCAGATTCCGCTCTTCGGCTGACCAGGTTTCATCCACAAAACAAGCTGCGTCCGGGTACTGCGGCCTCAGCAAGCTGCGCCATTCTCCTAACCCAATCAACCCAGCCGCCACTACCCCAACTGCTTTTTAAACAGCTTCAGCGTGCGGCTCCAAGCCAGTTGAGCAGCTTCGGCGTTGTAGCGGGCAGGGGAGGAGTCGTTGTTGAAAGCGTGGTTGACGCCCTCATACACGTACTGCTCGTAGTGCACGCCAGCCGCTTTCAGGGCGGCTTCCCAGGCGTCTTTGCCAGCATTTACCCGCTCATCGAGGCCGGCGTAATGTAGCAGCAAGTGGGCTTTGATGTTGGCAGCATCCGCGGCGGGTGGCTAGGTGCCGTAGTAGGCCACGGCGGCGTTCAGCTGAGCATCGTGCACGGCAAGGCTGTTGGCCATGGCCCCGCCCCAGCAGAAGCCTACGCAGCCGGTTTTGCCATTGGAGTCGGGGCGCTGGCGCAGGTAGCGCAGGGCGGCCAGGTAGTTTTCCAGGTTCTGCTGCTTATCGAGCTTGCCAATGAGGGTGCGGCCCTCGTCCTCGTTGGCCGGCGTGCCCCCAAACACCGACAGCGCATCAACCCCCAACGCCAGGTAGCCGGCTTGGGCTACGCGCCGCGTCACGTCTTTGATGTGGAGCGTCAGGCCCCGGTTTTCGTGGATGACTACCACGGCCCCGCGCTTCTTCTTGCCCTTGGGATGCACCAGGTAGCCTTTCATCGTACCGCTGTTAGCCCCGGGCCAGGTCACTTCTTCGGTCACTAAGTCATCGGCCTGCTCGCTCACGGTAGCGGCCTGGGCGTAGCCGGGTTCCAGTACGGCCAGCGCCGCCGCTGCCAGGGCTGCCCCGCCCGCCAGTTGGTGCAGCCGGTCCAGAAAGTCGCGCCGGCTGAGGGGGGCGTGGGTGTACTCGTCGAAGAGGTTAATGATGCGCTGATCCATGTGGCGGGTGGGAGAAGTAGTGGTAGTCAGAGAAAGATAGACAAACCGGCCCGAAGCTGCACCGCTGTTCTGGCTTCATTCGCGCCCTGGTTTCCGGCACTCCCACGATTTTTCCGGCACTCGCGCGAAAGTGCCTGCATTCCGGCCGGCGGGGCCGCAGCTTTGGCGCATCAATCACCCGTAACAACTCTCTGCTCATGGATACGCACCAACTTGCCCGCGACGTAAAATTCCTCAAAGCCTACGCCCTGGGCGCTACGCTGGTCCCGATGGTGGCCCTGCTCTGCGCCTTCGGCAAGCCCGATAAACCCGTGCGGTTCAAGGAAATTTCGGTGGAGCGCCTCAACCTGGTGGAGACCGATGGTACCTTGAAAATGATGATGAGCAACAAGGCCCGGTTTCCGCAGGGCGTTACCATTGATGGCAAGCACATCAGCTACAAGCGGGAGCATCCGGGCATGCTGTTTTTCAACGATAAAGGTGAGGAGTGCGGCGGCCTGATCTTCGGCGGGGAGAAAGATAAAGACGGCAAACCCTCGGCTGGTGGGCACCTGTCGTTTGATCGGTTTGGGCAAGACCAGGTTATTGCCCTGAACTACCAGGAGCAGGGCGGCGGCTACAAAGCAGGCCTCACCTTCAGTGACGCGCCCGACGAATCGATGAGCGCACTGGAAGAGAAATACAAAGATGCCACGCCCGAGGAAAAGCAGAAAGCTGTGCAGGAGGGTAAGCTGGGCCTGATGCGCCGCCTATATGTAGGTACCACCGCCGGCCGATCCTCGGCCATGATTATGGCCGACCAGCGCGGCGCTACCCGCGTGATGTTGGTTGCTAACACCGACCAATCCACGCTCGATTTCAAGGACAGCCAGGGCCGCACCCGCCTCACTATTGGCGTTGATAAGAACAACCAGCCCGTGCTGCGCTTCCTGGATGAGAATGGCAAAGATGCCAAGCCGGCCGGGCAATAGGTAACTGGCTGGCAGCCCGCCCCCGGTTCCGTGCTGCCGCCGGTCCTCTGCTAGTATATCTTATCCTGCGCCAGCTCCGGATGAAAAACAACTTCCTTAGCTTGCCGCCGCACTTTTTCTCTCATGCGTAAAAAGCCCTGGTTTTACCTGTTTGTGTTGGTGCTG
Organism: Hymenobacter sp. UYP22; assembly: GCF_040547285.1. Lineage (NCBI taxonomy): Bacteria > Pseudomonadati > Bacteroidota > Cytophagia > Cytophagales > Hymenobacteraceae > Hymenobacter > Hymenobacter sp. UYP22. The sequence goes on along the minus strand of NZ_JBEPPK010000005.1, from coordinate 150,386 downwards.
TCGGTGCTGCTGGCGCTCTACACGCGCCTGACTATGGCGGTAACGGTTGAGGAATTCTACCTGTTTCCGGACGCGCCGCTCTGGCTGTTTCTAGAGGCCTTGTTGGTGGTGTACGTGCTCGACTGGCTGCACGCCCGCGCCACCCGCTCGGGGCGGGCTAGTGGCCGGGCCAACTACTACTTTGGGTTGCTATGGCGCGGGGGGCTGCTCTTCGTGGGTGGGCTGCAGCTACTGAATGGTCTGCTGGTGCTAACCGGCGTGGCGCGCGGCGACTTTGGCAACTGGTACTCCCTGGTACGCGGCTTGTCGTCGGATGCGTTTTTGTACTTGCTGGTGGGCAGCGTGTACCTGCCTTTTCTCTACCAGCAGCACGCCGCCCAAGTGCGGGTGGAGGTGGAGCGGCTGGAAAAAGAAGCCACGAAGGCCCGCTTGCAGGCTTTGCAGCAGCACGTAGATCCGCATTTTCTGTTCAACAACCTCAATATCTTGGCCGCCCTCATTGAACCCGGCAATACCACCGCCCACGACTACGTAACCCACTTGGCCAGCCTCTACCGCTACCTCGTGCGTACTCGCCAGCAGGATGCCGTGCCCGTAGCCGAGGAACTGGTCTTTTTGCACGACTACCAATTTCTGTTGCAGCGGCGTTTTGGGGCTGCGTACGTGTTTGAGGAGGACGTACAGGTATCTGCCCAGGAACTCCAGCACCTGCTGATTCCGCCCGGGGTGGGGCAGGAGTTGCTTACCAATGCCCTCAAACATAACCTGGGCAGCCGCACCCGGCCCCTGCGTGTGCGCCTCACCCTCACGGCCTCCAGCCTGCAGGTAAGCCATGCCCGCCAGCCCCGGCCGGTGCCCGCCCCCGGCGAAGGCAGCGGCCTGGCCGGGCTGCGCGCCCGTCTGGCGTTACTCCATGATACGCCTGTACGCATCGACGACACCCCGGAGCAGTTCAGCGTAACATTGCCGCTCGTACGCCACGCCTCAGTGCCAAATAAGGTAGAGTAAAACCCGGTTCGTATGCTCTCTGCTCAGTTTCGCTTTTCTGCATTATCGTAGTTTCTTACTGCTAACTACTCACCTCATGCTACGCTTGCTGTTGATTGAAGACGAGGAGCCGGCCCTCGACCAGCTACGCCGCTTTGCGCTCCAGTACGCCCCAACCGCTACTATAGTAGGTGAGTGTCAGCAAGTGAGCGAAGCGGCAGATTTCCTGCGCCAACACCCGGCCCCAGACCTTATTTTGTCAGATATCGAACTGCTTGATGGCAATGTATTCCAGCTGTTTGGGCAGGTAACCGTCAGCAGCCCAGTCATCTTCTTCACGGCCTACGACTCGTTTCTGGTGCAGGCTTTTGAGCAGAACGGCATTGCCTACGTGCTCAAGCCGGTGCAATACGCGCAATTTGCCGCTGCCATGCAGAAGTTTGAGCGGCTGCGGCAGTCATTTCAGGGGGCGGCGCTGCAGCAGTTGGCCGCTACGCTGAGCAGTGCCGCGCCAGCCCCATCCTACAAGCAGCGACTCGTTAGCAAGTCACGGCAAGGCCTGTATCTGCTTGATGTGGCCGATCTGGCGTATTTCCAGCTGCGCAACGGCGTTACGCACGCGCTTGATACCCAGGGGAGGGCCTTTGTGCTCAACGAAACCCTCAGCCAGCTCGAAACTCAACTCGACCCGGCCCGCTTCTTTCGCCTCAACCGCACCGAAATCGTGCAGCTCAGCGCCATTGAGCGGCTGGAGCCCTACTTCAACGATACGTTGGTGGTACACTTGCGCAACCAACCTGTTAGCCTCACCGCCAGCACCCACCGCACCCCCGAACTCCGCCGCTGGGTGGGCCTGAAATAACCGCCGGCCAGCATAAAAGAGCCCGCTATTCCTCGCCTAAACGAGAAGTGGCGGCCTCTCTTGCATTTCTGGAACGACCAAGTAGCTCTATTCTTCGCGGTGAACGGTGGCGGGCGAGAAGGCCGGTACACACACCGACCAATACTCGCACTCAGCATCGAAGGGGTTAGAGTAACGCACCCGTGCTCCAGCCTTAATAAGCAATGATTCTCCTGCCCCAAGCTCTACCACGTCACCGTCAATTTCAAACCGCTTGCGGCCCCGTACCACAATCGTGACTTCATCGAACTCAGGGCGCTGGTGCGGCTCGCTCCACTGGGGCGGAGCCACCATATGCGCTACACTGTATTGGCCGGTGCCAGAACTAGCCAACCCAATATGCTCCTCAATGAGTTTGCCATCGGTGGTAGGTACTACAAATGGGTTCTGCTGGCGAAAATAGCGTTTCTCTGACATGGTAGCGAGGGAAATAAAGAACGGTATAGCAAGCTGTTAGGGGCCAGCTTGCAGGCAAATAGTCCTACTAGCCTTTGGGCTGGGCGGCGTCTGGGCAAGGGCCTTTCGTGTAGGTTTTTACGCCCGCATTGGTAGCCTGGCACGCATTGCCGTAGGTTTGGTTGTTGCAGCCGCATACGGGCGCATACTCCATAGTACACATAGCGTCGGCTTTGATTTTGCTGGGGTCAATGCAATCAGCAGAGGAGGCGGTTTCGCGCTGGCAGCCTGCCAAAGACAGGAGTGCGACTGTGCAAGCAAGGAGTTTGTGCATGGGGCAGGAGGTGGAGGATACGTGGCCGGTGCCGGAGCCGGCGACCAAGCCAGAAAGGTGCGTAGTGTACGGCAAAATACAGCCGGGGGCGTACCAAGGATAGAAAAATCAAATATTTGGAGAGGCTAATTTTTTCGTGCAGCAAAACCCCGGCTGCCCCGGTGCGTATAGCTGCCCATAACCGGCCGCTACCTCAACAGCAACGCCGGTCTTATTCTGAACCCAATTTCTCATTCATTCTCTCCCCCCCCAAATCATGTCGTACCACGAAGAAGACAACTCCGGTAAAATTCTCCTCGCTGCTCTGGCCGGTGCCGGTGCTGGTATCATTGCTGGTCTGCTGATGGCTCCCGATAAAGGCAAAGCTACCCGCGAAAAACTTGGCTCCGCTGCCACCAAATACAGTGGCCAATTGGGCGAGCAGCTTTCCAAATACGGCGAGGACCTCGACTCGAAATTCAAAGGCTACATCGAAAAGCTGGAAGACCTGGGTATCTCGGGTGCCGGTTCCAAGCTGAAGCTGAAAGGCAACTGGGACGAGGCCAAAGGCAAGCTGAAGCAGCAGTACGCTCAGCTGTCGGACGAGGACCTGGACTACGCTGAAGGCAAAGGTGATGAGCTGGTAGGCCGCCTGCAGAACAAGCTGGGCAAAGCCAAGCACGAAGTAGTAAAAATGCTGAACGACCTGTAGGTCAAACAGTGCCTTGTAAAACCCCGGCCTTTTAGCAAGGCCGGGGTTTTTTTTAACCTCTTTGGGTAGAAGTCGTTAACCCCGTTAGCGTAAGTCTAAAGCAGGAGCTTATTTCATTTACATTTCCTCACCTTACTTTCTCTGCGTTATGGAAGATACCAAAGGCAAAGTGATTCTATCATTGCTAGCCGGTGCCGCGGCTGGTGTAGTGGCCGGGCTGTTACTGGCTCCCGAAACCGGTGATGATGCACGGGCCGGCCTGAAAAAGTCTGCCTCCCGCCTCAACGACGACCTCAACAAGCTTCTCAAAGATGGCAAAAGCCGGCTCAGCTCGCTAAAGGACCAAGCCCCTGCCGATTCGGAGCAACACCGCACCGACCGTACTACCGCCGATGAACTGCTGAGCTCTCTAAATCAATCCGGTAGCTCAGACTCCGATATAGGGTCAGATTCAGACTCAGACTACGACGGCATTGGTGGCGACTCCCGGCATCAGCCAGGGTACCGGGGCTAGAAAGATGAAAAATTCTTTGTGGAGGAGTAACCTTAATCATGCTGCTTCGTTGAAGAACATACAACCGTCTTAAAAGAAGATAGGAGAGGTTACAAGAGTAAAATTGCCGGCCGTGGAGCTTCTGGTAGGAACTGGTAAAACAACCCGCTAGTAAAATCACACGTTGCCCATCGCACGCTTCTCTGGTACACCCCTTTCTGAAGGGTAAGTTGGTTGTATAATAGGAAAGCCTCCCGTCCATATTTTGACGGGAGGCTTTCTTGCTTTCGTAGCAACCAGTGTGAAGTAATTATTTCTCGCTGATTTGTAACCTTCTCCTGGCACGGGCGTTAAAGCATACATAACCGACTTACAAGATGTTGAACAGGCATCTGTTGTAAAATTGCCGGCTGTAGAGCTTCTGTTGGAGAATGGTTAACAAGACCCACCAGTAAAATCGTACACGCTCATCGCAAGCTTCTTCAGAATTTCTCCTGTTTAGCAGAATAATCAGTCAGTTACAAAAGAAAGCCTCCTGCCACTACTGGCAGGAGGCTTTCTGATTTTACGCTGGTTCTAAACCGGGGCTTATTCCTCCGTTTCAGGCTTCGGGGCGTTTTCCGACTTCGTGAACTCCGGCTTCATCTGCGGGAAGAAGAGTACATCTTGGATGGAGTTGGAATTCGTCATAATCATGCTCAGGCGGTCAATACCAATGCCCAAGCCAGCCGTAGGTGGCATACCGTATTCCAGGGCCCGCAAGAAGTCCTCGTCGAGTACCATGGCCTCGGTGTCGCCGCGCTTGCCCAGTTCCAATTGGTCCTCGAAGCGTTGGCGCTGATCGATGGGGTCATTGAGTTCAGAGAAGGCGTTACAGATTTCTTTGCCGTTGCAAATGGCTTCAAAGCGCTCCACCAAACCTGGCTTGCTGCGGTGCTTCTTCGCCAGCGGCGACATCTCCACCGGATAATCGGTGATGAAGGTGGGCTGGATGAGCTTGGGCTCCACGTGCTCCCCAAAGATTTCGTCAATGATTTTGGCTTTGCCCATGCTGGGGTCAAGGCCCACTTTCAGCTCCTTGGCGGCGGCGCGCAGTTCATCCTCGCTCTTGCCGTCAATGTTAAAGCCCGTGAAGTGCTCAATGGATTCGGCCATGGTAAAGCGCTTCCAGGGGCGCTGGAAGTTGATGAGGTTCTCACCTACCTGTACTTCGGTTTTGCCGTGCAGGGCGAGGGCTACGCGCTCCACCATCTCCTCTACCAGGTCCATCATCCAATAGTAGTCCTTGTAGGCTACGTACAGCTCCATCTGGGTGAACTCGGGGTTATGGAACCGGCTCATGCCCTCGTTGCGGAAGTCCTTGCTGAACTCGTATACGCCGTCAAAACCGCCCACAATCAGGCGCTTTAGGTACAGCTCGTTGGCAATGCGCAAATACAGCGTCATGTCCAGCGTGTTGTGGTGGGTTTTGAATGGCCGGGCAGCGGCACCACCGTACAAAGGCTGCAGAATCGGTGTTTCCACCTCCAGATAGCCTTTGTCGTTGAGGTAGTTGCGCATGGCCTGTACCAGCTGGGTGCGCTTAATGAAGGCTTCGCGCACGTGCGGGTTCACCACCAAATCTACGTACCGCTGGCGGTAGCGCTGTTCCGGGTCGGAGAAGGCATCGTAAGTAACTTTTTCGCCGGTAGCCTCATCGGTACGCTCCTTTACTACGGGCAGGGGGCGCAGGCTTTTGCTCAGCACCGTAAGCCCCGTAACGTGGATGGAGGTTTCCCCTACCATCGTCTTGAACACGTGGCCCTTCACACCCACAAAGTCGCCCAGGTCCAGCAGTTTCTTGAAGACGGTATTGTACAGCTCCTTGTCTTCACCGGGGCAAATTTCGTCCCGGTTGATGTAGAGCTGAATGCGGCCCGAAGCATCCTGCAGTTCAGCAAACGAGGCCTTGCCCTTTACCCGAATTGACATCAGGCGGCCCGCCAGGCTCACATCCTGAAAGTTGTTGAGCTCGGGATGATAATTCTCGAGGATTTCCTGGGCGTAGAAGTTCACGTCGAACAACTCGGAGGGGTAGGGCTCGATGCCGAGCTTCTGGAGTTCTTCCAGTTTGTTACGACGGATTATCTCCTGTTCGCTGAGGTGCTGCATGGTACGATGAGTAAAAACAAGACCCCAACGGGGCCGCCAAATCAAGCTGCAAAAATAATCACGGATTTAGACGGATTCATCGGATTTCACGGATTTACTTCTCAGTGGCTTGGGATTAGCAGTGAGGGGATTGAAGAAATTATTTTAAATCGTTGAAGCAGCCGTAACCCACCGCAAGCAAAAAGCGCCGACCCAAAAGGCCGGCGCTTACGTGTATATGGAGTCGGAGCTAAAAAAGGTCGGAGAATAGGGTTGCCCTTTAGGCGGCCATGCGCAGCGTAGGCGCTTCGTCGCTGAGCGTAGGCTCAATGCGGGTGCGCAGGCGTTCCTGCACAAAGGTATTTTGCAGGTGCTTGGGCAGCTCGGCTACTAGCTGCTGGTAACGCTCTAGGCCCAGGGCTTTGGCCACGTAGGTTTCGTGCACGCCGTTGAGGTAGCTCACAATGTTGAGCAGGGACTGATGGAACAGCTGGAAGTCGATATCCGCCTCCACAAACCGCTCAATTTCCCGACTGGTCTGCGAGATGCGCAGGCGGCCCAGCAAGTCGAAGATGGTAGTGTAGCCCAAGCGCCAGGTAATCTGCTGCCAGTGCGCGGCCGTCCACTTGTCCAGCACTTTGCCGGTCTTCTGGCTGCGAATAGCCGTGTTGGGGTTGGCCTGCACCTGCAAACGCGTAGCCTGTGCCTTAATCTTGCGGGTGGTCCGCAGGAATTGGCCAATCTGGGCCTGGGCGTCAATCTCCTTGCCGGCAATATGCAGGCCTGCTTTGTAGCCGGCCAGGGGCAACCGATGAATGCTAAAATCACCGTAAGCCCCGGCCGCGTAAAAGGAAACCGGACGCGGGTAAGCATTGCGTACTACCAGACGGCCCACTTCCCGGCGGATAAGGGAAGGGTTAGCGCTGCGCACACCAGCCGTGTACAGGAAAGCCTGTAAACCGGCCGTAATGGTATGGTAAGCCTGCGGAAAGGTCCAATGCAAGGCATTGCGCAGGTAATCCTCGTCACCCAGTTCGGCCGTAGCACGCAGCGCATACTCCGTGCTCCAGCTGGCGTGCAGCAATTTGGTAATAGCCTGCACATCCGTGTCGGTCAACTCAGCCTGGTGGGCCCGGAAAAACGGCAGATGCTGCAGGCCACCAGTAGTGTCGTCGGCCTGCTCGATGTGGTAGTTGATAGCAAAGAAGTAATTCAGAAACACCTGCGCCGGAATCGATTTGCGCCAGGTTTCTTCGGCTTGCTTTTGCTCTTCGGTAATCAGCGGGATGATGGGCGTTTCCATGTCGTTCGTTGTCATATCTACTCAACCAAGATACTAATAAATAGGTTCTTATTTGCTAAAAATATGTGCAATATAAAATAGTATGTAAGTTACTGACTATAAGTTATTTATTTGTCATGATAGTTTGTTGATGACGTCTGGATTTTAAGGTTGATTTACTAACACATTTCATCGTGAAGTGTAGGGCACAAAAAAGCCTCCCGACTACAGCCGGGAGGCTTTTTATTTACTTACTATCGGCACTCGGTGCTTAAATCTGGTCTTTCAGCACTGCTACGGCCTCACGCAGGGTAATATCCTTTTTGAGGGGCTTAACGAAGCGCGAGGCGCGGTTTACTTTAATGGTATCAGCACCTATCTGACGGATATCGAAAGCCAGAGGGGCAATAGCCATGGGCTGGGCCGCATTCTGGATGGCCTCGTACTTATCCGATTCCGTTTTGGCCTGCACCTGTTCAGCACGGTAGTTTACCAGCTTCAGCGACACTTTGGTATCATCCTTACGCTTTACCATGCGCTGTACCATATCGGAAAGCTGCTTGAAGCTAGGGCTGGTATTAACCCGGGCTGTGCTGGCCTGCCGCAACTTGTCGATGGCAGGAGCATTGCTCCAGGCGCGGTAGCGGGCTGGCGTAATCTCGTCCCACTTCAAAGGGTAGTCGGTTTCTTTTTCGCCTTGGTCGAGGTAGCTATACGCGTCGGGCAGAACGATATCCGGAATAACACCTTTGAACTGCGTAGAGCCACCATTGATGCGGTAGAACTTCTGCGTAGTCAGTTTCAGCGAACCGAATGGCTTAATGCTGTTGAACTCAGCAGGCATGGCGTCGTCCAGGTCGAAAATACGCTGTACAGTGCCTTTGCCATACGTGCTGGCCGAACCCATGATTACGCCGCGCTTGTAATCCTGAATAGCTGCCGCCAAAATTTCCGATGCGGAGGCACTGTACTTATTCACCAGCACTACCAGGGGGCCGCTGTACTGTACCCGGGGGTCACGGTCGTTGAGGATGGTGGGGGCACCCTGACCGCCACGCACCTGCACTACGGGGCCGCTGTCAATAAATAAGCCGGCCATTTCTACTGCATCCTGCAAGGAGCCACCGCCATTGAAGCGCAGATCGAGCACTACGCCCTGCACATTCTCCTGCTTCAGCTTCTCCAGTTCTTTCTTCACATCAGCAGCCGAGCTACGGCCGCCGTTATCGTTGAAGTCAGCGTAGAAGTTTGGCAGCTTGATATAGCCTAGCTTCTTGCCTTTCTCGTCAATAGTAGCCGATTGAGCGTAGGTTTCCTCAATTACAACCACGTCGCGGATGATGGGAATAATCTTGGTGCTGTTGTCAGGCTTACGAACAGTCAGACGAACCTGGGTTCCCTTCTTACCACGAATCAGCGTGATGGCTTTATCCAAGCGCCAGCCCTCCACTGATACTGGCTCCTCGGCACCCTGTGCTACCCGGATAATGGCATCACCGGCTTTCAGCTCACCCTGCCGGTAAGAAGCCGAGCCTGGAACGATGTCAGCCACCTTAATCTGACCATCCTTCTCCTGCAGCGTGGCCCCAATACCTTCAAAACGGCCCGTCATGGCAATATCAAAGTTGTCTTTGTCGCGAGGGGCAAAGTATTCCGTATGGGGGTCGTAGGTGTTGGCAATAACGTTGGCGTACATAGCCAGCCGGTCGTTGGCGTCCGTCTGCGACAAATCCTTGAAGTAATCATCAAAGTACTTCAGCACCCGCTTGCGGGCTTCCACCTCCATTTGGGCAGGCGTACGGGTGGGCTCAGAAGTGGTAGCTGCCGAAGGAGTAGCCGTGGTAAAAGCCAAGGGCTTATCCTTCTTCTTGGCCTGCTCATCCATCATCTCCGAAACCCGCACCAACGTCTGGTACTTCAGAAACTTGCGCCACTCTTCGCGCTGAGCGGTAGCATTAGCAGCAAAGTTGGCCTTGTCGGGCTCGGTCTCAAACGTCTCTTCCGTGGTAAAGTCAAAAGGCTGAGCCAGGATTTCCCGGTACAAGCCCTGCACGTCCTTCACCCGCTGGCTCATAAGCTCCGTGCTCTTGTCTAAGAACTCGTGGGTGCCGCGTTGCACTTCGTCGTCAATGCTCTTCTGGTACTGCGACAAAGCCGCTACATCAGACTGAAGCAGAAATTTCTTGCTGCCATCCAGGCGCTTAAGGTACAAATCGAAAACGCGCTTGGAAAAGGCATCATCAATGCGCTCAGGCTGGTAATGGGCTTGGCTTAGGCCCGATAACATGGCCTTTATGAGAACCTCGTCCTTCTGCGGGGAACTGCCGTCGTTGCGCCGGTATAGCTTGTAGGAAGCCAGCACAAACACCGCCAGCAACACAGAGGCATACAAGCCTATTTTGAGTCGGGGGGAAGACATGAACTAACGGGATGAAATGAAAAAAATCGGAATCAGGGACTACCCTGCAATTGGGCTACGCAGAGCCTAAGCTACCGGTTGTACATACAACGTGCCACCTGTTATATAAGTGCCCCGCGACGGTACGCTTAACTTGGTAAAGGGCTCGAAACAGGCCCAGAGGTTGCATCAACCGTACGTAGCTACCCGTGAATATAGGGGTTCGAAAAGTAAACCCCCCAAAGATGAACAAGTGATGAGCCGACTATTGGGATATTACAAAAAAGAGGGCTCCTCCCAACACGGGAGGAGCCCTCTTTAAAAGCTATTGAAGCTGAGACTAGTAGCGACGTACTTTGTCACCGCTGCTACGACGGAACTCTTCTTCGAAGTAACGAGCGTCTTCCTCGTTGCGAGGGCGTACACCCATTACGATGTTGCCGCTTTTTACGTCAGATTCGTACTCAGTAGCGTGCTCTTCAGGAATACCCGAACCTACCAGCGCACCTACCAGGCCGCCCGTCAGGCCACCGGCACCAGCGCCAGCCAAGGCAGCAGCAATAGGACCAGCAATGATCAGACCCAGGCCGGGTAGAGCTACTGAAGTACCAATGGCAGCAATAGCACCAATAACGGCACCAGCAGTACCACCAATGGCCGAGCCTACACCGGCACCTTCCATGGCTTTGTCACCGAGTTCGGTTTCAGGAGTCTCGTCGCCGAAGTGACGCTTGCGGGTATCATCCGACATCAGCAGGTTTACATCGTCTTTGGTGTAACCACGCGACGAAAGCGACTGGTAAGCACGCTCAGCGCTGTCACGGTCACGGAACGAGCCCGTGGTGTAGTTGCTGCCTGAACCGTACGTGTGGTTGCTACCGGTTACGGCACGGGCGGCGTCGCCAGCAGCATTTTGCGTGGCATCAATGCCAGCACCAACTGCTGCGCCTACCGAGCCAGCTACGGCTGCACCCTTCTGGGTGGCGCTGTAGTCATGATGAGGATTGTTATCTGCGCCGGAGAGTGAAGAATCGCCCGTCGACGAGTTACCCATATTGCCGCTAGAGGTAGTGTTGGCACCTGTGCCGTAGCCTGTACCAGCCGAGCCAGTACCGTAGTTAGCGCCTGAACCAGTACCAGAATTAGTGGGGTTGATCGAATCGTTGTTCATGGGGGTGGAGAATTAATGAATGAATAGGAGAGAGACGCCAGCGGGGCTATGGGAAAGGAGTCCGCCGCAGGGTTTCGAGAGTCCTTAACGCAACCACAGTAGCGGGGTTGCAGATTATGTACCCGACCACTCCTATTTATTCATGCAATAAGCCCATCAACAAGCCAAAAACGCCATTTTTTGCTTACCCAAAATTTTCAAAATTCTTGTTATCCTGCCAAAAGGCCCGGCACTCCCGGCGCATGTCTTTCAGGAAATTCTCCTGTTGCTTTAATGTGCGCCATTCGCCTAGCCCGAGCCGCTCACACAGTTTGTAGAAAGCATCACCTTGCCCTTTAGAGCCTTCTACCTTTACCAGGCAACTTAGAATTGGGCGGCCTGCTTCGTACTCGTTGGTGGATATTTCAGCCAGAATCTCGTTGAGGCGGGCTTTTTCGTGGGAGATGTCCAGATTCAAGCCAAGCTCGGCTTCCTGAACCAGGTTGAGGTAGCTGGTAGTACCTACTTGCGTGCGAGAAAAGCGGATCAAATGGCTGCGTACTCGGCCAGTCATGGGCAGGGAGGATGGTGGAGTTGAAAGCGGAATGTAACAAAAAAAGTCCGTGACGGTAGGGCTTCCCTTACCGTCACGGACTCGCGCTTGCCAAAAACTGTGCCGTTCAGATATTTACCTGGTTGGCACCAAGTACTGCTATTGTACCTTCCGGCGGTTCATCTCCTTTTGAATCAACATAAACTCCCGGCTGGTTTGGCCGGCAATGGCCGTATTTTCGTCGGCCCGGCGCAGCAAGTAGGGCATAACGGCGGCTACCGGTCCGTAGGGAACATACTTGGCTGTATTGTAACCAGCGTGGGCCAGATTGTACGTGAGGTTATCACTCATGCCAAAGAGCTGGGCAAACCAGATGCGGGGGTCGGCCGGTTGAACACCTTGCTCCTGCATCAGCTGAGTAAGCAGCAGAGAACTGGCTTCATTGTGCGTACCAGCGCAAATACTGATGCGGTCAATGTGCTTTACGCAGAAGCGCAAAGCATTGTCATACAGATCATCGGTAGCGTTTTTGGTAGCGTTAATTGGGTTTTGGCGCCCCTGCTGAGCAGCCACGCGGGCTTCTTTCTCCATATAAGCGCCCCGGACGAGCTTTCCGCCCAAATAATAGCCGCCGGCCACGGCATCAGCATAAGCCTTTTCCAACGCCTCCAGCCGGTCGTGGCGGTAGAGTTGATAAGTATTCCAGACGATGGCAGACTCCCGGTTATAGCGGTGCATCATCTCGTAGGTTAGCTGATCAATGGTGTCCTGGAACCAGCTTTCCTCGGCATCTACAAAAACCCGGACGCCATGCTGATGAGCACGCGCACAAATTGCATTAATTCGCTTACGGGTTTTTTCATAGCTCAGCTGCTCGGCTGCCGTCAGGGCCTTGCCTGCCTGCACCTTTTCCAAAATGCCGGCATCTCCAACACCCGTCACCTTAAATACCGAGAAGGGAATGTGCTGGGAGCGACCCGCTAGCTCAATAGTTGCCAGAATCTCGGTAGTAGTGGCATCAAAGCTCTTATCGTTCCCCTCGCCTTCCACCGAGTAATCGAGGATGGTTCCGATGTTGTAGCGCCCCAACTCCTGAATCACGGGCAGGCATTCCTGAATGGTTTCACCTCCACAAAACTGATCAAAGATAGATTTCTTGATCAGAAAGGCCGTGCCCGGAATGTGCCATTTCAGGGCCGTTTTCATGAGGCCACCCCCGGTTTTTACCAGTGTGTTGTTGTTCATGGCCGCAAACAGCGCATACATTTTGCGCAGCTCTCCGTTGGATTTAGAGGCAAATGCAACGGCCGTGTCGTTGAAAGAAACTGGGGGGGCTTGCGTAACGGGCATAGATGGGGGTGGTTGAGCAGGGAATGGGTGGTGACTGCGCCCACAAAGATAACCCGTAATCCTGCTTTTTGACTAGCAAAGCTGGAAAGAAGGGCAACCTGTAAACCACCAAAAGCGGCCGGGAAATTCCCGCCGCTTGCTATTTACAACCAGCCATATCCATTATGAGTACTAGTGTGGTTTGTGAACAGGCAGATTGGCCGACACTTCGGGTACTACCCTCGTGTAGCTATGAGCCAGCAGCTTGCCACTGGTATCCTGCAGTTGCAGGCGGTTGCCAATAACCGAGTAATACTGGTTGTTCTGGTAGCCTCGGTAAATAATCAGGTGCTTGGACGGCTTACCGAAGCCACCCATCTCGCGCCGTACCGAAAAGGCCGCCGCGCTAATCAGAGTGCCATCTTGGTAAAAGCGGGCCCGACCACGGCGGTCAAACTCCACCACCACTTGGTGGCTGGTATTGCTGGGAGTAAGAGCTGGCCGATCTTCAGCAGTGGTTTGCTGCCATTCCCAGCGGCCGACTAAGCCTTCCTCCACAGTGGGCATGGCATCCTTGCTACAGGAGGCAAACAGAGCTCCGGCTATTGGAAGCCCCACTATGAATACAACACGAGTAAAAGAGCGCATAGTTGAATAGAAAGTAAGTTGCACATCCATGATGGAAACTCGAGGTAAATAGTTGCATCAAAACAAGCTAATTTTGTCTGATTTCTTGCAACCGTTCGTCGAAATCTTTTAAAAAAGCCATAAAATTTTGAACGAAACACTGTTTATAGGAACCTCAGCGTTGGAGCAAGTGGCGCGTATAGCTCAACAACCAGCAGTAAGCTCAATTACTGTGCTAGTTGACACACATACGGCGCGCCTATGCCTGCCTCTATTGGAGCAACATCTGCCCACAGGCTATACCCTGGTAGAAATTTCGGCGGGCGAGGAATTTAAAACGTTGGCCACCTGCGAAAGTGTATGGCAGACGCTCACCGATATTCAAGCCGACCGCCATGCGTTAGTGATAAACTTGGGTGGGGGAGTGGTAACCGACCTAGGCGGTTTCGCGGCGGCTATCTATAAGCGCGGTATCCGGTTTGTGCAGGTGCCTACCACGTTACTGGCCCAGGTAGACGCCAGCGTAGGCGGCAAAACGGCGGTAGACTTTATCGGCTTTAAAAACCAGTTGGGCGTTTTTCAGGAGCCCGCGGCCGTGTGTATTGATCCGCGTTTCCTGCAAACCCTTGATCCACGCCAGTTGAAATCGGGGTACGCGGAGGTGGTAAAACACTGGCTAATTGCAGACGCGGAGGCCTTTAGCCGTAACCGTCTGGTTGGGGTGCTGGGTATTTCTGACTGGACACTTATCATTGAGGAGTCGGTGGCCCTGAAGCAGCGCATCGTCGCCCAAGACCCCCTTGAAAATGGCTTGCGTAAGCTGCTCAACTTCGGACATACGGTAGGCCACGCTCTGGAGAGCTACCTGCTACAGCAGCCCGGCCGTGAGATTCTGCACGGGGAAGCCGTGGCAGCGGGAATGATGTGTGAGGCTTGGCTCAGTCACGAAAAAGGCTTGCTGACTCAGGTAGAGCTGGAGCAGATTGAAACGTTCTTGTTTTCGGTGTTCGAGAAAGTCCAGTTTATCAGCCTGGAAACAGAGGCAATTGCCGAATACGCCCGCCAAGACAAAAAGAATGCGGCCGGCGTCATCAATTGCACCCTCTTGCAAGGCATTGGCCACGGAGTGTACGACCAACCCGTGACTTTGCCCGAAATTGCGGCCTCCCTGCAACACTACCACCGGCTCTGAGCCGCCATCAGTCCGTTGCATTTGTTTTAACCTAGGTCGGGCCACTGGTCGTCCTGCATTGTACTTGTCCAATTATCGACTCTGTTCTAACTCTTACCGGGCCTGTGGGGCCAGTGCGCGGCACTGCACAAGTGCCGGCTTCCAAAAGTGAAAGCAACCGGGCCCTCATCATTCGGGCGCTGGCGGGGGGCGGCACGCTGCACAACCTGTCCGATGCCAACGACACCCAGCTTATGCAGCGGCTGCTGCAACAGCCTGCTGCTACCGTAGTGGATGCCGAGGACGCCGGTACAGTTATGCGCTTCCTCACGGCGTATTTGGCCATGACGGGCCGGCAAATTGAGCTAACCGGCACGGCCCGTATGAAAGAGCGGCCTATTCGGGTGCTGGTAGATGCGTTGCGCGAACTTGGAGCCCGCATTGAGTACCTGGATCAGGAAGGCTACCCGCCCCTGCGCTTACTGGGCTGCACACCTCAGCCCGCCACTGAAGAAACGGCCAGTTTCACGGAGTTGCGCGTACGCGGCGACATTAGCAGCCAGTACATTTCGGCCTTACTGATGGTGGGCCCTGCGCTGCCCCATGGTTTGCGCATTTGGCTGGAGGGCAAGGTGGGCTCCCGGCCTTACATTCGAATGACGCAGGCGCTGATGCAGCACTTCGGGGCGCAGTGCCGGGATTTGGGTGAGGTACTGGAAGCGCGCCCTCAGGCTTATCAACCCACTGATTACACCATAGAAGGCGACTGGTCGGCGGCCAGCTACTGGTATGCGGCGGTAGCCTTGGCCCCCGCCGGCTCCCACCTCACATTGCCCACTTTGCGCCGCTACTCCTGGCAGGGTGACCAGGCCATTGCCGGCATCATGGCGCAGCTTGGTGTGCACACCGAGTACTTAGCGGATGAGCAAATACGACTCAGCAAAACCACGCCGGCCAAAGAAGTGACGCAGGACTTCACGGATTGCCCTGACCTGGCCCAGACCGTGGCCGTTGTAGCTGCCGCCCTGGGCATTACCGTTATTATGACCGGACTGGAAAGTCTGCGCATTAAGGAAACCGACCGGATTGCCGCTCTGCAGATTGAGCTGGCCAAGTTTGGTGGGTTCTTGGTGGATGAGGGCGAGGGGCACTTCCGGGCCGGATCTGAGGATTTTCGGGTAGCAGGCCAGCAGGTAGCCACTTACCACGACCACCGGATGGCTATGGCGTTTGCGCCGCTGGCTTTATTGGGACCCCTTGCCATTGAAGAGCCCCGCGTGGTACGGAAGTCGTATCCGCAGTTTTGGCGGGAGCTGGAAAAAGTAGGTTTCGTAACTGACCCAGCTCCAGCGCCGGTGTTCTAGCTCTAATCTAGGCTGTGTGGCCAGTAAGCAAGCCTACATAACGTCAGTCATGCAGAGCCGGAGGCGAAGCATCTCGCGTGCTGCTGTCTGGATTATCCTTGTAACGTCAGCACGCGAGATGCTTCCTCACTGGCTCAAAGCGCCACATGTTCTGCATGACGTTCCGCTTGGGAGTAAGAAGCGTGACTGTTTACACAGCCTGGTGTATATACCGAGGCCACTTATCAGCATCGGATAAGTGGCCTCGGTGTTAATTAGGTATGCAGTTGCCGAAAGTAGTCGGCTGAGTGCTGGAGGCGGCTACCATACCAGCTGAACAGTTCACCATCCACAACCCGTATCGTAGCATCCGGGCAGATGGCCTGAAATTCCGCAACGTGCTTCTGCCCGAAAGGGTAGGGCTCCGAGGAAAGTAGAATATGGTGGGGAGCAGCGGCCTGCAGCTGTTCGGGCGTTATTTCAGGGTAGCGGCCCAAGTTGCTAAACACATTACGAAAGCCTGCCCGCCCAAGCATATCATCAATGAAAGTGTTGCCAGCGGCTACCATATAGGGTTTCCGCCAGATAAAATAGGCCGCCGATGGTAGCGTAGCCGGTGCTGCCGGTACGGCAAAAGACGCTGCAATTTCAGCGGCCAGCCTATCGGCGGCCTCCTTGCGGCCCACTAACAGCCCTACCCGCCGGATCATCGTCAGCGAATCTGGTAAGGTGTTGATGTCACTCATCCAGACCGGATAGCGCCGGGCTAGCTGCTCAATGCCTTCCCGGTAGTTTTCTTCCTTGTTGCCAATAATGAGGTCGGGCCTCAGGGCGTCAATTTTCTCGAAGTTGAAATTTTTGGTGCCTCCGATAATTGCCGCCGAATTGCGGGCCTGCGCCGGATGAATACAGAACTTGGTAACTCCCACCACCCGTGCGCCCAACCCCAGTGCAAACAGCAACTCGGTTTGGGATGGTACCAACGATACAATCCGCTGGGGCGGGAAAGGCACCATAACCCGCCGGCCCATCTGGTCGGTTACAGTAAGCGGAACCACTGGTTCGGGCAGATTCATTGGATTTGATGAATAAAGAGAGTACCGAAACTACAGAAGCCGCAGCATGTGGCTGCGGCTCCGTAAAGTCATGTATTTCGCACATAGCAGAACAAATTCGTAGAATTCAGTGAATTTGCCCGAGCCCGAGGTTACTGGAAATACCGGAAATCGTGCTTGTCCTCTATGCGCAGCAGAGTTTCGTAAATGAGTTCAATCACGCGCTGCACATCGTCCTTATGCACGGTTTCAACGGTGGTGTGCATGTATTTCAGGGGCAGCGAGATGAGGGCGGAGGCTACCCCGGCGTTGGAGTAGGCAAACGCATCGGTATCGGTGCCCGTGGCGCGGGTGGCAGCGGCCCGCTGGAAAGGAATTTCCGCGCCCTGAGCCGTTTCAATGATAAGGTCGCGCAGGTTGTTTTGCACGGCCGGGCCGTAGGTAATTACGGGGCCTTTGCCGCAAAAAATGTCGCCGGACGTCTTCTTCTCGTACATCGGCGACTGAGTATCGTGGGTTACGTCCGTTACAATGGCCACGTCCGGCTTGATACGGTGGGCTACCATTTCGGCTCCACGCAGCCCCACTTCCTCCTGCACTGCATTCACAATGTAGAGGCCGAAAGGCAGTTCCTTCTTGTTCTCTTTCAGCAAACGGGCCACTTCGGCAATCATGAACCCCCCAATGCGGTTATCCAGGGCCCGGCCCACATAAAATTTGTCGTTAAGTACCGTGAATTCGTCCTCGAACGTAACAACGGAGCCCACGTGAATGCCCATTTGCTCTACCTCTTCCTTAGAGGATGCGCCGCAGTCAAGAAACACAGTTTCGATAGTGGGGGCTTTGTCCTGCTCCACTTTGCGCACGTGGATAGCCGGCCAGCCGAACACCGCCTTTACGATGCCTTTCTTAGTGTGAATATTCACCCGCTTGCTAGGAGCCACCAACGGATCAGAGCCACCGTTTTTGCGCAGATACAGGAATCCTGATTCCGTGATGAAATTCACGAAGTAGCTGATTTCATCGGCATGGGCCTCAATCACCACTTTATATTCTGCCTTGGGGTTTACCACACCCACTACCGTACCGTAGGTGTCCACGAAATACTCGTCGATGTAGGGCTTGATGTAATCGAGCCATATTTTTTGGCCTTCCTTCTCGAAACCGGTGGGGGAGGGGTTATTGAGGTACTTCTGCAGAAAATCGAAAGACTCTGAACGCATGCGCAAAAGGGAAATTAAGATGTCAACTTGCTAGCCATTGCACGCAGGGCCAGCCCAAGCAGGGCGCACAGCCCACCACCAAGCAAACAGTAGCGGCTGACAGTGCGCGTAGAGGTATTCACGTCGGGATTTTCGCTGAGGCTGTGCAAATCCCCAGACATTACAGAACCTAGAGTAAGCAATGCCCACACCGCCGCCAAGAGCCAGCGCCCCAACCTGAACCGGAGTAGCAACCCCACTACCAAGGCTAAGCTACCCAGAGCAAAAACAATGTTGCCGGTTGCTTGCCAGTTCATGGAGGCTCAAGGTTGGTTACAATGGAATGTTGCCGTGCTTCTTACGCGGTAAGGTATCTACTTTGTTCTCCAACATTTTAAACGCCCGGATGAGCTTCTGGCGCGTCTGGGAAGGCAGAATTACTTCATCCACGAAGCCCCGATGAGCGGCGCGGTAGGGGGTAGCAAACTTCTGCTGGTACTCATCTACCTTCTCCTGCAGCTTGGCTTCGGGGTCCTCGGCCTGGGCAATTTCGCGCTTGAAGATGATTTCTGCCGCGCCTTTGGCACCCATTACGGCAATTTCGGCCGTGGGCCAGGCGTAGTTCATGTCCGCCCCGATGTGCTTGCTGTTCATCACATCATAAGCGCCGCCGTAGGCTTTGCGGGTAATAACGGTGATGCGCGGCACGGTAGCTTCGCAGAAGGCATAGAGCAGCTTGGCCCCGTTGGTGATGATACCGCGCCACTCCTGGTCGGTGCCGGGCAGGAAGCCGGGCACGTCTTCCAGCACCAATAGCGGAATATTGAACGAGTCGCAGAACCGCACAAACCGGGCAGCCTTGGTGCTGGCGTTGATATCAAGCACCCCGGCCAGTACCGCCGGCTGGTTGCCCACAATGCCGATGCTGCGGCCCCCCAGGCGGGCAAAGCCCACCACGATGTTCTCGGCGAAGTTCTGGTGCACTTCCAGGAAAGAGCCGGCGTCGATGATGCCGTCAATTACCTCCCGGATGTCGTAGGGCTGGTTGGGGTTGTCGGGGATGATAGTGTCGAGGGCGGGGCGGTTTTCGTCCTGGCCGGCCTCGTAGGGCACTAGGGGGGCGGTTTCCTCGCAGTTCTGAGGCATGTAGCTCAGGAGCTGTTTGAGGTGGTTGATGCAGGCCACTTCGTTGGCACACGAGAAATGCGTTACGCCGCTCTTGGCCGAGTGGGTGCTGGCTCCGCCCAGTTCCTCGCTGGTCACGTTTTCGTGGGTGACGGTTTTCACCACGTTGGGCCCTGTCACGAACATGTAGCTCGTGTCCTCCACCATCAGGATGAAGTCGGTAATGGCCGGCGAGTACACCGCGCCGCCCGCGCACGGCCCCATAATGGCCGAAAGCTGCGGTACTACGCCCGAAGCCAACGTGTTTTTGTAGAAGATATCGGCGTAACCGCCCAGGCTCACCACGCCTTCCTGAATCCGGGCTCCACCCGAGTCGTTGAGGCCAAGCACGGGCGCGCCGTTCTTCATGGCCAGGTCCATGATTTTCACGATTTTCTCGGCGTGGGTTTCGCTCAGGGAACCGCCAAACACCGTGAAATCCTGCGAAAACGCATACACCAGCCGGCCGTTCACGGTGCCGTAGCCCGTCACCACGCCGTCGCCGAGGTAATACTCCTTATCCAGACCGAAGTCCTTGGAGCGGTGCATTACAAACTTGCCGATTTCCTCGAACGAGCCCTCATCGAACAGCAAATCAATCCGCTCCCGGGCGGTGAGCTTGCCTTTTTTGTGCTGGGCATCAATGCGGGCCTGGCCACCGCCGAGCAGGGCCTCCTCATTTTTGCGGGCGAGAATTTCGGTTTTGCTTAGTTGGGCGTCAGCGTGCGGATCAGACATTGTGGGGTGGGAAAGAGTCAGGGTAGCTAGTTCAGTAAGAGGTTCAAAGGTAACGCACGGGGTAAGAAAAGCCGCACCAGAATTCTGAGGCGGTTTCCATACATGTCAATACAGTTAGTCGCTTCCTTCACAGGTAACCTTACCTGTGCTGCGGTCAATGCTTAAAAAGCTATGTTTTCCATAGACGGCCTCTAGTTTCGTGGAGGTGAGTTTAAGGTAGCGAACGGCCTGATGAACCGCTGCCAATCCACATTGGCTAGAAGCGTTGACTCGCCATATGATTCTGTTGTTGCGGCAAGCAATGATTACTGATTTATCAGCATCAGGAACGAAATAAATGGTACCATCTGCTGACAGAATACCTCGCTTGGTAGTAGAAGCGAAATTGACTTCAGTTTCCTTAGTAAGGAGCGTTGGATTGCACGAATACGGTGGGAGAGCCTGATAGCTTGCGTTCGACAATGCAACTGCCAATACAATGATAAAAATGGAGGACATCTTCGGATATGTATAAATGACTTGAAGTGCAATAAACAAAACCGGCCGGCTCCTCTGCAGGAGCCGGCCGGTTTTATTACTGGGCGAATCTACTTACTCGCTTTTCTTCTTCGAGTCTTTCGGCTCATCGTCGTTGAAGCAGTTAAAAAACAACATCCTCGTACAACTCCTTCATAGCCAACTCCACGCCCACGCTCGGCAGTGTGACTGTACCAGACGGGTCCAGAATTTCGGTGAGTGTCCACTGGCCGGTGTCGGTGCGGGAGTATAGCTCGGCCCGAATGCTGCGGGAATCAATCAGCAGGTAATCCTTCACCGATTCAATGCTGCGGTAACGCATGAATTTGCCGCTCCGGTCATAGTCGGCTGTAGAGTCGGATAGCACTTCCACGATGACTACTGGATTTAGCAGAAGATCGAGTTTACCGCTTTGCTGAATTTCCGGTTTGCCGCATAAAATCAGAGAGTCGGGGTACAGATAGGTGCCGGTAAGCGGTATGTACACCCGCATGTCACTGCCGAATACCCGGCAGCTTTTCCCGCGTAGCTGATTACCCAGTTGAAAAGTGGCGTTGCTGGTGATGATATTGTGCGGCAACGAGGCCCCGGACATGGCCTGTACGTCGTACATGCCCTGCATGTCGGGATGGCCCCAGGGGTAAATCTGGCCATCCACAAACTCGTGCTTAAAGTCGGAGGCGTACTCCATAGCCAAGTATTCCTCTTCGGTATAGCGGCGCTTACGGGGTGATTCCATGACGGTCAGGGGTTTCTCAAAGCTACAAAAAACGGCCGGCCCCTCTGTAGGAACCGGCCGTTTTCAGTTAACGCTCAGGCAAATTACTCGCCCTGCTTCTTCGAATCCTTGGATTCGTCGTCGTTTTGCTCGGGCGCTTCTTCAGGCCGCTCGTCGCTGGCCAAGTTGGGCGTCTCGCCGCTCTTGCTTACCGAGAAGGTCAGTTCGTCCGCGCCGGCCGTGTAGTCGGCGGTGATGACGTCACCCTGAGCAATTTCAGCCTTCAGGATTTCCTCGGCAATCGGGTCCTCGATGTACTTCTGGATGGCCCGGTTCAGCGGACGTGCGCCGTACTTGGGGTCGTAGCCTTTCTCGGCCACGAAGTCCTTGGCGGCATCGGTCAACTCCACGCGGTAACCCAGCGTCTGGATGCGGCCCAGCAGTTTGCTGAGGCTGATGTCGATGATCTTGTGGATATCGGCTTTCTCCAGCGAGTTGAACACCACCACGTCGTCCAGACGGTTCAGGAACTCGGGCGAGAAGGTTTTGCGCAGGGCGTTGGTGATGGTGCCCTTCGTCAGCTCGTCCATGTTCTCCTGCCGGGCCTTGGTACCGAAACCGATACCAGCACCAAAGTCTTGCAGGTCACGCGCCCCGATGTTT
This sequence comes from Hymenobacter sp. UYP22, assembly GCF_040547285.1. Classification (NCBI taxonomy): domain Bacteria; kingdom Pseudomonadati; phylum Bacteroidota; class Cytophagia; order Cytophagales; family Hymenobacteraceae; genus Hymenobacter; species Hymenobacter sp. UYP22. Next base: position 128,545 of record NZ_JBEPPK010000005.1, on the reverse strand, counting down.
GAGGTCATGATGATAATGGTGTTGCGGAAGTCCACCTTGCGACCCAGACCGTCGGTCAGGATACCGTCGTCCAGCACCTGCAGCAGCAGGTTGTACACGTCCGGGTGCGCTTTCTCAATCTCATCAAGCAGGATAACCGAATACGGCTTGCGGCGGATTTTTTCCGTCAGCTGACCGCCCTCCTCATACCCTACGTAGCCGGGAGGCGCACCCACTAGGCGCGAGATGCTGAATTTCTCCATGTACTCCGACATGTCAATCCGCACCAGCGAATCTTCCTTGTCGAAAAGGTAAGTGGCCAGCACCTTCGCCAGCTCTGTTTTACCTACGCCCGTTGGGCCCAGGAATACGAAGGAACCGATAGGCTTCTTGGGGTCCTTCAGGCCGACGCGGGTCCGCTGGATGGCTTTTACCAACTGCTGGATGGCCTTGTCCTGACCGATTACCTTGCCTTTCAACTCCTCGCCCATGTTCAGGAGCTTGGAGCTTTCCTTCTGGGCCACGCGCGAAACGGGAATGCCGGTCATCATGGCAATAACCTCGGCCACGTTTTCCTCCTTCACAGTGTAGCGCTTCTTCTTGGTCTCCTCCTCCCAGTCCTTCTTGGCCTGGTCGAGCTGATCAATGAGCTTCTTCTCCGTGTCGCGGAGCTTAGCAGCCTCCTCGTACTTCTGCGACTTCACCACGCGGTTTTTCTCGCCCTTGATATTCTCAATCTGCTCTTCGAGCTTGAGAATATCCTCGGGCACCACGATGTTGTTGATGTGCACGCGGGCGCCAGCCTCGTCGAGAATGTCGATGGCCTTGTCGGGCAGAAACCGGTCCGACATGTAGCGGTCCGACAGCTTCACGCAGGCCTCAATGGCCTTGTCGGTATACACCACGTGGTGGTGGTCCTGGTACTTGTCCTTGATGTTATTCAGGATTTCTATCGTCTCCTCTGGCGTGGTGGGGTCCACCATCACCATCTGGAAACGACGGGCCAGGGCACCATCCTTCTCAATGTACTGACGGTACTCGTCGAGGGTGGTAGCGCCGATGCATTGGATTTCGCCGCGGGCCAGGGCCGGCTTGAACATGTTGGAGGCATCCAGCGAGCCGGAGGCGCCGCCAGCACCCACAATCGTGTGCAGCTCGTCAATGAACAGGATAACATCGGGCGACTTCTCCAGTTCGTTCATCACGGCTTTCATGCGCTCCTCAAACTGGCCGCGGTATTTGGTACCGGCTACCAGAGAGGCAAGATCCAAGGTAACTACCCGCTTGCCAAACAGCACGCGTGATACTTTCTTCTGGATGATGCGCAGGGCGAGGCCCTCGGCAATGGCCGTTTTACCAACGCCCGGCTCACCGATGAGGATGGGGTTGTTCTTCTTGCGGCGCGAGAGAATCTGAGCAACGCGCTCAATCTCCTTTTCGCGGCCCACAATGGGGTCGAGCTTGTCTTCCTCGGCCAGTTTGGTCAGGTCGCGGCCAAAATTGTCGAGTACCGGAGTGCGCGACTTCTCGTTGCCTTTTTTAGGAGCAGCGCCGGCACCGGCACCGCTACGGCCCTGGCCACTACCGCCAAAGAGGCGGTCATTATCGTCGTCGTCGGCCTCGGGGCCGGAGGTGGGGTTGTTCGCCGTGTTACCGTGGTAGTCCAGCGAATCACGTACGGATTCGTAGTTCACGTTGAATTTGCTCAGGATTTGGGACGAAATATTATCCTCATCACGCAGAATCGAGAGGAGCAGGTGCTCCGTGCCGATAATTTCGCTCTTGAAGATCTTGGCCTCGAGGTAGGTAATCTTGAGGACTTTCTCGGTTTGCTTCGTCAGCGGAATCGAGCCGGTGATGCTCGTGCCTTGTGTGGCAGTATTGCGGGTGGCCTGCTCCAGGGCATATTTAAGCTCCTCCACCGATACACCCAATTTCTTGAGCAGACCAATGGCGGTGCCTTCCCCTTCGCGAATCATACCCAGCAATAGATGCTCCGTGCCGATATAGTCGTGCCCGAGCCGGATGGCCTCTTCCCGGCTCAGGGAGATGACCTCCTTGACTCTATTTGAGAATTTAGCTTCCATGCAGATAAGGTAGTGAAGAAAAACGGTACCCCGCAAAACTCAAATGAAGTAGCTTTGCGGGTTGGGCCGATATAACCTGAAAACAGATTGAGTCGGGCGTTGGTTCGGGGCGACAGGTACACTACGCAAGAAAACTGCCGGCGGCCGGACCCTGCATAAAGAGCAGGTCTAAGATGCTGAGTCCCGGTACAAAATCTTTACCAAAGCTCTGCGTGTAGGGCTGGCCCGACGTCCTGTCAGGTTCGGCAGCGGCTTTTGGTGTCAGCCAGTCGCGCCGGTCCAGTAAGAGGGTAGGAGTGGTGGCAGGTGGCAGATACTCGGTGGTCAGGTGGATAGGCAGGCGCAGGCGCAGGCAGCGGAAATAAAAGTGCAGCAGGGCCGTGTTCAGCTCAAACAAGTGGGGGAGCTTCTGCGCGTAGATATCGTGCAGATAATCGGCGTAATACTCAAAATACGGGGTACCGCCGTAAGCGGTTTGCAGGGTGCGCCAGTGGCGGTGCACCCAGTTCTGGCGGTAGTCGATTTCAATGGCGGAAGTGAGTACTTTTTCGCTGCGGTTGCCATCAATTACGGGCACCGTGAGGGCCTGCACGCCCTGGGCCGTGAGGATAAGGCACCGGTTGCGGTAGGTTTGCTTGTGGTAATGGTCCTGGGTTTCCAGCCACAGGGCATCAGCTCCTAACAATGCTGAAAAGAATGCTGTGGGCGGATTATACTGGGACTCGAACAGAACGGCAGGCATAGAGCAAGGGAAATGCCCAAAAACCGGGCAGAGAGGGTAAAAACACGAGGACAAATAAACAGCGCGGAGCGTATTGCCAGTGCTGGACTACAAAGGCCAGGTTCTGTTTTCCGGCAATGACAGAGCCGGGAATCAAAGTAGGATACTGGGAATGTAACGCTTACGCGCGGCGTAGTGTTAGCGTAAGAATCAGCCGAAAACGTGCACTTTTGCACGGCCAAAGGCTGAAAGTAGATACTGCCAAACAGGTTTATTTTCCCGCCAATCTGACACTATGCCGTTGCCTCTCCGATTTCTGCCGCTTGCTTTTCTCCTGTTTATGGGAGCGGCGCATGCCCAAGTTCACCAGCTGCAGCTGGATGTGGCCCGCTTCCGGAGCGAGGACGTGGCCATAAAAGGGGGCGTGGTGGAAGTGTATGCCACCGTAGCCGGCAAGCATTTGACGTATCAGAAGCGTGGGCCGAAAATGTACCAGGCCGGCGCCACCGTAACGCTGGAAGCCGTGCGCGCTGATGGCGTGGCCGTGTACCAGGAAACCGTAACGCTGAAGCCCCCGGTACTGCGCGATACTACGGCGGCCATCAAGAACCCCATCAGCTTCCAGAAACGCCTGAACCTGCCTGAGGGCCGCTACACGCTACGTGGACACCTGAAGGACCAGTATCGTACCGGCTCCACCGACATTGTGGAGCTGCCCTTGGTGTTGGAATTTGCAAGTACCAAGCCCGCCATGAGTGACCTGGTGCTCTTGCTGAAACCAGCCAGTCGCTCGGCGGTAGAGGCCAACACCTTTATACGGAACAATTTGAGCCTTACCCGCGCTCCGGGGGGCTTGTACGCCCGAGGCCAGGATAAGCTGTTTTTTTACTCGGAGCTGTATAATATTGCTCCCGGCCAAGCCATTACCCTGCGTTACCGCTTGCGCGCTGCCAAAGCGACCAAGGATGCGGTCAGTGGGCAGGGGGCGGTACAAGGTGCCGATGGACGCCCAACGGTGCTTACTGGGGAACTGGATATGAGCAAGCTGCCCGCTGGTAGCTACGCGCTAACCGTAGAAGCACGCAACGCAAAAAATCAGGTGGTATCAACCCAAACCATTACCGTGCGCCGTGACCCGGCCGATTACGCCCCGGCTGGGGCCGTTATGCCCCGATGAACAGTACTTCCCCCGTTTCCAAGCCTTATCCGTGGTATTACCGGCCGCTGGAGTGGCTGTTGCTAGGTTTGGCCCATTTGCCGCTGAGCGTTTTGTACGTGCTGGGGCGCGGCATCTATGTATTGATGGCCTACGTGGTGCGCTACCGCAAGCGGGTAGTGCTGGAAAATCTGCGCAACTCCTTCCCGGAAAAATCGGCGGCTGAAATAGACCAGCTGGCTCAGCAGTTTTACTGGCACTTCGCGCAGGTGATGGTCGAAACCATTAAGCTGGCAGCCATGCCGGCCGCGGAGCTGAAAAAACGGGTGCTGTTCCGTAACCCCGAGGTGCTGGAGCGGCATTTCGCGGCCGGGCGCACGGTGCTGGGGTTATCCTCGCACGCGGGCAACTGGGAATGGGTGCTGACTTCAGGGGCCGTGTGGTTATCGGCCCACGCCGACGGGGTGTATAAGCCGCTCAGCAACCCGTTTTTTGAGCGTTTTTTGTACCGGCTACGCACCCGCACGGGGGCCGGCCTGATACCCATGCGGGACACTCTGCGGGACATGCTGCAGCACAAAGGAGAAGTGCGGGTAGTGAGTATGCTCTCCGACCAGGCCGCCGGCCCCGAGGACCGGCCCTATTGGACAACCTTTATGCACCAGGAGGCGGGATTTTATACCAGCAATGAGCGGCTGGCCACCCGGTTCCGCTGCCCGGTGGTGTACGTGAGCATCCGGCGTATGCGGCGCGGCTACTACGAAATACTCCTGACCGAGCTGTACGACGGCGACGCGCCCCTGGAACCCAACACCTTTCCTATTACCGCCGCTTTTGTGCAGCAGCTTGAGCACGATATTCGGCTGTATCCGGCCGATTACCTCTGGACGCACCGCCGCTGGAAGCACAAGCGGCAAGGGTAAAATTGCGAAGGGTGAATGTTGTGAGAGAGTATAACCTCCTTTTACAACTTCACCCTTCGCAATTTTGCCCTTGTTACAAATACTGCTCAATATCACCGGCACCCTGGCGGATGATTTCGAAATCCTCATTGGTACAGTCAACTACTGTGCTGGCGATGTTGTTACCGTAGCCGCCATCAATTACCAAGTCTACCAACGGGCGGTATTTCTCGAAAATGAGGTCGGGGTCGGTGCTGTACTCTAGAATCTCGTCGTCGTCGCGGATGGAGGTACTCACGATGGGGTTGCCGAGGCCCTGCACCAGTTGAATGCAAATCTGATTATCCGGCACCCGGATGCCCACGGTTTTGCGTTTTGCGCCCCCGTAGCGTGGGGCCTTGGTACTAGCCTCGAAAATGAACGTAAACGGCCCCGGTAGAGCTTTTTTCAGCACTTTGTATACAGGCGTGGTGATGCCGTTGGCGTAGTCGGTAATGTGCGAAAGGTCGGAGCAGATGAAGGACAAGTTGGCTTTGTCGGGCTGGATGCCTTTCAAGCGGCATAGTTTTTCTACCGCTTTGGCATTGTGAATATCGCACCCCAGCCCATAAATCGTATCGGTGGGGTAAATAACGAGCCCTCCGTTGCGAATGATATCAACAGCTTGCTGAATGCGGTTTTGGGGCGGATTGTCAGGGTGAATGCGGAGCAACGTGGCAGCCATGGCAGAAGAGCGGAAGGATAGGTGAGAATTCGGCCCCGGCACCGGCGGTGGCGGGACGGTTAAGGTACTAGCTGAGAAAATAGAGTGATACTGTTTTCGGGAAAAAGCGTTGTGAAGTTGTGGATTTCGCCTATTTAGGTAGTAACCAATGATATAAAAAAAGTCCCCAGCCAGACGGCCGGGGACTTTTGACAATCCTATACTGAGTAGCACTTGCTACTACTGCTTCACGAAGGAACGTGTTACGCTACCATCTTTGGTAGTCAGGCGTACCGAGTACACCCCGCCTTTTAGCGTATGTACATCAACTGTGGCAGTTTCCTGCGTAACTATGGCAGTTTGTACGCGCTGTCCTAAAGCATTAAAAATCTCCAAGGAAGCACCACGGCCTTGGCTACCTACGATTACCGTGAGGCGGTTAGCAGTAGGGTTAGGATAAAGAACTACAGCTTTAGCGAAAGCCGGTTCACGTTGCTTCAACACAATGTCGGCCAAGCTGCGAGGAGCAATCTGGTAACCTTCTGTAAAGGGCGTAGAGCCGTCGAACTGGCTGCCGATGCCGCTAACTGAGAACGAGCCTACCGGGGCTGGCGTGTTGTATAAGGTAGTACCCCGGTAAATGCGCAGTTGATAGGCAATACCGTTCGGGCCGGTTACATCCACATTATAGCCTGAGGCAGTGGAATTTGTAACCCACTGAGCAGGATCAACTGTGGTAAGCGGGCCGGGAATACGGATCAATTCCGACTCTTCAGCTTCGGTGAGGGCCGTAGTCACAACACGGGGTTGATAGAGACGGGTAGCACGGCCTTTAGGCGTAATGCTCGTGAGATTAATTTGGGTAAGGCCATTGAACTGGCCCAGCGTGCCAACAACTTCTACCGAGTCACCTTCTGCTAGGGTGTTAGTGCCAATATTGGCAGATGCAAACAAACCTACACCACCGGTATTATCAATGAGGGTGATCTGATAGCCCGCTGTGCGCAGGTTGGTACCGTACACCGTGCCGCGGGCCGATACCGTCTGGCCATTCAGCGTGGGCACGCCGGCGGCATCATTAGCCGTGAGCGTGGCAATGGGCGTGACCGGTGGTACGTCGTTGTCGGTGATGGTGATGGTGTACGTGCCGGTACCAACAGTGGCCGCGCCAGCAGGCAGCACGTTGCGCAACGTCAGTGCTATGGTTTCGGAAGGCTCAACCACCGCGTCATCCACAATCGTGATGGTGGCGTTTTGGGTGGTAGTACCTGCTGGGAACGTTAGCGTCTGCGTTGTGAAGGTGTAGTCCGCTGGCGAGGTGGCCGTGCCAGGCGCTGTGCCAACGGCTACTTCTACCGTTACGGCTTGCGTGCTAGCAGCACTCAACGTCACCGGAATTTGCAAAACGCCAGCGCTTTCCGCTACCGTAGCCGTAGCCGAGTTGAATGATACTGTGGGGGCTGTGGGGGCTGTTGTAGCCGCAGACAACGTGAAATCGTCGAGGGCCAACAGGGCATCTGCGCCGGCATCATTAGTATCTTTCCACCGAATCCAGATAGTGGAACCCGCCGCCCAAGTAATGGGGAACGTGGCCGTAATAGCCGCCGAGTTTGCCGGATCGTTGCCATTTAGCGTGGCGGGAGTGGTAGCAACAGTACCAAGCTCCCGGATATCAAGGGCTGATACAGCAGTCCAAGTACCCGTGCTGAGGCTAGTAGCATCGGTGCTGTACTCAAATGCGAGGCTTTCCACCAGCACGTTTTCACCGGAGCGCCACTGCTCCGCACGTCCGGAAAGCGTCAAGCGGCTGATAGCTGCTCCACTCTGATTGGTGAAAGCTGCGCCAAAGGCAGGAACAGTGCTGTTTGAGGAGATGCTGCCAAGTGCACGGTCAGAATTGGTACCCGTAATAGCGCCCGCATTGTACGTAGTGCCAGCGTTGCTGTTATCGGCCTGTACGGCCATCGTCAGCACTGCATTCAACGTGCCAGTGCCAGCCAGTCGAATACCCGACCATCCGTCCGGATACGTGGTGCCAGTAGCTGTTAAGCCGTCGAAGTTCTGGTTATAAGTAGCACCGGTGAATGCCACGGGAGTAACCGTTTGGGCCTGGGCCGTAGCAGCCAAGCCGCCCAGGGCTGCCAGTAGTGCCATGCGCTGCCGCCAGGAAGTGTAAGTTTGCTTCATAAGAAGAGAAGGGGGATTGAAGGAAAGGATTACGTGAACAGACTCAGCTTTTGGGAAAAGGTTGGTGCTGTGGTACAGCCGCGGAAACCGCGTACTTTTGGGCCACAAAGCTACCCCCGATTACGGAGCCGCCCCAATAGCCGGCTGGTGTAGCAATGTTACCGTTTTGTTACCACTTCCCGCCTCATGGCTAAAACTCGCATCGACTACAAGGCTAACGCCACCCGGCGCCGCAACCGTTTCTCCTACACGGTGGGCATATTGGGGCTCATTCTCATTACGTTTTCCTATTACTTCTACCAGGTGTTTTTCACGCCCAACGTGGAAACCAAGGGCAAGCGCACCTACGTGCTCATCCCGCGCGGAGCCGACTGGAAAACGGCCCTCGGCCGCGTGGAGAAAACCGGGGCAATAGTCGATAAGATGTCCTTGCACTTTGTGGCCCGCATCATGAAGTACGACCAGCCGGGGGCCGTGAAGCCCGGTAACTATGAGCTGAAAGAAGGCCTGACCAACCGCCAGCTTATTAACGTGCTGAAAAGTGGCTCCCAGTCGCCGTTGCAGCTCACCTTCAATACCGTACGGTTGCGCCGGGATTTGGTGGAGCGCCTGGCCGCGCAGGTAGATGTGCAGCCCCGCACCCTCGACTCCCTGCTGCGTAGCCCCGCCTATACCCGCAGCCTGGGCTTTGATACTACCTCGGTGCTCACCATGTTCATCCCGAACACCTACGAGCTGTACTGGAACACCTCCGCCGATAACCTCATGCAGCGCATGAAAAAGGAGTACGAGAAGTTCTGGACGCCCGCCCGCGACACCAAGCGCAAAGCCCTGGGCCTCACCCGGGCCGAGGTAAGTACCCTAGCCAGTATTGTGGAAGCCGAGCAACAGCAGCACGCCGATGAGCGGCCCCGCGTGGCCGGCGTGTACCTCAACCGCCTCAAGCGCGGCATGAAGCTCCAGGCCGACCCCACCGTGGTGTACGCCAACGGCGACTTTGGTATTAAGCGGGTGCTCAACGTGCACCTTACCAAAGACTCCCCCTATAACACCTATAAGTACGGCGGCCTGCCGCCCGGCCCCATCAACCTGCCCAGCATTGCCAGCATTGATGCCGTGCTCAACCCCGAAAGCCACGACTACCTCTATTTCTGCGCCAAGGAAGACTTCAGCGGCTACCACGCCTTCGCCCGCAACGAGCAGGAGCACCTGGTAAACGCCCGCCGCTACCAGGCCGCCCTCACCCGCAGTGGCATTATGAAATAGGATTCTGGTTTTTGGTTGGTAGTTCTTGGTTTTTGGCCCCGGGCCGTATCCAAAACTCCAAAAACCAAAAACCACCAACCAAAAACTAACCTATGTACTCTTCCGACACCCAGATCCGCGTGCGGTACGCCGAAACCGACCAGATGGGCTACGTGTACCACGGCAACTACGCGGCCTACTTTGAAGTGTGCCGCACCGAGGCCTTCCGGCAGTTGGGCATCAGCTACAAGGCCCTGGAGGCCGATGGCGTGGGCATGCCGGTAGGGGAGATACGCACCCGCTTCCGCCGCCCCGCCCGCTACGATGACCTACTCACAGTACGCCTGCTGCTCAAGCAGCCCGCCGAGGGCTCCCGGGTATTATTCGAGTACGAAATCTATAACGAGGCGCAGGAGCTGCTCACGGAAGGCCACACGCTAATGGTGTTTGTGAGCATGGCTACTGGCCGACCCGTACCCATTCCGCAGGCCATTGCTGCCAAGCTGGCGCCTTACTTCACCGACGAGGAAACGGCCGGGCCCCTGACTCCGCCCAAAGCCCCGGTAGACGCACCGGCCCCGGCCGCGTTTCTGAAATAGTGTAGTTGAGTGGCGAGGTAATGGAGTAATTTTTTTCAGCCCCCACGGCGCATATTGTTCCGCCAGAACGGTTACTCAGTTACTCCGCTGCTCAGTTATTTCCTCATGCGTATTCCCGTTCGTCGTTATCATTTGCCTGATGTGCGCCGCCGCCGTAGTGTGCGCCGCGCCATTGTGTTCCTGAAACAGCTGCGGTTTGCCGGTGGTAAGGCTTCGGTGTATGATGTGGTTGACCGGCTGTTGCAGGAAATAAAGCTGGATGGCATTGCCAAGCGGGCCAGCTACATGGCCTTCAACCTCACCATTGCCATTTTTCCGACCATCATCTTCCTGTTTACGCTCATTCCCTACATTCCCGTTCCCAACCTGAACATCGACATCCTGCAGTTCCTGGCCGATCTGATTCCGCGGGAAATGTACGCGGCCATATCCGGCACCATCGAGGATATTGTGAACATTCCGCACGGGGGGTTGCTGTCTTTTGGTTTTGCCACGGCCCTGGTGCTCAGTTCTAATGGCATTATGGCCTTGCTGGATGCCTTTGAGAAGAAGTACCCCTCTTTCAAGAAGCGCACCTACCTGCGCAAACGCGTAATTGCCACGCTGCTTACGGTGGTGCTGTCCTCGGTGCTGCTATTTGCGGTGGCGGGTATCTTCTTTGGTACCTACATCATTGATGCGCTGGTATTTCAGGAAATCGTGCCCGAATCCATGACCGACCAGCTTACCAGCGTGTTGCGCTACGGCTCCGTCACCGGCCTGTTTCTGCTTACTACCTGCCTGGTATACTACTACGTGCCGCCCGTGCATGATAAATGGCCGTTTGTCTCGGCGGGGGCAGTGGTTGCCACGCTGCTCATCTTCGCGGTATCCTTCCTGTTTATCCTCTACGTCAAGATTTTCGACAGCTATAACCACTTTTACGGCTCCATTGGCACGTTGGTGGGCTTTATGGTGTGGCTGGATTTCGTGTGCATGACCCTGATTCTGGGGTTCGAGATTAACGTGAGCATCGACGCGGTAACTGGCCGCCTAAAGCGCCCAGCCGTTCTGCGGAAAGCCTAAAAACGTATTGAGAATAAATAATTTGTACCTGAAAATGAGGAATTAAGAGGGTGTCCTCAGAAAAAAAGGCCGGAGTAGCTTGTGCATTCCTGAATCGTACCTACTTTTGCCATCCCAAACCACTCATTTTGGGCCTTACAGAGAGGTGGCAGAGTGGTCGAATGCGACGGATTCGAAATCCGTTATACCTGCAAGGGTATCGGGGGTTCGAATCCCCCCCTCTCTGCACTTGGCTTTTTCAATCCGTGAGAAAGCCTTTTTTCTTGGCAACCAGAGCGGCAACGCACTTGAGTTCCTCAACATATCCAGAGGAGTGGCAGAGTGGTCGATTGCGGCGGTCTTGAAAACCGTTGAGGGTTAAACCTCCGGGGGTTCGAATCCCTCCTCCTCTGCGAAGCGGCCCTGATGCCCAAGAAAGAAACGCCTTCCAAGCCAGCTTGGAAGGCGTTTTTGTTTGCCCCTGCGAGTAAGCTCACCAGTAAAGCCCGAAAAACCCGAACACAAATCAGTAATACATAGTTATACTGTTGTGCTTGCCCGAGCCGGCGCATTATTTGCTTTGCTGTTGCCTGCTACCTTTGCTCGTATCTATGACCGAAGTACTGTTCGATGTTAACCTGCAACAGCTGCCCGACGAGTTTCTGAATGGAAACTGGCGGGTGTCCGACCGGGTACTTAATCACACTGACCCTACCAGTATGCTGGCCCGCGCCGAACTGTTTGCCCTGCAGCCGGGCCGGGTAGAAGTGCAGGCCGCGCACGCGCAGGACGCGGGAAAGTGGCAGATTCAGCGGGATGAGTTATTAAACCGGCCCTATCTGGAATTGATGCTGGGCCAGGAGCAGACCCGCGCGTTGGTAACCCGCCTGCGCCGCTCCCGCAACGGGGCCGAAAGCCAATTGAACCTCTACTTCCAATCGGGGATGGAAATGCTGCTCACGCAACCGTAAGCAGCTTTTCTGTTCACCTATTATTTGCTTGCATATGGCTGCTGCCACCTCTGATACTCCGGAATTTGCCTCCACTGCTCCCGGTCGGTCCTCCGCCAGCGAGAGTATTCTGCTGAGCGTTACTGATGCCGCCGGTACCACGCTGTACGCCAGTCCGCAACTGTTGCAGTTCACGGGGCTTTCTTTGGAAGGCTTAAATACCGGTTGGTTTGACCTGGTGCATCCTGAAGATGGCGCACGCGTGGCAAAGCAGGTGCAGCACATGAGGGAAACGGCGCAGCAGTACCAAATCGAGTGGCGCATCCGGCGGCAGGACGGGCAGTACCGGTGGGTGCGCACTACGGGCTATCCGCAGCTGGACAACAGTGGGCGGGTGCATCAGTGGATTATCGGTACCATTGATATTGAGGAAGCCAGAACCAAACAGGGCGCATCCGGCGAGGACTTTAGCTTTTTGGCCGAGTTGATTCCGCAGCTGGTCTGGACCACGGACCCTACCGGTTTTCATACCTACTTCAACCAGCGCTGGACCGACTTCACTGGTTACACCCTGGCCGACAGCGTAGGGCCCGATATGTGGAACAACCTGCTGCACCCCGATGACCGGCAGTTGGCCCGCAAAGTGTGGGGTCATTCCCTGGCCACCGGCGAGTTCTACGAAATTGAGTACCGATTTAAGTCACAGGAAGGCGACTACCGGTGGTTTTTGGGCCAAGCCCTGCCCGTGCGCGATGCTGACGGGAATATTGAAAAGTGGTTTGGCACCTGTACCGACATCCACGACCAAAAAATGCAGGAACTGGCCCTGCGTAAGCGGGAGCAGGACTTCACCACGCTGGCCAACGCTATTCCGCAGTTAGCCTGGATGGCCGATGAAAAGGGGCATATTTTCTGGTACAATGACCGGTGGTTTCGTTTTACGGGTACTACGCTGGCGGAAATGCAAGGCTGGGGCTGGCAGAAGGTGCAGCACCCGGATTACCTGGAGGCAGTAACTGAAACCTGGAAGCAGGCTCTGGCAGGCGGTGAGCAGTGGGAAGATACATTCCCGCTGCGTCGCCACGATGGAGAATACCGCTGGTTTCTGAGCCGGGCCGTACCCGTGCGCGACGAGGAAGGCCAGGTAGTGCGCTGGTGCGGTACCAACACCGATATAACTGAGCAGAAGCAGCTGCAGGAGCAACTTGAACGCGCTTACTCGGACCTGGAAGCCAAGGTAATGTTCCGGACTTTGGATCTGGAGCGCGAGGTGCAGGAGTTGCGCCAGCAGTTAGGAACCGCAGGCAGTAAGTAACCTCCTGCCGAAGCCGCTTCATCAATAAGGCCGCCTGCTGTGACAGCAGGCGGCCTTGTTAGTTGCTGGAAACGGACACCACACTTACTCCTCCGCGTCCTGGCCTTTTTTCAGTTCGGCATCCAGGAAATAGGCCCCACGCCGCACTACGTGGGTGGAGTCGGGTAAGGGGGCCAGCAGGCGTAGCGCCACGTCGCCGTTTTCGGCGGCTCCGGCTATAACTTTTACGCGGCGGAACGAGCCGGGCCCCACCTGGGTGAAGATGTAGCTGAACTCACCCGCCTGCACCAGGGCGTCCTCGGGCAGGGTGCGCTGCCGCGCCGCCCCGGTCTGGATGGAAGCAGCTACGTATTGGCCCGGAATCAGGTCGGTGCGCTCGGGCTCCAAATGGGCGTGTACGTTCACCGTGCGTTTTTCCGGGTCGAAGGATTTTCCCACGAGGTAAACGCTGGCCGTCATTTCGGGGCCGTGCTGCTGGCTGGGTACCCGGAACAGCACCTGCTGGCCATTGTGCACCTGGTTTACATCCCGCTCAAATACCTGCAGCTCCAGGTGCATGTGGCTGGGGTCCACCATCTCTACCAGTACATCCTGGGGGTTCACGTATTGGCCGGGGTTGATGCGTACGGTGGCGACGTTGCCGCTGATGGGCGCCGTGAGCGTAACCGTAGGCGAAATTCGGCCCTGATTTAAGCTGTTAAGAGAAACACCCAGCATGCGGAGCTGTCCAGTCGTGGCCTGCAGGCTGGCTTGTTCCGAAGCATAGTCGCTCTGGGCCTGCTGGAGCTTGCGCTTGGCACCTACGTCCTCGGCGTCCAGGGTTTGCTGGCGGCGCAGTTCCTGCTGCAGAAACGTGACCCGGGCCCGGCTTTGCAGGTATTCCTGTTGCAGCTTGAGGTAATCGGGGTGGCGCAGCACGGCTAGCACCGAGCCCCGGCGTACTTGCTGGCCGGGCAGCACCGCCACACTCTGCACGTAGCCGCCCATCACCGCCGACACAGAGGCCCGATTTTGGGGCGGCACATCTACCACGCCGTTAGCCTGCACATCGGAAGCCAGGTTTTTCCAGGTAAAGCTCCCCAGCTCCAGGCCGGCCGCCTGCACCTGGGCCGGGCTAATGCGCACCTCATCGGGAGAGGTAGGCAGATTAGGCGTAGCAGCGGCAGCGGGCGTTTGCGTTTCCGGCGCTTTATTCTGGCTACAAGCGGCCAGCAGCGCGGCCAATACAAGGAAGAAATTCGATTTCATGCGGTTGATTCATAGATAAGCAGCCTGCCAAAGCGGAGCCGCAGGCGCGGATGATTATTGGGCGTCGGGGCCGGTGAGGGCCAGCAGTTGCAGGGCCAACTCGTTGTAGCGGCTTACTTGGTCGAGGTAGGCCGTGCGGATTTGCCAGGCCGGCTCGGTGTTCACCACGTACTCCACGTACTCAACATCCCCGGCCCGGAAGCTCTTTTCGGCGGTATCCAGAATCAGGCGGGCCTGGGGCAGGGCGGTTTGCTCGTAGTACGTGAGGGAGGCCCGGGCCCGCTGCAGCTGGCGGCGCAGGCCCGCCAACTGGCCACTCAGTTGAACTGTAGCGTAGCGTAACTGAGCCTCAGCGGCCTGCTCCCCAATGCGGGCGGCCTGGATGCGGCTTTTTTGTACGCCGCCCAGCAGGGGTACCGCCACGCCAGCCTGGGCGACATGAAAGCCGTTTTCCTTGTTGATGGTTTGCGTGAAATAGCCCAGGCGCACATCGGGCAGGCGGCGCAGTTGCTCCACCCGGGTTTGGCGGCGGCTTACCTCCACTTCCTGCTCCAAAAGCGCCAGGATAGGATTGGAGCCCGATGACAGCCCCGCCGTATCAGTGGCGGCCAGCGTGATAACCGGCGTGGTAGTGGTGTCGATAAGCGCCAAACCGGGCTGGTTGAGCAGCACGGCCAGCTGCTGCTGCTGCACCTGTTGCTCGGTGCGCACCGTGGCCAGCCGGTTCTGCAGCTCCAGCCGCCGCGCTTCGGCCGACACCTGCTCCAGGCGGTTGGTTTCGCCAGTTTGGTAGCGGATGCGGGCGGCGCGGGCGGCGCGTTGGTAGAGGCTGTCCTGGCGGCGTAGTAGGGCGGCGCGGCGGTAGCTCACTAGCAGCTCATAGTAACTGCTGCGGATGCGGAACGCCAGCTCCCGGCGCTGTTGGCGCACCCGTTGCTCGGCTGTGAGTACCTGTCCTTCCAGCAAGCGGCGCTGGGCCCCGTACACCCCCGGCAGCGCCGACTGTTGCACCACGTTGAAGCTCTGGTCGCGCAAGGGCCCCGAAATCTGGCCCACCTGGTAATCAAGCACGGTGCGGGGTACGTCGTAGCCAGTGCGGGCCAGGGCGCGTTGGCGCTCAATATCCAGGCTGCCGGCTTGCACCAGCAGGCTTTGGCTGAGGCCGGTTTGCAGGGCTTGATTTAAGGAAAGCAGACTGCCGGGCTGGACTACCGGCGCTGGGGCCGCCGGGGGTGGCGGTAAGGTGCGCGGTGTGGTCTGGGCCTGCGTAAAACAGGGTAGGACCAGCATAATGAACAACAGGTATCTCATAGAGAAGAAAGTCAGATGTAGAAACGCGACACTTCGCGTCTCCCCGTTAAACGGTGTCGTGCAGGTGATGTCGTTCTGACACCGAGATGCGAGGTGTCGCGTTTCTACACCGCTCCGGATTACAATTCGTGGTTTTCCTTGATTTCGGCCAGTAGCTCGGGGGTAGGCTCGGTAGGGCTGGCTTCCCCGTCTTTGGTGAACAGGGTGTAGAGCACCGGCAGCACGATGAGCGTGAGCAGGGTGGCCGAAATCAGTCCGCCGATAACTACCGTGGCCAGGGGTTTTTGCACCTCGGCGCCGCCGGAGTTGCTCAGGGCCATAGGTAGGAAGCCCAGGGAAGCTACTGCCGCCGTAAGCAGCACCGGCCGAAACCGCTCGTGAGTGGCTTTCAGTACCCGCTCCCGCACTGAGTCTATACCAGCCAGGGCCAGCTCGTTGATGCTGGCTACCAAGACAATGCCGTTGAGTACGGCCACCCCGAACAGCGCAATAAAGCCCACGCCCGCCGAAATACTGAACGGCATCCCGCGCAGCCACAGAGCCAGAATACCGCCGATGGCCGCCAGCGGAATACCCGTAAAAATCAGGCTGGCCTGCTTCACCGAGCGGAAGGAGAGGTAGAGCAGCACGAAAATCAGCAGCAACGACACCGGCACAGCCACCGCCAGCCGCGACTTGGCCTGCTGCAGGTTCTCGAACTGGCCACCGTACTTGATGGTGTAGCCCTCGGGTAGCTTGAGCTTGGCATCCAGCTGCTGCTGAATTTCCTGCACCAAGCTTTCCACGTCCCGGTTGCGCACGTTTACCCCGATGTTGATACGGCGGCGGGCATCGTCGCGGGAAACCTGGGTGGGGGCGTTGCGGAACTCTACACGGGCCACTTCTTCCAAGGGTATTTTCTGGCCGTTGGGCACATCTACGTACAGCTGACGCAAATCCTGGAGGCCGCGGCGGTTGGTGCTGTCCAGGCGCACCACCAGGTCGAAGCGCCGCTCACCCTCGTACACTTGGCCCGCTACATCACCGGCGAAGGAAGCGCGCAGCAGCGTGTTCAGGTCCTGTACGCGCAGGCCGTACTGGGCCATTTTCTGGCGGTCATACGTAACCCGCAACTGGGGCAGGGCGGCAATCTGCTCCACTTTTAGGTCGCCCACGCCGGCCAGGGGGC
This sequence comes from Hymenobacter sp. UYP22, assembly GCF_040547285.1. NCBI lineage: Bacteria > Pseudomonadati > Bacteroidota > Cytophagia > Cytophagales > Hymenobacteraceae > Hymenobacter > Hymenobacter sp. UYP22. The sequence goes on along the minus strand of NZ_JBEPPK010000005.1, from coordinate 111,930 downwards.
GAATGAGGGCGGCGGCTTCAGTGGCTTTTTCGAACAGCAGGCCCAGGTCGTCGCCGTAAATCTTGATGCTGATATCCGACTTCACGCCCGAAATCAGTTCGTTGAAGCGCATCTGGATGGGCTGCTGAAACTCCAGGCTCACGCCCGGAATGCCGGCCAGGGCCTCGCTCATCTTGCCAGCCAACTCCTCCCGGGAACTGGCCGAGGTCCATTCCGCCTGGGGCTTGAGCACCACAATCTGGTCGGAATCTTCCAGGCTCATGGGGTCGGTAGGAATTTCGGAGGTGCCGATTTTGCCCACCACCTGCTCCACCTCCGGGAACTGCTTCAGCAAAATCTGCTGGATGTTGGTGGTGGTGGCAATGGTTTGGGAGAGGGAGGAGCCGGGGGCCAGCCCCACGTACACGGCAAAGTCGCCCTCATCCAGCTGCGGAATAAACTCCCCGCCCAGGCTGGCAAACACCCCGCCCGCCAGCACCAGCAGCCCCACGGCCGCCCCGGCCACGATACCGCGCAGGCGTAGCGCCCCCCGGATGATGGGCTCATAGCCGCGGTACAGGAATTTCATGATGCGGTCGGCCACGGTGCCTTCCTCTTTAATATCCTTGCGTAGGGCCCAGGCCGACACGGCCGGTACGTAGGTGAGGCACAGCAGCATGGCCCCCACAATGGCGAAGCTCACGGTCAGGGCCATGGGCCGGAACATCTTGCCCTCAATGCCGGTGAGGGCCAGGATGGGCAGGTACACGATGAGGATGATGAGCTGCCCGAACAAGGCGGAGCGCATCATGCGGGTGGCGGCCGTTTCCGCTACCTGGTCCATGGTTTCGTGCTCGGCCTTGGCCCGAAAGTGCACGAGGTGGAAAATCATGGCTTCCACGATAATCACCGCCCCGTCCACAATTAGCCCGAAATCCAGCGCGCCCAAGCTCATCAGGTTGGCCGATACGCCGAAGGTGCGCATGAGGCCCAGGGCAAACAACATGCACAGCGGAATCATGGAAGCCACCACCAGCCCGGCCCGCCAGTTTCCCAGCAGCACCAGCAGCACCACCATTACAATGATGCCGCCCTCAGTCAGGTTTTTGGCGACGGTGTGAATAGCCGTGTCCACCAGCTTCGTGCGGTCGAGGAAGGGTTGCACGTACACGCCCTGGGGCAGCGTCCGGTTGATTTCGGCCACGCGGGCTTTCACGCCTTTGATGGTTTGCTCCGACGATGCCCCTTTGAGCATGAGCACAATGCCGCCCACGGTTTCGCCCTGGCCGTTGCGCGTCATGGCCCCGTAGCGCACCGAGTGGCCGAAGCGCACGTCGGCTACGTCGCGCACCAGCAGAGGTACGCCGCCGGCCTGCTTGATAACGATGCTGCCCACATCCTGCAAAGAGGTGGCCCGGCCTTCGCCCCGAATGAAGTAGGCGTTGCGGCCCCGCTCCAGGTAGCCGCCGCCGGTGTTGGCGTTACTGGCTTCCAGCGCCCCGAACAGCTCGGGCATAGTCACGCCGCTGGCGTTTAGGCGCTCGGGGTTTACGCTCACTTCGTACTGGCGCACGTAGCCGCCAAAGCTGCTCACGTCTACCACGCCGGGCACGCCGGCCAGCTGGCGCTTCACCACCCAATCCTGCAGCTCGCGCAGGCGGGCTAGGGAATACTTCTGCTCGAAGTCGGGCTTCAGGGCCAGGCTGTACTGGAAAATTTCGCCCAGGCCGGTGGTAATAGGGGCCATTTCGGGGCGGCCCAGGTCGGTGCCCAAATCGGCCTCGGCGGAGCGCAGCTTCTCGGCTACCAGCTGGCGGGTTTGCAGCGTCGGCACGTCGTCCTCGAACACCACGGTAATCACCGAAAGGCCGAAACGCGACACGGAGCGCACTTCCGTAACGCCCGGAATGGTGCGCAGGCTCTGCTCCAGCGGAATGGTCAGGAGTTGCTCTACCTCCTGGGCCGCCAGCGCGGGGCTTTGAGTGAGTACCTGAACCTGGTTGTTGGTTACGTCGGGAATGGCATCCAGCGGGAGGGTAGTGGCCGAGTAGCCACCCCAGGCCACCAGGGCCAGGAGCAGCAGCACCACAAACAGCTTGTTGTGGATACTGCCCCGGATAATGCGGGCAAGCATAGGAAAAGGAGTTGCCGCCGGCGGGGAGCTAGTATTGAGGAGTGAGTATTGGGTACTGAGTATGAATCCGTAGAAGTAAGCTGAAAACCGGATGATGCCATCTGGCTCTTACGGCTCACACCTTAAACTCACTACTCAATACCATCTACTCACTACTAACATGCAGCTAGCGGAATGAGCGAAAAAACCACGGGAAGCGGCCGGACGCGCTGCGCCTGGGGGCTTCGGGTGGCTACGCTCGGGGCGGCTGCAGCAGTGGGTTGCTCACGCTGAACGCATAGAGCGGGCCGGGCGCCACGCGGTAGGCGGCGGCGGGCCAGGTGAGGGGGCGCGGGGGCAACAGCACCCGGCCAAGGGGCAGCACGAAACCAACCATCATGCAGTCGTGGTGGTGCTGTTCCAGGGGGAGTTTGTGATGGTCCTGTTCGTCGCGCTGGGAGTAGGGGTGGCGGCGGTGGTCGGAGCCGTGGGGGCCGTAATGCAGCGCCAGAAACGCCAGCGGCGAGAGGCGGCCGCCGGTCAGGGCCCGGTGGTAACGGTAGTGCTGGGCCAGCTCGGGCAGTTTCCCCAGTTCCGACAAGTCGTTCTGCGGCACGAGGCCGCTCACGAGCATCAGAATTCCCAGAAAGAAGGCTACCACTTGCTTCACGGCATAAAGGTACGGCTGAACGGCTGAATTGGACGGATAAACCGATGTTGCTACTGAAATTTGGAAGGTTTCTGAATTCAGAGGCTACTAAAACCGCCGGCGGCTTTTCGCAGCTGGGGCTTTTTATTGCCCGGAATCATGTACCTACAACCACCTCAGCAGCGCAACCGTACTGAGGAGGCCTGTGGCTGCCTAGTACCTGCCAGGGTTCCTCTGTATGCACAAATGGATACTTGCCTTGGCCGTGCTGCTGGGGCTGACTGCCTTACCCGCCCGCGCCTACTCTGTACTTACGCACCAAGCCAACATCGACTCCAGTTGGCAGCGCTGCCTGGTGCCGTTGCTGCAGGGCCGTTACCCTGGCACCACCGAGGAGCAGCTGAAAGAAGCCAAGAGCTATGCGTACGGGGGCTCTATTCTGCAGGATATGGGCTACTACCCGTTCGGCTCGGTGCTGTTCACCAACCTCACGCATTACGTCCGTTCCGGTGACTTCGTACGCAATCTGCTCAATGAAGCCAACAACCGCAATGAATACGCTTTTGCCTTGGGGGCGCTGGCGCACTATGCCGCCGATATCAACGGCCACCCCGAGGGTACCAACCGCGCCATGCCCAGCGTGTATCCCGAGCTGAAAGCCAAATTCGGCGACCATATCACCTACGAGGAAGCCCCTATTCAACACACCCAGCTGGAGTTTGCCTTTGATGTGGTGCAGGTGGCGGCCGGCCGCTACCGCACAGCCGATTACCAGCGCTACATTGGGTTTCAGGTAAGCAAACCAGTATTGGAGCGGGCTTTTCTGAAAACGTATGGGCTGGAACTCGGGCAGGTAATTTTCAACGTGGATCTGGCTGTGAGTTCGTTCCGGTTTGCTGTGCGCAGCCTCATTCCAATTGCCAGCCGGGCGGCCTGGCAAAGCCAGAAAAAGGAAATCCGCCGACTCAGTCCCCGGGCCCGCCGCCGCGAGTACGTGTACAAGGAAAGTGAGCGGGAGTACCGGCAGCGCTACGGCACCGACTACGAACACCCCGGTACCGGGGCCCGGATGCTGTCGTACTTTGTGCGGGTGCTGCCCAAAATTGGGCCGCTCCGGCCGTTTGCTTTCAAGCTACCCACTCCCGAAGCCCAGGAGATTTTCAAAGCCAGCTTCCAGGATGTACAGCGCAAATACTGCACTATGCTGGAGAAGGAACCGCGCGACAGTACCGCCGCATCCCAACCGCTGGCCAATACCGATTTTGACACCGGCCGGCCTACCAAGCTAGGCGAGTACGCGCTTACCGATGAAACCTACGGGGAGTGGTTGCGCAAGCTGTCGGATAAGAAGTTTGAACACCTAACGGCAACGCAGCAGCAGCACATCCTGGCCTTTTTCAGCACCCCCACCCAGGAGCCGAAAGGCGAAGAGGAAAAAGAAGGCGACAAACGCAAGGAAACCATAGAGGCACTGCAACAGTTGCGCACTTATAAACCAGCGCAGCAGTAAGTCAGCCGGAAGCCAGCAGTATTCTGCTTGGAATCTAGCTTCTTTCAACTCTGCAGCATGCCAGCCAAAAAAGCCAAAATGGCTGGTAACAAGGCACTTGGCTGCCACCTATGTTGCAAAAAAACTCACGCATACCGCTTGGCTATGCGTGAGGGACTATGAGTGCCGTGCGGCCAAATCCTAGCGGTGGTAGGGGCGGTACAGGCGGTAATTAGGACGATGAACGTGTGAGTAGCCGCGCAGCTTGGCCTTTACCGTGGGCAGAAAACGCCCGCCAAATAAACCAGCCGCCGATACCTGATTAGGCAAGCAGAACGACAGGGCGAATAGAACGAGGCTGAGTTTGAGTAGGCGTAGGAACATGAGCAGAAGGTGTATGAAGGTGAAGAAGCGTAGTATTGCTACAAACCTATCAGACACGCTTTTCCCTGCCCTATTACTTCGCCAGACCCACTCTGTTCCTCTCTGAATTCGGTTGCTTTGTGGGTGGACTATTTGTATCAAACAAAAGCGCCCGCCCCCTCGGTGTAAGGAAGCGGGCACTCACAAGCTGAAAAGCCGTGGTTGTTGGGAGCTGATCAGGATGCCCAGACTTCGGCAAGTCTTTCAAGCCCCCTTATTTTTAGACGACGAGTGTGCCCGCGTGAGGATGGCCTTAGTTGGTAGCAGTCGGTTCTTGTACCAGCCCGCTGCTGAGGCGGCGCAGCACAATTTCAGCTTGCTTGGCCTGGTAACGAATATCCAGCAGCCGAACTTCGGCATCTAATTGGGTACGTTGAGCCACGCGCAAGTCGAGGGGGGTGAGCAGGCCCAAGCGGTAGCGCTCCAGAGCAATGGCCACGTTTTCGCGGGCCAGCAGAATGTTGGCTTCTTCTAGCTCTAGCAGCTGCAAGCGGTTCTGGTACTGGGCCCAGGCCTGTTCGGCTTCAGCATCCAGCTGAAGTTGCGTTTGGTCGAGTTGGAGTTGGCTTTGCTCCTCTACAATGCGGGCGTTCTGCTCCAGGCGGGTACGGTTGAACCCGTCAAAAATGGGCACGGAAGCTACCACACCGTAGTTGAGCCCCAGGTTGCGGTTGGTGCTGGTGGTAAGCAGCGTACCGGCAAAGGCGGCATTGTTGATGTTGCGGTTTAGGCCGTAGCCAGTGGTGAGGCCAATTTGCGGAAACCGGGAAGCGCGCACCAGCTTCCGGTCGTAGGTGGCCACCTCGGTATTGGTGCGGGCTTGCTGCAGGCGGGGGTTATTCTGGCGGATGGCTTGCAGCACCGTTTCCCGCTGCAAATCCTGGGTGACCACAATGGAGTCCTGGGGCTGGAAGTTAAGGTTAGGATTACGGCCCAGCAGGTTATTTAACGTGATTTTTGCCGTTTTCAGGGCTTCCTGCTGCTGAATCAGGATGGAGCGGTCGGCGTTGTAGTCTACCCGGGCGGTCAGCACTTCTACCTTCGCCGCTACGCCCACATCCACGCGGCCTTGGGTTAGGTCGATGCGAGCCTGCCCGATTTTCAGGGCTTCTTCAATGGAGTTGATTTTACCCGATTCGCGCACCACCACGAAATAAGCATCCGTGATAGTGGCTACGGTTTCCTCCACGGTGGCCCGCGTCAACTGCTCCTGGCTCGCGCGCAAGGACTTTAGCCGGTCGTAGGCAATGAACATCCCGAAACCATCAAAAATGGTCCAAGTGGCGGCTACGTTGGCGTTAAGCTGGTTGTTGGTGCCCCCGTTCACGATGCGCGCCGGCGTGGGGTTGCCTATTGAGTCGCGGGTGCCAAACTGCTGCCGGATGTCGTTGCGGTTGAAAACGCGGGTGAAGTTGCCATTGACCACCGGCAGCTGCCCGGCGTTGCCGCGGGTCACGTTATTATCGGCAATGCGTGCATCCTGGCGCGAGAGGCGAATGTTATAGTTGTTTTCAAGGCCGATGCGGATGGCCTCGGCCAGCGTGAGGCCAGGGGCTGGAGCCACGGTTTCGGGCTTTTCCGTCTGGGGCTTGCTCTGAGGTTGCGTAGCCGGGGTGCGGGCGGGCAGTACTGGCCGTTGGGCGAGCAAGGGTAGGGGAGCGGCCAGCAGCAGGGCGAAAAGGAAGGAACGGGGCATGAGGGAAATCAACTGCGGAACGGGCGTGGAGAATGGAGCAGAACGTGCTGGCTCCTAAGCAGCCACGGCTTTTTCTTCGGCCTCGGCGTGCTTGTGCTTCTTGGCCGTAGCAAAGTAGGAATACATAACCGGCACTACGTACAGCGTAAGGGCCGTAGCAAAAAACAGCCCGCCCACTACGCCGATGCCCATGGCCCGGCGGCTAAGCGCGCCCGCACCAGTAGCCACCGCAATGGGCAAAATCCCCAGAATGGCACAAAGCGAAGTCATCAAGATGGGTCGGAAACGAGCTGTGGCGCCCTCAATCAGCCCGGTCATGTAGTCCTTACCGTTTTCTACCTGCTGGTTGGCAAATTCCACAATAAGGATACCGTTTTTGGTCACCAACCCCACCAGCATGATAATGCCGATTTGCGAGAACAGGTTGAGCGTCTGGTTGAAGTACCACAGGCTGAGCAGCGCCCCCGACAACGCCAGCGGTACCGTCACCATGATAATCACCGGGTCGCGGAAGCTCTCGAACTGGGCCGCCAGTACCAGATAAATCAGCACCAGGGCCAGCCCGAAGGCAAACACCAGGCTGCTGGAGCTTTCCTGAAAGTCGCGGGAGGAGCCGGCCAGCTCGGTGCTGAACGTGTCGTCGAGGTTCTTGTCGGCAATGGCCTGCATGGCGGCAATACCGTCGCCGAGGGTGCGGCCGGGCGCCAGGGAGGCCGAGAAGGTAGCCGAGTTGTAGCGGTTGAAGCGGTAGAGTTGGGGCGGGGTACTGCTTTCTACCAGTCGAATCACGTTGTCCAGCTGAATCAGCTCTCCGTTGGCGTTCTTCACTGACAGTAAGCGCACGTCCAAGGGTTGGCTCCGGTCTTCGCGGGCTACTTGTCCGATAATCTGGTACTGCTTGCCTTCCCGGATAAAGTAGCCGTAGCGCTGCCCGCTCAAACCCGACTGCAGCGTTTGCGAAATGCTCTGCACCGACACGCCCAGGCTCTGGGCCTTTTCCCGGTCGATGTTCACCCGCAGCTCCGGCTTATTGAATTTCAGGTTTACATCCACGAATTGGAAGGTAGGGTCCTGGCGGGCGGCATCCAGGAATTTGGGTACGGCCGTGCGCAGCTTGTCAAAGTCCTGGGTCTGGATAACGAACTGTACCGGCAGGCCGCCGCCCCCGCCGCCAATACTTTGGTCCTGGCTGACGGACGTGCGGGCGGCCGAGAGCTTTTTCACGCCGGCACTCAGCTTATCGGCAATAGCCGGCTGGGGTAGGGGGCGTTTGTCGGCTTCTAGCAGCAGCACCCGGGCCGTGCCCGAGTTGGAGCCGCCCCCGAAGCCCGGGGAAGTCACGGCAAATACACTGCTCAGGTTATTTGGGCCAGCTGAGTCCATGGCCATTTGGGTGAGCTGAGCCATGTAGGCGTCCATGAACTCAAACGAGGCACCCTCGGGGCCGGTGGCGTTCAGGTTGATGCGGCTCCGGTCTTCCACCGGGGCCAGCTCCGAGGGAATGGCGCCCATAAAGTACCAGATGCCTACGCCCGTACCCGCCACCACCAGCCAGGCCAGCCAACGGTTGCGCAAAAAGGTTTCGAGGCTGCCTTTGTAGCCGCCAATCATCTTCTCGAAGAAAGGCTCGGTTTTGCGGTAAAACCAGTTGTGCTTTTCCTCGCGCTTGAGCAGCACCGAGCACATCATGGGCGTGAGCGTTAAGGAGACAAATGCCGAAATCAGCACTGAGCCGGCCACCACAATGCCAAACTCCCGGAACAAGCGGCCCGTGATACCCGTGAGGAACACCACCGGCAGGAACACTGCTGCCAGCACTACCGTGGTACTGATTACGGCCATCAGAATTTCCTCGGAACCCTTGATGGCGGCCGTTTTGGGGTCTTCGCCTTCCTCGATGCGGGAGTAGATATTTTCCAGTACCACAATGGCGTCGTCTACTACCAAGCCAATGGCCAGTACCACGGCCAGCAGCGTGAGCACGTTGATGGAGAAGTTCATCAGGTACATCACGAAGAAAATGCCCACCAACGACACCGGAATAGCCACTACCGGAATAATAGTGGAGCGCCAGTCGCGCAGGAACAGGAAGATAATCACTACCACCAGCACAAAGGCTTCAATGATGGTATGCTCCACCTCATTGATGGATTGCCGGATAAACACTGAGTTATCGAAGCCCGGCTTCAGCACCAGGTCTTTGGGCAAATCCTTGCCGTACAGCTCAATGCGCTTGTTGAACTCGTCGGCAATGTCAATCTGGTTGGAGCCCGGCTGCGGAATTACCGCCAAACCGACCATCGGTACGCCGTTTACCTTGAAGATAGTCTGGTCGTTTTCGGGGTAGAGCTCGGCATAGCCAATATCTGACAGCCGCACCAGAGAAGAGGCGTCTTTGCGGATAATCAGGTTGTTGAAATCCTCCACGGAGCTCAGGCGGCCCATGGTACGTAGCGTAAGCTGGGTGGCCTGGCCCTGAACGGCTCCGCTGGGGAGCTCCACGTTTTCGCGGGTGAGAGCCGCCTGCACATCCACGGGGCTCACGCTCAGGGCCGAGAGCTTCACTGGGTCCAGCCACAGGCGCATGGAATATTTCCGCTCCCCGTACACCCGCACTTCCGATACGCCCGGAATCGTTTGAAGGCGCTCCTTGAGGGTGTTGTTGGCGTAGTCGGTCAGCTCCAGCAGGTTGCGCTGGCTGGAACTGAGGTAAGTCATTACAATGGGTTGGGAGTCGGCGTTGGCCTTGCTCACAATGGGCGGGTCAATATCCCGGGGCAAGCGGCCCTGCGCCCCCGATACCTTGTCGCGCACGTCGTTGGCAGCCGTTTCCAGGTCGGCGTCGAGGTCAAACTCTACGGTAATCTGGGTGCGGCCGTCCCGGGAGTTGGAGGTCAGGTTCTTGATGCCCTGGATGCCGTTGAGGGCTTCTTCCAGCGGCTCCGTCACCTGGCCCTGCATCACGTCGGCCGAAGCGCCGGTGTAGCTGGCCGATACGGTAATGATGGGTGGGTCCACGCTCGGGTATTCGCGCACACTCAAATACCGGAAGCCAATGACCCCGAAAATCACAATCACCAGGCTCATCACAATGGCGAGCACCGGCCGGTTTATGCTAGTTGAGGATAAGCTCATAAGGTTGTATTGGCTGATTGAGGGTGGTTCTACGAGTTGCCCGCAGGGCCTCGTAGATACCACTATTCGGTGAACGGCAACGGCCAATGAGAGTGGTCCTACGAGGCCCTGCGGGCAACTCGTAGGACCACGTTGTGCACTACTTGGTAACCTTCACCGCGTCGCCCGGCTTCACCTGCAGAATGCCGGTCCGAATCACGGAGTCGCCCACGGCCAAGCCATCGGTAATCTGAATGAGGCGGTCGGAGCGCACCCCGATTTTTACCTTTTTTGGTGCCATTTTGCCCTGTTGCACGGTGTACACGCTATAGCCGGTAGCTTCCGGAATAACGGCCTCGGTGGGCACCTGTAAGGCGTCGGAGGTCTGGCCCAGCTGCAGGTTGACCTTCACGAAGGCGCCGGGGCGCAGCTCGTCGCGGGTGTTGGCGTAGCGGGCGCGCACGGTTTGGGTGCGGCTCACGGGGTCAATCTGCGGATCGAGGGCGTACACCTTGGCTTCGTACTTCTTATTGGACGCCTCATCGGTGATGACGATAGGGTCGCCGGTGCGCACCAGGCTGGAAAAGCGGCTGGGAACCGTGAAGTTGATTTTCACCGGCCGAACCTTGGAAAGCGTGGTAATTTCGGCCCCGGGGCTTACGTAGGTGCCTACCGTGGCAGTAGTCAGACCCAGCACGCCGGCAAATGGCGCCCGCACGTAGGCCTTAGCTAGTGAGGCCCGCAACGACTGCAAATCGGCCTGGGCTGTGAGCAACTGGTTATTGGCCTGCTCGTACTCCTGGGCGCTGATGTACTCCTTATCCAGCAGAGTGCGCTGGCGTTTTTCCTGGTCGCGGAACAGTTTGATGTTGTATTCCTGCTTGCGCAGGGCCGCCTGAATCTCATCGGCGTTGATGCTTAGCAGCAGTTGGCCCTTGCTCACCGGCTGGCCCTCCCGAATGTTGAGGCTGGTAATCTTGCCCGAAATTTCGCTTTTGATTACTACCGACTCTTCGGCTAAGATGGAGCCCGTGGCGGCCACCTCATCGGCCAGGCTGGTGGCTTTTACCACGTACACCTGCACCGGGAGCTTCTGGCCGCCGCCTTTGCCACCCGCGCCGCTGGGCCCGCCTTTGCCGGGAGCACCCGCGCCACCTTTGCCGCCACCACCTTTCCCTTCCGCATTCTGAGAAGGAAAATATTTGATTTTGATAAACGCCAACGCTCCCACCACCGCCAACGCCACCAGCAGCCAAATAATGCGGCGGCCAGCATTGCCGGAGCGGGTTTCGGTTACGTCAGAGGTTGGGTGTTCCTGGGTTTGCATGGAGGTACTTCGGATGGAGCCCTGTTCAGGGAGGAGGCGAGGGGGATGGGCGCAACTGCCACAACGCGAACCAACTGGTTTTGGTTGACGCCGGGGCCGGAAGGGAAAGATGGGGGTAAGACACCAAAAATGCCTTCGGGTTGCGCGGGAGCGGGAAGTTGAAATTGTGAAGTGGTGAAATGGTGAGTTTGATGTTGCGCTTGCACTACTTGCACCATCAAATCTGGCTGAACGTCCAACTCACCATTTCACCACTTCACAATTTCACCTTCCCACCGTGTCCATTCCTCGCAACCCCACGGAGCAGCAGCGTAACTTTTTTCAGGATGTGCATGAGGTGGTGCGGCTGGTGCCGGTTGGCCGCGTAACTACCTATGGCACCATTGCCCACTACCTCGGAGCCCGGCACGGGGCCCGCATGGTGGGCTGGGCCATGATGGCCGCCCACACGGCCAATGAGTACGTGCCGGCCCACCGCGTCATCAACCGCAACGGTTTGCTTACCGGCAAGCAGCACTTTGCCACGCCCACGGCCATGCAAGAGGCCCTGGAGGCCGAGGGTATACAGGTAATAGATGACCAGGTCCAGGACTTCAAGCGGCTGCTCTGGGACCCGGCTACGGAGCTGGAATAACTGCCCGTTGGCTGGGGTATTTTCTGCTTCGCGCTACCTGTCAAAATCTTACCTTTACAGCCTTAAATTCCTTTGCGGGTTGTATTTCCCTTTTTCATGAAGCACTTTTTACTTGCTGGAACTCTACTAACTACCTCGGTGGGAGCTATGGCCCAGGCCACGTATTCCATCAAAGGGCGCGTACTGGACAAACTAACGGGGGAAGCGCTGCCCGGCGCTACCGTGCAGGTGGTGGGCAACGGCGCCAATACCGGAGCCGGGGCCGAAGAAAATGGCTCCTACCTTGTGCCTGGTCTGAAGCCCGGGACTTACACCGTGCGCGCTTCCTTTATTGGGTATAAACTGTTGGAGCAGCAGGTAACGGTGGGCAGCCAGAACGCCACGGCTACCTTCAACCTTACCTCCGACAATGCTACCCTGAATGAGGTGCAGGTAGTAGGTTCCCTGGGTGTGGCCGTGGAGCGCTCCACGCCGGTGGCGTTTGCGGCCGTGAACGAGGTGAAGCTGCGCGAAACCCTTTCCAACCGCGACCTGCCCATGATTCTCAACGAGACGCCCGGCGTGTACGCTACCCAGGGCGGCGGCGGTACCGGCGACTCGCGCATCAACATCCGCGGCTTCGACCAGCGCAACGTGGCCGTGCTGGTGAACGGGGTACCCGTGAACGATATGGAAACCGGCCAGGTGTTCTGGTCGAACTGGGACTTGGGCGACGTGACCAAGAGCCTGCAGGTGCAGCGCGGCCTGTCGGCCTCCAAGATTTCGGTGCCTTCCGTGGGCGGTAGCATCAACGTCGTAACCAAGGGCTTTGATGATAAGAAAGCCATCCTGGCCCGGGTAGAAACCGGCTCCAACAGCTACCAGAAATACTCCCTGATGCTGAGCACCGGCACCATGAAGGGCGACTGGGCCGTGACGGTGTACGGCTCCCGGCGCTTGTCGGAGGGGTGGGTAGATAAGGCGTTTGATGATGCCTGGACGTATTTTGGCAACATCAGCAAGCGCGCGGGCAACCACCGCATTTCCCTCACGGGTATGGGCTCCCCGCAAAGCCACGGTACCCGCAGCTTTGCCCAGCAAGTAGGCCTGTTCTCAACGGAAAAAGCCCAGGAAATTGGAGCGGCTCCCCTTGCCAACGGCGACCGGGGCTTCAAGTACAACCCGTACTGGGGCACGCTCAGCCGCTTCACCCTCGATGGCAGCGGCAACAAGGTGGCCCAGAAGCAGGAAAACCTGAATGAGCGCAGCAACTACTACCACAAGCCACAGATCAACCTCAACGACTACTGGCAGGTAAACAGCAAGCTGTTCGTGAATGCCGTAGCCTATGCCTCCTTCGGGAACGGGGGCGGGGTAACCGGCCTGACCACGGGCAACTCCAGCACTATTCTGCAGAACGGCACCACGCTGCAAACGGATTTTCAGCGCATTTATGAGCTGAACTACAACGACCCGCGCAACAACCCCACCCGCCGCTCCCAGCAGTTTCTGGTAAATAACGTGAACAGCCACCGCTGGTACGGGGGCGTGCTGGGCGCCGATTATTCGCTCGGTGATAAGCTGACTCTCTCGGCCGGGGTTGATGGGCGCCTGTACCGGGGCCTGCATTACCGCGAGGTGCGCGACCTGCTGGGTGGCGACTATACCAACCTGAACCCCAGTATTACCACTGCTGGCAACCGCAACGAGGACCCCACCACCCGCCTGTACGAGGGCGACAAAATCAGCTACAACTACGACGGTAAAACCCAGTGGCTGGGTGGCTACGCGCAGCTTGAGTACAAAACGCCGGTCCTGTCGGCCGTGGTGAGTGGCACCGTGTCGCAAATCAACTACAAGCGCATCGACTACTTCCGGCCTAAGCAGGTAACCGTGGATGGGCAGAGCTACGATGTGGCCTTCAACCAGACGCAAACCATTAACGGCCGCACCTACACCGCCGCCGATGGCAAAACCCTGGAAACCCCCTGGGCCGAGTTTACCGGCTACAGCGTGAAGGCCGGGGCCAACTACAACGTAACGGAGCGCAACAACCTGTTCGTGAACGTGGGCCACAACAGCCGGGTGCCTTTCTTCAACCAGGTGTACACCTCCCAAGGTCAGCAGTACCGGGATGTGAAGCCGGAGGGCATTACCTCCGTGGAGCTGGGCTACGGCATCAGCTACCCCAGCCTGAAGGCTACCCTCAATGCTTACTACATCCTGTGGGCCAACAAATCAACCAACTCCATTTCTACCGCTACCGGGGAGCCGGTGTACAGCACCGTTCGGAACGTGAATGCCCGGCACATGGGCGTAGAGATGAGCGTGGCCCAGGAAATCAGCCGCAGCCTGCAGCTGAACGCCGCCATTGCCGTGGCCGACTGGCGCTGGGTGGGCCAAGGTTTGCTGAATCAGGTAACCGAATCGGGTATCCAGGTAAATCAGCTTGACCAGCCGGTGTACCTGGACGGTGTGCACGTGGGCGACGCCGCCCAGAATCAGTTTCAGCTGGGCTTGCGCTACGAGCCTGTTCGGGGCTTCTATGTGCGGCCCTCCTTGCTGGTATTCTCGAAGTACTACGCGGCCTTCAACCCCGAGAGCATTCTGGAGGAAAACTCCCGCACGGATGCTTACCGCCTGCCTACCAGCAAAAACCTGGACCTGCACTTCGGCTACGAGCTGCGCCCCATGTACAACGAGAAAGTACGCATCGGTTTCCGGGCTTCAGTGCTCAACGTGCTGAACGAGTACTACTTCACCGACGTATCGAACCGCAACAGCACCAACGTGGCCGACCCGAATCTGCTGCAGGCCTTCTTCAACCGGGGCCGCACATTTACCCTGGGTATGTCGGTGGGGCTGTAGCGTCCCAGAAATACGCAGCAAACAGAAAGCCCCTGGCCACATTGGCCAGGGGCTTTCTGTTTGCTGAACCGTTGCTTTCCTAAAAAGAGGCTGTAAGAATAGCCCGGGAGTTGCCCGAGCCGGGGCGGGTGTCAATGGCCCGCTGAATAGCGCCCAGCACTTCCTCAGGGCTGGCGTTCTTGAGCAGGTAGCCGTGAGCACCTTCCGCCCGCAACGAATCAATCAGCTCGGGCTCATCGTGCATAGAGATGATAATGGAGCGCACCTGTGGGTATTGGGCCCGCAGCAGCCGCACGGTTTGCAGGCCATCCAGCACGGGCATCTGCAAATCCATCAGTATCACGTCCGGAATGGTGCCTTGGTCGAGGCGCTCCAGCAGCTCCTGCCCGTCGCCGGCCTCAAACAGGACCTCCATGCCCGGAAAACCGCTGATGAGGGCGCGAAGTCCCTTTCGAAACAAAATGTGGTCGTCAACGACAGCCAGGCGAATAGGAGGTGTGCTCATGCTAGGGATAGGTTGGGAGCCTGATTGGCGAGGTGATAGGGCAGGGGTAGCGAAATCCAGACCTTGGTGCCCTGGCCCGGTGCCGACTCGTGACGGAGCGTACCACGCAGTACGCCCACGCGGCTGCGTAGGTTAGTGAGGCCCAGGCCAGTACGTATTCCTGGTAGCGGCTGCTGTTCCGAAACAGTGGGGTCGAAGCCAATGCCGTTGTCGGAATACTGCAAAGACATTTGATCCGGGCCGTACTCCACTATAATATGAATCTGGCTGGCGTGGGCGTGGCGCAGGCCATTACCCAGCAACTCCTGCACCACCCGGTACACAATCAGCTCGTGCTTGGGCTCAAGGCGGCGCGGGGTGCCCACCTGCTCCACCACTACGTGGGTGGGGCCGTCGGCGGGCATGGTGCGAGCCAGGGCCTCCAGGGCAAACGATAATCCAAACTTCTGCAGGGCCGCCGGCAGCAGGTTGCGCGAAATGCGCCGTACTTCATTGATTGCCTGATCCAGTAGCAGGGAGGCTTCCTCGGTAA
Organism: Hymenobacter sp. UYP22; assembly: GCF_040547285.1. Lineage (NCBI taxonomy): Bacteria > Pseudomonadati > Bacteroidota > Cytophagia > Cytophagales > Hymenobacteraceae > Hymenobacter > Hymenobacter sp. UYP22. The sequence goes on along the minus strand of NZ_JBEPPK010000005.1, from coordinate 96,622 downwards.
GGTCGGGTTGGTTGAGCGTGTTCAGGTGCAGCTTCACAATGGCCAGGGTGGTGCCTACGCCGTCGTGCAAATCAGCGGCAATGCGGCGGCGCTCCTCCTCCTGGGCCAGTAGGGCCGCCTCCAGCGCCTGCTGCTGGGCGCTTTCGTGCAATTCCTGTACTTCCTGATGCTGCTGGATCAGCCGCCGCTGGTAGCGCACCACAAAGCCCACGATGCCCAGTGCCAGCAAAAGCAGAATGGGCGTCACCAGAACTAAGGGTAGAAGTGCGTCGGGCATCAGACTAAAGCAAGCGGCGGCATGACTGTCGGGCTAAAGTAAGCTAAACGCTTTTATTTCGAGTGGTTAATATTCTGAGAAACGGGCGGAAAGAACGGTTCCGCTCGTCGCCCAATTCGGAAGCGCAGCCACTTGGGTAAGGTGCGCCTAGCATCCAGGCCACCCGGCAAAATACTCAGCAGATAAATCAACAGTCCCACCTGTAGTACCCGGAGCGGTGGATAGAGTAGCATACTACTGATAGCGGCACTATTCCCAGGGAAGCGGGCTACAAGGTCGGCAGGTAGTAACTCCTGCACAATAAATACCAGTGTAGAGCAGGGATAATACAGAAGTACCATGGCCCCCAGAACAAGCTCTGGATTCTTTTCCGGAGGACCAGCCGGCTGCAAATTCCAAATGTGGTACATAGCCAGCACCGTCAGGAGGCTGTTGCCGACTATGCGACTGACTACATTGATGCTGCTCAGGAACGGATCTAGCCAGAGCGCGTCGCCGAGGGCTACCAGCACGAATATGGCCCAGCCCCAGCCAAGTATCCGGCGCTGCTTTTGAGGTAGCAGCCCGCCAAAAAGCCAGCAAAGGGTAGTTACATCAAAAACGGTAGAAAGGTGATAGTTAAAGCTATTGTTACGTAGTACTTTCCGGCCAAACATATCCAGAAGGATACAAACAACGTCTCCAGCCAAGTAAAAATGCAGCGGCCGAAAGCTCCCCTGTAACAGGGGCTTCCGGCCTCTATAGATGGCAAATGGAACCACAGTCAGAATAGTGCAAATCCGAATTAGCGCCACCAGATTATTTAGGTAACTGGTCACCTCAGTTGCTCATCGGGCTCGTTGGGTCACACACGCTGGGGCATTTCAGCGAACCATCTCCCACAATGCCATCCTCATTCAGCAACTCACCAGCTGGGCTGGTACGGGGCACCAGGTCGTAGCCGTTTACATCTACGCCCACGGCCAGCAGCTGGTACTCGTCCTTGCTTTTGTCGCCGGTCAGGTCCTGCTCCAGGCCCATGTAGAAGCGGATACCCACGCACCCGGGCTGCTGCTGAATGGTATCAAGCAGTTGGTTGCCGAAATAGTAGGCTTTGGTGCGCTTGCGGCCCGCCAGTTCGTCCTGGGTCTGGGGCTGGTTGCGGTAGTTGGCGGCCCACTGTTCGGCCTCGGCGGGGGCAATGGGGGCGCCGGCGTTGGGGACAAACCCGGGGATAGGGTCAGTGAAAAGCATAGAGGTGTGCAGGCAGAGAGAAGGATATATTCAATGGTAATATATGCATATATCTACCCCAACAGGTAATAAAAATCTAGGAGCCAGCTACATCCAGCTTCCCAGATGGGGGTGCCTGACGGGCCAACCAAAAGGACCGGCTGAATAAAATAGCCATGATGAGCAATAAAACAGAACTAAAAGAATAAACCAAAGTGGAATTTTCTGCGTCGTTCTTATTAATTAAGTAATTGGTAATCAAGTATAATACGACGGTGCCGGCCAAATATAATATGATGCCAATAGAGGCAATAAACATTGGTTTTTGCAGGGCGGCAATTTTCTGGCTCCTCACAATATGTATTTCAAAATACAGCAGCGCGAGGGTAATAATCAACACGCTTTCCACCAAGTTGGTGTAGGCATTAATTTGGTGGAAACCCTCCAGCCAAAAGGAATCGACGAAGGCAAAGCACAGGAATACAGCGCCCGCCACCCGAACACGGCGCTTGATGATGGTGCTCGTAAATTCATCATGGTATACTTTCAAATACAGGAGCGTCTCCCCAACAGTATTCACGTGGTTAAGTGGCAGGCCATACTTCCACAAGCGTATGGCCACCTGCAGGCAACAGTACATGCCCAGCAGAAAGAGCGGCACAAAACGCAGGGCTCGGAGGCCGCCAACCAACCATCGGCGGTTGTAGTGGGCTATGGCAATAGGAATTACCATAGCCCAATAGGCTACAAGTTCAAGGCTTTTGCATAGTGTTTCAAGCCAAACGGGCATTTCGATGAGCCTACTTCTAGCTGTTTAAGGGATTTTCAGTACTGCAATTGGGCGGACAGGGGGGCAGGTCTGTTGCTATCTGCGCCGAAGAAGTGCTAGCAGAACTTAGTGATGCAGCTTCTTCGTCTGCTACGCCACGCGCCGCACTAGTTGTGCCGCTCAGAATGTCGTTGTTATCAGCATCGTAGCCCACCAATACCAGTTTGGGAGCCCCAGTATCATCTAAGCCGTAATAAGCGCGGACGCCTACACAGGTAGGCTGGTCCAGAATAGCTTGCAGGGTAGCAGCCGGCAAGGAATGGCCTTTGATACCGCTAGGGTTCTGGGTGCGGTAGTTGCGGGTCCAGTCGCTGGCTTGCTGCAGGTTGTCGTCGGTCATAGGTGTGAAGCAGGTAGAACGGAAAGATCAGAAGAGGTCAAATATAAATGATATCCTATATCTGGCCGGCCGGCACTTGGCTTATTGCTCGGGGTATTCCTCGTCCTCTTCTTCCAGGTTCTCGAACACCTGGTCAATGGCCGACTCAGCGGAGCGTAGCTTCTGCTTGCACAGGCGAATCAGCTCGGCGGAGCGCTGCACGCGGGTCGTGAGGTCGTCCACGTCTACGGCATCGGTTTCGAGGGCGCGCAGAATGGTTTCCAGCTCTTCAATGGCCTGGCGGTAGGTAAGGTTTTGGGGTGACATGGGCGCAAGAATTCGTTAGGGAAGAAAGAGCGGCAGCTGCCCGCCAATACGGGCTGGTACTACCGCATCGGGCAGGCGGAGCAACACCTCCTGCCCGGGGCGCAGAGGGCCGGTAATAGCCCGGCCCTTGGGCGTAAGCAGGCGCACAGCCGGCCCCTGCGGCAGCACCTGGGCCTGCGCCTGGGCCAGTCGCAGCTCTTGGCGGTGGAGGAGGCGCACAGCGGCCAGCTGCAGCTGGTGGTGGTGCCGCAGCAGCTGCTCGCGGCGGCGGCGGTGCAAGCGGCGGAACCGCTGAGCCAGGGCCCGGCCCCGCCGCCGCAGCCCCTGCTCCTGGTGGCGCAGGGCGGTGCGGGCGGCCCGGTGCAGCTGGTGCCGCCGCCGGGTGAGGTGCTGCTCCTGCTGCCGCAGTTGGGCCCGCGGGGCCTGGGCCGCCAGCCGAATGCGCTGGTGTAGCAGGTGGCGGTGGTCTTGGAGCTGGGTTTGGGCGGCCATGTGGGCGTGCCGAAGCAGGCGGTTGAGCCGCGCGGTTTCCTGCTGTACCCGTGCCTGGGCCAACTCCCGGATACGGCCCCCGTAGCCTTCCAACGCAGCCTCCAGCCGGGCCAGCCGCTCAATCAGGAAGGCGGCTACGGCAGTGGGCGTTTTTAGGGAGAGGTGGGCCGTAAGGTCCACCACGGCCTCATCCCGCTCGTGGCCGATGCCGGTGAGTACGGGCAGCGGAAACGCGCCCACGGCGGCGGCCAGGCCATAGTCATCGAAGGCCAGCAAATCGGTTTTGGAGCCCCCGCCCCGGATAATCACTACGGCGTCGAACTCCTGACGGCGCGGCCGGATGGCATCCAGCGCCGCCCGGATGCTGGCCGGGGAGTCGTCGCCTTGCATGGTGGCCGGAAACAGAAGGAGGGCGAAGTCATAGGGTGCCTCACGCAGCTGCTGCACAAAATCCTGCCAGCCAGCCGCCGTGGGCGAGGAAATAACGGCCACGCGTTGCACACCCAAGGGCAGAGTCAGGCGCTTTTGCCGCTCCAGCAAGTCCTGAGCCTGCAGCTTGCGCAAAGTTTCCAGGCGCAGCCGGGCCAGGTCGCCCACGGTGTAGGTGGGGTCGAGGGCCACTACATCCAGGCTCAGCCCAAACTGCTCATGGAACTTCACCTGCACCCGCAGCATAATCTTGAGGCCGGTGCGCAGGGTGAGACCAGTCTGCTCCTCAAAAGCGGCGGAGAGCTGCTGGTAGCGGGCACTCCAGATGGTGGCCCGGGCCTGGGCCTTGAGCTGGGCGCCGCGGCCGGTGGTGTGCTGGTCGGAGAGGGTGAGGTAGCAGTGCGCCCCGTAGCTGCGGGGCAGGGTGAGGTCGGCAATTTCGGCTACAACCCAGTAAGAATCGGCAAACCGCTCACTCAGCGTCTGGCGCACCCGGGCCAGCAGCTCGCTCAGGGGCATGGCGGCCGGGGGCAGGTGTTTGGCAGCGGTAAGGCCCGGCTCGGGGCGGCGGTTGTATAAAGGCATTCCAGGTGTAAAGGTACGAGGTGAAGACGGAGAGTAACTTCGTTGGGCAACTGGGGTAGCGGAGTAATTGCGCAATTACTCCGCTGCCACGAAGGCCCTTCCTTGGTGAGAACAAGCCGTTCCTCCAATAGTCGTTCAGGGTTGGTAAGCCCCTTTGCTGTGCACAGAGTAACAGACGGGGCCAAAGCAGATGCCCACGTGCTCAGTCACTCACTAGGCTGTGTGGATAGTAAGTAAGCCTACATAACGCCACGTCATACAGAGCCGGAGGCGAAGCATCTCGCGTGCTGACGTTGCAAGGGTAAGCAGACTTCAGCATGCGAGATGCTTCGTCCCTGGCTCCAGGCGCCACATGTTCTGCCTGACGTGCCGCTTGGGAGTAAGAAGCGTGACTGTCCACACCTAGTGCAACGGCTAACGGTGGGGTTTTGTCTTTGCGTTCCGCCGAAGCGGGCAGGAGGCCGGCAAATTCTTTTACCTTGCCTATCCGTACTGATTCCCCCTCTTCGCTAACTCATTTTTCTCATTCCATGAAGAACCGCAACAGTCTTTCGCTGGCTGCTTTGGCTGCCGCCGGCTTGTCGTTGGCCGGCTGCGCCTCCAGCAAAACCGCCGCGCCCACCGCGGCGGCTTCTACGCCCGCAACCACCACGCCCGCCCCAGCTCCCGACCCCGCCGGCACCGGCCTGAACGTGGCCAACATCGACAAGTCGGTGAATCCCTGCGACGACTTCTTCCAGTACGCTTCGGGTAGCTGGCTGAAGAACAATCCTATTCCGGCCGCTGAGGTGCGCTGGGGCTCGTTCAACGAGCTGGCCGACAAAAATAACGCCGTGATGCGCCAGATTCTGGATGAGTCGGCGGCCAACACCTCAGCTCCCAAAGGCTCCAACGCCCAGAAGGTAGGCGACTACTACGCCTCAGCCATGGACTCCATGGGCATTGAAAAAGCCGGCCTGAAGTACCTGCAGCCCGAGCTGGCCCGCATCAACGGCATCAAAGACCTGAAAGGCCTGCAGAACGAAATCGTGCGTGCCCAGAAAATTCAGACCGGCGCGTTCTACAACGGCTACGTGGGGCAGGATGATAAAAAGAGCGACGAGTACGCGGTAAACCTGTTCCAGGGCGGCCTGAGTCTGCCCGACCGGGACTACTACCTCAAGGACGACGCCCGCTCCAAGGGTATCCGCGCGGCCTACACCACCTACCTCACCAATACCTTCAAGATGTTGGGCGAGAATGAGGCCACGGCTGCCAAAAACGCGGCCACGGTAATCCGCCTGGAAACCCGCTTGGCCAAAGCCAGCAAGAGCCGCGTAGACTTGCGCGACCCCAACGCCAACTACAACAAGATGACGGTGGCGGAAGCCAGCAAGCAGTTTCCGAACCTGAACCTGCCCAACTCGCTGGCTCAGATGAAGCTGAGCTCGGCCAAAACGGTTATTGTGGGTCAGCCCGCTTTCTTCAAGGAAGTAAGCACTATGCTCAAGCAGGAGCCCATCGGCGACCTGAAAACCTACATGCGCTGGCACCTGGTATCTTCCCTGACTTCGGCCCTGCCCAAAGCCTACGGCGACGAGTCGTTCCGCTTTTCGCAGGTGCTGAGTGGAGCCAAAAAGCAGCAGCCCCGCTGGAAGCGTATGCTGCGCTCCACCGACGGTGCCCTGGGCGAAGCCTTTGGCCAGGTGTACGTAGAAAAGGCCTTCACGCCCGCTACCAAGCAAAAGGCTCAGGAAATGGTGGCCAACATCAAGGAGGCTATGGGTGAACACATCCAGAAGCTGGACTGGATGAGCGACGCCACCAAGGCCGAGGCCCAGAAAAAACTGGCCGCCTTCACCGTCAAAATCGGCTACCCAGACAAGTGGAAGGACTATTCGGCCCTGAACATCTCCCGCGAATCGTACCTGAAAAACGTGCTGGCTTCCCGCGAGTGGGGATTCAACGACAATACCAGCAAGTTCGGTAAGCCCATCGACCGGCAGGAGTGGGGCATGACCCCGCCCACGGTGAATGCCTACTACAACCCGTCGATGAACGAAATTGTGTTCCCGGCCGGTATCATGCAGCCCCCGTTCTTCGACCCCAATGCCGACGACGCGGTGAACTACGGTGGCATGGGCGCGGTAATCGGCCACGAAATCACCCACGGCTTCGACGACCAGGGCCGCCAGTATGATGCCCAGGGCAACCTGCGCGACTGGTGGACCAAGGAGGACGCCGCCAAGTTTGAGCAGCGCGCCGACATGGTGGGCAAGCAGTACTCGGCCTTCTCGCCCCTGGATTCAGTGTTCGTGAACGGCAAGCTGACCATGGGCGAAAACCTGGCCGACTTCGGCGGCCTCGCCCTAGCCTACTCGGCCCTGGAAAAGCAACTGGCCAAGCAGTACGCCTCCGGTGCCCGCCCCAAGTTTGATGGCTTTACGCCCGAGCAGCGCTTCTTCCTGGCCTGGGCTCAGGTATGGCGCACCAATGCCCGACCCGAGTACCTGCGCCAGCAGGTAATGACGGACCCCCACTCGCCCGCGCAGTATCGCACGGTGGGCCCGCTCATGAACATGCCCGAGTTCTTTGAGGCCTTTGGCTGCAAGGAAGACGCCAAAATGGTGCGCGCCCAGGCCAACCGGGCCCGCATCTGGTAGATGAAGTGAGCGGCTAGCTGATGGCCGGCTGTTAAGTAAAAAGGCGTTCCGTGCACTGCACGGAACGCCTTTTTGATGATTAGGCCAGTGGCTGCACCTTCCGGTTAGGAGCCAGACCGGGGCCATTGGCGAAACGGCTCTATCTTGCCCTATGCAAAATTTTGTTCGGGCCCTGGTGGGCGGAAGTATGCTCCTGCTGGCCGCCTGCCGGCCCAACGTCAACGTGCAGGAGTTGGTGCAACACCCGCAGGTGGGCGACGTGTACGTGGTGCAGTTTCAGCCGCCGGGCACTGCCAAGCCGCAGTTCTACCTCTACCGGGTGCAAACCGTGCGCCCTGATGCCGTAGATATAGCGGCTGCCCGCCAACCAGTGCCCGAGTTGCCTACGGCGGCGCCCGTACCCGCCAGCTTCTCCACCACCCTCGAAACCTACACCCGCGCCCAAGCCCTGGAGCTGCTGCACGAGCAGCCCGGCGACGTCAACCACGCGCGGCTAGTGGAAGTGCTGCGGTAAGTAACAGTTTATCACGTGCCGGAAGTACGCACGGCTCATTTCAGCACTTTTACCTTGATACCTACGTCCTGCACCGGCCACTTGTCGTTGCCCACGGGCTCAGCGGCAATTTTGTCGATGACGTCCAGGCCTTCCACCACTTCCCCAAACACCGTATACTGCCCATCCAGGCTGGGTACGCCGCCGATGGTGGTGTAGGTGCGCAGCTGGGCGGGCGTAAGCGTGCGGCCGGTGCTGGACTGGGCCCCGTACTCGGTGAGCTTTTGGCCTTGCACAATGTAAAAATCGTGGCTGGAGGACAGGCGGCCGGGGTTTTGCTCATCGTCGTAGCGGGCCATACCCACGGCCCCGCGCTTGTGGAAATGCTCAGCCCGGATTTCGGGGGGCAGGCGGTAGCGGCTCAGGCGCAGGGCCAGCTTATCGGAAGTGCCGCCCTGAATGGCAAAGTCCTTGACCACCCGATTAAACACCGTCTGGTCGAAATAGCCCTTGCGGCTGAGCAGCAGAAAGTTGGCTGTGTGCAGGGGCGTGTCGTCGTAGAGGCGGATGCGCATGTTGCCGTGACGCGTCTGGAGCACTACCTCCCGGGCCGGGTACTGGCGGCCGTAGTCGGTGAGCAGCTGCACCACGTTGGAGTCGGCCAGGGAACGGAGGTCGGGGCCGGGGGCTTCGGCCTTGGCGGCCGTGGTGGCGGTATCGGGCTGGGGCTGGTTGCAGGCGGCCAACAGAGTCAGGACGGGTACCCAAGTAAAACGAAACTGCATTGGAGCGAAGGAAGAAGGTGGGCGCGGGTGCAAGAAACCAAAAAAAGTGCGGCCCCGCCGGAGCGGAGCCGCACTTTCATGCCATATGGTGCCGGCCGGAGCCGCCTACCAGCCCGAGCCGCTAGGCGTATCCCACCCATCCGAAGCGGGTTTCTTCTTGGCTTTGGCCGGTTTATCGGCTTTGGCTTTCTCCTTTTGGCTGGGGCCGTCGGCAGGTTTGGTTTTCGTTTTGACTTTAGTGGTGCCAGCGGGTAGGGCGGGGGCACCGGGCACGGGGCCAGCGGGTACGGCCGGCGCGGGTTTGGCGGCTTCTGCGTCGGCGGGCAGCGGGGCCATGTCGCGGGCGGCGTTGATGAGGTCGGGGCGGGCTTCGGCGGCTATCTTCTGCATGGACAGCAGCAGGCCCTGCTCCAGCAGCAGGTTATCCTTCCAGGCATCCATTTCTGCGTCCAGCTTCTCCTGTTCCTCCTTTGAAGGCTTTTTCTTGAGCAGAGCGTTCAGGTCGGGCGAGCCGGCATCTTTCCAGGCCGTCATCCACATGGAAGCTACCATGGTAGGGGCCATTTTCAGGCGGAACGCTACCTCGCCGCCTACTTTTTCGTGGTAAGAGTCGGCAAAGGCGTCGGAGTAAGCGCGGCGGGTTTTGCCGTACTTGTGGCTGAACACGTACTTGGTTTCGGGCGTGTACTTGCGGGTTACTTCCTCTTCCTTATCGAAGGTGTCGCCCAGGAAGCCGTACGACTCCTGAATTACCTGCCAGATGCCCTTTAGCGGATCCTTCTCATAGCGGCCGGGCTCGTTGTTGAGCTTGTACTTGCCGATGTGGCGCTCGGGCAGCTTGCTTTCCCAGAGGGAGTGAATACCTTCCTGCTTGGTCAGCTGCCCATCGTAGTTTTCAGTGGTGTGCAGGGGCACGTAGGCGTCGGCCACGTAGTGCCCCAGGTCGGCGGAAAGGGCCAGGATGGCGGTGGTATCCTTTTCCCGGAAAGCCGTGGTGAGCTTTTCCTTGGTTTCCAGCACGGCCCAGGGCAGGGTGCCGTATTTGCGCAGGGTATCGGCGGTGTATTTGGCCACGGCTTTGTCCCAGGCTTTGGGCATGAGCCCGAAAGGGTCGTCGCCGTAGTGGTCAATATCGATAAAGTGCTTGCTGGCCTCGGTGGGGTCCTGGTCGCGGCGCTCATCGGGGGCGGTGCTCAGCTTCACCAGCTTGCCCATGTTGCGGAAGTAGAAGCTGCGCATGCCGGAAGGCAAAGAATACACGGCCAACTGGGTGATGGTGCGGTGCCCAAAAAAGCCCCAGCCCGGCGACAACACCGGGCACAACAGCACGATAAAAAGGGTGAGTAGTAGTTTTTTCATGGCACGGTCCTGACGAAGGAAAGACGAGAGACGAAGGTACAAACCGCCCGCTTGACGTGCTGATTTTTTGCGGGTTGCCCGCCTGGCCTAGCCGCCCCCAACCAGAAAACCGCGTATCATTAGCGCCAGCCTACTCCTAGCCGCCCCACCCGTGACGCTCATTTCCAAGAAGAAGATACCCTACGCCATCCGGCCCCGCCTGCGCGCCTACCTGCACCAGTACGACCGGGAAACCCACCTGCCCGTCACCTACCAGGAGCTTACGCGCTTTACGGGCTCCTTCCCCCTGCTAAACCGCCAGGGCCGCGACACGCTCTGGGAAACGGTGTACTATGAGCCCCAGGCCCTGCGGGAGCTGAGCGAAGGCCTGGCCGAGGTGTACGCCCTGCTCAAAACGGCCGGTGACTTATCCTTCACCGACCACCTGGTGGCCGACCGGGTGGACTACTGCCGGTTCGGGAATAGCAACCCATTTCGGGTGCGCATCGTGAACCAGCTCAACGACAACTACGACTACTTTTATGTGAAGCGGGCCGATGCTTCGCGGGTGTACGGCCTGGAGCTGGAGCACCTGCTGAGCCCCAACAGCATGAACTACCTGGTGCACGGCGATACGCTCATTGAGGAGCACATTGCCGGCATCCCCGGCGACGACTTTATCCGGGACCATTTGCAGCGGCCCCACCTCAACCAGGTGCGCATTGCCAAGGAGTTTGTGAAGTTCAATGAGCGGTGCTTTGCCCGCCTGCTGGGCGATATGCGCGCCTACAACTACATCATTGACGTAACCCCCGACTTTGAGGATGAGCAGTACCGCGTCCGGGCCATCGACTTCGACCAGCAGTGCTACGAGGGCAAGAAGAACATGTACCTGCCCCAGTTTTTCAAGGATAACAGGGCCGTAGTGCAGCTCTGTGGTAAGTTACTCACGCCCGAAAGCATCCGCCAGTACCAGACCGAGGAGCGCACCCTCATGGCCCGGCGGGTACGCTCGGAGCGTCACCGCCTCAAAGACCTGATAGACTGCCTGCGCCACGACGAAGTCTCGCCCGCGGAGAAGGTCAGCCAACTCAAGCAGCAGCTCAACCAGCACCACCGCACCCAGCAGTTCAGCCGCTGCCGCAGCATGGGCGACGTAGTGCGCCTCAACCTGAAAATTATGCTACTGGCCCCCAATAAGGCCTTGGAAGGAGACGGAAGCTAGTTGTCAGGCTGTGTCTGAAAGCTTCAAAACGGTCATGCTAAGCCTGTCGAAGCATCTCTACCTCTGGCTCATCAATGCTGTTGAAGTGAAGCGGTAGAGATGCTTCGACAGGCTTAGCATGACGTTTAGTGAGCTTCAAACGATGTTCCAGGTACAACCTGATACCGCTCCAACAACCAACAACCAGCAACTAACAACCAGCAACAACTTTACGCCGGTGCCAGCTGCTGCCGTTCAATGAGTTCGTTTAGCTTCTCGTAAATGAAGTCGGTAGCCCGCTGGCGCAGGGCGTCGCCGGTGCCTTTGAATTGCTCCCGGTACTCGTGAGCCTTGCCCTGAAACAGCACCGTAACGAACACCGTGCCCACCGGCTTCTCGGGCGTTTCTGATTTGCCGGGGCCGCAAAGGCCGGTTACGGCCACGCACACATCGGCGTGGGGCAGTTGGCGGTGCAGGCCCAGGGCCATTTCGTTGGTGGTTTGCTGGCTTTCGGCGGAGTAGGCCGTCAGGGTGGTTTTCTTCACGCCCAGCAGCCGCTGCTTGGCCTCGGGGTGGTAGGTCACCACCGAGCCCAGCAGTACCTCACTCACGCCCGTGGCCGAGGCCAACTGGGCGGCGGCCAGCCCGCAGGTGCAGCTCTCGGCCAGGGCCAGCGTAAGCTTGTGCTTGAGGAAATTCTGGACTAGCTCGTCAGGAACGGACTTTTTCATAGCAGGGAAGGAATGTACCCCGCCTACGCACGCCCCTTTGAGAAGGGTGCGGCCGAGCTTGCGCCTGGCCCGGCTGTCTGGGGCTTACTCCTGCCGAAACACCACGCCCTGTTTCATCACGAAACGCACCCGCTGCATGGCGTTAATGTCCTGCACCGGGTCACCTTCCACGGCTACCACGTCGGCCAGCTTGCCGGGCTCCAGCGTACCCAGGCTGCCGGTTTGGCCCAGCAGCTCGGCGGCCGATACGGTGGCGCTGCGCAGGGCCTCGTAGGCGGGCATGCCGGCCTCCACCATGTAGCGGAATTCCAGAGCATTCACGCCGTGCCGGTACACCGAGGCATCGGTGCCAAACGCAATTTTAACGCCCATTTTGTAGGCTTTGCCGAAGGTGCCCTGCAATCTGGGGCCGATGGCCAGGGCCTTGGGCGTTACTAGGGGCGGATAGTAGTTCGGAATTTTGGCGGAGTCGGCTACCGATTTGCCGGCCGTGATGGTGGGCACGTACCAGGTACCGTTTTTCTTCATCAGCTTCATGGTTTCCTCGTCCATGAGGGTGCCGTGCTCGATGCTGGTGACGCCCGCCCGAATGGCCCGCTTCATGCCCTCGGCCCCGTGGGCGTGGCAGGCAACGGCCAGGCCCAAATCCCGCGCCGTTTCCACCACCGCCCGAATTTCCTGCTCCGTAAACTGCGGGGCCGAGCCATCCTTAGCCACGCTGAGCACCCCGCCGGTACTGGCAATCTTGATGAGGTCGGCCCCGCGCTTGTACTGCTCGCGCACGGCCTGGCGGCCCTGGTCGGGGCCGTTGGCTATGCCCTCGGCCGGGCCAGGCATGCCCATCAGGTCGAGGCGGTAGCCGTTGGTGGGGTCCATGTGGCCACCCGTGCCCGATATGGCCTTGCCCGCCGTGAAAATGCGCGGGCCCGCCACTTGCCCCCGGTTAATGGCGTTGCGCAGGGCAATGTTCACGCCGGAGCCCCCCAGGTCGCGCACGGTGGTAAAGCCGGCCTGCAAGGTTTTGCGGGCGTATTCCAGGGAGCCAAAGGCCACATCGGCCGGGTTCTGAGTGAACTCCTTGAGATAATTATCCTTGCTGGTTTCGCCCTCCAAGTGCACGTGGCAGTCGATGAGGCCCGGCAGCACGGTGCGGTTTTTCAGGTCAATGACCTTATCCTGTGGGCTGGCGGGGGCCGAGTAGCCCGGCTCCACGGCCACCACGCGGCCGTTTTCCACCACCAGCGTTACGGTGCTGCGGGCCTGCTCGGAGCGCATATCCAGCAGGCGGCCGCAGTGCAGGTAGGTTTTCTGGGCCTGGGCGGTAAGAGCCAGCAGTAGGCCGGCGGCCAGCAGAGGGAAGCGTAGAGGTAGGGGCATGGGTAGCGGATGAAAGTGGGAGAGAAGCAGGAAGATAGGGGAGAAATAAATGCTGCATGCAGCCTAATTCCGCCGCAGTCCGTATATTTTGCCGCAACCTCATTCATTTTCCATTATCCATCTACCCCATGGCCACTCCCGAAGAATTTGAAGCCGCTGCCGCCCGCAGCAAAGAACTGACCGCCAAGCCCGACAACGCCACCCTGCTCAAGCTGTATTCCCTGTACAAGCAGGGCAGTGAGGGCGACGTATCCGGCGACCGTCCCGGTGGGTTCGATTTCAAAGCCATTGCCAAGTACGATGCCTGGGCCGGGCAGCGCGGCAAAAGCCAGGACGAAGCCCGCCAGGAGTACGTAGATTTCGTGAACTCCCTGTTCTAGCCCATTGAGGCACAAAAAAGCCGCCCCGCCCAGCATGGTGCTGAGCGGGGCGGCTTTTTTGTGCCTGGACGGTTACGCCAGTGGGGCCGCGCCGGCATCGGGAGCGGCGGGCGGCGTTACGGGCGGCGTGGCGAGCTTGGGGGCGGGCAGGTCGAAGGCCTCGGCATTGTGCTCGAAGTGCCCCTTGTGCGAACCATCACAGAACGGCTTGTTTTTGGAGAGGCCGCAACGGCAAATGCTGATTCGCTCCCGGCCACCAAGGCCATAAGGGTTGCCCTGGGCATCAACCAGCTCGAAGTCGGTGCCATCTACGCGCAGGGAGCCATTGCTCAGGACGGTGAGTTTTGTGGCCATAAAAGAAGAAAGTGGGGAGTGAAAAAGAGGGGGAAAATAGAGTAAAATCTACAGATGCTTACGCATTACGTAGTCGTTCATCCAGTAAGGACCAATGGCAATGTCTTCCTCCCGGTGGCGCTGAAAACCCTGGTGCTCATAGAAAGCCTGGGCCGGATTATGCCGATTCACGTTGAGGTCGAGCATGTGCCCGCCGGCCTCGCGCACGGCCAGCTCCACCGCCTGCAGCAGGCGCTGGCCCAGGCCCATACCCTGGCGGGAAGGCAGTACGTATATTTTGTGGAGCTTGTAGAGGCCCGCCTCGCCCTGCTCGGAGAAGGAAGCATAACCGGCCGCCTGCTCATCTACGTACAGCAGCAGAAACGTATGCCCTTGCTCCGTCATCTGTCGCTGTAGCGAAGCAGGGGTGTAAATCACCCGGTACATGTAATCAATCTGCTCCCGCGAAATGATGAAGCGGTACGTTGGCTCCCAGGTGGCCTCGGCCAGTTGCATGATGGTTGGTACATCGGCCAGCGTGGCGGCCTGAATACGAATTGCGGGGGCTTCGGTAACGGACATAGCCAGCAAAAAACGGCATTATCTGCGGCAAAACCGAACCCGAATACCGGTTTCATTCGTTTTTGGGCCGGAAATTGCCTGCTTCAGCGTACAGGTCCGGACTGGGGAGCCGTTTCTGTTGCTTCTTTCCACTACCCACCTTTTCCCCTTACTTGCCCTATGAAACTTCCTGTTGCCTATACTCTGCTCACGGCGGCCAGCCTGCTGGCCTTTTCGGCCTCGGCCCAGCAAACACCCCGCAAAACCACCAAGCCTGCTACCGGCACGGCCACCACGGCCGGCCTGGAGCGGGATTTAGCCGATTTTAGCGACTGGGTAAACGATAAAGTAAGCCGCGCCGCTACCACGGCGCGCCGCGAGCTGCCGCGTATCAGTGAGGAGTTTGACCGCCAAAGCCGCCGCATAGACAAAGCTGTGGATAGCCTGACGGTGGAGGGCAAAAAGGAGTACAGCACCCAAAAAGTACGCTACCAGCGCTGGGCCACCCGCCAGGATAGCCTGGATGCTGCCGCCCGCCGCCCCGCTACCGCCGACCAGGCCCAGCGCCGCCTGCTCAATGAAGATGTGAACATCAGCAAGGCCCGCGCTACGGAGCTGCCCGACCTGTACTTCCGCCTGGTAGAAACCATGCGTACCGATAAAAAGGACTGGACCCAGGCCGATTGGAGCGCCGCCAGCGCTGTACTCAGTCGCCTGAATGCCCGCTACGACCAAGTGCGCGACCAACTGCCCCTGGAGGAGCGGCTGCGCATCCGGAGCCTGCAAGGAGAATTTCGGACTCTGGAAAAAGCCCGGGACGTGAAGGACGTTATCCGCGAATAGTGCCTGCCTGCAGCGCTACACTGGCCCCGGTTGCTCAGGCAGCCGGGGCCAGTGCGGTTAATAGAGGCACCTACTGGGGCAATGCTGCCGCGCGAGGGGGAAGCCCTTGCCGGCGCAGCCATTGCCAGGCCGCCGGTACATCATGAAACATCTGAATAGGTATATACTGCCTTACCCGCTCGAAAAACTCCATACTGGCCAGCTGGTTGTGCATGTCGGGTGAGAACACGTATGCTATACCCCGCAACCCGCCTTCCGTAACCCGGGGCAACCACTCGTATTCCAGCCAGTCCATGGCCTCCACCCAGTCGCCGGTGGCGTTGATTTTGTCATTCAGCAGGAGGGCAAACGGGTATTGCCGCTGCAGCTTCAATGCCTCCTGAGCCACCAAGGTTACCTCACGGCTGGTCAGGTTGCCAAACCACCGCACGTATAGCACCTTTTGGGGTGCGGCGTACTGCAGCTCCACCAATACTGCCCCATTTGCATCCGGCAAGGTGCCTAGTGGTTGTAAGTGCAGCGAGTCCATACAATGAGGCGTAATATAGGGCGTGTACTATTCTTGTACGAAGGCGTTGATAATGCGTTGGGTTCGGCGGGTATCCGCTATTTTTGAGCCTTCGTTTTTTTTCGTGTCTCGCTCATGCACATTGCAATAGTCGGCAACATTGGGGCTGGCAAAACCACTCTGGCCAACAAGCTGGCCCACCACTTCAACTGGGAAGTATTTCTGGAGGACGTCGACCATAATCCTTACCTCAAGGATTTCTATGACGACATGCCGCGCTGGGCGTTTCATCTGCAGGTGTACTTCCTCAATAGCCGCTTCCAGCAAACCCAGCGCATCAAGGCACTGCAGCAGAACAACAAAGGGGTTATTCAGGACCGCACCATCTACGAGGATGCGCACATTTTCGCGGCCAACCTGCACCAGTCGGGCCTCATGTCGGAGCGGGACTACCAGAACTACCTGAACCTGTTCCAGTCCATGATCAGTATGGTGAACCCACCCGATTTGCTGCTCTACTTGCGCGCTGATCTGCCCAAGCTGGTGCAGCAGATTGAAAAGCGCAACCGTGACTATGAGAACAACATCAAGATTGACTACCTCAAGCACCTGAACGAGCATTACGAGGAGTGGATCAAAGGCTACACCGCAGGCCGCCTGCTCATCGTGGATGTGAACAACCTCGACTACGTAAATAACCCCGAAGACCTAAGCGTCATCATCGACAAAATCAACAGCACACTGTTCGGGCTGTTTTAGTGCTTAGTTGTTAGTGCTTAGTGCGTATGAAAAGAGGCTCCGCCGTAACCTGGCAGGGCCTCTTTTCATACGCACTAAGCACTACTCCTCCGCTTTCATGGCTTCATTCAGAAAATCCACGAATGGTTTGGCGGCTTGCCAGGCTTCCAGCACCCGGGCCGTAAAATCCGGGCGGGCTACTTCCGCGTCAGAAAAGGATTGCCACACGAAGTAACTTTTCAGCTTCAGCCACTCAATGTCGGGGTCGGTACGGTCATAGCCCTTAGGAGCGGTTTTGAGGCTTTGAGACGTGTCGAGGCCCAGGGGGAAGTGGCGCAGGAGACGGGCGTCCTGGCGGACGGTGTGAAAAGCGGGAGCGTTGTAGTGGATTTCCTGGCGGATTCGGGCCAGCTGCTGGGGTTCCGGCATCCAGCGCCCCGCGCCAATGTAGGTTTCGCCGCCGGGCTCCAGGGCAATGAAGTAGCCCGCCCAGGGGCTATGCCGCCCGCCAGGCTTCAGGCCGGCTCCCATGTGGCGCTTGTAGGGCTCGTCGCTCTGCTGAAACCGGTCGTTTTTATTGATGCGAAACATCACGTCTGAGGGCGTAAGGCCCCGCAGCCCGGGCTCCAGACTAGTGGAGGCGTCGCGCAGTAAGCTGGCAACCAGGGTTGTGTATTCGGCGCGGGCCTGATGGTAGTCGGCACGGTGGGCGTCCATCCAGGCTTTATTATTATGCGCGGCCAACTGGCGCAAAAAGTCCAGAACGAGGGGAAGGTTCATAGGTGGGAAGTACGTGAGACAGGGCCGTAAACAAACGCCCCGCACCGCTAAGCGGTACGGGGCGTTGCCAAGTGGGGTTAGCGGCAGCCCTACTGTTTGCCCAGGGCCTGGGAGCTGCTGAGGCCCGTACGGTCATTCAGAGCCCAGCTGAAAGACAGGTATTCTACCTTCGCAGTGGGCAGTATCGGTACACGAGCGTACTGGTTTACGAATTCCAGCAGCTGCGCTTCGGAGCCAAACTCGGCGCCGTACGCTTCAAAAAGCCCGGACAGCTGTACCCGTTGGGGGGTAAGCTGGTTGAAGGCTGGGTCATTGAGGAAGCGGCGAGCCTGCTGGTCTAGTTGCTGGCTGAGGCGGGCGCCATCATACGCCTCGGCCAGAATGGCTGGCGTGGAGGCCGCACCGTACATCAGGGCGAAGTGCACCCGGGGGTCGTGGAACTGGTTGCGGAGCATTTCCCGCTCAATTTGGTTTAGCGAGTAGCTCTGCCCGCCCACGTTCACCACCGGCGCTTCCCAGGGCGTTTTATTGCCCCCCACCACTTTCACCCGAATATCGTTGATGCTGGCCACGGGGTAGTACTGCAGAATCAGGTAGGTGGCGGCCGCGTTGTAGGTGTTTATCCAGAACGCCTCTGTATCGGCGGGAGTCCAGGTTTGCGGGTCGGGCTTTACTTTGCGCAGGCCTTGCAGGTACCCCAGCAGCTTGTCTTCCTCCTCTAGCAAGCCAGCATAGTCCAGGCGGCCATCGGGAGTTACGTAGCGGTGGAGTAGCGTATTCCAGGGGGCCTGCAGTTCACTACTGGCGGTAGCGTACCCAGAAGTTGCCAGCAGGAGCCCACCAAGCAGCAGGCAAAAAAAGCGGACGAGGAAGCGGCGGGTTGCAGGCATGTGCAGAGGGGCAAGACAAAGAACGGAGAGGGCGGCAGGGCAAGACTGCTGCAGAATGGCTCGTGAGGAAACGGCGGGCCTATCTGAAGCAGCAGTATTTCAAAACCAGGAGGTTGACAAAGATACTGATTTGCTTTTAGCTTGGCAAAACACAATTATTCCGCTGAATATTGTTTTATCAGGCCTGTTCTATTCCCGGCAAGATGCTCCATTGCAGTAGGCCCTATCACCTTTCGGGGCTTAGGTAGTGGGGTGTATTCGGGCGCTGCTACCGGGGGGTGAGCGAGTCGCCGACGCGCAGGATGCCACTGCCGAAGCCCGTAACGTTTTGCCCGAACATGACCTTGCTGCCCTCGGTCCGGTAGGTGGCCAGCGTCCGGAGCGGCTCGCCCTGGGGGTGCTTCTGGGCAGTGTGGGGGTCAATGGTGGTAAGCACGCACCTGCCGCAGCCGCGCACGGCCCGGAACCGCAGGTCGCCAATGCTGAAATACTCCCAGGCATCCTCCGCAAAGGCCTCGCCCCCGCTAAATACCAGATTAGGTCGGAACCGGTCCATTTCCACGGGCTCGGCCAGGCGGGTGTTCAGCTCATTCAACGACTCCTGCCCAATAAGCAGAAAGGGGTAGCCGTCGGCAAAGCTCACCAGCTGGCCCTCGGGGTTGTGCTCCGGCTCCACGTCGCGGCGCACCATATCCGACATGTACACCAGCTTGGCAGGCTGCCCCAGGGCCTCCGAGAGCCACTCATCACACTCCGGCTTGGCCCGCCAGGCAAATACCATATCATCCCAGATGGTGACGAACAGCGTCTTTTCGGGGGTAGCGGTGAAGGGCACATACAGGGGCAGTAGCTCGGGGCGTTGCTGGTGGCTGAGCAGGAAGCCATTGTACGCCGGCGCTACCCTCAGGTGGGCCATGGCGGCTGTCTGCCGCTGCGTCATGAAGCGGTTGCGCTCATCCACAACCAGCCAGCGCCGGTCGTGGCGCAGGCCGCGCGGCTCTACTGTGGCTTCCGTGAGGCGGATGCCGCCCAGGGATTTTACCGGATAAATGTACAGGTCGGAGAGAAGGAAGGGTGCAGCCATGCTGCAAAGATGGTGAAATGGTGAGGTTGTGAGAAGTGAAGTTGTGGGTAGGACAAAGCAGTTCGTTCTGGCAGCGCGCTACTCCCTATAAAGCACAAAGCCCCGGACGTGGGTACGCCCGGGGCTTTTGAACAGGTCAGAACTTCCGTATCTGTGAATGGGAAGCATGTCATGGCTTCGCGCTGTCTGCCACGACATGCTCTTTGTGTAAGGTTTCACTATTTCACAACTTCACCTTTCACAATTTCACCTAGGCTCTGCATGACGTTCCGCTTGGTAGTAAGAAGCGTTACTATCCACACCGCTTAGTGCAGGGGGCGCTTCTTGATCATGCCGCCCTTGGTTTCTTTCACGCTGTGCATTACCATGAAGGCATTAGGGTCAATTTGCTCTACTTCGGTTTTGAGTTTGGTGAGCTCCAGGCGGGTAATGACGGTGAATACAATATCGATGGCATTGGCCTGGTGGCCGTGGGTGCCGTAGCCGCCTTTGCCGCTGTACACGGTAGCGCCCCGGCCCATTTCCTCGGTAATCATGCGGCGCACCGCATCTGCCTGTCCCGACATGATGGTAACGCCGGTATACTCCTCCAGGCCATCAATCACGAAGTCAATGGTTTTGGCCGCCGCTAAGTAGGCCAAAATGGAATACAGAGCCGTTTCGATGGACAGGATATAAGCCGCTACCCCGAAAATCAGGATGTTGAACACCAGGATAATATCCCCGATGGTCATGCTGGACTTCTTGCTCAGGTAGATGGCCATAATTTCAGTGCCGTCGAGCACCCCGCCGCCCCGCATGGCCAAGCCAATGCCAGCACCCAGGAAGAACCCGCCAAACACGGAAATCAGCAGTTTATCCTGCGTGATGATGGGGTAGGGCATAACCGCCAGCACAATAGCCAGCGCCACAATGCCAATCAGGCTCCGGATGGCCACACCCGTATCCAGCTGGCGCCAGGCCATGAGCACGAAAGGAATGTTGAGTACCACAATGAGCACCGGCAGCGGCAGCCCGAACACCTGCACCAGCAACAGGGAAATACCCGTTACGCCTCCATCCAGGAAGCCGCCGGGCAGCAGGAAGCTTTCCAGCCCGAAACCAGCCGAAAACACGCCCGTTACCATCAACAGGGTATTTACTATCTGTCGCCGCCACCACAGGGCGTCGCGGGCAGGTTTGCTGGGGAGGCTGGTAGTGGGTTGGGAGGAGGCCGCGGACTGGTTACCGGGCTGAGGTAGTTGCTGTGAGGACATAAGTCGGGGGTAAAAAGCAAAGGCACAAGCGCCACCTGAGTATAGGATACGCCAGAGCGGCCCAAGGGTTAAATCTGAGCGGTGAGGCCGAAAAACCGCTGCCCCCGCTGCCCGCCTGCGTTTAAGCAGGAGGTGGCAGCGGGGGCAGGGTTGCGCGGGGCGCAGAAATGGGCGGAGCTACTGGGCCGGTTGCTGGGCCAGCTGCACGGCCCGGTACAGGTTTACAATGCCACCCGTGCGCGACAGTTCCGCAAAGTCAACCAGCTTAGTGCTACCGGGTTGGCGCACTTTGGTATGCACCGGCTGGGCCGAGGCCAGAATGATGCGCTTAAGCTGAGCGGCCGTGAGTTGGGGAAAGTACGATTTGAGCGTGGCGGCAATGCCCGCAACCACCGGCGCCGCCATGCTGGTGCCGCTGAGGTTGCCGTACTTACTGCCGGGCAGGGTCGAATAAATCTGGTTGCCGGGCGCAAACACGTCCACCTGCGTTTTGCCGTAGTTGGAGAAGTCGGCGGCCAAGGATTCGTCGTTGAGGCGGGAAGAGGCACCCACGGTAATCATGTTCGGGATGCGCTGCCCGTTCAGGAAATTGGGCGAGGGGTACTGGGTGGTATTGTCCAGGTTGTTGTTCTCGTTGCCGGCCGAGTGAATCAGCAGCACACCCTTGGTATCGGCGTAGCGGATGGCCTCCTCCACCGCCGGGCGCTGGGGCGAGTAGTACTTGCCGAAGCTCATGTTGATGATCTGGGCGCCATTGTCCACGGCGTAGCGGATGGCATTGGCCACATCCTTGTCCCGCTCATCCCCATCCGGAATAGCCCGCACCGACATAATCTGCACGTTGGGCGCCACACCTAGTATGCCCGCGCTGTTTTCCCGGTCGGCCCCGATGATGCCGGCTACGTGGGTGCCGTGCATGGGGTCGGGGCCGGCCGCGTCCCGGTTGCCGTAGTCGCGCTGCTTTAGGTCGTCGGGCCGGTCGCCCACAATGGAGCGGGGGTTGAATTTCAAGTTCAGGCCGTACTGTTGCTGGTCCTTGGTTTCCTGCAGGCCCCTCTGCATTTCTACCAGCACATCATCCAAGGAAGCAAAACCCGTCTGGATGAGCGTTTGGTAAAGGCCCGTGGTGACCTGGCGCAGCTCCGGGTTTTGGGTAGGCGGGTTGCGCAGGGTGGCGGTGTCCAGGCGCTCCACCCCCAAGGCCTGCTTGAGGCCTTCGGCGCCCTGTTTGTTCTCGGCGTAGGCTTGGGCAAACTGCTGCAGCTGCTCGGTGTTTTCCTTCACCTTGGCCTCGTAGCTTTTCTTGACTTTCAGGTACAGGTCGTACTCCGCACGCTTGGCTGCCGGCACGCTGGTGCGGGTTTTGCCCTGGTAGAGGGGCTGCAAACGGGCCAGCAGGCGGGTTTCCTCCAGGGCTTCCTCGTTGATGTTGCGCCCATCGGCCCCACCCAGGAAGTTCCAGCCGTACACGTCGTCCACGTAGCCGTTTTTGTCGTCGTCGAGGCCGTTGCCAGCCACTTCGCGGGGGTTGCGCCAGAGCACGCGGCGCAGGTCGGCGTGGGCAGTATCAATGCCGGCATCTATTACGGCTACCAGTACGGGGGTAGAGGCCTTGCCCTGCAGCAGCTCCCGGTAGGCCCGCGTCACGCTCACGCCCATCACGCCCCCGTCCTGCTGAGCATCCAGCAAGTACCATTGGGGGGAGGCGGGCGCTACCGGGGCCGGGGCGTCGGAGGCAGGCGGAGTGGTTTGGGCTGAAGCCAAAACCGGAAACAGCACGGACAAGCCTAGCAGGCGCAGCCGGGAGGGGAAGGAAAAATGCATACAGAACGAAAGCAAAAAGTATCGGACGCAATGACTACGCAACCGAGACATAAGTGGCACGAAAATCAGGAAAAGACAGGACAAACCCCGGTACTGGCTGAAGCCAGCCAGTGTGCATCCGGCTAATTCCGTGCCCAACGCCCGCCGTTGTGAAAAAAGTCCGGTGGCAGCCGCGCGTTGGGGAGGGGGCAGCCGGCTTGGCGCAGGGCTCTTTGGGAGCGGAGTACCTTGTCCTATCTGCCCAAAGGGTAGGCGGCGGGGGCTGCAACCTGACGGCCGGCCTTCTATCTTTACCGCCCGGCCACCTCAACCGCCTCGTTCATGCGCCTTCGCTCTTTCTACGCCGCTTTATCGGCATTCTTACTTCTTACTTCTCAATTCTTAATTTCCGAAGCCACCGCTCAGGCCCCCAAAACCTGGTCGTCCGGCGAGATTCTGCTGGGGCTGAAGAAACTGAACGTGCTGGGCTCAGCCCTGTACGTGGCCGCCCACCCCGACGACGAGAACACCCGCCTGATTGCCTACCTGGCCAACGGCCGTCTGGTGGAAACCGGCTACCTCAGCTGCACTCGCGGCGACGGGGGCCAGAACCTCATCGGGCCGGAGCTGCGCGAGGGGCTGGGCGTCATCCGGACGCAGGAGCTGCTGGCGGCCCGCCGCATCGATGGGGGCCGGCAGTTCTTCACCCGCGCCAATGACTTCGGCTTCTCGAAAACGCCCGAGGAAACCTTCACCATCTGGGACAAGGAGCAGGTATTGGCCGATATGGTGTGGGTAATCCGCCAGCGCCGCCCCGACGTGATGATTACCCGCTTCCCGCCCGACGCCCGGGCCGGGCACGGCCACCACACGGCCTCGGCCATGCTGGCCATCGAGGCCTTCTCGGCCGCCGCCGACCCCAAGCGTTTCCCCGAGCAGCTGCAGTACGTGCAGCCCTGGCAGGCCAAGCGGCTGCTCTGGAATACCGGCAGCTTCTTCGTGAAGCCCGGCGAGGATATGAGCCAGCACTTCAAGCTGGATGCCGGCGGCTACAACCCGCTACTGGGGCAGAGCTACGGCGAAATTGCCGCCCGCAGCCGCTCCCAGCACCGCAGCCAGGGCTTCGGTAGCAGCGCCCAGCGCGGCGATGCCCCGGAGTATTTTCAGCTCCTGAAAGGCGATAAAGTCACCACTGACCTGTTCGAGGGCGTGGACCTGACCTGGAACCGGGTGCCCGGCGGCGCGGCCGTAGGCAAGCTGATTGACGAGGTGATTCGCAAGTACGACCCGGCCAATCCGTCGGCGAGTGTGGCGGGACTACTGAAGGTGCGGGAGAAAATAATGCCGATGTACAGCCAATCTGTTGGCTACTCGAGCTATCCAGATTTACTCTTTTGGACTAATCAAAAGAGTAGTGAGGTGCAAGAATTGATCCGTGCTTGTCTTGGATTGCACATAGAGGCAACAGCCGAAGCTGCCACGGCACCTTTAATGAATAAAAACATTGTAGGTGGAACAGATAATACCATCAAGGTTGATGTCGAAGTAATAAACCGCTCATCAATTGATGTAAAAATGATATCGATTGATGTCGAACCTAATGATTATCAAGGACAATTCGATAACAACAAATATGTTGCTCATCAAGCTTTACCATTGCGTAAAGAGCCAACAACCTTGACGCGCAATGAAAAAGCCAAGATTCGCAGTTCTCAAGTCGGTTATTGGAATGAACTAAAATCCCAACCTTACTGGCTGCAAAAGACAGGAACTACGGGTATGTACGTAGTTGTAGAGCCACGACAGAGGGGCAACGCAGAGGGCTATCCTGTGGCTACAGCCACCGCCAGTATTCAGGTGTTAGGACAAGATTTAACCTTCTCCGTCCCCGTTCAATACAAAAGCACCGACCCGGTGGAAGGGGAGAAGTACCGCCCGCTGACGGTGGTGCCGCCGGTGATGGTGAACGTGGGCGGCCACGCCTACGTCTTCGCCGACAACCAGCCCAAAACCATTCCCGTGACGCTGCGCGCCGGCAAAGCAGGTGTGAAGGGTACCCTGGCACTAAACCTGCCGAAAGGCTGGACGGCCGAGCCTGCCAGCATCCCCTTCGAGCTGGGAGCCAAAGACGCCGAGCAGACCGTGCAGTTCCGGGTACAGCCCGGCGCGGGCGCGGCGGAAGGCAAATCGGAGCTGCGGGCCGTGGCTACCGTGGAGGGCCAGACGTACTCGCGCGGCTACCAGACCATTACCTACACCCACATTCCCACCCAAACGCTGTTCCCCGAAGCGGTGGCCCCGCTGGTGAAGCTGGACCTGCGGCGCAAGGGCCAGGAAATTGGGTATCTGATGGGGGCTGGCGACGAGGTGCCCGACGCTTTGCGCCAGATCGGCTACACCGTCACGCTGCTCAAGCCCGAGGACATTACCGACCAGAACCTGCGCCGTTTCGATGCCGTGGTGCTGGGCGTGCGCGCCTACAACACCCTCGACCGCCTCAAAACCCTGCAGCCCACGCTGCTGAAGTACGTGGAGCAGGGCGGCAACCTGGTGGTGCAGTACGTGGTGAACCGGGGCACCGTGCTGCCCCAAATCGGCCCGTACCCGCTCACCCTCAGCACCGACCGGGTGACGGTGGAAAACGCCCCCGTTACCTTCCTCAACCCCAGCCAGCCCTTGCTCAACACCCCCAACAAAATCACCACCAAGGATTTTGAAGGCTGGGTGCAGGAGCAGGGCCTCTATTACCCCAGCCAGTGGGACCCCAAGTACCAGACCGTGCTCAGCAGCCAGGACCCCGGCGAAACCGCCAAGCAAAGCGCCATCCTGGTAGCCGACTACGGCAAAGGCCACTACATCTACACCGGCCTCAGCCTGTTCCGCGAGCTGCCCGCCGGCGTACCCGGCGCGTACCGGCTATTGACCAATATGGTGTCGTTGGGTAAGTAGAGACGCGTATTCGCGTCTCAACGGCTGTGCCGTTGGGGGCTGCCTCGTTCCAGTAAACACCATCAGCACGCGCCGAAACGCGAATAAGCGTCTCTACAACCTTGTGGCGCATGCGCCGGTCCGGCGGCTGGAAGCCGTCGGGCCGGTTGTCGGCTGGACCGTCAGTACGACCTCGTAGCAACATCAGCGTACTTCAACCGGCCCGACGGCTTTCAGCCGCCGGACGGGCGCGAGATTTTCAGTAAGACTATGTTTATGCGAAATTATAGCCGTCTTTCGCTCCTTACGCTGGCTTCTGTGCCGCTGGTGCTGCTGTTGATAGTAGCCGTAGATGTGCCGCTGGCCGGGCTGCTGCACCGGCACGGCGCGCCGCTGCGGCCGTTTTTTGCGGGGCTGATGCGGGTGCATGACGCGGTTACGGATAAGCTGATGCCGTTGTGGCTGTGGCCGTTGCTGCTGCTACTGTTTGCCTTAGCCCGACTGCGGCGGTGGCCTAATTGCACCATCTGGCTGGTAGCGTTGCTGACGATGATTAGCAGCCAGGGGCTGCGCAACCTGCTGGCCATGTACTTCAACCGGCCCCGGCCGTGGCAGGTATTCGACCACGTTGCGCCCGATGATGATTTTTGGCAGTCTGTAGGACGGTTTGATGCGTTTCCTTCGGGGCATGCGGCCGGCACGGCGGGGCTGCTGCTGCCCTTGGCGCTACGGTTTCCCAAAGCCCGGCTCTGGCTACTGGGGTGGCTGGGGCTGGTGTGCCTGGGCCGGGTAGTGCTGGAATATCATTGGCTTAGTGATGTACTGGCTGGGGCTGCGCTGGGGTTGCTGCTCACCTGCCTCTGGGAATTGGCCACTGGCTGGCTGCGGCCGAGGCCAATAATTCCGGCAATTTTACCTGCGCCGAATGCCTCCTGAGTAGGTAACTTGCGCTTGTTCCCCGTCCTTGTCTTTCCGCTGTGCCTCCTACCTCTACTTCACCAGCATCTGAAACCGAACAACCGCCGCTGCTGCCCTCGTGGCGGGCGTGGTACTGGCTGGTACTGGGCGCGCTGGCGCTGGAAATCGGGCTGTTCGTGTACCTGACGCGCGTGTTTGCATGAGTGGGCTCGACTGGCTGATTCTGGGCGGAACGCTGCTGTTCATAGTGGGCTACGGCACCTGGCGCACCCGCCGCGCCGGCGAATCCCTAGACGGCTATTTGCTGGGTGGGCGGCAGGCATCGTGGTGGGCCATTGGGCTCAGCATTATGGCCACCCAGGCCTCGGCTATTACCTTCCTGAGCACCCCCGGCCAGGCCTACGACGATGGCATGCGCTTCATCCAGTTCTACCTGGGGCTGCCGGTGGCCATGGTGCTCATTGCCGTGTTCGTAGTGCCCATCTACCACCGACTCAAGGTATTCACCGCCTACGAGTACCTGGAAGGGCGTTTTGACCGGCGCACCCGCACCTTTGCGGCGCTGTTGTTTCTGGTGCAGCGGGGCTTGAGTAACGGCCTGAGCTTGTACGCCCCGGCGTTGGTGCTGTCGGCCATTCTGGGCTGGGATATTCAGCTGACGGTGTGGTTGCTGGGCACCGTCATGATTGCCTACACCGTATCGGGCGGCACCCGGGCCGTGATGGTGACGCAGCAGGGGCAGGTGGCCGTCATTTTTGTGGGGCTGCTGGTGGCGGGCTACCTGCTGGTGCACTATTTGCCGGCCGGGGTGGGCTTCACCGATGCGATGCGCGTGGCCGGCCACCAGGGCAAACTCAACCTCATCGATTTTCACTTTGACCCCACCGACCGGTACAACTTCTGGTCGGGCATGACGGGCGGTCTGTTCCTGGCCCTCTCGTACTTCGGCACCGACCAGAGCCAGGTGCAGCGCTACCTCACTGGCCGCAACATCACCGAAAGCCGGCTGGGCCTGCTGATGAACGGTTTGCTCAAGATTCCGATGCAGTTTGGCATTCTGCTGTTGGGTGTGCTGCTGTTTGTGTTCTACCAGTTCAACCCCGCCCCGCTCACCTTCAACCGGCCGGTGTACATGCAGGTAGCACACTCCGAGCAGTATGGCCCCCAGTTGCGGGAACTGGAGCGGGAACACGCCATCCTGTTTGAGGTGCGCCGCCGGGCTACTGGCCAACTCGTACAAGCACTACAAGCTGAAAACTCCGCCGCCATTGCCACCGCCGAAACGCACCTGCAAGCCACCCAGGCCGCCAACCTGGGGCTGCGGCAACAGGCGCAACAGTTGCTCAAAAAGGCCCGCCCTGCCACCGAAGCCAAGGACACCGACTACGTATTCCTCACCTTTGTACTCAACTATCTGCCCCAGGGCTTGGTTGGGCTGCTGGTAGCGGTGGTGCTGAGCGCGGCCCTGGGCTCAGCCGCCGCCGGCCTCAATGCCCTGGCCTCCACTACCGTAGTGGACTTGTACAAGCCCCGCCGCCAGGGCCAGCCGGAGGCGCACTACGTGCTGGCTTCGCGGGCGGCGGCCGTGGGCTGGGGCGTGCTGGGCATCGGATTTGCCACCTTCGCCGCCCGCCTCGAAAACCTGATTCAGGCCGTTAACATCTTGGGCTCATTGTTTTACGGCACCATTCTGGGCATATTCATGGTGGCCTTCTTCCTGAAGACCGTGGGCGGCCGGGCCGTGTTCTGGGCCGCCGTAGTAGCCCAAGCCGTCGTCCTGGTTCTGTTTTTCACCACCGATATCGGCTACCTCTGGTTCAATATCATCGGCTGCGGTGTGGTGGTGCTAGGAAGTTTGGTGGGAAAGTCAAAGGGCTAACGTAAAAAGCTAGTTCCCCTCCTTTCCAAGGAGGGGAACTAGCTTTTTACGTTAGCCCTTTGACTTACAATTACAGCTTGCCGGCTTTCTTGGCTTCCATAATCAGGTCCTCATTCATCTTCACGTAGTCGGCATTTTTGGCGTCGAGGGCCAGCTTTTTGGATTGCTCAGCGGTTGAGATGGTGCCTTTATAGTCCTTCATCTTCATCCGGATTTTGGCTTCGGTGAGCAGGTTCCAGAACTTGGGGTCGGTGGCGTTGGCCTTCTGCATCCAGGTCAGCGCCTGCTTCAGGTCCTTGTTGTTATCGAGGTAATACACGGCGGCAGCAGCCAGGTCGCCGTTGCTGGGGCTGGCGTTTTTGATGACTTTCTCGTCAATCTGGGCCATTACCTTGGGCTCCACGTCGGAGGTGATTTTGAACTTAGCGCCGGTCATTTCCCACTGGATATCCACGTTGGCGGTGGCGGGAGTGAGGTCGGTGAAGTTCATGGTGAAGGTTTCCACTTTAGTGGGCACCTTGTAGGTTTTGACGGTGAAACGGGCCACGTCCTCGTCGTCCTTGAAGCCGTCCACGTTGGCCCCCATCTTGGTGCTCTTGTTCAGCACCACAATCCACTCCGTTTTGCCCGGAATGGTGTAGATGCCGTACTCGCCAGCCGGTACCTTTTTACCCTCCACCGTTACATCGTCCGAGAATTTGATGCTGGTGGTGGCGTTGGCGCCGGTGCGCCACCGCTTGCTGAACGGCACCAGGTTGCCGAAGGCGGCGCGGCCCCGCAGGTTGGGGCGGGAATACACCAGCGTTACATCGGTCAGGCCCACGCGCTGTTGAATAGTGCTTTTGGGGCTGGCTTGAGGCGTGTTGATCTGGGCCTGGGCGGCGGCGCTCAGTAGCAGGCCGCTAACCAGCAACGTGGCGCTCAGCGCGCGGGAAGTAGACTTGAGAGAAGTCGAAGTAATCATTCGTGAAGAGAAAAAGAGGCGTTGGGAATACGGGGCGAAAATAGGCAAATATGCCCGGGTTACCGGTGCAGAGTGCCGGCTTATAGATGAGCACTTGCCTAGTGAGTTGTGGCTACAGCTGCTGTTGCGCAATGCTGTGGCGGGTGAGCAGCGCCGCCACATCGGCAGGCGTAGCGGGCTGCTGCAACTGGCGCATATCCAGGTAATAGCAGGCGGCCTCGGTAGGGTAGAGCAGCAGCCAGTGCGGCTGCACCCACACCGCCCGCCGCACCATGCTCCACTTGCCGGAAAACTGCCCCAGCGCACTGCGCCCAATGATGTCGGATTCGGTAAGGGTGAAATTGATGGGCTGGTGCAGGGTCGTATTGTTGGCGTATCCCCGGCGTAGCTGGTAGCGCACCAGCCCAGCCCGAAACAGTGCGTACAGCACCGCTACGCCCAGAAAAACCAGGGTGGAAAGTTGGGTAAGCCGGCCGTGCTGGTACAAGTCCAGCCCCACGCTCGCGCCCAGCAACACTACGGCCGCGCCCAGAATCCAGTGGTTGAGGCGGGTGCGGGGCCGGGCCCGCCAGAGCCGGAAGTTTACGGCCACAAACTCCTCGGCGGAAAGCTGCACGCCGGACAATACAATCGGGGTCGGTTTCATCAGGAGGCGAAGGTAGGGCCCGGCACGCGCATGTCGCGCCCCCCAATCAAAGCCAGCACGTCCACTACCGTGTATGGCTCCGGTACTTGCCGCAAATCCAGATAATAGGCGAAATCGGGGCCGGGGTAGAGTAGGAGCCAGTCGCCTACCTGTTGCACGCGGGTAAAGGAGTGCCAGGGTAGCCGCTGCCAGCCCTGGGGCCATTGCACCGCTAAGCCGGTTTCCGAAACCCGGAAGCCCAGCGGCCGGGGCTGGGCCTGAAATTCCCGAAAAGCCCGGCGGTACTCCCACCACTGGTATAATAGGCCCAATCCAATAGCGACTAATCCGAGCCAGAATTTCGCTAGAGGCCGGGCCAGCGGCAGAAAATACAGGGCCACGGTGCCTACCAGCACCGCCACAGCTACCGTGCGTACCTGCCGCCGCTCCGACGTTACGGGTTGCCGCCGATGCGCCGGCTCCGGGTACCGCTGCCGCTGCTGCGTCTGGTGAATCAGCTGGTATTCCGGAAAGGTGGGCGGGGTGGCGGGGAGGTTAATCGGGGGCATTGTATGGCTTAAGCTCCGTTACCAGATAAAAACGATGAATGCCATTCTGCCTGAACACCCGCAAAATCTGGTTAACCCTTTCCGCGGAGAGGTGCTTATCTATCCGAAGAAAAACGTGTGGGTGTCTGGCCCAATATTCTTGTCTGCGACCTTCTTTTACAGCCGCTCGGATATAGGCGGGTAGTTCAGCTACTGGAACTCCTAGTAGCGCTGCGTGTCTACGTCGGGAGGAGGGTAGAGCTAGATACGCTGGTAATTCATTCACTGGCAGACCAATATATGGGAGGTGGCTCAACTCTTGCCATTGGACTGCCCCGAACCGGTAGCCTGACTCCTTGGCCACGGATTCCACAATCCTTCTTTGCGCCTGCTCATCAAAAAAATCAAGGTATATACGTCCAGTTTCACCTACCGACACTCCGATATTGGAAGAGAAGTTGTCCATCAGATGACAGCCAGTATAGGTAGAAGCTGGTAACTGTACAAAAGGTAGCGGCGGCGCAAATGTGGCCGAAGACATGAACAAGGTGCTTAACAGCAACATAATGCCGCCCCACAGTCCCAGCTCCGGCCGTAGCAACTCGATACGTGGTAGTCTGTGCGTCACGGGTAAATCGGTTATGATGGCGAGTATAGACTATGTACACCTGAATATACCGGAAAAAGAAAACGGGCAACGCAGATGCGTTACCCGTTTCATACAATCCAATGAATTCGTCTAAGACCGCGCTTTACGTCAACTCGAACTGCAGTTTCAGCAGGTTAGCGTAGAGGCCGTTGTCGTCGTTGCTGAGTTCTTCGTGGGAGCCTTGCTCCACGATGCGGCCGCCGTCGATAACCAGAATCTTATCCACCTTGCGGATGGTGCTCAGGCGGTGGGCAATGATGATGCTGGTGCGGTTCTGCATCAGCTCGTCCATGGCCTGCTGCACTAGCTTTTCG
This sequence comes from Hymenobacter sp. UYP22, assembly GCF_040547285.1. Lineage (NCBI taxonomy): Bacteria > Pseudomonadati > Bacteroidota > Cytophagia > Cytophagales > Hymenobacteraceae > Hymenobacter > Hymenobacter sp. UYP22. Next base: position 65,581 of record NZ_JBEPPK010000005.1, on the reverse strand, counting down.
CTTTCGGAGTCGAGGGCGGAGGTGGCTTCGTCGAGGAGCAGAATGGCGGGATTTTTCAGGATGGCGCGGGCAATGGCAATACGCTGGCGCTGCCCGCCCGAGAGCTTAATGCCTCGCTCACCCACTACGGTATCCAATCCTTCGGGAAACGACTGAATGAACTGCCAGGCATTGGCCCGGCGGGCGGCGTCAATGATGTCGGCTTCGGAAGCGCCAGGACGGCCGTAAAGAATATTCTCCCCAATAGTGCCGCCAAACAGCAAGGTTTCCTGGGGTACGATGCCAATGTGCTGGCGCAGCTCCGTCAGGTCTAGGTCATCGATGTTGCGGCCATCCACCGAAATGCTGCCGCTGCTCAGGGGATACAGGTGCATCAGCAGCTGCACGATAGTGCTTTTGCCGGCACCCGAAGGGCCCACCAGTGCCACTTTTTCGCCGGCCCGAATGTGGAAGCTAATATCCTTGAGTACTGCCAAGTCGGGGCGGGTGGGGTAGTGGAACTGCACATTGTCGTAGCGGATGTCGCCGCGTACCTGCAGCGGGGAGGTGCCATGCAGGCGGGGCTGGTGCACCGGCTCCGACTCCTCGTCCAGAATTTCCAGAATCCGCTCGGAAGCGCCCAGGCTGCTCTGAATTTTGCCGTACATCTCGCCCAAACCGCCCACCGAGGCCCCAATAAACATGGTGTACAGAATAAACGATACCAAGTCGCCCATGGCCAAGTGGCGAGGGTCGGAGGCTGGTAGCTCAACATAAGTAGCACCGCGCCACAGGACCAAAAAGATACCGCCAAAAATGGCCACGATGATAAACGACACGAAAGCCCCGCGGTAAATGCTCGATTTGAGCGCAAACTGCACGGTGCGGTTCAGGCCGGCAGTGTAGCGGCTCACCTCATGCTGCTCACTGGTAAAAGCTTTTACCGAGTTAATGCCCTGCATCGTTTCCTCCACCACCACGTTGGTTTTAGCTAGCTCATCCTGAGTCTGCTTGGAGAACTTGCGGATGCTGCGCCCGAATAGAAACGCCAGCAACACCAGCGGCGGAAACGTAGCCAGCATAAACAACGACAGCCGCCACGACTCCCACATAATAAAGGCCACACCGGCCAGCAGCGTCAGAATCTGGCGCAGAAACTCGGCCAGCGTTAGCGTGAACGTATCCTGAATATTGGCCACGTCCGAAGTCAGGCGGGAGGTGATTTCCCCCACGCGGCGCTGTTCAAAAAACGGAATGGGTAGCGTAACCAGCTTCTGGTAGAGCGTGCGGCGAATGTCGCGCACGGTAAACTCACTGACCCGGGAGAAAAAGAAAATACGGCCGAAGGAAAACAGCCCTTGGATGAGCACCACACCAAATAGAAGCCCCGCAATGCCGGTAATGGAGGCTGGCACGAAGGCCGGCAGACGGTTGGTCTGGTGGTTGGCCACGTTCACCAGGTAGCCCAGCATTTTGGGCATAATCATGGTAGAAACGCTACTCAGCAATAACAGCAACAGGCCCGCAATGAACGGGCCTTTGTAAGGCAGCACGAAGCGGAAAATCCGCAGTCCACGTTGGAAGTTCTCTTTGGTAAGCTTGACCTTGGGGACATCAACTCCCGTTTGGCCACTGGTATTCATTCCGCTTCTGGCTGCCATTCTATTATGTAGGAGCTAGGAGTGAGGAGTGAGGAGGGAGGAGGAAAACCCGGACGACAAGCTCGTCGCCAGATTCTTACCTCCTACCTCCTGGTTCCTAGCTCCTTTATTCAAATTTATTCTTGCCCTGCTCCACCTTCAGCCCATCGGAGTTGCCGAAAGGAATGGGCAGGCGCACTTGGGTAGCTACCGGCTGGCCTTTGCGGGTGGCCGGTTTCCAGGCCGGCATCTGGCCCAGTACCCGTAGCGCTTCCGTGTCGCACTCCGGGCTGAGGGGTTGCACCACGGAGGGGTTAGTCAGGTGGCCGTCGGCTTCTACCGTAAAGGTCATGACCACGTTGCCGCTGATTTGCTTGACGCTAGCCGCTTCGGGATACTTTAGGTTTTGCTGAAAAAACGAGTTCAACCCTTGCACGCCGCCCGGAAACTGCGGGGGCGCATCGGGCCGGTTGGGAGCCGGCTTGGCTTGGGCCTGCATGCGGCCGGGCTGCAACTCAATGGGCTGCTTAGCGGCCGGAGCCGTTTGCTGGGCCTGTGCCGCTCCAGCGGCCAAAGCTACAAGCCCGAAGATGAAGAACAGATGTTTCATAGGGTTGGTAGGTTGGTAGGAATGGCAAGAAGTGAAATGAACGTCATGCTGAGCGCAGCCGAAGCATCTCTACTGCTGGGCTAACTCAATCACGCAGACGAAGCGGTAAAGATGCTTCGGCTGCGCTCCGCATGACGTACTACTAAAGCTACCTGGGACACAAAGGTACGCCTCCCTAAACAACGGCTACGCAACGGGGTTCAATTCCAGGTTGCGGGGGCGCGAAATTGCCAGCAAACCCAGGAAAGTGATAAGGCCGTTGAGCATCAGAATCTCGAAGCCGAACTCGTAGCCCCACCAAGCCTTGGAGTTGGAGTTGATAAACCAGGTGAGCAGCGGGGCCACGACGCACACGGGCAGCACTAGCTTATCGTGGAGGCCCCGGCTGGTGAAGATGCCGAACGAAAACAGGCCCAGCAGCGGCCCGTAAGTGTAGCCCGCCGCCTTGAACACGGACGTAATCACGCTCTGGTCGTTAATGGCCCGGAAAATTAGGATGATGATAATGAGCACGATGCTGAAGCCGAAGTGCGTGGCCTGGCGCAGCTGCTTCTGCTTGGCCTCATCGTACTGCTTGATGTCCAGCATATCCACGCAGAAAGAGGTGGTAAGAGCTGTCAGGGCCGAGTCGGCGGAGGCGTAGGTGACGGCAATGATGCCCAGGATGAACACAATGCCCGCAAACAGGCTGAAGTGGTTGGTAGCCAGCAGCGGAAACACATTGTCGCCGATAACTTTGCCGGTGGCTGGGTTCATAGGCAACGCAATGCCCTTGGCGGCGGCAAACTTATAGAGCAGCACGCCCAGCGAGAGGAAGAACACGTTCACCACCACAATGGCCAGCGTAAACCAGAACATGTTTTTCTGGGCGTCGGGGAGGCTGCGGCAACTCAGGTTTTTCTGCATCATGTCCTGGTCGAGGCCGGTCATGACGATGGTGATGAAGGCGCCCGAGGCAAACTGCTTCCAGAAAAACTTGTCGTCCTTGGGGTCAGAGAAATAGATCTGCGACATGGTGCTTTCCTTCACCGTTTTTACCAGCCCGGCAAAACCCAGGTTTAGCTCGTCAGCCATCAGGTAGATGCTCACGCCCACGCACACCAGCATGGCCATGGTCTGGAAAGTATCGGTCCAGAGGATGGTTTTGAGGCCGCCCCGGAAGGTGTAGAGGTAAATTAGGAAGATGCTGACCGTAACGGTTACGGCAAACGGCACGCCCAGCCCATCAAACACCGCAAACTGCAGCACGCCCGCCACCAGAAACAGCCGGAACGCCGCGCCCACAGCCCGGGAAATCAGAAAGAACAGGGCCCCGGTTTTGTAGCTCCAAAACCCAAACCGCTGCTCCAGGTAGGTGTAAATGCTCACCAGCCGCAGGCGGTAGTACAAGGGCATCAGTACGGTGCCAATCACCAGGTAGCCCACAATATAGCCCAGCACCACGGCCATGTAGCTCCAGCTCTGGGAGGCCACCATACCGGGAATGGAAATGAACGTAACGCCCGACAGGGAGGTGCCAATCATGGCAAAGGCCACCATGTACCAGGGTGCGTTGCGGTTGGCTATGAAAAACGACTCACTGGTAGCCTGCCGCGAGGTGAGGTAGGCAATGATAATGAGGACGACGAAGTAGCCCGCAATCAGGCTCAGAATAAGGGTGGGCGACATTTCTCGGCTGTTAGCGGATGGCTGTCGGCTGGTAACTCCGCGGGCAGATGCCACAAAGGATCTGCCGGCTTGGCTACGGCAACAAACAGACTTCAAAGCTAACAGCTAATAGCCAAAAGCTAACAGCCGAAAAACGCTTCTTACTCGGCGCGCAGGGTGCGGGTGCCGGCGTAGTAGTAGAGCTCGGCCAGCGCCTTCTCGTAGCTGGCACGCATGCTTTCCTGCTTCAGGCGCAGGTCGATGAGCTTGGTTTCACGGGCGTTGATGAGGAAAATGGTGCTTTCACCCAGCTCAAATTTCTGCGACTCGGCGGCCAGCAGAATGCGTTGGTTGGCAATGGCCTGGGCCTGCACGGCCAGCTGCCGCTCGTAGGCCTTGAGCGTGTTGTACTTGGCCCCCACCTGGTTGGTGATAACACGGCGGCTGTTCTGTTGCTCCAGGTTGGCATCCTGCACCTTCAGGCGGGTTTGCCAGAGCTTGCCCCGCTCTTTGCGCAAAAACAGCGGAAAGGCGAAGTCAACGCCCACTTTGTAATTGTCCCGGCCAAAATCGTAGTAAGCAGGTACCTCGGGGCGGTAAAAGTCGCCGCGGCTGAGCAGGTAACCGCTCACGTTAATGGTGGGCTTGAGCAACTCGCGCCGGTACCGCTCCTCCACGCCCAGCTGCCGGATTTTCGCATCGAGCTTGAGCAGGGTAGGGTGGCGGTTGGTGGCAAAGTCCAGCAACTGTTCGTAACCGGCCGAATCGAGGGGGGTGAGGGGCGGAGTTTGCGGTACGGCATAAGCGGGTAGCTCCACCGGCTGGCCGTCCTTGTTCCAGAGGTGGTTGGAAAGCAGCAGGCGGGCGTTCTGCAACTCCACGCCCAACTGCTCAAATTGCACCTGGCGGTCCTGCACCGTAATCTGGGCTTCCACCGAGTCGATGGGGGCCTGGTCGCCGAGCTGGGCGCGGCGACTGGTGCCCCGAAACCGGGTTTCGGCCAGCGCAATGCCCTCCTGAATCAGTAGCATCTGCTGGTAGGTGTAGTACCAGTTCCAATAGTCCTGAGCCGCTTGCAGCCACACTTCGTTGATCTGCTTTACCCGGTCGGCTTCGGCTGCATCTACCAGAATACGGGCCTGGCGCAGGGTGCTGCGGCGCTCATCAATGAGCAAGCCCTGGCCCAATGGCACTGACAAGCCCGCCACCGCCAGCCCTTTGAGCGGAGTACGGTACTCGGGGTTCACGTAAGTGCCCACCATTCGGTCGTAACCTACTTTCAGGTCGATGCCGCCGGGCCACACGGGTACTTTCAACTCATTCGACCAATTATTGTAATAATCAGTACCACCAAATATTTTCCGGTCGAAACCGGAGCCCAGCTTGGGGTCGAAGCCGCCGCGGGCCTGCTGTACCTGGGAGCGGGCGTCGTCGCTGAGTAGGGCGGCTTGCTTGACTACCGGGTGGTTGGCATACACTAGGTCAGCCAGGTCCTGCAGCGAGAATACCCGCGCCGTATCCGCCGGGGAACGGTCTTGGGCCAGTTGGCGGGTTTGTAAGGGAGCCGCCTCCAGGCCGGGTTTCTGGGTGGGCAGGCTTAGGTCTTGGGCTTGGGCTGAAATACTATACAACAGGCCGCCCAGCACCAGCGCAGCCGGGCGGCTCACTGCCCAATCAGGCAGCAATGGGGCGACCAAGCGCCGGAATACACGCGGGAACAGCATTGTCACTGTTACTTATCCTTAGTAGCATTTTCCTTGATGGGAGCCTCAGCAGTAGGCGCCTTCAGGGTAGGCGGGAAGCCGTTGAGCTGCCGCCAGATTTCATACCACACCGGCACCGAGTCCAGAATAACCCAGCCGTATACCCCCGAGCCCAGGCGCAGCTGCGCCGGCCAGGGGTTGTCCCGCTCGTGGTGGCGGTCGGGGCGCACCAGCAGGCGGTACTTGCCATTGGTGCTGCTTACCACATCAATTACCGTAACGGTGCCGCCAAACGTGCCCACGGCCACCGAGGGCCAGCCCGAGAACTGAATGGCCGGCCAGCCGTCAAACTGCAGCCGTACCTGCCGCCCGCGCTGAATCAGGGGCACATCCATGGCGCGGACGTACAGCTCGGCGGCCAGCAAAGGCGCGTCGGGCTGCAAGGTGGCAATGGATTCCCCTTCTTTAATGGTTTCACCAATACCCGCTTTGAGCGTGCGCACTACGTAGCCGCTCTGGGGTGCGCGTACCACATATAGGCCCCGGCGCACGTCCACGTTGGCAATCTTGTTGCGCAATGAAGCCACTTCGCCCTCTGAGGAAACCTTGCTGGATACGGCCGAACTACGGTCGGAAAGGGCTTTGGCCACGTCCTGCTCGTACTTGGCCCGCAGGTTGGCCAGCTCAATCCGGGCATTCGCCAACGACTGCTGAGAATTACGCAGCTTGTTGCGCTGGGCCACTACCTTAGCCAAATCCTCCTGCAGCTTCAGGCGGCGGGTTTCAATATCAGTGAGAGAGAACAGGCCATTTTTATAGCCGTCCTCGTAGCGCGCCAGGCGGGAGCGAGCAATCTGGTAGAAGTTGGTAACGGCCACCAGGTCGGCGCTGTCGATGGAAACGGTGTTGCGGGCCTGGGTAATGCGGTTGCGCCCCGCCGAAAGCTGCACGTCCAGAGTCAGGCGCAGGGCATTGATTTGCTGGTCAGTGGCAACTACTTTGGCATCGTAGGCTCCCACGGTGCCGCGTTTAGCAGCCAACTGCTCATTTAGGCGGGCGGGCAGGTTGGGGTCGAAGTACTCGTCCTTGATTTCAGAAATGGTCAGGATAGTATCTCCGCGCTTCACCAATTGGCCTTCCCGCACGTTCCAATGCTCAATGCGGCCCGCAATTTGGTTTTGTACGGTTTGAGGCCGGTCCTGGGGCCGCAGGGTGGTAAGTGAGCCAGTGCCCTCAATGGTTTGGCGCCAGGGCAAGAACAGGATAATCAGAAACACCAGGCCTACAATGAGCAGCACCCGGCCCAGGCGGCGGCCGCCTTTGGGGTCCAGCAGCTCCCGGTGGGAAAGTTTCAGCTCCTCGTCCCACACGGTATCGTCTATGTCTTGGTTTGATAGGTTAAGCATGGGGTTGTTCAGTTGTATGCTCCTCTATCGGTAGGTCCGTTACTACGGCCAGCTTTTCCACGCCGGTCAGCATATCAAAAATGGTACTTACGCCAGTCATCAGCTTTTCAATAGAGCCACTGATCTGCACAATCAACACCTCGGCGGCCACAAACTGGCCCAGCGTCATCTGCCTCGATACCACAAACAGCGTACCGGCAATCAGCAGGCCCGCCGTGAGCACAGTGCGCAGGGCTATGGCCCAGCCGAAGTAGGATTTCAGCACCCGGAAGTGGCCGTTGCGAGCTTTCAGATACTCGGCCGTCAGCTCGTCGGTGCGGGCCAGGGCGTGCCGCTGCTCCGCCTCGTTATGGCGGAACCGGGGCAGGTCACTGGCTACTTGCTCCAGCCAGCTTACCGTTTTGTACTTGTAGGATGATTCCTCCAGGCTGGTACGCAGGGCCCGGCGGTAGTTGAGCACGTAAATCAGCGCCAGCATGAGCAAGGTCAGCAGCCCGAAACCGATAAAAATGGGGTGGTAGAAGGACAGAACAATTACGGCAAACAGAATCTGGAAGCCGGCAAACATCAAGTCAATCAGCAGCTTGGTAAGGCCCTTCTGCACCGTCAGAATGTCAAAAAACCGGTTCACCAGCTCCGGTGGGTTTTCGCCCTCCAGGACCTTGGGCTCAATGCGGGGCAGGCGGTACGCAAACTCAATGGCGGCCTTGGCAAACAGCCGCTGCTCAATAACTTCCACCATTGTGAGCTGCCCTACCAGCAGCAGGCCACCCAGCAGTACGCCCAGCACTACCACCCCAATCAGGATATAGGAAGAGCTGAAAATAGCGCCGGTAGATACCAGGTTGAATACCGCCTGCGTGCCCAGCGGCAGCGTGAGGCCAATGAGGCCCGTAACAATGGCGTAGTAAAAAATGTAACGAATGGAGCGCCGCTCCGTGTCGAGCATGCGGGTAAGACGCTGCCACGGGGTGGGCGGTGGTAAATTCAGGGTTTTGGAGGCCATGCGGGCAAACAAATAACAAGAGCAACGGTGGGCAAACTACCAGCCGGGAGTCAGAAGCCCCGGCCAGCAACTGATGAGCTAGCGGACAGGGAAGCAGCAATACGTGGAAAGCCAACGGGCAGCTGTGTACTTCGGCCGTCTGCTTTCAAGCCCACTTCACTTTCCAACCGCAAAAGTACGCTCGAGGTTATGTGTCTTGGATTTAATTGCTGTTAAAATGGTATTAAATTGATTTAATGCCACTTTTCTCTAGTGAGTGCGTGTTGTACTATGTTGATCAAAAACGAAATGGGAACAGCCTTTAACCCGCTGAAGCAGGGCGCACCCTGCTCAGCTTCCAGTACAATCCCCGCACACCTGTGTGTGCTTTAGGAAGTTACTCCCAATCCTGCCAGCGCAGTACTTCGCCCACGGCCGGCACGTGCAGCTCCCCGCGCAGCATTCCACCATTAGCCACCAATTGCAACTCCCTAATCGGCTCGGAGGCAGGCTCGTCGCTCAGGTCAAAGGTGCCGTAGTGCATGGGCACGATATGGCCCGCCCGCAGCAGATTCATCGCCTTGGCTGCCTCGTGGGGGTTTACGTGGCTTAGCTGCATCATGTAGGGGGGCTTGTAGGCGCCAATGGGCATGAGCACAATATCCAGGGGCCCAAACTGCCGCTCAATTTCCTCAAAATGCCCCGCCACGGCCGTGTCACCGGCGAAGTAGAGGGTGCGGCCATCGGGCAGGCGCAGCAGAAAGGAACCCCACAGCACGGTATTCAGGTCGAGCAAGCCCCGGCGGTGCCAGTGGGAAGCCGGCAAGTAAAATAGCTCAAACGGTGCCTCCGGGCCCACATCAAACTGCTGCCACCAGCCAGCCTCCTGCACTGGCAAGCCAGGAGCCATACTACGCAGCAAACCCGCCATACCCAGCGGCCCAAACGCGCGCAAGTTGGGGTTCTGCCGGCTCAGCGCCTGCACCGATTTCGCATCCAGATGGTCGCGGTGGCCGTGGCTGAGCAGTAGGTAGTCGATGCCGGTGAGCTGGGCCAGCTGGCAGGGTAGGGCGTGGCGGCGGCGCAGGCCCAGGGAGCTAAGCAGCACCGGGTCGAAGATGAGCAGCTTACCGGCTACGCGCAGCAGAAAGCAAGCGTGGCCCAGCCACACCAAGCCGTCTTCCTGGCTTTCCAGAAATGCCGTGCAGTCTACCACCTCGGGCACCCAGGTATCAGCCTTCTTTTCTTCCTTTTGCGGGTTTTTGCTGAGCTGCCACTTGAGTACTGTGCCGAAATTGGGTTCGTACAGCTCCTCGCCATTGCAGTACTCGCGCCCAACCATCTTATTGCCGGGGTAGTTGGGCTTGATAATGGGCAGTTGCGAATTATGCACAAAACGTGGGGCGGCAGCCATAAGCAGGCAAAGAGGAAAGAAGGAAAGATTAGCTCAAAGAAACGCCAAAAACAACCGGGCCGCCCGAACCAGGTTCAGGCGGCCCAGACCGGCCGGAGCGGCAGTACATTAATAGCCCAGCGGTGCGCCTGGCCCAAACAGGGGGGAGTAGCCGCCCGGGTACGCCGTAGCGCCGTTGCTCACCCGCACGCCACCCGAAACTGAGAAGTTTTCGGTGATGTGGTAGTCGGCGCGCAGATTTACACCCGTGCCCATATTGCCGCCAAAACCAGCGTAAGGGCTCACCAGCGGGCCGGCAGTGGGCGAGAGGTCTTTCCAGGCGGAGCCGGTAAGCACAACCCGGGGCGAAAGGGCGTACTGGCCGCCGCCCTGCACCAAGTAGTGGTTAGTGCCCTGGGGCAGTTGGCGGCCGGCTTCGCCAAACGGTGCGTAAGCCAGGCCCGGCATGGTGCGCAGGTAGGTAACACCCCCAAATACCGAAAACCGTGGCGTAACCGGCACCGAAACCGTAGGGCTCAGGTACGTGGCCGAGCCATAGCGGCCGGCAAACATAGCACCGGCCTGCAGGCTGTACTGGGGCCGCAACCCCAGCCGTGCCGGAGCCGCAGTCGGCTCGGCGGTTTGGGCCTGGGCCGAAGCCGCCGTCAGCATAAAGGCCAGGACCCCGCAACATAAAAAGCGTGAAAGCATACAGATGGTACTGCCGGGCAGTGGTACGGATGGACAGCGAAGATACAAACGCAAACCAAGGCTAACGCGTGCACTTGCTCGCCTAAGAACCAGGTTTGCGCAGGTAGGTTGCGCTCTGCCAGCACATTGCTTGATATAAACCAGCCAAGTGGCGAAAGAAATGGCCGGCGCACCTTGCGGGCTGGCGCAAACCAGTACTTTCCGGCATTTGTCCGGTGGGCTGCGTATGAAAACGGGGGGAGGCTGTTCTCGCCCAATGGTTACGCTTCTGCATGCAAACTCCCGTCCTCAATCAGGCGCGCGGCACGCGCCTACTCGGCCAGAAAGTGCTGGTGCTAGTGCTGGCCGGGGGCAAAGGCTCCCGCATGGGCCTGCTCACTCAGCGCCGGGCCAAGCCCGTGCTGCCCATTGCGGGCACCTACCGGCTCATCGATTTTGCCTTGTCAAACTGCGTAAATTCGGGTCTGACCGATGTGTGGGTGCTGGAATCCTACGAACTGCACACGCTCAACGACCACCTGGGCGGGGGCCGGCCCTGGGACCTTGACCGAACCTACGGCGGCATGCGCGTGCTACCCCCGGTAACCGGGCCGGAGGGGGGCGGATTCGCCGGCGGCAACGCCGACGCCTTGTACCAGCAACTGCCCCTGATCCGGCAATTTGCCCCCGATGTGCTGTTGGTACTGTCGGCCGACCACCTGTACACCCTCGATTTTGGGCCGGTGCTGGCCGAGCACCTGCGTCGTCGGGCCCACGTAACGATGGTAACCACCGCCGTGCCGCCCCAGGATGAGGCCACCCGCTTCGGCAACGTAGTACTCACGCGCACCGGCCGCGTGCGGCGCTTCGCCTACAAACCCGCCAAGGCCTTATCGGATACCATTACCACCGAGGTGTTCCTGTACGATATGCCAGCCCTGGACCAGACGCTTACGCAACTAGCCGAGCAGCACACCAACCTGAAAGACTTCGGAGACTACCTGCTGCCGGCGCTGGTGCGGGAAGGGCAGGCGTACTCCTTTCCCTTCCAGGGCTACTGGCGCGACGTGGGCATTCCGCAAGCCTACTGGCAAGCCCACATGGACCTGCTCGATAATCAGGGCGTAGCCCTGGCCCAACCCGATTGGCCCCTGTATACCCTGGTGCTGCCCCGGCCGCCAGCCTTAGTGCAAGCCGGTAGCCTAGTAGAAGACAGCCTGATTGCGCCCGGCTGCCGCGTAGCCGGTACCGTGCGCCGCAGTGTACTGGGGCCCGATGTGACGGTGGAAGCCGGAGCCGTGCTGGAAGAGTGCGTGCTACTAGGCGGCAGCCACGTAAAGGCAGGGGTACACCTGCGCCGGGTGATTGTAGATGCCGGCTACCAGGTGGAAGAAAACCGCAAGTGGTGGGGCGAGCAGGTAAAAGTGCTGGGCGAAAAAGCCGAGGATGTTTGACCTAAGAGCATGCCAAGGCCAACCCGAGTGTAGCCGGAGCCCTTTTGCCGGATTAGCGAGCTGTCATTGCCCGGCCTCGCTCAAAATGAGCGGTTGGCAACTCAGTTCTGCGGACCACCAAACAAAAAGCCCCCAACAACATAGGCTGTTGGGGGCTTCGTTATGCGGCAAGCTGCAAAGTGTATAGCTGAAAACTACCCTTTGGACTTGCCATTCAGCCAGTCGGCCCGGAACTTCTTCTGGGCCTTGGTTACGGGGCGCTTGGCCTGCTCGTAGGTAACTACTTCCAGCGTGTTGTCCTGCTGCAGCGTTACCGAGGCTGTACGCACTTGGCCCCGGGAGCGGTACTCTACGGGCAGCAAGTCGCCGGGCTTGTGGGCCGCTAGCAGGGCTTGCATTTCCTTGGCGTTGGTAGGCTTGCGGCCGTCTACTTTCAGCACCACATCTTCCCGGTCGAGGCCGGCCTGGTAGAGCGGGCTGTTCAGCAGGGTAGTGCCCAGGGTAGCCGTGCTGTCGGGGTTGAACTGCAGGCGGGCGGCCAGCGTAGCTTGGCCGGCGCGGGCCGGGCGCACCAGCAGTCCGGCCGGGGCCAGTAGCTCCTCGTAGTTAGGCAACTCGTGGCCGGTAATGTGCTGGCGAAAAAACTGCCCGGCAAACGTAGTATCCTTGGTTACCTGGCCCAGCACCCGCTGCAGGTCAGGCAGGGTGTAGGGCTTGGCCGGGGCGTAGTTCTGCTGGGGGCCGTGCTCCTTCCAGAGGGCGCGCATGTAGGTGTCAAGGTCGGTCTTGAAACGCTGGCGCAGCTCCAGGTCCAGGGCCAGGGCATTGGCCGCGCCGATGTAGTAGTAGCTCAAGTAGGTGTTGGAGCGGTTGTTGGGGTCAATGGCGGCGGCCGCATCCACAAACGGGGCTTGCTGGCTCATGTACACCGGAGAGTAACGGGCGGCCCCGGGGGAAAGCAGCATGGCCCCCACGATGCCGCTGAGGGCTTCTTTGGCGTACTCATCATCGGTATACACGCCGGCCCGGCGCAGCAGCAGCTCCCCGTAATACTGCGTAAAGCCCTCAGCAAACCACAGGTTGCTGCTCATGTTGGCCCGCTGAAAATCAAAGGGCTCCAGATCCTGGGGCCGGATGCGCTCCACGTTCCAGCTATGGAAAAACTCGTGGGCCACCGTGCCCAGGTTGTCCGTGGCTCCCGGGCCGCGCAGGGGGCGGTTGCTGGTGAGACTGGTCGAGTTGCGGTGCTCCATACCGTCGCCGCTGGTTTGGGGCAGGTAATTGGCAATGAAGGTGTAGCGGCCAAAATCATACTCCGGCAGCCCCCCGAAAATAGCGGCGGCTTCCTTCACCACTTTCTTGGTATTGGCCGTGTACGCGTCCAGCTCGGCCGATGTACCATCGTGCAGCACCTGCAATTCAATGGTGCGGCCCTGTTCCTGCCAGGTGCGGGTTTGCTGCGGCCCCAGCGAGGTGGGCGAATCCATGAGGTACTGCAGGTTGGGGGCCGTCCAGGTACCGCCAGCTTCGGGTTTCAGCTGCGAGGCCACCGTCCAGCCTTCGGGTAATTGAAACTTCACGGCGGCCGGCCGCTGCTCCAGGCCTTGGGCGTAGGCAAAGGTAGCTGGCGCGTTCAGGTGGGCGTGGCGCTGGTCGATGCCGGCGTAAGTGCCATCGGTCCGGTCGCCGAACAAGGTGTAGGTAAATACCACTGTGCCGCTGTGGCCGGCCACCGTCCAGCCGTAGGGGTCAGGCTTGGTTACCGCTAAAGGCTTGCCTTGGGCGTCGGTAGCCTGTACGTCATACACGTTCTTGGCAAACTCGTGCAAGGCGTAGCGGCCCGGGGAGGAGCGCGCCATCCGCACCTGCAACGGCCCAGCCGGCACTTCCCGAAACGTGACCGTAACGCGGGCTTCGTGGTGAACGGCGTTGGGAAAGGCCAACTCATACTGTATCGGGGCCTGGGCCAGAGCCGACTGGCTGAGCCCCAGGGGAAGGGCGAGCAGCAACAGGGCGGCAGTTTTGCGCACTATCATAAGGGGAAGAAAAAGAGAAAGACGGATACAGACACGAACCTACGGGTTTCCGTTGCTAGTTTCTCGCATCGACTTGTTGGTTTGCGTTTGTCACCCGCCAACCCGGCGCCTGCCCGCCATCCGGCAGCCTATTACTGATTGCGCCACACGCTGGCCTGCACCATTTGGCCAAAAAACTGCCCGGCAGCCTGGGCCCGCAGGTTCAGGCGACGCAGCTCCGCTTCTATGGGCGGCCGTTGCCGGGCGCTGATACCGGCGCTGAAGCCGAAAAACCGGTACATCAGCCAGAGCAGCACCCGGTGCCACCAGCGGCTGGGCGGCCCAAAATCAGCCAGCAACCACCTACCACCAGGCACCAGCACCGGATGCAGCCGCTCCACAATACTGCGCAGCCGGTCTGGGGCGAATAAATCCAGGAAAAAGAACGTCAGCACCGCGTCAAACTGCTCCTGGGGTTGCAGAACGGCTTCCGTGCCCAGCCGGAATACCACCTGTGGGGCCTGGTGGGGGGCGTGCCGCGGCAGCCAGGCCCGGCTGCGGGCCAGCATGCGCGGAGAAGCTTCCAGGTACAGAATACGTGCCTCGGGCCGCCGCCGCAAAATCTCGCCCAGCACCCAGCCAGTGCCACCCCCAATCACCAGTACCCGTACCGGGCCCAGGGGTAGTCCCGCATCCAGGGCCGCCTGCTGAGCGCGCTGCAGGGCCGGGCCGTATACCAGCCGGGCCAGGGCATCGTAAAACGCCGCTACCGCATCAAAACCAGAATCGGGCAGAAGCATTGGGAGCTAGTGGGGGCAAAGGGTAAGCAGAAACAGATTGACGAAGGTACTATCATCTTGGGCCTGTTATTCGCGTACCTTCCTTCCCGCTCAATCCGTATTAGGCTGCATGAGGGGCACACTGCAGCGGCTGCTGGCCGGGTTTACGCTTTTTCTGACGGAGTTTGCCATTACCCTGGCCCTGGGTACGCTGGGCGTGGTTCTGTTTCTGGCCCTGGGCCGGGAGGTGTTCGACCAGGACGCGGCCACGTTTGATGCGGAGGCTTTCCGCTGGGCGCGCCGTTTGCTGGGGCCCAGCCGGCAGAGCTGGGTAGAGGCCGTTACGTTCTTCGCCTCCCGCAACTTTATCACCGGGGCCGGGTGCCTGCTCATCAACTGGTTTCTGCTCCTGAAGCGCCACCGCTGGTATTCCTTGCTGGTGCCAGTAGTGGCCTTGGGCAGCATCACCCTGAATCTGGTGTTAAAGCAGTTTTATCAGCGGCCCCGGCCATTGCTGCCGCTTACTTCCGCTTCCGGCCTGAGCTTCCCCAGTGGCCACGCCATGATTTCGGCTTCCTTCTACGGCTTGCTCATTTACCTCGTCTGGACGCATGTGCGCCGCCCCGCCTGGCGTTACGGCCTTAGCGGGGCTTTGGCGCTCCTGATTTTGCTCATCGGCCTGACGCGGGTATACCTGCGGGTGCACTACGCCACCGATGTGCTGGCGGGCTTCGCAGCGGGGCTGGCGTGGCTGGTAGTAGCCATTCCGGTACTGAAACGCTTAGAAATGCAGGCGAAAAAACGATTTAAAAATCAACTGCAAGCCGCTGAAAAACAGCCTGTATAGCGTAAAATCACTCTTTTTAGAAAAATATTTTACCAGTTTTTTTGTTCCGAAACTTGACAGGCGTTGAAAAATCAGCCTATCTTTGCAGCATCAAATGACACTCACCCGGAGGTCAGCTGATAAAAAGAGTGCTGCGCTTGTGGCGAAATTGGTAGACGCGCTGTCTTCAGGCGGCAGTTCCTAACGGTGTGAGAGTTCGAGTCTCTCCGAGCGCACAGAAGCCGACCCAGCAATGGGTCGGCTTTTTTTATTGCAGATTTTACCGGTCAAGCAGGTAACATTGTCTCAACCGCCGATAAACGCACACCCTGGCCTACCACTATGGCCAGGTCCGGCCGCATCCGCAGGCTTGCACGTAACAACCTGCGTAATCTGCTCAATCAGCGCTAATCTGTGATTGAATGAAGAAACTACCGGCCCGCCTGCTTGCTCTGTTCAGCCTGCTTACTGTGGAAGTAGCGGTAGTGGGCGGGGTGTTTATCGGGGCCGCGCTGTTCTTCTTCTTCCTGGTGCGAGTAGTATTCGTAGAGCACTCGGTGCAGTTTGATACCTGGGCTTTCCAACGGATGGATGCGCTCCGGGTCGCCTGGCCCGGATTGGACCCGCTGGTTTCCGGCCTGACGTTTTTTGCCTCCCTACCGTTTTTGGTGCTGGCGGGGGCCGGTATTCCGCTGCTGCTGCGGGCACGCGGACATCGGAGGGAAGCCCTGGAGGTATTTTGTGCCGTGGCCGGCGCGGCGCTGCTGAACCAGGTGCTGAAAACGCACTTCCACCGCCTGCGTCCTAGTTCGGCGCTGCTATTTCAGCCGGGAATGAGCTTTCCCAGCGGCCACGCCATGATTGGGCTGGCCCTTTATGGCTGCTTAGCCTGGATGCTGTGGCGGCATCGGCGGCACCCAGCCTGGGCGGCTCTGCTGGTGCTGTTTGCCCTGCTCATCGGCCTGACCCGCGTCTACCTGCACGTGCATTACGCCACCGATGTAGCGGCCGGTTTCGCCGGCGGCCTGTTCTGGCTGATTCTGCTGCGCGCCGCTTTGCGCTTCTGGTGGCGGGAGAAACAAGTAATAAAATAAGTGAAAAGGGGCCTAGGCTTGCCTTCCGTCAAAAAGACCGTTTCTATCTAGTGAAGGCGGAGCTTAATGTAATTCCAGCTCCCAGTCATTGTAAGGAGGGGCTACTTCGAAAGATGCATCACAATAGGAGCGGAGGTAATCGGTTGCCCGCTTCTCTGCGTATTCTCCATTTAATACTAGGCCATTTTCGTCCAACTCAATGACATTGGCATAAATGGCGTACACCTGCTCAATGGCGCTTGGCTCCTCACCATACAACTCAAGGTAATCAACGCCCTTAAGCATATAGTGTCTTCCACTGGCCATGAAGTAAGTAAATGTGCGCAACGCACCGCTGAAGGAATGACTTAGTTTCATAGGGTTAGGAAAACAACGGTAGTGACGCTTACATAACTTCTCAATTCACTTTCACCTTCACGCGCAAAGCCAAGAGCCCTTTCACGCCCTGTAGTTCTTCTAGCTCCAGCTCCTCTATTTCGGGTTCCAACAAGCCTCGGTCCTGGAGGTAGTCGATGTACTCATAGTATTCATCGGCCTCGCGCTGCTGGCTGTACACCAAAGCAATAAGTCCGGGTTGGGTGAGCCGCTCCCCGGTGCCCACTACCGTGGCCTTGTCGATGCGCTTCTTGATGATTTCGTAGCGGATGTTGTAAGCCCCGTCCACATCAAACTGACGCTCATCCTGCCGGAACCGGATACTCAGGGGCTGGCTGTGAATGAGAATGAGTTGAGTGGTTTCCAGCGGCACTGGCAGGCTGGGTTTGAGGGCGGCCGTGCGGCGGGTAATTTCCACCATCACCAGCAGCTGCCACAGCCGCAGGTTTTTCAAAAATACCAGGTCGAAGGGCTTGTTTTGCACCAAGGCTGCTCCCACGTAAATGTTGTGCTCCACGCCATCGGTTTTGAAGCGCTGGAAGTAGTGCGGGAACATCTGCTGGGCCTTGGCATCTTCCTCGTCCAGGTAGCTGCTCACAGCATCGTTGAGCAGGGTAGTGGTTTCCTCAAAAGCTTTGCGGCGCTTATAAAGGATGCCCAGCTCGGGGTCGATGTGGGACCAGTACTGCTGAATGACGGGCTGCAGCTCCGGGGTGTTCTGGCGCAGGTACTCAAACAACGGCTCCATTTCCGTGCGCAACGACTCGAAGATGCTCACCTCGTCGCCGCTCAGAATGCCCTGGCGCAGGCGGCGCAGGTTTTTGTTCACGTAGAACTTCAGTTCATCCAGGATGGGTAGCTGCTGAAACTCCGAGGCCTTTTTCAGCACCTTGCCAGCCAGCGTGAGGTGCTCAATCAAGTCGCCCTGAATAGCCTCGTTGCGGGCCGTGCTGCTCCCCCGAATATCACTGGAGCCGTGCAGAGGATACACGTCATGGAACACAATGTCCTCCATTTCGGCCTGGCGGTTGCCATCCTCCACTTTCTGCAGCAGGTTTTGGGCCGCATCCGTAAAGCGCCACTCCATGGTGGGGTGAATGGCCGTAAACTTCTCCTTGATAATGGCCTGCACCCGCGTCTGAATGTCCTCGGCGTTGCGCTTTACGGCTACCGCAAACAGGGGCAGAAACTGGTTCACATTTTCGAGGCTGAACTCGTTCAGGTCGCCTACGGTGGGGGAGCCCAGCTCCAAGAGGCCCACGGTATCGTCGCCGTAGGGCAGCAGGGCCAGAATAGCCGAGCGGATACCCAGGCTCAGAATCTGCTGGCGCAAATCCTCGGGCATATCGGCCCGCTCCACATCCTCCAGCACCAGGGGGCGGCGGTCCTGCCAGAGCTGGCTGTAAATCTGCCGGAAGCCGGAGCTGGCATCGGGATTGTGCAGCTGCTTAGTCAGGAAGCTGTGGTTGATTTTGCGGCCAAAATCCACGAAAGCCCGCTTCTTCTCATCGTAGGCTGCAATACCCAGCTGCAAAAACGGCTTACCGAACAGTACCCGCAACTTCTCCTGAATCTGCTCCAACCGGTCGGAAGCCTGCAGCACGTCCCGCTCCAGCAGGTCGTACTTCAGCTCCGAGAGGATTTCCTGCTCCGTTACATCTACCAGGTGCAGAATGTTGAAGCCTACCAACTCGAAATGCTCCGGGGGTAACAGCTCCTGCCACAACTCGGTGCGGTGGGGGTTCCGGCTCAGAAAATCAAGCTGCTCCGGGGTCAGCTCCGGCTTCTCGCCGTGCACCTGCACCTGCAAAAAAGTGGAGTTGAACTCCACGCTGTAGTGCCGGTAGAGGCCAATGCTATAGTCGGGCACGGTAAAGATGATGCTACCCTGCAGCGGCAGCTGCACCTCGTACACCTTCTCCAGAATAAGCTGGTAAGCCATGCGCGTGGTGTACACCTCCAGCTGTCGCATATCAATATTCAGCGGCTGCTTAATGATGTTGCTGGCATTCAGCAGCACCTCAGCGAAGCGGGGCGTGTGGTAGAAGCTGTGCCGCTGAAATGGCGGAATAGCCCCCACAATGTCCGTGTTGAAAGAGGCGGGCGGAAACACGGCCAGCATCAGGGTTTCAATCAGGTCACAGTTGCATTCCAGCAGCGTGAGGTCGGTAAGGGCACCCCGCACCCAGTCGGCGGCGGCTACCTGCTGGCCCACCGAGCGGGACAGCAGCGCAATACCCTGGTTCAGCGACTCCTCGCCGGCACGCCAGTACGCAATCAGGGGTTCCAGGCTAAGGGTAGTCCGGAACGGAAAAGTGGGCGAGACGGCCGGGGTCGGTTCTTTCAGCATAACAGAGGGGGCACGCCGCAGCGCCCGGCAAGGTGGGAAGCTGAGGCGTTGGTTATACGGTAAAGGGAGCGGGCCGTTGGGGCGGCTCAGGGCCGGGCCAGTACCAGCGGCACCAACTGGTTGTTGGCGCTGGGGTCGGTGAGGTTGATGGGCGTGGTGCTGCCGTTGGTGTACACCAGTTTGCTGGTGTTCTGGTAGCAAGTGCAGCACCCGTCGCCTTGGAGGCGGGTTTCCAGGGCTACCCTGTCAATGGTGTAGCGGAAGAATACGGAGTCGCGGCGGGTGCGGGCCAGGTACACCTGGTAGCGGTACTCGTTGAGGTTGCGGTTGCCGCTGCGGGTGAAGGGCGTAAGGTTGTTGATAACCAGGGTGTCGCGCAGCCGCTGCCCATTGGTGCGGGTAAAGGCCACGGTATCGGCCCGGGGCCGCTGGGCCGTATCGTTGGGCACGCGCACCAGAAACACGTTGCGGATTTCGCGGTCCTGGAAGCCCTTCACGGCATCGGCGCTGAATTGCAGCTTGATTGCCTCAGCGTACCGGTCATCACACTCGCAGGCCACGGAGCCGCAGCAGGAGGCCAGCACCGCAGCCGTAAGAACGAATAAGCACCAGTTCAGGGAAAAACGCAGCATAGTACCGTAAAGATAGAGGGTTGACCGCCGTGTACGGGGGCTGGGCCCCGAAAAAGCCGACCTACGCAGTGCAGGCCGGCTTCAGAACGTTGCCCCAGGGCTGGTTATTGATGCGGCGGGCTATTCTTTCACGAACCGTTTGGTTTCGGCTCCGGTGCGGGTGGTAATCTTGAAGAAATAGGTACCCGTGGGCAGGTCGGCTACATCTACGGCCAGGGTGTGCGGGCCTTTTTCCTGTTTGGCGGCCTGCGTTACCGTGCGCAAGGTGTTGCCCCGCCCATCGAGCAGCTCCACCGTGACAGGGCCCGCTTTAGTAACCTCGTACTCCAGCTGGCTGGCGGCGGTGGCGGGATTAGGAAACACGCCTCCAAGCCCGGCAGTACCACCCGGTGCAGCGGGAGTTGGGGTGGGAGCCTCGGGCTGGAGCAGCAGAAACTGGGCTGGCTGCAGGAAGCGACGTACCCCGTCGGAGCGGCGGTGTTTGCGCGGGTGGGGTTGGGTAGTCGGGCCAGGGTGCTGAGCGGCAATGGCCTGCAAATCAGTAGCCCACTGCTCACGCTGCGGCTTCAGCTCCTGGGTCAGACGGGCAATATCAGCGTCGTACTTGCGGGCCAGCTGCTCCACGCTTTGCAGCAGGGTACGGGTTTCGGTGCGCAGCTGCTGCGCCAGTTGTTGCTCAGGCTCCGTGAGGGCGGGGCGGGCCGGCGCGGCCGGGCGGCGTAGCTCACGGCCCCGCTGGCGCAGGTCGTGGAGTTGGGCCCGGAATACGGCCAGTTGGGCTTTATCGGAAGTGCTTAGCTGGGCCTCCAGCTTCTGGCGCTGGATGCGCAGCGTAGGCAGCACATTCCGGCTGATGTAGGCCCTGGTTTCGGCGCGGGCCGGCTGTGCTGCTGGGCCGGTTTGCTGGGCTTGGCTGGTAAGCGAGGTAACGGTAAGGATAGCCCCCAGGGCCAGGGAGGATAGTCGGGCAAGGTTCATCAGCTCAGGTTCAACTGTGGAGAGGTAGTGGGAAGATAGCCAACGCCGGCATTGGTCTACTTCGCATAGAAACGAAATTGGGGTCAAGGTTTAACCGGGGCCGCAAAAGGTCGGCTAATCTGCCTGTTTCATCTACGAATCTGCCATCTTGCGCCCCTTATGCGTGTTGCTCTTGCCCATTACCTGGCCCTGTTTGGCCTCCTGCTTTCTGTATCAACCCAGGCGCAGCCTACGGCTCCTGCCGCGCCGCGTCCGGCTCCTAACCCCGCCTGGCTGGAGCAGTTGCTGCAGGAGTCGGGGATATTGCGGCGGCACCAAGTGGGAGTGTGCGTGGCCGACGTGGCCACCGGCCAGCAGCTGTTTGGCCGCCAGGAAAGCCAGTATTTCACGCCCGCCAGCACCATGAAGCTGTTCAGCCTCTACGCCGGCCTGCAGCTGCTGCCCGATTCCCTGCCCAGCCTGCACTACGTGCAGCGCCCCGATACCCTGCTGTTCTGGGGTACCGGCGACCCTACGCTCCTGCACGGCGACGTGCCCTCGCGGCGGGCCTTTACCTTCCTGCAAACCTACCCAGGCCAGCTGGTGTACGCGCCAGTGCCCACCGCCCCGGCCTACGGCCCCGGCTGGAGCTGGGACGATTACAACTACTATTTCCAGCCGGAGCGGGGGCCGCTACCCATTTATGGGCACACCGTGCGCTTTTACGGCCGCGCCGGCCAACCCCTGCCCAAGGTGCTGCCCCGCTTTTTCCGTCCGCTCACCCAGCCAGCCCCGGCCGGCATGCCCAACCCCGCCCAGGACCATGTGCGGCGCCAAGAGCAGGAAAACCGGTTTTGGGCATTTCCAGCCGCCAGCAGTTGGGTGGATGAAACTCCCTTCCGTACCAGTCCGGCGCTGCTGCTGCAACTACTACAGGATACCTTGCGCCGCCCGGTAGCCCTGGCCCCGTTGCGCCTGCGCGCTCAAGACTCCGTGCGTACTCTACGTGGCTTGCCCGTTGACTCCCTATACCGTCGTATGCTGCGCGTAAGCGACAATTTTCTGGCCGAACAGCTGCTGCTGATGGGTGCCTCTACTCTCAGCAACGACTCCCTGAGTACAGCCCGCACCATTCGGGTAATGCAGGCCAACTACCTACGCGACCTGCCCGATGCGGCCGTGTGGGTGGATGGCTCCGGCCTTTCGCGCCTGAACCTGGTAACGCCGCGGACCCTGGTGGCGCTACTGCTGAAACTGCACCAGCGCGTGCCTGAGCCGCGCCTGCTGAGCCTACTGGCTGCCGGGGGTGGGCAGGGCACCCTGCGCCGTGTGTACCGGGATGCGCGCGGGCCCTGGCTCTGGGGGAAAACCGGTACGCTCACCAACAACCACAACCTAGTAGGCTACCTGCGTACCAAATCAGGACGGCTGCTAGCCTTTAGCTTCCTGAACAACAACCACGTGGTGCCTACCGCCGAGGTGCGCCGGGAAATGGAGCGGGTACTAACGCTGATGCGGGAGCGTCTATAAGGCCGAAATACGGCCCCGTTGCCTTGATGCTGTACCTGGGCATGCTGCTGATGTTCATCGGCATGGGATTCTGCGCGTTGTCGGGAGTAGTTGACTTGTTATCAGTCGGCCTACCCTCTACCGGCGCTTTGAGGATCCAAATCTGAGCTTCGATTTTATTAAGCGAGTAGGTATCGTAATTCACCACGATTTCGCGGCGGATTGCCGGGAGCTTGCATCCCCGGCTTCTCTGGTGGCTGAGTCCGTAGTGCCCTACCAACTTGATAGCCTGGCCGATTGTAAAGACAAACTCCTGTATGTGTATGGCCTATACACTGAACTGGTCCGGTAATACAATGATCTGCTGAAAGAGCGGGCAGAATAGTGAAAGCCCCTCGGGCTGTACCGGCCATTGCATTGCACAATTGCCGGTACAGCCCGAGGGGCTTTCAGAAATTGGACGTATTCTAGCAACGTCAGCAAGCGGGATTATCCGGCTTTGTCCTCCCAGGCCATTATAGTCAGCCGGATGGCTCGGGGACGCGAACTGCAAAGTTCGCGCTACTGCCATTAATATAGCACCCGGAACTTGATGGTGTGCTCCACTTCGCGCAGGGCCTGAATTACTTCCTGGTCGTATTGCTTGTCGATGTCGGTAATCACGTAGCCGATGTGCTCGTTGGTTTTCAGGTACTGACCCAGAATATTGACGTGGTGCTGGGCCAGCACGTTATTGATGCGGGCCAGTACACCGGGCACGTTCTGGTGAATATGGATGAGGCGGTGGGCCTGCTGCTCGGGCAGCTGAATGTTGGGGAAATTGACGCTCTGCTGGGTGTTGCCGGTGTTCACGTATTGCATAATCCGCTCGGGCACGAACTCGGCAATGTTGCGCTGGGCCTCGGCGGTACTGCCCCCAATATGGGGGGTGAGCAGCACATTGGGCAAGCCGCGTAGCTCATTTTCAAAGCTCTCCTGGTTGGTTTTGGGCTCGTAGGGAAACACGTCTACGGCTGCCCCGCCGAGGTGACCCGAGCGGAGCACGGCGGCCAGGGCCGGTACATCTACCACGTGGCCGCGGGCATTGTTCAGGAGCAGGGCACCAGGCTTCATCAGGGCCAGCTCCCGGGCTCCAATGAGGTTGGTGTTTTCCAGGCGGCCATCCACGTGGAGGGTCACAATATCGGCTTGCTGCAGCAGCTCATCCAGGGTGCGCATTTTTACGGCATTGCCCAGCTGCAGCTTCTCGGCCACATCGTAGTACAGCACCTGCATGCCTACGGCCTCCGCCACCACCGAGAGCTGCGCCCCAATGTTGCCGTAGCCTACAATGCCCAATTTCTTGCCCCGAATTTCAAACGAGCCGCTGGCCGATTTATCCCACTCGCCCTGGTGCATTTTGGGGCTTTTCTCGGGGATGCGGCGGGCCAGCATAATTATTTCGCCCAGGGCCAGCTCCACCACCGAGCGGGTGTTGCTGAAGGGAGCATTGAACACGGCCACGCCCTTTTTCATGCAGCCGGTAAGGTCAATCTGGTTGGTGCCGATGCAGAACGCGCCCACGGCAATCAGGCGGTTGGCCGCTTCCAAAACCCGGGGCGTCACCTGCGTTTTGCTCCGGATGCCCAGGATGCTCACGCCTTCCATACGGGCCGCCAGCTCCTCCTCATCCAAGCCACCGGGCACGGTATCCACCTGGTAGCCTTCCTGCCGAAACAGCTCAGCGGCGCGGGGGTCGGGGTTTTCAAGGAGCAGAACTTTGATGCGGTTCTTGGGATAAGAGAGGGTCATGGGGAGCTTGTTCTGGTAGAGAAATTCGTCGAAGGAGGGCAGTACTTCATCGGCGCGGGCCACCACAGCCTCGCGGGTTACGTTTTCGGTAAAGGCATAGAATCGGTCGGCCAGGCCCGCTTCCCGGATCTGGTAGTCGGTGTACCCGTCGCCGAGGGCGTAGACGGGGCCGTGGAGGTCAAGCTGGCGCAGCTGCAGAATTTTGCCCCCGTCCTGGCTAAGCGGGTTGCTGGGGTCGAAGCCGGTGATGCGGCCCTCGGTATCAAAAGTGAAAGTGTTGGCCAGTACGTGGGCGGCGTCGATGCCAAACTCGGCCACTACCGGCTCGATAAATTCCCGGAAGCCGCTGCTCACAATGTACACCCGGCCCGGAAACTGCTCGAAGAAGCTGCGGTTGCGCCGGATGCTTTCCGACACTTTACCTTTCAGCCGCTCCACCAGCAGGGCTATATGCTCGCGGCGGGCCGGCAGCAGGGCCAGCCGCTCCCTGAGCGACTCCGAGAACTTCAGCTCCCCGCTCATGCCCCGGTCGGTGAGGGCGCGGATGGCTGCTACTACTTCCAGGCGGTTGGGCTGGCCGGTAAGGGCAATATCAGCCAGTTCATCCAGGCCTTCTACCTGGGTAAAGGTGCTGTCGAAATCAATGATGAGATAGGGGAGTGGCACGGGGTTGTCGGGCATAGTGGGGGCAGAGTAAGAGGCGGCAGTTACATAACGGTTACATAAGAAAATAGCCAAACCATCGTGTCTGAGCTGTTTCTGTAACATATAATTACATAACGGTTACATAAGAAATGACAAAGAGTATCGTGGAAGAAAGAAGCGACAACCTTCCGACGATTACGCAGCCTTCTAGGCCCAAAAAGGAATGTAACGGGTGTGTTTCTTTGATTTGTTATCCGGGTCAAAAGGCTTTATCAAACCTTTCTCAATGGTATCGGCAATGATGCGCGATACAGCAGGGTAATTCTTTTCTTCAATATTCATTCGTGCGCGAAATGTCTGGTTGGTCATTTGTTCTCCCACTGTGTATTTGAGGCAGGCATGCTGGTAACAGGCTCGGATCTTATCGGGCTTGTCCATGAGCCGAAGGGGGCGTGGGCTGAACAAGATGGCTCGGGTGTAGTTGTCGCCCCGAATGAAGTTTGGAGCGGGCAACTGATACTTCTCACATTCCTCTACTACCCGGTCAATTCCGCTCCCCCGCAACTCACAGAACTCCAGGCGACGCATCATGGCGGCTAACGCTTCATTCCGACTCTGAGGGGCATGGTCGATGAAACGTTGAGTGTCGATAATAGGCGCCCCTGGATTGGTAATTTCGATTCTGTCAGCAAAAACCTCTACCGTTGGCCAAGCACCCCGGATAGTGAAATCCTGATGAATCAGCGCGTTGGCTACTAATTCCCGAAGAGCCAGTATCGGATAAACTGGTACAACTTCCCGCCTTATCTGCTCAATCGCCTCATTGGAAGGAAGTCGTTCGTTCAGGTAGCTTACCATGCCCAGAAAGCCTAAGGCATATCCTAATCGGCCTTCCTGCCGCATCCTGACCCTACTGGTTGGACCGTGACCTTCGTAAAAAAAGACGCGTAAGCCTTTATGCTCCAGCCGGTCAAATCGTTGCAGATCCCGCGCAAACAGGATAGCCCCCAAGTTCGTGATATCAAAACGGCCTTCAGCATTGCGCGCAATCAAACGCTCCTGCAACAGCTTTTCAATAACGCTGGGCACACTGGAAGGAAGGGGTAGGCGAAAAAGCCTGAAAAAGCCTTCACAGTCCAACAGCTCCCGGACGTGAGTAGCCGTGACGTTGCGCATAGCCGGCTCTTTTTCAAACTCGTGCTCGTGAAGCTGCCGCTCAATCTGGCGGCGCTCATCCGGGTTTAATGGGCCCAAGCTTTCCCCGTCGCGGCCGTAGTAGTGGCCCTTCCAGGCAGTGGGTAACCCGAGTAGTGCGGGCGGAATTTCAAACAGCAATACGCGCTTACCTTCCCAGGCAACTTCCCGAATGCTGCGGAAAGTGATGCGGGAGCCTGTTTGGTCGGCTATGTCCCGAATAAGCGTGTTACGGGCGGCTGGTTCAGGCCGGTAATTTGTACCAACCACTTGCCGTTGATCGTTTACGCCAAAGAGCAGCCACCCCTGGTCGGCTGCTTTCAGATTCGCCTCATTACTAAGCGCACTGAAATACTTGCCTAGTTTATCGAAGTCGAAGTTATCCTTTGCCTCCTTCAGTTCGACTACTTCACTTTCGCCGGGTAGCTGCAGGAGCGTGCGGAGCAACTGTAAATCGTCGGCAGAGGAAGTAGGGTTGTCGGGCATAGTGGGGCAAGGTAGGGGGCGGCAGGCAATGCAGCATAAGCTGTACCGCAACAGCTCTACGATTTCAAACCAGGAAAGAGTACCGGCCTCAGCACTTATTGCTTAAATAAGGCTCGTATTTTGGGTCATGCAACTACTACTAGCCCTGCTCACGCTATTACCTGGCCCGCCTGCGCCCCCGGCTGTCACTCTGCACCGGATTACGGCGGCTACCTACGCCCAGGCCCGGCGAGCAGCCAAAACGGTACAAGTGCCGACGACTTTTCCCATAAAACCCCTCAACGGGCAGTTCGTCATTCCTACCAGTACCGGCCCGCAAACTTTCCGCAACGTAGTCATCGACGAAAAAGCCATTGCTAACGGACACGGGGAGGAAGAAACGACCCAATACACCTACCACGGATTTCTGCCAGGTTTGCGGCGGCACGTAGTGGAAGTGGCGTTCTACGAAACCAGTGAGTGGTGGCTGATTAGCCCGGAAGGACGGCGGCTGACGCTGTACGGAAGGCCCGTGTACGGACCCGATCAGCAACGTATTGCCACTATTTGCCCAGGGTTGGAATACAGCGGCGGCCAGCCCAACGCCCTGCAGATTTTCCGGCTGCAAAATGGTACGCTACGGCCGTTGTGGGAGGTGCGGCCCACCAGTTGGGAGCCTGAGGAGCTATTTTGGGTGGATAAGAATACGCTGTACCTGAAGCGGCTGGAGTTTCCCAATGGCCGGGAAGGATCTGTGTCTTACTGGAGGTTGATGGTAGCGCCAACGCAGTAACTGGTAGCCTCAATTCTGGCTGGTTCGCAAAGGGCGAAACCTACGCGCCTAGTGGTGCGTATACCCCGACGCATACCATGCAAGCCTGCGAATTGGCTCAAATTCGATTCGCAGTTGCAACAGCGCCCCGGCCTTTAAGGTCGGGGCGCTGTTTTTTTGGTTAGGCTTCGTAGAACTCCAGCGGCAGGCCGTCGGGGTCTTCAATAAAAGTAAAGCGGCGGCCCGTCAGCTCGTCCACCCGAATGGGCTCGGAGGCTACGCTATGAGCCGTGAGGTGGCGCACGGTGGCGTCGATATCCGCCACGGCGAAGGCCAGGTGGCGCAGGCTAGTGGCCTCGGGCTGCGTAAGGCGGCGGGGCGGATTGGGGAAGGAAAACAACTCAATGATGTACTGCTCGCCCAAAGCTAGGTCCAGCTTCCACGACTGCCGGGCTTCCCGGTGTACTTCCCGGATGATACGCAGGCCCAGCACTTCGGTGTAGAACCGCTTGGAGCGGGCGTAATCAGCCGCAATAATAGCAATGTGATGAACGTGGAGCAGGGGCAGCATACGGGCAAATCAAGGATAAACAAGCAACAACTTACGCAATGCGCTGGGTGTCACAAGCCGGAATCCAGACGCCCTCGTGGCAGTTGCCGCACTCGGCGTGCTCACCTTTGGCAATGGATTGCACGTGGCCGCAGCAGGCGCAGGCGTAGGTGCCGGCCTGCTCCACGCGGTGGCGCTTATCGGCCTTGCGCTCGGGCAGAATGGGCAAGCCGGGCCGCACGTCCTCGTCGGCGAAGAAGTAAATGCTGACTTCGCCAGTAGCCTCAATGTAAGCGCGGCGCACCTGGCCCAGATGCTCTACCTGCCGCAGCCGCAGCTCCCCGAATAGCTCCTTCTGGGTGAGGTTCTGTTTGGTGAAGTTAGGCAAGTTGATTTCGCCGTTTTCCACCAACAGCACCGGGGCACCTTCCAGCCAATCCGAAAACTTCGGGAACCGCTCGGTAAGCCGGTTAAAAAGCAAGTACAGCCCCGATACCATTCCGAACACCACGGCCGCGTGTAGCAGGGGGGTGTCGTGGTAAAGCATGGCGTCGCCGGCGGCTGAGCCCAAGGCCAGGATGATGCTCAGCTCAAAGATGGACAACTGCCGTACGCCGCGCCGACCCGTCACGCGCAAGGCCCCCAGAATCATGAGGTAGGTAAGCAGGCAGCGCAGCCCTACTTCCAGCAGAAACAGCGGTGGAGACTCGTCGGAGAAAAGGATGCGGTTCCAATCGAAGGGCTGAATATCGGCGGCAAGGAGCATGAGCAGTGGGGGCGGCTAACGTAGCGGAAACATACTGGCTAACGCAAAGCAAGGCTCGACAGTTAGCGCCACGCCGTTATTCGGGCCAGTCGTGGGGGCCGGGCGGGGGCTGCAGGGGCAGCATGAGGTGGTGGGTAGTGGGAGCGAATCCCATGGCTGCCCAAAACCGGTGACCTACTTCATTTTGCACGGCTACCTGCAGCTCCAAGTGGTCGGCTCCTTCGCGCAGCAGCCACTCCCGGGCCGCCCCAAACAACTCCCGCCCGATGCCCAGCCGCCGGAAAGGTGGGCGCACCATGGTTTCGGCAATGTAGCCGCGGCGCTTGTAGTGCATGCCGCCGTTGCCAACCTGATAGATGGCAATCAGCAGGCCGGCCAGGCCCTCCGGTACTTCAGCCACAAAAAACCGGGTGTACGGCTCCCGCAAGCGGTTGAGCAGTGCCTGCTTCAGCTCCACTTCGGCCATGCGGTGGTAGCCGAAAACCGGGTGGTACTGCTCGTGCGTGGCCATGAGCTCACACCACAGGCGGTACACAGCGTGTAAATCGGAGCGGGTGGCCGGACGAATAAGCATGAGGGGAGAAATGCGGACGAAGCCGTAAGATGCGCACCAGGAGCCGGAAACTCAATTTCTGGTGGTGAAATAAGGAGAGGCAGGAAATGGGCTGGTGCACCGCTGCGGGGTACACAAACGCCTCCGGCAGAGCTGCTGCCGGAGGCGCTGTGGCGTGGCGTGTAGCCCAGATGCTGCTTAGGCGCTGGCCTGATTCAGCTCCTGCACATCAGCCTCGGTGAGGGGCAGGTGCATGGCTTTCAGCAGTTCCTGCACCTGCTCGGGCATGGTGCCGCTGGCAATGGGGGCGGTGAGGCCGGGCTGGGCCAGTATCCAGGCCAGCGCCACCTGAGCCGGGGAGGAGCCGGCGTGGCGGGCTACCACGGCATCCAGGGCCGCCAGAATGCCCCGGCCCCGGTCGTTGAGGTATTTGGGGCCGATGCTGCTGCCCCGGATGCTTTTGGACAGGTCGGCCTCGGTGCGGTACTTGCCCGTGAGGAAGCCGGAGGCCAGTCCGAAGTAGGGAATCACGCCTACGCCGTGCTCCAGGATCAGCGGCTGCAACTCTTTTTCAAAGTCGGCGCGGTTGTAGAGGTTGTATTCCGGCTGCAGGCTCTCGTAGCGGGGCAGGCCCTGGGTGGCGCTGGCCTCTAGAGCTTCGCGCAGGCGGCTGGCCGAGTAGTTGCTGGCCCCAATAGCGCGCACCTTGCCTTCTTTGATCAGCTCGGCGTAAGCTTCCAGAGGCTCCGTAACCGGCAGGGTTTCGTCGTCCTTGTGGCTCTGGTAGAGGTCAATGTAGTCGGTTTGCAGGCGCTTCAGCGAGTCTTCCACCGAACGGCGGATGTAGTCCTTGGTCAGGCCCTGGGAACCGTCGCCCATCTGCATGCCTACCTTGGTGAGGATGAGCACGTCGTCGCGGCGGCCGCGCTGCCGGAGCCACTTGCCCAGTACGGTTTCCGACTCCCCGCCCTGGTGGCCGGGCACCCAGGCCGAGTACACGTTGGCAGTATCAATGGCGTTGCCGCCCCCGGCAACAAAGGCATCCAGCACGCGGAAAGAAGCAGCTTCGTCGGCCGTCCAGCCGAATACGTTGCCGCCCAAAACCAGCGGGGCAAGTTGCAGGCCGGAGCGGCCCAGTTCACGATGTTGCATTGCTTATTTGGAAAGGAGGAAAGGAAGAACGGCAAGGCGAAGCCCTGCCGACAGGAGCCGGTATAACTACCAGCTACGCCCGATAGTTATTAGGATACGGCTGGCACGGGAGTGTAGCGTTGTCCGCGTATCTTCGGGTATGGCCCGCAAACTCGATACTCTGCCCGTACTGGAGGCCCCCACCCGCGCGCAGTGGCGCACCTGGCTAACAGCTCACCACACCCAGCCAGACGGTATCTGGCTCACGCTCTACAAAAAGGCCCAGGGGCTTGGCTACCTAAACTACGCCGAAGCCGTGGAAGAGGCCCTGTGCTTCGGCTGGATTGACTCGGTGCCCCGCAAAGGCGACGCGCTATGTTACCAGCAGTATTTCTCGCCTCGCAAGACGGGCAGCGTGTGGTCGGGGCTGAACAAGCGGCGCATTGCGGCCTTGCAGGCAGCGGGCCAGCTGCACCCCGCCGGAATAGCCAAGATAGAAACGGCCCAACAGGATGGCAGCTGGGCCACCTTGGATACGGTGGATGCCCTGGAGCTGCCACCGGATTTGGCTGCTGCCTTTGCGGAACATGCAGCGGCGCACCAGAACTTCCAGGCTTTCCCGCCCAGCACCCGCAAGCACATCCTGCAGCAGCTGGTAGCCGTGAAACGCCCCGAAACCCGCCGGCAGCGCATTGCCCGCATCATAGAAAAAGCTTCCCGCAACGAGCGGGCCGTGTAAGCTGGGCCTCTGCAACAGGTTGCCGTATCTTCGCGCCATGCGTTGGATACCCGTATTTCTGTTGAGCCTGCTGTTGCTGACTACTGCGTCGGCGCCTCCGGCCCCGGTTGTTGTGGAGCGAAATTTTCAGTCGCAATTCGACCAGTACGGAGTGCAGGGCTCGTTTCTGCTCTATGATGAGCCAGCCGGGCAGTACGTAGCCTACAACCTGAAGCGCTGCCGCCAACGGTTTCTGCCGGCTTCCACCTTCAAGATTCCGAACACTCTCATTGGCTTGCAAACCGGCGCCCTGCCTGATACAAGCGAAATTTGCCGCTGGGACGGGGTAAAACGCAGTTTCCCGCAGTGGAATCAGGATATGAGCTATGCCCAGGCCCTGCGGGTGTCGTGCGTGCCGTGCTACCAGCAGCTGGCCCGGCGCATTGGCGTGGCCCGCTACCAGCAGTGGCTTCCGAAACTGGGCTACCCCGGCATGATAATCACGCCGGCCACCCTGGAGACCTTCTGGCTGGATGGCAAGTCCCAGATCAGCCAGTTTGAGCAGGTGGATTTCCTGCGCCGCTTGCAGGCCGAAACGCTGCCGGTGGAAAAGCGCCACCAACGCGCCGTGCAGCAATTGCTCATTCTCAAAAAGACGCCGGAATACACGCTTTACGGCAAAACCGGCTGGCGCTTCCGCTCGGCCCGTAACCCCGATAACGGCTGGCTGGTAGGCTGGATAACACGGGCCAACGGCCGCCGCGCCTTTTTCGCCCTCAACATTGCGCCCAAGCCCGGCCCCCTCAACGACGACCAGTTCATTGCCAGCCGCCGCGCCGTAACCGAAGCCGTGTTGCGGGAACTGAAGTGGCTGTAAGCTGAAGGGATACGGACTGTACCAGCAATTCAAGGTTCATAAGGCGAATAGGGACGTCCTGCTGAGCGCCGCCGAGGCATCTCTACCGCTTCGTTGAATCAATGCAGACGAAGCGGTAGAGATGCCTCGGCGGCGCTCAGCAGGACGCTATTTATTGATTCAGACACAATCCGGTCAGTCGTCTCCTTTTACTTTAGCAGCATGCGCCTTTATTTATTGCTTGCAATACTTCTGCTGCCCCAGCTGCTGGTTGCCCAAACAACGCCCCAGCGGGTCGATATTCTGATTCGTAACGGCCGCTTGTATGATGGCACCGGCAACACCTGGACGCTGGGCGACGTGGCCGTGCGCGCCGGCCGCATTGTGGCCGTAGGTCAACTACCCGCAAGCTACCCCGCCGATACTGTGCTGGATGCCCGCGGCCTGGCGGTGGCGCCCGGCTTCATTGATGTGCACACGCATATTGAGGACGACGAAGTGCGCCAGCCCACGGCCGATAATTTCCTCTACGACGGCGTGACGACGGTAGTAACCGGTAACTGCGGTTCCTCCCGGCCCAACTTGCGCCGCTATTTCCGCGAGCTTGACAGCCTGCACTTATCTGTAAACGTGGCTTCACTGGTAGGACAGGGTACGGTGCGGAAAGCCGTGATGGGCCGGACCCAGCGGCAACCCTCCGAAGCCGAGCTGCAACGTATGGAAGCTCTGACGGGCAGTGCCATGCGGGACGGGGCGGTAGGCTTATCGTCGGGACTGATTTACATTCCGGGTACTTACACCCGCACACCCGAGCTAGTGCGGCTGGCTCGGGTAGCCGGACGCTACCACGGCCTCTACGCTACCCACATGCGCAACGAGTCCGACAGCGTGCGGCAGGCTATTCAGGA
This sequence comes from Hymenobacter sp. UYP22, assembly GCF_040547285.1. NCBI lineage: Bacteria > Pseudomonadati > Bacteroidota > Cytophagia > Cytophagales > Hymenobacteraceae > Hymenobacter > Hymenobacter sp. UYP22. The sequence goes on along the minus strand of NZ_JBEPPK010000005.1, from coordinate 33,188 downwards.
GGCGCTGCTGATAGGCCGAGAAGCTCGGCTGCCAGTACAGATTTCCCACCTCAAGCTGGGCGGGCAGCAGAATTGGGGCCATACGGATGAGTTGCTCAACCTCATCGAAGCCGCCCGCCAGCAGGGGCAGCCCGTCACCATCGACCAGTACCCGTACACTGCCAGCTCCACCAGCCTCAGCACCCTGCTACCCGACGACGTGCAGGCTGATGGCCGCGACTCCCTACGTGCCCGTCTGGCCCGCCCAATCGTGCGCCGCGAGGTTGAGCAGTTTCTGGCGCACCGGTTAAAACGCAAGGGTCTTAAGCACTTCAGTTACGCCGTGGTAGCCAGCTTCCCGCCCGAGCCCAGCTACAACGGCCGGAGTATCGAGGAAATCAACCAGCTACGTCACCGCCCCCACAACGTCCGCGCCGAAGCCGCCACTATCTTGGATTTGGTGCTGCAGTACGATGCCGGCATGGTGTTCCACGGCATGAGCGAAACCGATGTGCAGAACATCATGCGTTACCCACAGAATATGGTGGCCTCGGATGCCAGCATTCGGGTGTGGCAGGAGGGCGTGCCCCATCCGCGCGGCTACGGCTCCAATGCCCGCGTACTGGGCTATTACGTCCGGGAGCTGCGCGTCATCACCCTGGAAGAAGCCATCCGCCGCATGACCAGCCTACCCGCCCAAACCTTCGGTTTCACCAACCGGGGCCTGCTACGCCCCGGCTTCGCGGCGGATATCGTCGTGTTCGACCCCGCCGTGGTAGCGGATAAATCTACCTTCGCCCAGCCCCACCAGTATTCCGTCGGCATGCGCTACGTACTGGTCAATGGCCGCCTCACCGTGCGCGAAGGCCAGCACACCGGCCAACGCGCTGGGCAGGTCTTGTATGGACCGGGTAAGGAGTAGCACAGAAGATTGATGAAACTGTCATCCTGAGCGCAGCGAAGGACCTTATCACGTTAGCAGAGCTATTCCAACGTGACAAGGTCCTTCGCTGCGCTCAGGATGACAGGATTTTTTTTACACCCGTTCCAGCACACGCCAGCCGTGGCCGGGTACCGATAATTCGTCGCCCTGCTGGAATAGTAGTTGCTGCCCGCTGAACACATCCAGCCAAGTCCCGGCTGCTTCCGACGGTAGGATAAGCGGCGTTTCCCGGACTTCGGCATTGATAACGCAGAGGACGGTTGCGCCTTCTTTCTCGCGCAGGAAGCCATACAGCTGTTCGGGACCAGGGAGGCGGCTGAAGCGGCTGGCTACGTCGCCGTTGCGCAGGGCGGGGTGGCGGCGCTTGAGCTGGAGCAGCTTGGTGTAGAAGTCCTGCAGCGGGATGGTGTACCAGCCCACAGTGTCCCGGTCGAAGAACTGCAGGCGGCGGCTAAGGGCGGCTTCCTGGCCGGTGTACACCAGCGGCATGCCAGGCAGCAGCACCGTGAGTACAGCAAACGGTAGTGCCAGCGGGCCCAGCCGCTCGTACTCGGTGCCGTCCCAGCTGTTCACGTCGTGGTTGCTGGTGAAGTGCATCAGGTACACCGAGGGCGGGTATTTAGCCCGTTCGGCGGCCAGGTACACATCAATATCCTCCAGGCGGGCCTTGCCCTCGGCAATGTGGTCGAGCAGGTAGTGCAGGCGCAGGCCGAAGGTCATATTGAAAGCCCGCTCCAGCAGCTTGGTGTCGGAGTTGAATTCCTCCCAGCTCAGGCCACCGCTGGGGTACAGCTCGTCCCACTCGGCCAGCATAAACAGCGGCTTCACCTCATCCAGCTCCAGGCGGGCCTCGTCCCAGAAATCGGTCGGCACGAGGCCGGCTACGTCGCAGCGGTACCCGTCAATATTGGCCTCGCGCACCCAATACAGCAGGGCGCCGGTCATGTAGCGGCGTAGCTCCCGGTTGGTGTAGTCGAAAGCTACTACGTCGGTCCAGTCGGCTACGGGCGGCACGAGCTGGCCGTGCGTATCGTGCTGGTACCACTCGGGGTGTTGCTGCACCAGCGGGTTGTCCCAGCTGGTGTGGTTGGCTACCCAATCCAGCAGCACGCGCAAGCCCAGGCTGTGGGCCGTCTGCACCAAGTGGCGCAAATCATCCAGGGTGCCAAACTCGGGGTTCACCCCAAAATAGTCCTGCACGGCGTACTGACTGCCCAGTGTGCCCTTGCGCTCTACCTGGCCAATTGGGTGAATCGGCATCAGCCACACAATGCTAATGCCCATGGCCGCCAGCCGGGGCAAGTGGTCCTCAAACGCCCGAAAAGTGCCCTCCGAAGTGAAATTACGCAGGTTGACCTCGTAGATGGTGGCGTTGGTGGCCCACTCCGGGTGGCGCACCCGAAACAGATGGGAGTGCGGGTGCAAGGGTTCTTCGGCAGTCATGGCATGGTCGTTTCCTGCGGTTGAACGACGGGCAGCGGTGGAGGTTCTTATTTCAGAGGTAGTACGGCAAAAGACCTGGAAAGCCAGAACATTATACTAGAATCAGACCGTCATGCTGAGCTGGTCGAAGCATCTTCTACCGCTGCGTTGCAACAGTTCAGGCGAAGCGGTAGAAGATGCTTCGACCAGCTCAGCATGACGGTTTATGGTTCACAGCGTCAGCACGCGAGATGCTTCGGCTCCGCCTCTGCATGACGTTCAATGATTCAATGACTTCTACTGCTTTAGATACTCGGCGGCGGCGCGGTTTTTGGGGTTGAGGGCCAGGGCGCGGGTGTAGTGTTGGGTGGCCAGCTTTTTGTTGCCCAGGGCGGCGTAGGTTTCTGCTAGGCTGTCGTAGGTGTTGGCGCTTTTGGGGTAAAGCTGCGTGTTGAGCTGGAACACGGCCAGGGCGTCGGTTAGCTGGCCCTGCCCCACCAGCGAGTAGCCCCAGGCATCGACAGCTGTTTCGGGCAGCTCAGCGGCGGGGTTCTGGCGGCGGACTTTGCGTAGTTCTTCATTTAGGTGGGAGAAGCCACGTTGGCGCAGGGTGCGATGCAACGCGCGCAGAGTAGGTGGCAGACCGAACCCATCGGCTACGCGCATATCGGGCAGGTAGCAGGCCGCCAGGGCATCTACAAACCGCTCGGGGTTGGCACCCTGCAGGTTGGTCAGCACCACAATGGCCAACTCATCCTGGGGGTACACGAACACGGCGGAGCGGCCCCCGCCCACCGGGGCTACGGCCGGGTGCTCGGGCCGGTCGGCCGTGGGCCAGCCCAATGCGTAGCCGTTGAGCTTACCCCCGAAGCTTTGCGTGGAGCCGTCGTTGAGGCGGCCCGGCGTCCAGAGCGTGGTAAGGCTCTGGGCCTGTAGCAGTTTTCCTTGCTGCAAGGCCAACAGCCAGCTGGCCACCTCCTGAGCCGTGGAACTCATGCCAGCCGCGGTGCGCAAGGATGGCGGAAACACCTCGAACAGATTACGCAGCTCTTTACCCCGGCGCGGCGCACCGTTCACGTACTGTGTGTAGGTGTAGCCGCGGGAGAGGTGGGGTAGCACATTATGGGCGTCGCCGAAGCTGGTACGTGGCATGCCCACCACTTGCAGCTGCCGCTGCTGGATGAACTCAGTAAATGGCTGCCCACTGAGCTGGGTGATGAGGCGGCCGAGCAGCAGGTAATTGGTCTGGTTGTAGGCAAACCGCTCCCCGGGCTTGAACTCCAGTGGCTGCTTCTGCACCTGCTGCCAGGCGGCGGCCTCGTTGTTTTCCGTCACCAACGCATCCTCGGGCAAAATATCGGGCAGTCCAGAGGTGTGGGTGAGCAGCTGCCGCACCGTAGCGGGGTGCCAGGCGGCGGGTAACTCGGGCTGGTAGCGGCCGATGGGAGCATCCAGATCCAGCTTACCAGCTTCTACCAACTGCATTACCGCCACCCCCACAAAGGCTTTGGTGATGGAGTTAAGAAAGAAGCGCGTTTGCCCGGTTACGGATACTGAATCCTGGATGTTAGCCAGGCCATACTGTCCCAGCTTCACGACTTTACCGTGGCGCACTACCGCCAGCTGCAGGCCCGGAATCCGCAGCTGCCGCATAGCCTGCTGCACTAGCATATCCACGCTGTCGGCCGGGGCAGTTTGGGTAGTAGTGGGGGCGGTTTGCGCAGCAGCGGGGGAGGCAAGGCCCAATGTCAAGAGCAAGGCGCTGCCAAGCAGACCGGCACACAGGGAACGGAAAGGCGTTTTCATAGTAGAAGGGAGTTGAGGAGCAGGTATCCGCGGTGCGGTTGCAACCGGGTAGTTGATAGGGCAGATGGACAGCTAACCGGAAGGGTTGCCCGCCGTATAGTGTGTTCCGGTAAAGTATTGGCTATCTGTGGTAATGAAATTAAAAAAGGCTCCGACTACCTAGCCAGAGCCTTTTGTATAGGCTTTTTAGACCTCTTCCACGTCCAGAACACCGGGCAGGTGAATGTGAGCTGGCAACTGACCGGTGCGAGCAAAATCCGCCCAGAACTGGCGGACGGGGCGGCCGGCAGCTTCTACCTCCGGCCAGGCTGCTTGGCCCAGCAGCGGCACGGGGGCCCAAGCTTCGGCGGAGCCAAACAGCAAGGGCAAATCAACGGTGTGGGCCCCGCCAAACTCGCTCCCCGCTGGGTGGTACCGCACCGTAAACAGGTAAGCGCGGCCGCCGGCCCGGGCGTGGCGGCGGGCAAAAGCAGCCGCCGGCCCCACATAAATACGCTGGGAACCCGCCGCAATAAGAGCCTGCACCAGAGCCGGAGCCGGCCGGGGCAGCGTGAGCAGGCGGCGTAGTGGTGGTGCAATAACGGCGAAGAACCGCAACTCGTCGGCGGTGGCCCCAATCAGCACATCGAAGTGAGTAGCTGCCGCCCGCCAGGCCGCATCGGCGGCAGCTTCGGGTGGCAAAGGAGCCGCCCCGTATTGCACTCCAAACGGCATGCCCGCCTTCAACCCCGACCACCGGGCGGCCCGCGCTGCTCGGGGCTGGGCGGCCAACACTTGTTCCAGTGGGGCATCAAGTGGGAGGGGCGCTACGGCGCCGGCCATGGCCCGGGTCATGCGGGCGCGGCCGGGGGCCAGGCCCAGCGGGGCACTGTGCAGAATCACTCGCCGGAACAGCCCGGCTGCGCCCTCGACGAGCATCAGGTGTGCAGCCGCATCGCCGCCGGAGGAATGGCCCAGCAGTGTCACGCACCCAGCATCACCCCCGAAGGCGGCAATATTGCGCTGCACCCAGCGCAGAGCGGCCAGTAAATCGAGCAGACCCAGGTTGGCGGGGGCATGCTGATGGCCCAGAAACCCTAAAATGCCCAGCCGGTAACTCACGGCTACTACTATCAGCCCCTGCTCGCGCACCAGCGGAGCGGGGTCGTAAAAGGCCAGGTCGCCAGCTCCGCTCACGTAGGAGCCCCCATGAATCCAGACCAACACCGCCCGCGCCGGACCCGTTTGGTAATCAGCCGGGGCCGTTACGGTCAGCCGCAGACAATCCTCCTCGAAGGTGCGGCCCGCCAGAGCAGGGCCCAAGGCCTCCTGCAAAGCAGGGTCGGGCACCTGGGGGCAGACCGGACCGGGGGCAATGGCCTGGCGGGTTTCGGGGTGAGCGGGCTCGTCGGTGGGGGACTGAAACCGGGCGGCGCGGGCGTAGCGGATGCCGCTGGCGCGCACCAAGCCGGCGTGGTAGTGGCCCAGGAGCGGGCCATCGGGAGTCAGGAACAGGGGAGCAAAATCAGTCATGCGGGAGGGGCAACAACGCGGCCGGAGCCGCCCTGCATACCGCCGATAGGGCCGCGGGGTTGCCGTTACGAATTCCACGGCCCTGTTAGCCCGAAGTGCTGCTCCGCTACCGGTGGCCGGCCGGTTGGTAGCGGCGCGGCTGGTACTGCACGCCCCCAAACAGGTACAGCATAATGGTGCGGGAGTAACGCAGGCTCAGCGGGGTAAGCAGCACGGCTCCTACCGCTACACTGGTCACGTACACCCACACAGCCGGGTCGTGGAGCAGGTGGTACACCAGAAAGCCCGTTATCAGCATAATGGCCGTGGAAAAAGCATAGCTGATAAACATGGCTCCCCAGTAAAAGCCGGGCTCGGGCTCGTAAGCCTGACTGCACACGGGGCAGCGTTCCGGCATTTCGGCGAAGCGTACCGGATTAAAAGCCGAATGCGTGAACAAGTGACCCTCGTGACAGCGGGGGCACCGTTGCTGCAACAGCGCCAGGGTATTTGAATCTATAGTTGCCATGCTGGATTGAGTGCTTGAGTAAGTACAGAACAAAGGTAAAACGCCCCTTACGCGGGCGTAAGAGGCGTTTCGGGGTTTGTCTGGTACAAATCAACGAGGCCAGGTGCGGTGGCAAGAGTATTAGGGAAAGGCTTTCACATGCCGGCGCTGATAAACCAGTACCATATAAATTAAGAACGTCATTCCGAGCGAAGGCGCAGCCGCAGTCGAGGAATCTCGCGTGCTGCGGTTGCCAAACTATCTGTCATGCTTAATCTGGCGTCCGCGAAGTCAAAGCATCTCTACCGCTTCGTTAGATTACTAGCCCAACCTCAGCACGCGAGATTCCTCGGCTGCGCTCGGAATGACGTACCAACCTGTTACCTGTTACCTGTTACCTGTTACCTGTTACCTGTTACCGCACTACCGGCCAGCCGGAAGGTTTCAGGGGTTTGGGTGGTGTGTTTGCGGAAGTAGCGGCCGAAGTAGGACGCATCCTCAAAGCCCAACTGGTCGGCTATCTGGGCCACGGTGGCATCGGTGTGGCGCAGCAGGCGGCGGGCTTCAATGAGTACCCGCTCCTGAATGAGGGCGCTGGCCGTTTTGCCCAGGTGACGTTTGCACAGGGCGTTGAGGTGGTTAGGGGAGAGGTGCAGCCAATCGGCGTACTGCTGCACCTCCCGTTGCTGCCGGAAGTGCTGGTTGAGCAGGCTGCCAAACTCGCGTAACAACTGCTGGGCATGGCGGGGCTCCTCCACTTGGCGCGCCGGGGCTGCGGGATACTGGCGGGCGGCTAACTCCAGACACAGCAGCAGGTACGCCCGGAAAACCTCATCCTGCTGCGGAGCCGGCGCGGTATGCTCCTGCCACATACGCTCAATGAGGGGCAGCAGCGTAGTTTCGGCGGCGGGCAAGTACAGCACTGGGGCGTGGGCGTGGTCGAAGAATGGGTACTCGAACAGGCGGTTATCGGGGTAGCGGAGCAGGTAAAAATCGGCTTCAAACAGCACCACGTAGCCCTGGGCGTCGTCGGAGAGCTGCCAGTGATGCACCTGGCCGGGCGTCATAAAAAACACGCTGCCTGGTTTTAGCTCGTAGCTGATCAGGTCGATGGTGTGGGTGCCGTGGCCCTCCGTAACGTAGAGCAGTAGGTAAAAATCGTGGGCGTGGGGTACGCTTACGCCGGGAAAATTGGCCACGTGTTGGGCCAGCCGCTCCAGGTACCACGGCCGCCGCGTCCGTCCCTGCGGAAAGGATTCAAGCGTGAGAACGGGCAGGGACATACAGCTAGGATAAGAGGGTGAGCGGGCGTGAAGGTAGGAGGCGACTAGGAAACGGCATCCCGTGTGTAACGGAAGAGTGTTGTGAGAGAGCATTAGTCAAGCTACAAGCTAGTTTCCCTCCTCAGCTGAGGAGGGGCTAGGGGTGGCTGAGAACCATTGAACACCACCTAGCTCTAGTTCTAATAATCGTTCTGTCGTTCATCAACCAGCCCTAACTCCTCCTCGTCTGAGGAGGGAAGCTAGCTTGTAGCTTTGATCTGATCTGTGGGCGCCAATTCTATTCCTCAAACCGGCGCAGGCGCTTTTTGCTGAGTTCGTAGCTGATGATGGCGGGCACGTAGAATGTCACATCGGCCAGCAGTTTGGCAGCCAGAATACCGCCGTTGCGGTTGCCTAACAGGCGGGGTAGCCATACCATTAGAGTGGGCCGAATCAGCAGGCTGTCGAGAACTTCAGCGGGGCCAAACTCCACTACCAACGCCCGCACATTTTGCCCGAAGGTGCGGCGGGTGTACCGCTGGCCGCCGCGGTGCAGCTGGCGGCGGGTCTGGCGCACATCCTGGAGCAGCAGCCAGCCGAAGTACGCCACGTTACCGGCCCAGGTACCGGCCAGCGCCGCCTGCACTTCCCGGCCTGGGGCCAGGTGCCAGGCCAGGCCCGCGCCGCCCAGCGTCGCCACCACCGACAGCCCCTCGGCCGGCAGGTAGCGGCGCATCCATTCCACGACTTTGGCTTTCATGCGGGTGGGTAAAAAGAAACGGCTGTTTTTCTGGAACCAGCCAAAGATACCGCCTCGCTCATGCAAATAACCCTCTAGGCCGTTGGTTGTGGTGCTGTGGGCCGTGGTGGCGCAGGCGCTGCTGGTGGCACATACTGGCCTGTCGCCCCGGCTCATTTCCGCCACTCTTCAGTTACCGGGTAGATAGGGCAAAGCGCCGCTGTGTCGCCCCCCCGGCGCCCAGCATTTCACTCGGTAGGGCATTGCCCTGGCAAGCGGCTTTAACTGCAACTTTAGTAGCTTTTTTCAGAATCTGGATAGCTACGCCATTCGCAACGGGTTCAAGCTGGCCTTCGATGTGGTGAGAGAAAAGGAGGGCCGTTGATAGGCCTGGGCAGCGGGAGCGGCTGCCTGGTAAGCAACTGCCGCCCCGTAGTGCCCGTGGCAACACCAGCGCCCCCGGCGGCGTACAGTTTCTGAAAACCCGTTACCGTCTCTCAATCTCACTGCCCTATGAATCATAACGCCCGCATCGAAGAAACCATCCAGAACATTTACGATGCCCTGGAAAATCACCACGACCACCCCGTAGAAAACGGTATTGGCTACATCGACGGCTGGATTTCTGCCCTCGATGGCCTCGGTGGCTCGGCCCTGACGGGGCTGCAAACCGAGCTGCGCAACCTGCGCGGCTACGTGGAGCGCGACGACCGGGCTGCCATTGCTGCCTCCCTGCAACACCTCGGCCAGGAAACCTCCCTCATTGCCCGCAACCTGCACGACAGCACCGGCGACCAGCTCCGTCACCTGGGCCAAACGCTCATCACCGCCGCCGGCAACCTGAAAGTTAGCTAGCCAATTCCGCTGCCGGATATAGAAAAAAGCCCCGACACGTAGTGTGTCGGGGCTTTTCACTGCGGGCTACCGCTTAGTGCTGCACCACGAGTTGCTGATGTAGCACCTGGCCATCCAGCACCAGGCGCAGCGTGTACACCCCGTTGGGTAGGTGTTTCACCGACAGCGGAATATCGGTGCTGGTAGCCGCCGCCAACTGCTGGCTGAGCTCCTGTACTTTCCGACCCTGGGCATCAAACAGCCAGCCCTGGGCTTTACCCGCGTACGGGCTGCTCAACCGAATCGTCAGCTGATCGGTAGCCGGGTTGGGGAACACTACGGCCGTCAGCGCGGAGGCTACGCCGGGCACCTGTACCGTACGCACCGCCGACAGCGACACGTTGCCGTTGGTATCTACCTGCCGCAGGCGGTAGTACACCACCGGGCTACCGTAGCGCGACAGGTTTGCATCCGTGAGCTGATACTCGTGCGCTTGGTTGCTGGTGCCGTGGCCCGTTACGCGGCCAACGGCTCCGAACGTACGACCATTCACGCTGCTTTCCACCTCGAAGTAGTCGTTGTTCAGCTCCTGAGCCGTGGCCCACTGCAGCAGCGCGGTGTTGGCTTTGCGCTCCGCCGTGAAGCGTACCAGCTCCACCGGCAGCGGGGAGCTACCGTAGGTGCCAATGAACGTCTGGCTGAACGAGTTAACCGGGAAGGTCACCGTGCTGGCGGCGGCGTTGGCGGCCGTAGCCGAAATGGGCGCCTCAAACGCTCCGTCGCTGTTGCTGCCCCGCTTATACAGCTTCAGGTTGCTGGGGGCTGCGGCATCACCAGCGCTGATCAGGCCCTGGTCGAGGGTGTAGGTAACAGTCGCCGTGAAGTTATTGGTATTGTAGCTGTCCACAACCCAGTAAGCCCGGGTGTGGGTGTTGCGTAGGTTTGGGTCGTTTACCTGGGTGCCCAGGGGTGTGCCCTCCAGGCGGGTTACCACCACGTCGTAGGGCGTACCCTGCACCGAGGTGAAGTTGATGGCCACATTGGTACCTGTGAACGTGTAATTGCTGGGGCTGGTAACGGATTGCAGGTTACTTACACCAGCCCCCACCGGTGCCGTGCTGGTTACCCGGGTAGCTCCTGCCAAAGTGCCCGCCGAGCCACTAACCCCGTCGATAGTGGTGGAGCCGTTGTCGTTGAACTGCACGTACGACACCAAGCCATTTTCGGAGCCCGTCAGCGTCAGGTGCTGCAGCTGGCGCAGCTCCGTTTGGCTCAGGGCCCGGTTCCACTGGCTCACCTCATCAATATCACCGGGGAAGAAGTTACTGCCCGTGGTACCAATGCTGCCGATATAGTTAACGCGGTTGCCGGCTGGGGTATCGGCTCTGTTCAGCGTCGCTTCGGCTTGGCCATTCACATATATCGTCAGCGAGTTGCCGTTGTACACCGCTGCAAGCTGGTTCCAGATGTTGGCGCTAACCGCCTGTGGACCGGTTTGAATGCTGCGTAATGCTTGCCCCGTGCCGTAGCCGGCTTCAATGCGGCCGTTACCAGTAATTGCAATGTAAGGAGCGGCCGAGTTGTCGGAGCCGTTGCCCAGCACGTAATAAGTGGTACTACCTGTGCTAACGCTGGGCTTCACCCAGGCTATTTGCGTGTATGGTGTGTTCAGTAGCGGGGCAGGCAATGCCGTGCTGGCACTGAAATCCACGTAGCCCGGGGTGCTGCCCCCCACAAAGCGCAGGGCCGTACCCGCCACGCGGCTGGTCTGTACAATCCGGCGGTTACCGGTCGGGTCCGTTACCGTTGGTATACGCACAGTGCCACCAACGGTCAAGCTCGTCAGGGTGGCATCCAGCACGCCGCTGGGCGTGGCGGTAGCGGCCACATCGTACACCAGGAAGAAGTAGTTGGTACCGGTTGTGAGCAGCTGGTTGCCCGTTACGGTGAAGGTGCCATTGGGGCTGGCCACGGCGCTGCCAAACTGGGTGTTTGTGCTCAGGGTGCCAGTTGTACCAGTGTAGTACACGCGGGCAGTAGCAATATCGGCCGGCCGGGTACTGCCATTGGTAGTGAAGGAGAGTGACGTGGCGCTGAGCGGAGCCGAAGTGCCTCCGCTAATGACTACGGCCACGCGCAGGATTTCCTGGTTCATGCTGCTCACCTGCACCAGGCTGGTGTTCGGCTGCTCGGCCGTGCTGCTGACATACGTGGCCGGGTCCAGCACCGTGAAGGTATTGGTGTTGCTGCTGGGGCTGGTATTACCGGCGGCGTCGGTGGCCGTGGCCCGCACCGTGTGGCTGCCTTGGGCCAGGGCCGTGGGCTGAGTGCGGCTCCAGTTACCGCTGGCATTGGCCGTAGCAGTACCGATGGCGCTACCGTCCACAATGACAGTTACCGTTGAATTAGCTTCCGCCGTGCCCGTATATACTGGCGTGTTGTTGGGGGTGGTGGAGCCGTTGGCGGGGGCTGTTACCACCGGCGCGGCCGGCGGGGTGGTGTCCACCGTGAAGGTGTTCGTGTTTGAGTTGCTGCTTTGCGCCGAGCCACTGCTCTGGGCGCGGGCGTATACCGTGTGCGAACCCTGAGCCAAGGGCGCAGGCTGGGTGAGGCTAAACGTGCCGCCGGCTGCGGCCGTGGTTGTGCCGATGGCCGAGCCATCGACGTACACCGTGACGAGGCTGCCAGCCGGGGCAATGCCTTGGTAGGTGGGTGTGGGTACGTTAAGCAGGCTGCCGTTGGCTGGGGCCGTTACTACCGGGGCGGCCGTTACCGGCTGCGCGTAGATGAGGCTGTACGGCGTGGCGGCGGTGTTGCCGGTGTTGTTGGCATCCACGGCGCCGTTGGCCGGTACGTTCACCGTTACGGTGCCATTGGCTGAGGGCGTTACGTTGAAGGTATAGGTAGTGCCCGCGCCCGAGAAGCCCGAGAGCGTGCCCCCCGATACGGCCACATCCGAGGCGGTAAAGCCGGTTACGCTCTGCGAGAACGTCACGGTGAAGGGCAGCGGCGAGGTGGACGTGGTGCTGCCCGAAGCGCCGGCGGTGCTGCTGATAGTAGCCGTCAGGGCCGGGGCCGTCACGCTGAACGAGGCCGAGATGAAGGGGTCGTAGGTAGGGATGTTGTTGGGCTGAATGTTGCCCACGAACACGTCGTTGACGAACACGTTCAAGCGCTGGTCGAGCGAGGTGTAATTGCGCTGGATAGCCCGGAAGCTGACCTGGTAGCTGCCTGTGGGCACGGCCAGGTTCTGCGAGATGCTGGCATTGTTGTCGCCGGCGCTCTGGATCAGGGCCACCGAGGTGCCGTCGGCCGCCGTCGAGCCGAAGTCGCCGCCGTTGCGCGAGATGCCAGCAAGGCCGGTGAAGCTCCAAAAGTCGGCTGTCACCCCATCCGCCGTTTTCTTGAAGTTGGTCGGCACGTTATTAGTTTCGAAGCTGCCGTTTTGCAGGCCGGTGGTCACGGCGCTGCCGTTGCTGGCATTGAGCACCTGCACCACGTCCACGAAGGCCGTCACGTCGCCGTTGTTGCTGGCGCTGCCCGCCGCTTGAATGCGCAGCTTGGGCGCGGCCGCAAAGCTCTTGGTGATGGTATACTGCTCACCCGCCGTGTAGGGCACGTTTGTTACCGTGGGCGAGATGCCCGTGCTGTTTTGTAGGTTCAGGGTTAGCGTACCATTGCCGGTGCCGGTATTCACCGTCACCGTGTACGTCGTGCCGTTTGTGCCGCTCACGCTGCTCACGCTGGCTCCGGTCAGGCCAGAAGTAGTCAGGTTGAAGTTGCTGACGCTTAGGCCCATCACGCTATTGGCGAAGACTACCTGGTAGCTTACCTGGGCTGTGGCGGTAGGCGTGGGCGTAAGGCGCGTTATCGAGGTAACCGTGGTGTTGGGCTGGTTGTACGTAATGCTGTATGACGCGGGGGCGGCGGTGTTGCCGTTACCAGCCGCATCCTGAGCCACGTTGGCGGGTACGGCTACCGTGGTAGCGGTGCCGGGCGTAGTAGGCGTCACCGTGAAGGTGTAGACGGTGCCAGGGCTGGTACCACTCACGGTACCGCCGGTAATCGAGCCGTTGGTTACCGTCACGTCGCCGGCCACAAAACCACTCACATTTTCCGAGAAGGTCACCATAAACGGAATGGGCGTGGTAGTGGTGCTGCTGCCCGAGGCACCGGCCGTGCTGCTGAGGGCTACCGTGGGCTGGGTTTTGTCGATGTCGTAGGCCTGGCCGCTGGTGTAGGGCAGGTTGCTCACCGTGGGCGTCAGACCAGTACTGCTGCCCAGGTTCAGCTGCAGCGTACCCGAGTTCGAGCCGGTACTAACAACCACCGTATAGGTGGTGCCCGAGCCGGACACGCTGGCCACCGAAGCGCCGCTGAGGGCACCGGTCGTCGTGAGGCTGAAATTGCCGGTTGTCAGCCCGGTCACCGGCGTGGCAAACGTCAGCGTGAACGGTACCTGGCTGGCGTTGGTGGGGTTGGTCCCGGCCCGCACGATGGACGTAACGGTAGTGGTTGTGCTGAACGTCTGCACCGCGCCGTAGCTGGTGCCCACGCTGTTGATGGCGTACGCCCGCACGTAGTAAGTAGTACCGGGCGTCAGACCGGCAATGGTTTCGGAAAAAGTGCCGGTACCGGAGCCGTTGGTGTCTTTGGTGTTGCTGATGGTGGGCGTGGTGTTGGTAGAGCTGTACACTACGCCGCGCTCCGTCACGGTGGCCCCGCCATCGGCGGTTACGTTGCCGCCGAGCACGGCGCTGTTACTCGCCACGCTGGTCGGGGTGGCCGTGGTTACGGTGGGGGCTACCTGCTGCGTACCCGTGATGCGGATGTTGTCGAAGGCCAGTTCCTCGCCGGCGTCCGAGCGCAGCTCCAGTTTAAAGTCGAGGTTGGCCGTGGCAGCTCCGTTAGGAAGGTTGAACGTCACGTCCTGCAGCGTGGTGCTGAGGGTTGCGCCGTTGCCGCTGACGGCCCCATTGGTACCGCCGCCCACGAAGGAGCCAAACTCCTGCCAGCTGCCGCCGTCGGTGCGGTAATACAGCGTAAAATAGTCACTGTTCTCCCAACCCGTGGTTGCGCCCAAGGCAATGGTGAAGCGCAGGTTGATGTAGCCGGCAGCGTTTACCGGGGCCAGCTGCAGCGTGCTGATAGGCGTGGTTGGGTTAGCCGAAACGTTGGTGCCCTCTCCGTACCAGAAGCCGCCGCTGACGCCGCCAAAGGTAGTCGAGCTGCCGGTGGCCGGGTTGGTTGTCGAGCGGAAAAAGCCGGCCCCGAAGCTGCTACTTTGAAAGCCGTTGCCGAAGTACCGGGTGCTTTCCCCGTCCGTATCAAAGTTCTCAGTGTAGTTCAGAGGTGCCGGAGCATTGAGCGTGACCATAACAGCCACGTTGCGCGAGGGGTTGTTGCTGAGCGCGCTGCCGTTGTAGGCCTGAAACTCCACCTGCCGCGTAACGCCGTTGAGCGTAGTTGTGTTGGTACTGGAATACGTCACCGAGCGTAGGGCGGCCTGGTAAGCGGCTTGGTTGGCCGGGCCGGACAGCGTCAACGTTCCGCTGCTGTTGTACGAGCCGGTGATGCCATTCTGATTGGTAAAGTTCAGCTGGTCCTGGGCCTGATAGTTGGTGATTTTGACCGTCGCGCCCGTAAGCGTGGTGGCGGAGTTGTCGGAGTAAGCAACCGTCAGCGTGTTGGTAAGCTGCACGGGCGGGCCGCCCTCAGTATAGCTCAGGGCAGTAGTGCCCAGGTTGCTCAGCACCGGCTTGGCCGTCTCTTCTAGCGTACCCGTCACCCGGATGTTGTCGAAGGCCAGCTCCGGCTCCTGGCTATCCACCACCACCTGCACGCGCAGCGCATTACCGGTGGCGGGTATATTGACGGTAACATCCTGAAAATTGGGGCCCAGCTGCGGCCCGGCAGCATCCGGAATGCTATCCAGCGGCGAGCTGATGTCCTGCTGAAACACGCCGCCACCACTGGCGTTGTTGCCCAGCAGCAAGCCAGCCGTAACAAACGCCCCGCCATCGAAGGAATACCGGATTCTGATCCGGTCAGTGTTTCGTGCGGCGTTTAAGCCACCACCGGTGGCCCCCGCGCCGCGGGGGGCCGCGAAGGCCACCTTAACCACAATGTTCTTGTAGTTCCGGGTATCGATTTCCCTAAGTGTTACGTGCCCGGCTGACCGTTCGTAAGCAAAACCGACCTGGCTCCGCGTGCCTTCCGTCACCCAGAAACCGGTTCCCTGCTGGTTGCCCAGCGCTACTTGCCGAAAAGTGGTGTAGGCTGCCCCTTGGGCAACGGTTGCCCGCTGGAAATATTCCAGATTGTTCTTCACGAACGAATTGGACGTGTAGCGGTCATTATTCCCGTCCGTCTCAAAAACCTCCGCAACTGGCATGGTCAGTTGCTGGGCCCTGACCCCGAAGGCGACAAGAAATAATAAGAGTGAGAGTATTTTTTGTCTCATATAGCTCAGATGAAGTAGTGAAAACCAAGAGTGTCGACTTGTTATCGGGAGTTATGCCTATGTGGGAATCATGTCGGAGAAATCCCCCAACACCTCGCCCGGCTGAATACCCACGCCTATCAGCTGCATGCCACTGAAATAGCCCTCGTCCAGGGCCACCATGTCGAGGCGCAGGGCCTCGCCCGTTCCGCAGGCCACCCACAGGCCGGCCGTGGCGTTGGCGTGCAGCACCGTACCGGGCGGCACCGGGCCGGTGGCGGCGGCCGGGTGGGGCGTCACGCCCAGTAGCCGAAGCGGCTGCCCGCGCAGCGTGGTCAGGGCCCCCCGGTTCCAGGGGTTGGCCGCTCGCACCAGCCGGTCAATGGCTGGGGAGGGGTCGGTCCAGCGCACGCACACATCGGCCAGAGTGGCGCGAGGCCAATAGCGTGCCTGGGCCGCCGCCTGGGGCTGGGGCACCAGCGCGGGCCCCTCGCCGCGCAGACTGGCCAGCAGCCGCAGGGCTACCGGGGCGGCCTGGGCGGCCAGCCGGGCGCGGTGTAGCCCGTGCGTATCGGCCGGCCCGATGGGTACGGGCTCGGCCAGCAGCACCGGGCCGGTATCAAAATCAGCGCTCATGCGGTGCACTGTCACGGCGCCGGCGGCTTCACCGTTGCGAATCTGCCAGAACAGGGGCTCGGGGCCGCGGTAGCCGGGCAGGGCGGCAAAGTGAAAGTTGAGAAACCCGTGGGCTGGCAGATCGAGTACGGCGGCCGGGATGCGCCAGGAGAAGGTAAACACCAGCACGGCCGCGGGGGCCAGCGGGGTCAGCCACTCCGCAAGAGCGGCACCCAGGCCGGGGCGTTGCAGCCGCACCACGGGCAGGCCCAGGGTGGCAGCCGCCCGCACCAGCTGCTCGGCCTCGTCGGTTTGGGGCAGTAGCGGTACGGCTACACTCGCCACGGCACCTTGGGCCGCCAGGGCGTGCAGGGCGGGCAGACCCAGCGTACTACTAATGATAACGGCTACTTGCATGGGGCAGGTTCCGGAAGCAAGCCGCGCTGGTAACCAGTTGCCTACATAGGGTTACCAGCGCGGGGGCGTTCGGGAATAAAGGGAATGCGTTAGCCGCGCGAAGGGAAATACCCCTGGGTGGCAATGGCGTAGTTCATCACGGCCATGGGCTGGCGGTTCTCGTGCGGCTGGTTGCCGCCCATGGGCGACAGTGTAGTTGACAGGCTGCCAGGGGCCAGCGTAACATTTGGTTTACCCACGGCAAATTGCGTAACGGCGCCGGGTGCCGGATACGACTGATCTGCCTGGGAGAATTCAGCGGCGGCGGCGGTTTTGATGGTGCCCCCCGTAAACGCGTGCTCGTGCTTCGGCATACTATCCGCAGTAAGCGTTATGATTTCCGTGCCGCCCATCTGGCCCTGAGCGTAAGGAGCCAGCCCCGGCCCTTGGCCTGCACCCAGTGCTACGCGGCCGCGCAGGTCAGGCAGCGCAAACGTGGTGCGCCCATCGCCGCCGTACATGGTGCCTAGTAAGGAGAACAGGGCTTGGTTTGCCGAAACGGAGAGCAGTTGGCCCTGGCAAAACAGCCAGCCTTTCGGTGCGAAAGGAAAACCCATCAGACGGATTTCCCCGATAAAAGCGTCCATATAGAAGGAGGTACGTAAAAAAATGAAAGGATAAAACGACTACCGGCCGCGCTTAGGGCTGTGAGGGCCAGATGCCGGCAGTGGCGATGATGTAGTTGATAGCCGTTACCGGCTGGATGTTTGTGTGGGGCCTGGAGCCGCCGGCCGGCGCTATTTGCCCGCTGAGGGCGTCGGCTCCCAGCGTGGCGGGAGTATCACCCAACGCGGTGTTGTAGGCCGATTCGCCCCGGTCACTGAAGTAGGCTCCGGTGGGGTTGGTCTGACCAGTAGCGCTGTCGCCCGCAATGGCGTTGATGGTGCCATTGAAAGGATGCGTGTGCGCTGGTAGCTGCAGCGTAGTCAGCGTTACATCTTCCGTACCCATTACCTGCCCAACGACATAGTTGGCCAGCCCGGGGCCCTGGCCCTGGCCAACCGTCACGCGGCTGGCCATATTGGGCAGGGCGAAGGTAGTTACTCCATCACCGCCGTAAGTGGTGCCCAGCAGGGTGAATAAAGCGTCGTTATCTGCAATCTGGAGCAGCTGGCCCTGGCAGAACAGCCAATCAACCGGGGCGAAGTTGCCGCCGAAAATGCGAATTTCTCCGAGGTATTGTTCCATGAATAGAATGCGAAGAGAGGGAAGGAAAAACTAAGGACGCTGCGGGAAGATGCCCTGCAGAGCAATGATATAGTTGAGCGTAAGGTAGGGCTGCATGTTGCTGTGCGGCAGTGAGCCCCCCGTTGGTATACCCGTGCCCTGCACCGAGTCGGGGGCCATGGCGGTGTTGGTGCCAGGCGTTTCCCCGTATTGAGCTTTGCTGGTATTGCTTAGGTAAGCCTGACTAGGCGAGCTGACGTTCGCATCGGTTGGGTTTACCTTGATATTGCCCAGGGTGTGGGTGTGTGCCGGCATCTGCGTTGGATCCAGCGTCACGGTTTCCTGCCCTGCTTTAGTGCCCACAGGATAGGAGCTCAGGCCGGCACCGGTGCCGGCATTCACTACGGCGCGGCCCCGCATATCCGGCAAGGCAAAGGTGGTTCGGCCGTCGCCGCCGAACTGCGTGCCGAGTATGGAAAAAAGCGCGGCGTTCGAGCGAATCTGTAACAATGAGCCGTCGCAGATAGCCCAGTTCATCGGGGCAAAAGGAAATGCGACTGCGCGGATTTCTCCAAGTATTGGTTCCATAGAGGAAGTTTTAGGAAAGAATGGACATGGAAATGCCGGCCGCGTGTGAAACCACACGGTATATGCAGTTGGCAATAGGTAGGTAGAGGAGAAAGGAGCCCGCACAGGGGCTAAGGGGAGCGGAAAGCGGGACGAATATATAGGATCTGTTTTACACGATAAAGGAATATTTGTATTTTAATGTAAAGTTGAATATATGCAATAACCAGGTGCGCTTTGTAGGTAATAGTGGTTGCGCAAACAGTCCTGCCAGTTCGGCGGCCATCAACCACCGGACCAGCAGGACCGTTTCTACAACATCCGTGAATGTAGCGTACTGCTTCTTTTGGAATTCATGCGGCTCACCGCCTACCTTCCGGAAGAAGTAAGAGCACTGCTTACCGTTTAATACCCCGCCGCCGCGTCGTCGCCGCGAGGGTCGGCGCCACCTTCCAGCTTGCCGTCAGGCAGCACCCGGATTACCTCTACCCGTCCCCAGGCATTGCGTGGGTTGAGGGTGTAGCCCCGGGCCCGGAGGGTGTCCTGAGCGACGGGCAACAGAGCACCCTGTTCCACGTCAATCTGATCCGGGAGCCACTGGTGGTGCAGGCGGGGGGCGGCCACGGCCTGCTGGGCGTTCATGCCATAATCCACCACGTTAAGGATGGATTGCAGCACGCTGGTAATGATGGTGCTGCCGCCGGGGGTGCCAGTTACCAGAGCCAGCTTGTTGCCTTTGGTGAGGATGGCCGGCGTCATGGAAGACAGCATGCGTTTACCGGGGGCAATGGCGTTGGCCGCACCACCCACCAGCCCGTAGGAGTTGGGTGTGCCGGGTTTGCTGCTGAAGTCGTCCATTTCGTTGTTGAGCAGGAATCCGGCCCCGGCTACTACTACTTTGCTGCCGTAGGCCCCGTTGAGCGTGGTGGTGCAGCTGACGGCGTTGCCCTGAGCATCCACCACGTTGTAGTGCGTGGTTTGATCCGATTCGTAGCCGGGCAGGTTGGCCCCAGCCGTAACCTGGGCGCTGGGCGTGGCGCGGTAGGGCAGAGTAGTGGCCATGCGCTGCTTGTTGTAAGGCTTTTCTAACAACTGGGCCACAGGTACTTTACCAAAGTCCGGGTCGCCGAGGTAAGTGGCGCGGTCGGCGTACACCCGGCGCTGGGCTTCGGTAATCCAGTGGGTAGCCTGGGGCGAGTGCCAGCCGGCCCGGCCCAGGTTGTAGGGCTCCAGCATCTGCAGCATCTGCAGCAGGGCTACCCCGCCGGAGCTGGGCGGCGGGAACGTCAGCACCTCGTAGCCCCGATACTGGCCGTGGAGTGGGGTGCGCCATTTGGGCTCGTACTTCAGCAGGTCCTGCTTGGTGATGATGCCATCGCCGCGCTGCATTTCGGCTACCAATAGGTTGGCCGTTTCGCCCTCGTAGAAACCGGCCTTGCCTTGTTCTCGAACCCGCTCCAGCGTGCGGGCCAAGTCAGGGTGGCGGATAATCTCGCCGGCCATCCAGGGGTTCGGTTTCAGATACGCGCTGCCGGGGTTGAGTTTAGCAAACGTTTCGTGCTGCCCGTTGAGGCCGGCGGCTTCTTTCTCCGTCAGCTTCAGGCCCTTGGCGGCTAAGTCAACGGCGGGCTGCACCACGTCTTTCCACGGTAGCTTGCCCAGCTTGCGGTGCAACTCCCACATGCCGGCCACGGTGCCGGGCACGCCGGCGGCCAGGTGGCCCAACGTGCTCAAGTTGGGTATCACGTTGCCCTGCGCATCCAGGTACATATCCCGGGAAGCAGCGGCCGGGGCGGTTTCCCGGAAATCCAGGGCCCCTTCCTGGCCGTCGGCTCCGCGGTAGAGCAAAAATCCGCCGCCGCCAATGTTCCCAGCTACTGGCAACGCCACGGCTAGCGCAAACTGCACGGCCACGGCCGCATCGTAGGCATTGCCGCCCTTCTGCAGAATTTCCACGCCAATCCGGGTAGCCTCGGGGTGAGCCGATACCACCATGGCTTTGGCCGTGACTACGGGCGTAGCCGCCGGAATGGGCGCGGCCAGGGTGGCAGCGGCAGATGCCGGAGCGGTTGTGGTGGGCTGGGCAGTGGTGCAGGCGGCCAGGGCCGTCAGGAGCAGGAAGGGGATACGGTGTCGCATAGGAATGTAAAAGTACGAGAGGCCGCAAGTAGTTTTCGTGCCGGATGCGCCGGTCCGGCGGGCGGCAGCCCGTCGGGCCGGTTGTCGTCCGGGCCGGGCGTGCCGCGCGGGTGTCAGCTAACTTCAACCGGCCCGACGGGCTGCCGCCCGCCGGACCGGGGCGCGGCCAAAAGGCGGCGCATGCGTGCCGGTTTACCCAGTAACTGGCCAATCGGCAACCAGTACCGGCTAACCGACAACCAACCCCGGTTCCCTAATCCGCGTAGCTTTGGCCTGAACCAGACCTGTGCCTCCTGATTATGACTACCGAACCGCTGGCCCCCGCTACTACCGAAGAAACCACGGCTCACCTGCCCCTCGTGCAGCACGACCCCTGGCTGGCCCCGTTTGAGCCGGTGCTGCGGCAGCGCCAGCAGCGCCTGGAGCAGCGCCTGGCCGAAATAACGGCCCAGTGCGGCTCCCTGAGCAAGTTTGCCCTGGCCTACCAGCGCCTGGGCCTCAACTACGATGGCCGCCGCCGGGGCTACTGGTTCCGGGAATGGGCCCCCGCCGCCGAAGCACTGTATCTGGTAGGCGACTTCAACAACTGGGACCGGCAGGCTACCCCGCTCACCCGCGGCCAGGATGGCGTATGGGAGGTATTTCTGGCCGATAAAGACTACAAAGACCGCCTCACCCACCACTCACTTTATAAAGTACACGTGGTAACGGCCAAGGGCGGTAAAGACCGGCTGCCGGCCATGCTGCGCCGGGCCGTGCAAAACCCCAACACCCACGATTTTGCCGGGCAGGTCTGGAAGCCGGAACAGCCCTTTGTGTGGTCGGATCAGAAGTTTCGGGTACCCAACTTTGTGCGCGAGCCGCTGATTTACGAGGCCCACGTGGGCATGGCCCTAGAAGAAGGTAAGGTGGGCTCTTACTTAGAGTTTGCCGAGCAGATTCTGCCCCGTATTCAGGCCGAGGGCTACAACTGCCTGCAACTGATGGCGGTGATGGAGCATCCGTATTACGGCTCTTTCGGCTACCACGTGGCCAATTTCTTCGGGGTGTCATCCCGGTTCGGGACGCCCGAGGAGCTGAAGCAGCTCATCAACGAGGCCCACCGCCGGGGCATTGCGGTGCTGCTGGACGTGGTGCACTCCCACGCCGTAAAAAACGAGGCCGAAGGCTTGGCTGATTTCGACGGCTCGGGCGGGCAGTATTTCCACGAAGGGCCCCGCGGCAACCACCCCGGCTGGGATTCCAAGCTGTTCGATTACGCCAAGCCCGAGGTGCAGCAGTTTCTGCTCAGCAACCTGCGCTACTGGCTGGAGGAATTCCACTTTGATGGGTTCCGTTTTGATGGCATTACCAGCATGCTCTACCACCACCACGGCGAGGGAGTCGGGTTTGGAAGCTACGAGCAGTACTTTGGCGAAGACGCCGACGAGGACGCCATTCTCTACCTGCAACTAGCTACCACGCTGGTGCGGGAATTGAAGCGTAGCGCCCTGCTCATTGCCGAGGATATGAGCGGCATGCCCGGCCTGTGCCGGCCCATTGAGGAGGGCGGCATCGGCTTCGATTACCGCCTGGCCATGGGCATTCCGGACTACTGGATCAAGCTGCTCAAGCACACCCGCGACGAGGACTGGAACCTCCACGACCTCTGGCACGTGCTCACCAACCGCCGCGCCGGCGAAAAAACCGTGGCCTACGCCGAAAGTCACGACCAGGCCCTGGTAGGCGACAAAACCCTGGCCCACTGGCTGCTCGACTCAGCTATTTACGAGCACATGCACCGCGCCGACCCCGACCCCATTACGGCCCGGGGCGTGGCCCTGCACAAGCTCATCCGGCTAGCTACGCTCAGCCTGGGTGGCGAGGCGTACCTGAACTTCATCGGCAACGAATTCGGCCACCCCGAGTGGGTGGATTTTCCGCGCGAGGGCAACGGTTGGAGCCACCACTTCGCCCGCCGCCAGTGGAGCCTGGCCGACAACCCGGACCTGAAATTCCAGTACCTGCTGCAGTTTGATAAGGCCATGCTGAATCTGGCCAAATCCAACCGCCTGCTCACCGCCGGCCCGGCCCACCAACTCAACATCGACTCAAATAATCAGGTCATGATTTTTGAGCGGGGCAACCTGGTATTTGTGTTCAGCTTCCACGTAGACCGGAGCGTGCCCGACTACCGCTTTGTGGTGCCCACGCCCGGCCGCTACCGCATCGTACTCAACTCCGATGATGCGCAATTCGGCGGCTTCGGCCGGGTTGACGACGGGCTGACCTACGAAACCTTCCAGGATGATGGCGTTAACAAGCTGAGCCTCTACGTAACTAGTCGCACTGCCTTGGTATTGGCTCGGGTGTAACTGGAAAAACGGCCGGTGCCAATCAGGCAGCATTTCAACGGACTCGAACAGATAGCAAACAGAAAAGCCGCTCAGTTCTTAGGAACCGAGCGGCTTTTCTGTTTGATATCTGTACAAATCTACTGCTTGGTTTTGCGGCCGGTCCGGGCAACTTCCAGGGCGTCTTCAATGCGCTGGGAGCGGGCCTCGTCTTTCTTGGTGCGGGCAATGCGCAGGGCTAAGTCCTTGCGCTGGGTGAAAGGCAGCGCGTCAAACTGCACGCGGAGGCCGGCCCGTTCCAAAGCCTGCTCAAAGTCGGTGGGCAGTTCAATTCCACCGGGCTCGGTGTCGCGCTCCAATACCAGGTGCACCGTATCCGTCCAGGTTTTGTTGATGGCGTTGCGCACCTCTTTGCGGATGCTGAGCATATGCTGCCCGTCGCCGAACGGCACCAGGTTGGTGCGGATGGGAAACCCGTCAATGGTGCCGATAACCGGCAACGGACCCTTTGTGCCGTAGGTATCGGGCACACTGAACGGGACAACCAGGAAAACGCCGCTGTCGGCCCCATCCATTTCCATGGGGGCATCGAACTCGTGGCGGAGGGGTGTTTCTAAACTCATGCGGTAGGCAAAAAAACTGCGGATTAGCGTCCGGGGGTGCGGGTTTCAAGTTGCAGCAGCAGGCTGCGAAGCGTTTCCGTATCGGCGGGATCTACTAGCTGCAGGCGTTCGGGGCCCAGTTGGTAGCGCATTTGCAGCAGGTGAGCCAGCTCATCGGAGGCAGCCAGTACCAGGTCGGCGCGGCGCAGGGCCAGCCGCTCCAGCTCCAGGGCCCACCCCCGGTCGGCCGGTGTGGCGCGCTCCTGAGCCAGGCTGTGCACGTGTAGCACCAAAGGTCGGCCCGTCTGCTGCCGAATTTCCAGGCCCGCCAGCCAGGTAGGCCAATCGGAGGCGTAAATTACGGAAAAAGTATCCTGCAGTGCCTGGCGCGTGGCAAAGCGGGCGTACTGTATCACCTGAAAATTGAGGTCGGCAGTGGGGGCGAGGTCCAGGCCCAGCACGGCCAGGGCCTCGGGTAAAGTAGCGTGGGCAGCCGTCCTGGTCTCGGCGTGCGGGCTTAGGGTGTCGGCGAGTTCTTGGAGGTCAGTAGCTTCGCCTGAATCCGGCTCGGCGCCCTGGGCAAATTCGTCGCGGTTCAACAGCAAATCCTGTGCGGGCAGCTCAGAGGCTTCGGCTTCCAGCTGCGAAACTACCGAGTGTTGCACCGCCACCCGGGCCGCACGCTGGTCAATAACCGCCGGGCGCTCCTCTGCCGCCGCAAAACCGTGCACGTCGGTTAACACGGCGCTGGTTGCCGTGTCCGGCAAGCCCGGTGTGGCGCCCAGGTAGGGCGCGGCCGGAGTGTTCCAGCCGCCGCTGGCCCCGCTAGGCAGGGCCGGAGCATCGGGGCCAGCGGCGCCATCGGCCGCCGTGCCGGTGTAAGGAGCGGCGGGGCGCTGCCAAGCTGCCGGCCGTTGATGGGGCAGGGAAACCGGTGCGGAGGCTTGTTCGGGCGTTAGATCGGCCAGGGAAGTGACGTGGGCCACCTGCCCCAGCGCGGTAGTCGGCTGGTGGGGCACTACCACCGATAAGGTGGCCGCCGGGGCCAGATTTCCAACTAACGAACCAAGGGCTGGAACCAACTCCCCGGTGCGGGGCGCATCGTTCCAGCCAAGCAGCAGCACATGCAAGGGGGCAGGGGGCATAGAAAGTAAGCTAAGCAGTAATCCGGAGTACGGCAAGGTAGAGAAAAAAGGTACCGGTAGCGCGAAAACTGCGGCCGGTCGAAAACGGCGCGCTTTCCGCTGGGCCGTACCCCGCCAGCTGTTTACCTTTACGGAATGCCTTTCCGGTAAGGCGCTGCCGCCGCGCAGAATACACAACTTTTTCTCTTCGACACCCTATTTGCATGGCCGACAATATTCAGGAGTTGAACTACATGGTCAATGACCTGGCCGCCCAGGCTCGTCAGGAGCTGTACCCCGGCCGGGTACTTTCAAGTGAGCGGCAGGGTACCGACTTCATTTTCCGCTGTGATAATGGCGTGCAGCTCAGTCTGCAGGTAATTACCGATAAAGTGCTGCGCTTCCGCTACATCACGGAAGGCGTATTCCCGCCTGATTTCAGCTATGCGTTTTCCGATGGCGTGCCCGCCCGGCAGGAGTTGGAGTTTCTGGAGTTCCGCGAAAAGCCCGACCATTACCGCATCACCACCGACCGCCTGATTTGCGTGGTGGACAAGGAAAATCTGCGCACCCGGGTGCTTAACCGCTCCGGCCTGGTGCTCACCGACGACGAAAAAGGCTTCCACTGGGAGTACGAGTACGAGTCGGGCAACGACATCGTGAAGATGAGCAAGCAGGTGCAGAGCGGAGCCCACTACTACGGCCTCGGCGACAAGCCCGACAACATGAACCTGCGCGGCAAGCAGTTCACCAACTGGGGCACCGATACCTACGGCTACCAGAAAGGCTCCGACCCGCTCTACAAAAACATTCCGTTTTTCCTGGCCCTGCACCAGAAAGTGGCCCACGGCATCTTCTTTGACAACACGTTTAAAGCCTCCTTCGATTTTGCCGCCGAGCGGGCCGACGTGGCCTCGTTCTGGGCCCAGGGCGGGGAAATGAACTACTACTTCATCTACGGTCCCTCCCTGATGGAGGTGACTCAGGAATACACCCGCCTCACGAGCCCGCCCGAACTGCCTCCGCTGTGGGCCCTGGGCTACCAGCAGTGCAAGTGGAGCTACTTCCCCGAGAGCAACGTGAAGGCCATTGCCCAAGGCTTCCGCGACCGGAAAATTCCCTGTGACGCCATCTACCTCGACATCGACTACATGGACGGGTACCGGTGCTTTACCTGGAGCCCTACGCACTTCCCCGAGCCGAAGCGCATGGTACAGGAGCTGGCCCAGGATGGCTTCAAAACCGTGGTAATTATCGACCCCGGCATCAAGATTGACCCCGATTACTCGGTGTTCCGCGAGGGACTGAAAAACGACTTCTTCTGCCGCCGCGCCGACGGGCCTTTGATGAAAGGCTCCGTGTGGCCCGGCCTCTGCAACTTCCCCGACTACACCCGTCCCGACGTGCGCGAGTGGTGGGCCGGCCTGTTTAAGGAGCTGGTGCAGGAAATAGGCGTGAAAGGCGTGTGGAACGACATGAACGAGCCGGCCGTGTTCGAAAAGGGCACCTTTCCGGATGATGTGCGCTTTGGCTACGATGGCCACCACGCCTCCCACAAAAAGGCCCACAACATCTACGGCATGCAGATGGCCCGGGCTACCAACGAGGGCGTGAAGCGCTTCAGCTACCCCAACCGGCCCTTCACCATCACGCGCAGCACCTACGCCGGCGGGCAGCGCTACTCCTCCGGCTGGACCGGCGACAATATTGCCAGCTGGGAGCACCTCTGGCTGGCCAACATCCAGTGCCAGCGCCTGAGCATTTCGGGCTTCTCCTTTATCGGCTCCGATATTGGCGGCTTTATTGACACGCCCGACGGCGAGCTGTACGTGCGCTGGGTGGCGCTGGGAGCTTTTCACCCGTTCTTCCGCACCCACAGCTCCGGCGACCACGGGGACCAGGAGCCCTGGAGCTTCGGGGAGAATTTCATGGAGCTAGCTAAAGGGTTCATTGAGCTACGCTACCGCCTGCTGCCCTACATGTACACCACGTTCTGGCAGCACACCACCCAGGGCACGCCCATGCTCCGCCCCCTGGCCTTCCTCGACCAAGCCGACACGGACACCTACCTGCGCATGGCCGAGTTCAGCCTCGGCGACCATCTGCTGGTGTGCCCCATTACCACGCCCGGTGCCGATGGCCGCTGGATGTACCTGCCCCGCGGCGACTGGTTCTACTACTACACCGACGAGGCCAAAACCGGCGGCCAGGAAGTATGGGCCGCCGCCGACCTGAGCCGCATTCCGCTGTTCATCAAGGCGGGAGCCGTGGTGCCCATGTACCCGCTCATGCAGTACGTGGGAGAGAGAGTGGTGGAAGAATTAACCCTGCACGTGTACTTCAAGCAGGGTACCGAAACCAGCGTGCTGTACGAGGATGGAGGCGAAGGCTACGGCTACCAGCAGGGCCACAGCACCACCCGCCGCTTCCGCGTAACCGGCTCCGAAAAGGGCCTGCTGCTGCAACAGGAAACGGAAGGCGCCTACCAGCCCACCTGGACCACCTACCGCGTGGTGCTCCACGGCCTGCCGTTCCAGCCCACCGCCTTCAGCACCGACGGCCAGCCCGCCGAAGCTACCGAAGCCACCCTGGAAACCGGCCTCACCCTGCCCGCCGTGGTAGTTGGTGCCGACTTCACGGAGCTGGTAATTGGGTAGAATAGGGTGTGAGGGTAAAGGGGGCGTAATTAGTTAAAACCTGTCATCCTGAGCACAGCGAAGGACCTTATCACGCCTGAACGAGTCGTTGTTACGATTGTCGTTTCTGCGTGATAAGGTCCTTCGCTGTGCTCAGGATGACAGGTTTTAGTGTCGTTAACTCACTCCCTAATCCGCTCCCGCAGGTAATGGTACACCTCGGGGCTGCTGAGCAGGGTGCCGTGGTGGAGCTTGGCGTAGACGTGGGTGCTGATGAGCAGTTCGGGCGGGGCGGCGGGGTCCTGGAAGATGCGGCCCCGGGCGCTGCCCGCGCCCACCAGTCCGTCGCCGAAGTAGTCGTGCAGGGCGGAGATGGCCGATTTCAGCAACGAGCCCACCAGAATGTGGTAGCGCACTCCCGGCAACGGCGGCACCACCGTACGGGGCGGAAACAGGTCGTCGGCGTGCTCACTTTGCCAGTCCTCATCCACCAGCCGGGCGTGGCGCAGGTCTTTGATGCCGTTGCTGCGCTTGTCAATCAGGCCGCTGATGGCGCGGGTGGGCCAGAGGTTGATTTTACGCAGAATCAGGCTGGTGAGGTGGCTGTTCTGCTCCAGAAACGAGCCGTCATTCGGCACGCCCAGCAGAAATACGTCCCGCAGCCGGTTTAGCCAGGATGGTGGTTCGTTGTTGGTTGCTGGTTGTTGGTGTTTCGTCGTTGGAGGAACAGATTCTTTATCGAGAGGATCAGCCGAATCTGACTCTTTTTTAATTTTTAATTCTTCATTTTTAATTGCTCCATAATACCCCGCGGAGCGAATCACGAGCCCGCCCATGCTGTGGCCCACCAATATCAACTCGCCCACGGCGTCGGGGTAAGTGGCCAGTAGCTCCGTGAGCAGTTGGTGCAGGAGGCGGCCGTTTTCGGAAATGTGCAGGCCGGAATTGTAGCGCACATATAGGCAGCACACGCCGGTTTCCTGCTGCAGGCGCGGGCCGAAGCGCAAATCCTCGGGGCCGTTGCCGGTTTGCCAGATGATTTCGTCGCCCATCAGCCCGTGCAGAAACACCACGGTTTTGCGCGGCCTACCTTCAGCCGCCGGCTGCAGGCTTAGCCCCGCCACCGGCACATCGGCCTCATAGCGGCGGAAGCTCATCCGGATGGCCCGCCGGTCGTGGCAGGCGGCCAACTGGTCGCCAAACGCGCCGTTGAGCACTGGCAAGGTGAAATGCAGGTTCTCCTGGCCTACGCGGTAAAGCAAGCCCGCCCCATTGAAGGGTGCGCGGGCGGCCCGGCCCACGGCCGCTGCCGCCCGCCGCCAGCGCGAAGGGCGCGGCGCATCATTGTCTGGGCCCGCGTTGTCAGTGGGCAGGTCGGGCGTTTCGGTCACAGGGTCAGCAGTGGATAGGCGGTTGGGCTCTGGAGGGAAGGGGAGAATATACGTAACCAAGAGCTCAGGTTACTGTTACAGCCCCCGAGCGTACGTAACTCAACTGGCCGGGGTAGCCGCTGCAGGCGGCGGAAAGGCTGCCCCCAGCACAGCCCCCGTTACCAAACCACCAATGTGGGCGGCGTTGTCGGTGGTATACGTTTGGAGGCCGCCCGCCAGGCTACCCGCCAGCAGGTAGAGTACAAACAGCCCCACCGTGTAGCGCTGCGGCCTGGAAAAGGCGCCGGGCCGCCGTAGCAACGTAGCCAGTAACACCCCGTACAGCCCAAAAATAGCCCCCGAGGCCCCCACCGAGTTAACGCCCTGCGCGTGCCACCATAGGCTAACCAGGCTGCCCGCCACCCCGCACAGCAGGTATAGGAGCAGCAGCCGCAGGGAACCCGTCAGGCGTTCCGTCAGCAGCCCCAGAAATACCAGGGAGGCCATATTCATCAGCAAATGCGCCACGCTTCCGTGCAGGAACACGCTGGTCAGCAGCCGCCAGGGCTGCCCGTGCAGGGTAAAGGGCGAAAAGTTGGAGCCCCATTGCACCAGCGTAGCGGCCGGGGGCTGCCAGAAGTTGCGGCCAGCCGATGCTAACAGAACATACCCCAACAGGTTCAGCCAAAGCAGCAGGGGCGTGACGCGGTAGCCCGCCCGAAACCCGAAAACTCCCAGCAGCGTGCTGCCGATGGTGGCGTCTGCAGTAGGAGTGGGGGGAGCGGCTTGCGGTACCGGCGGGCCAGCCGAAACATCCGGTATCAGGCCCCGGCGCTGTAACTCCCGCACGGCGGCCTGCCCCACGGCCTCCGGGTATTGTTGCGCGTGCTGGGCCAGGTACAGCAACTCGGCATCCGTCTTTTCGGCGAATATATCAGCGGGTGTAGGTAACTCAGGCATACCACAACGTGCACAGCAGGGCTTCGGTGGTGAAGCCAGCCGGGACGCGTCATAAACCCTGCCAGGCCCCGCTACCTGACAGGATTACACGGCGGGCAGAGTAGCCGTTACAGTTCCGAAATATTGCCCTGCATAGGTGCGCGCTTGCTCGGTTGGCCCAGCAATTCGCCCCCAATATCAGAGGCCTCAAAATCGGCGCGGTTCAGGTCCCGGTCTAGGTAAGTCTCCCCGTACGTTTCGTAGCGGGTTTTCAGGTTTTCCAGAGAATTGCGGCGCAGCACCAAGCCCTGCTGCATCAGGGCCAGGCGCTCTTCCATTTTGGGGGTGAGGTGCTGGTTATACGCCTTGGCCTTCATAAACCAGGTAATGCGCTCCAGAGCAATAGTCACTTGGCCCGGAAATACGGTAGATACTTTTTTGCCGGCGGCCTGCTTGGTGAGGTAGGCGGCGGCGTTTTCAGCCAGCCAATAACGGCGAGCCATGCGGGCGTAGCGCCCGGCCGCCGTGGTATCAGCGCGGTCGGTGGGGGAGAGCTGCCGACGGGTGGTAGCTACCTGCCGGCTGGTTTCTGCCTCGAAATCGGGCATCCGGTCGGCCTTCACTGCCTCCAGCACAATGGGCTCGGTTGAAACCGGCTTGGCCGCCACGGCCGCCGAAGTGGCAGTGGACTCGCGCAGGCCCCACCAGGCAAGGCCGGCCACAGCGGCGGCAATCAAGCCGGCGGGCCACCAGCGGGCCAGGGGAGAGGGGGCCTCCTCCGCGTAGTGGTGAGGTGCAGGCTCAAATGCCGGAGCAGCTTGCTGCGGTGCCTGCTCCGGCATTTGAGCCTGCACGTGGGGGCGGGGTAAATCGACACCCCGACGGCGCAGCTCCCGGCCGGCCTCGGCTACCAGCGTGGCATGATATAGCTCCGGGTGCTGCACCAGGTACAGTAACTCTTCGCTGGATTTCTGCAAAAAAGAATCGGAGGACGAGGACATGAGTGGATAGAGCGACGGGTAACGGAAGTAAAAGCGGCTCTAAATTGCCGAAAAGCCGCCGCATTTCAACAGCCCTGAGTTGAACGCGACCCGGCCGGGTGCGTATAGGCTGGTAAGTGCTCAGCCCCCGGGCCGGGCTTTTCCACCTACTCTTCCTATCCCATGAATCAGTCTCCCGAAAAACCCACCGACGCCCGCAACCTGCCCGAGGCCACTGATAATCAGCCGGCTCAGCGTCAGCCCGAAGGCCGCCAGGCGGCTGGCAGCCACGATACCGGCCTGAACGCCGATGACAACTCCGGCAGTGGCGGCACCGAAGGTGGCCAGGCCATTAGCGGTAGCCGGGTACGCTCCGGCGCACCTAACTACGATGCCCCCGGCAATGCCGAGGATGGCGACGTAGGCGGCAACACTACCAGCAGCGGCACCGGCGTATCGGGCGGCGAAACCGGCCAAGTAAATCTGTAACTCTTCACTTCTCTCCCCTTATGGCTCAGCATCCGCAAGAACCTGCCCAAGAGCAGCCCAACACTGCTAAAACGCCCGAAACCACCCAGGAGCAACTATCCACCGACAGCGGCGCCGGCATTCGGGGCGGCTACGGCAACTCTGACCAAACCAACGGCCTGGAAGGCGGCCCCGATTCGCCCCAGGAAAACAGTGAGCCAGCAGCTCAGCCTGACACTGACGAATAGCCCTGCGGCTACCTACAACAGCGCCCGACCGTATGCCTGACCCGCATGTGGCCGGGCGTTGCTGGGTAGATACCGGTATATTAAGCGGCATGAAATGGTTGCTCATTGTGTGTGCGTTGCTGGGAGGCGTCAATAGCCAAGGCAGGGCGCAAAACCCGCTGCCCCGACTGTTCCGCACCGATGCGGTGCTGGCGCCCGTGGCCCGGGACGCTCGGCGGCACCGGCTGCAAGTGCTGTACACCCAAATCCGCCGCGACGGGCAGGGACGGCCCCATTTCCGGCAGTATAGCTACCGGCTGCGGCCCCGGGAGTATTTCTATCCGGCCAGCGCCATCAAATTGCCCGCGGCCATACTGGCACTGGAGAAAGTACACCGCCTGGCTGCACAGGTGCCGGGCCTCTCCAGCAACTCGCCCATGCGCACCGATTCAGCTGCAGCCGGACAAAACCGGGTACTGCGCGACACCAGCAGCCAAAACCAGCGGGCCAGCGTGGGGCAGTACGTGCGCAAACTGCTGCTGGTAAGTGATAATGATGCCTACAACCGCCTCTACGAGTTTGTCGGGCCCGCTACCCTGCAAACCGAGCTGCGCCGCCACGGCCTGCGTCGTACCGTGCTACGCCACCGCCTGTCGGTAGGCGACCAGGACGCCACGGCCCGAAACACCAACCCCGTTGCGCTGTTCACGGATTCCAGCCTGAGCCGTCCCCTGTACGTGCAACCCCCAGCCACGTTCACGGGCAAATGGGGGAAAGGGCCACCGCGGCGGCGTACTGTCGGCCAAGCCTACCTACAAAGCGAGCAGCGCATCGGCCAGCCCATGCCCTTTGCTGCCCGCAACGCCACCACGCTGCCGGATTTGCAGCGTACATTACGTGCTTTGTTGTTCCCGGCTTCAGTGCCCGCCCGGCAGCGCTTCGCCCTGGATACCCTGGACCGCCGGCTGCTCCTCGACCACTTGCACCGGCAACCCCGGCAAAGCCACTGGCCCCGCTACTCCCCCAGCCATTACCCCGATAATTACGCCAAGTTTCTGCTGGCAGGTGGTGCCCCGGGGGGCCTGCCCGAAGGAGTGCGCATCTACAACAAAATTGGCCAGGCCTACGGCTTCCTCATTGACAACGCCTACGTAACCGACCAGGCCAACAAAATAGAGTTTCTGCTGAGTGCGGTGCTGTACGTGAATGCGGACGAGGTGCTCAACGATGACCACTACGACTACGATGCGGTGGGCTTGCCCTTTTTGCGGCGACTGGGTGAGGCCGTGTACCAGCTGGAACGAAGCCGGCAGCGGTAGAATCTTGCTGAAAAACGGCTAAACAATAACGAAAAGCTGAACCGTGGCGTATGCAACGGTTAGTCCCGTAATCAGCGGTTTCATAGGGTTTAGTTGAATGTATGGCCGTTAATGCGTACGGGCTCACCGTTGTTTCTTCCGTGCAGGAGTACCGCCAGCGAGTAGCCGCCCACCCGGAGCGCGAGCTGGTAGAATTGACCAGTCTGATTCCTGATCTGGTGCTGGATATCCGGTATGCTACACCGCATAATTTGCTGGGCGAGCCCGCGTATACGCAAGCCAGGGCCTTTCTGCGCAAGCCAGCCGCCGAGGCTTTGCAACGGGTGCAAGAGGCCTTGCGCCTCCTGGGCTTGGGTTTGTGCGTGTATGATGCCTACCGGCCCTACGCCGTAACGGTGCGGTTTTTCGAGCATGTGCGTAACGAGGATTTCGCTGCGCCACCCTGGCGGGGCTCCCGCCACAATCGGGGCTGCTCCGTCGATGTAGGCTTGGTTGAACATACCACTGGCCGTCATTTGCCGCTGCCAACTGAGTATGACGAAATGACGCCCGAGGCGCATTCCCGCTTTAACCAGCTGCCGCCCCATATCCTCTTCAACCGGAGCGTACTGCTGGCCGCCATGAAACGCCAGGGCTTTATCAATTACCCCAACGAGTGGTGGCACTACGACTACCAGCGCTGGGCCGATTTTGACCTGCTCAACCTTCCGTTCGAAGACTTAGTGAGTGAGTGAGTGAGTGAGTGAGTGAGTGAGTGAGTGAGTGAGTGAGTGAGTGAGTGAGTGAGTGAGTGAGTGAGTGAGTGAGTGAGTGAGTGAGT